>DATGZA010000048.1:0-33809 GCA_035297365.1 Nitrososphaeraceae archaeon
ATTTGTAAATTAAAAATTTTAATCCTATTTTCAAAAAATAATTACTTATTTGTTGTTGTAAGATCTTTCCAATTCTTTTACATAGTTGAAATAATTTTGATAATTAAAATAATTTTGAGTTGTATCATTGAAATATCTTTGTGCAAATTCAATATTTCTGGCAAATTTTTCTATATTTTCCAATATCATTTCATTTATGAAATTTGTTCGGTTAGTGATATTATCTACAACATTTTTGTTAATTGTATCGTATGCTTCAAAAAATCTTTCCGGAATCCTTGAATTATTCCAGTAAAACTTCGGTATATTTTCAAGAAATTGTCCATATGTTGATTGACAGGAATAGAATACGTTTTTTTGTAATTGGATATCATTTTCATATAATTTTCTAGTTTCATCTTGAATTTTACTGATTGCTTTTGTAACCTCGTTTGTAATTGTAGACATTAACATTAACACGTAATTTAGTGATATTAAGATTGATACTATTATCTATTTATTTTTGCTTTAATTATGTACAATACGGACCGCTTTTAATTTAACAAAATAGATTTAGCTATGAATGTTCTATTTCTAACCTATGATCAGTAGATTTCTTAAGAAACTGAACATCCATTGCAACAATTATGTACTCTATTTATTAGCATTTGCTTAGCCTCGATCTTGGAAAGCCTTGGAAGGTATTAGAATAGGCTGTAAGGAACAAACCTGAACCAGGTTGTTAATGAACCGTATTCTCAATAGGTTTTGTTCTTTGATTCTTGAATGTCCAGTATTCTTTTTTGTATGCATCTTGAAAGTTATGAGGACCATCAAAAATAGATAAATTTGTTTTTTTCCTTAAAGAAATAATTGATATTGCCCTGAATAATATATTTAAAAGAACAGTCATGATAACCTTAAAAGATGATTTGGATCAAGTCGTATCAATATTACATGAAACTTTTGAATTACCAGGAATACAAAGAAAATATGATGAATCTTTTGGTCAGATTTCTAATATTTTAAATAGATACGGCATAAATGAAAATCCAAAAAACCTACGTGTTATGTATACTCTATGCATGCAACAATTTTTTGAATCTATACCTCAAGATAAATGGAGATTAAATGACCCTTCATTTATTAAAGAATCAGAAGAATTTGGAATTATAAAATTCAAAGAATGGATAATAGAACAAATAACTTGATATATTTAAAAACTTCATAGAATAAGAATATAACCAACCAACTAGATGTTTTATTATTTAAAATTCTTTTGGAAAAGTAAAAACGTTATTATTCTACGTGTTTATAAATTTTAAAAAAATAAATTTGATTGTAATCTTTGCGTTGTTGTACAACTATGAAAATCAATAATATCATCATAACGTAATTATTGAATTTAGTCTCATCTTTATTATGGCATGAGATAATTTAAGCGCTATATTAAAGAACAATACGAATTTTATTTGAAATCTATACTATATTTCCAGGATAGTATCTGTTTAGCGAATTCATTTTAGTTGCTATAGTTTTACATAAACAAAAAATCTAGCATATAGTTTCATTATATCTATTTGTTGAATTTACGATATTGTGCTATTGTATTATTACAAATCATGCATTTGTATTCTCCCTTTTCTAGTAAAATAACATCTTGTGTAATATCCTCATTTGGATTCTCATATGTTATTAGAGGAGATCCAAGATATTCTTTTCCACATTTGTTACAATAATACCTTGTTAATCTTTCTTTGTCTAGTCTACCTATATTTCCCAAGAATAAATGTGGTACTCCTAGGCTGAATTTTAATTCCTCATCCTCTGTTAGGTATGCAAAAGCATAACCACCTGAGCCTAACAGTTTCTTCTCTTCCAAATCTTCATTTTTATGCAAACGTATTATCTATTCATAAATAATAAATTGTAAGATTAAAGGTTTAACTGAAGTAGAATCCAAAAACAAAGGACATGATAGTTTGTTAATAAGTGATTTTGTTATTGTTTCATATGGCAGTTATGGTAAAGTCATAACCGTTACACAATATTCTGATAATCCACTTAAGGATAATTAAATTTTTTTACATCTTATTTTGATGTTGAAATGTACTTTAAGATTATAAAAAATAAAATAAGATTTCTACCTTTGGCCAGGAGTAATTCAAATCAAGAAAGCTAAATATATCTTTGACAATATATAAGCATATGACAGAATCGATCTTCTGTCGAACCAAGCGTGCAAATGCTGCCCGGTCCATTACATGATGTTCCTGTGCTGACAAAAAGACACAAACATAAACGAAAATATCAATCTTCTGAAAATTAATTTATACATAAGATACGAATGAAAATTGAGTATAATATTATTTTTATCGGAGTACCTCAAGTGGTTTTGTGGCATTGAAGGATTCCAATGTGTCCTTTAATTGCTGGTCTAATTCTTGTTGCTGCATTTTCAAATCTCTTTCGAATTCATCTGTCACATTATAGGATTGTGTTATTTCCGTTGTTTGCTTTAATTGTTCGTCTAATTCTTGTTGCTGCATTTTCAAAATCCTTTCGAATTCATCTGACGCGTTTGAAGTTTGGGCTTGGATATTTTGACTGCATAATCCTATGAAGAGAGCACTAAAAATGGCTAAAATACTAAAATTCTTAAAAATTAAAAACATTATCGGTAGCATTATTCTGTTTCTAGCATTTATATATTATAGTAACCATTTATAATTTTCATTATAAATCCACTAGAAGGTAGATGTTTTAGTTTTCATAGGTATCTAGATATATAATTAGATTAAAATAAATTCGTTTTATAGCCTTTATTGGCAGCGATATTATCACCACTTATAATGCTTCCAAACATACCAATTAGTTACGAATGTAGAAGCACAATATTGATGAATGCGGATATGATAATTATTAGAAAGATAATATGGACGTGGATAGGAGAACTGATATTTAGAAAAATATAAAAAACTCGAAATTTTCGTATTTAATAAAAGTTTAACCACATAGTGAAATTGTCATTCCCTCACTCTCACTTCTACTCTGACAATACTTCTTTAAGTGTATGAGATGCTTGGTCTATTGCACCCCTCGCTGCAGGAGTATCGGTAATCGCATTCAGCATCACAAAGTCATGAATCGTGCCAAGATAGCGGGTTGCAGTCGTTATAACTCCAGCCTGCATCAGTTTATGAGCATAGGCCTCACCTTCATCACGAAGTACATCATTCTCTCCGACTATGATAAGTGTAGGCGGTAATCCAATAAGCTGCTCAACAGATGCTTGCAGGGGACAAACAGTTGGCTCTTTTCTATTAGTATCATTTGAAAGATAATTATTCCAAAACCATTTCATTGCTTCACGGGTAAGAAAGTAACCTTCTTGATATTTCAAATACGATGGAGTGTCAAAATTCGCATCTGTTACTGGATAAAAGAGTAATTGGAACGTGATAGGATTTCCACCCCGTTCTTTGGCGAGTAGTGCAACTGCAGTAGCGATGTTGCCACCTGCACTGTCACCTGCCACAGCTATCCGTGAAGGATCTACATTGATAGTTTGACCATTTTCTGCAATCCATTTTGTAGCAGCATATCCTTCTACTACAGGAATTGGATACTTAGCCTCTGGGGAGCGAGTATAATTTACAAATATAATGGCTGCATGTGCCCCGTTAGCAAGTTCCCTTAACAGTCTGTCATGAGTATCAAAACCACCCAGGACCCATCCACCACCATGGAAGTACATTACAACAGGTAGAGTTTCATTTCTGCTACCTTGGGGTCTGACTATCTGAATAGATATTTCACCACTAGGACCACCTGGAATAGTCTTGTTTTCAATTTCAGCTGGAAGTTTTTGAATTTCACCGGACTGAAGACCAGAAAGTACATTGCGAGCTTCATTGGGTGTCAAAGTATAGAGGGGAGGACCGGCATTCTTTTGTAGACTCTCTAAAAATATTCGAGTATTACGTTCTACAGTAGAGTAATTGTAGTTATGCACTGCATATACTAGTGGATTGGTATTATTTAAAAAGAATGAAACGCTAATTCCAAATGTTATTGCAATAACCATAATTCATAAAAACAAGAAGCAGGTTTGACTTTCATCTTATTATGATTAGATTTTAGTATTTATTTTTTTATTAACTTGTTAATAGTCAATAATATAGACAAAGAGCAAATAAACTAACAGTTTCTAAATTGAAATGATTCATAAAAAAAACTAAATATACTTTAGACTACATAGCATGAGAATATCACAGAATCATTATTCTGTCATACCGAGCGGGTCAATACCCATCAATTTTTATTCCACTACCAACATCTTTTTTCTTACCAAATTACATATTAATAAAACAAGATTTTGGAAAAGAAAAGCGATTACCCTCTTTTTCATTCATAATAAATTGAATGTAACAAAAAGAAAGTATCGAGTATTTTCATAATGGTAAGAACTGTGTTAATTTAAGATTAATTCACCTCATTTTTTTAAAAGGGATAATAAAATAATTTTTCTTAGATGTCATATCATCATTGTACATGAAAATAAAGAATTATATCCAGTTATGTCCATGAAATAGGTCACCTTTATTTTGCATACATGATCACTAGTCATCAAAATTCTATATTCTGTCGTGACTCATTGTAAGGATCACTTGATCTTATCAGGAGTCAATCCTATTTGATGTTACAAGGTTAGAATTAAAACGATAGCTTTTTAAACAGTATTATTGCTTTGATTCATGAAAATCCTTTCTGGATTATCTGAAACAGATACAGAAGGTTTCCAAAATGTTACCTATACTGGATAAAGCAAAAGAACATTACAAATCAAAAGAAGTACTGGAATATTTCGATGAATACAAACAGGATCTGATTCCAGTATATTTTCCAAATGGGTCTCCAGAGTTTATGGTACTGGAACGGATATGAAGTATATCCAAAAAAGATCTTCTTGTCCTACAGAATTATTTATCCTTCACAGATTGGATAATTAAAATATCTAGATATTATAGAAAAAAAAAGATCCAATCTGTTTTCAAGAATACCTCATCTGAGGTGAGAAGCATATTAAGCTTAATTGCTATAATATCTAGTTTCATACGTATAGATTTAGTTCGGTTATGATTGTAGATACCGTTTGCAAGTTATATTTCTCTTCCTCTATGTAAGAACAACAGTAATATTGAATATTTTTGACATTTTCGTTTTGTGCCAGTACGCTAGACACTGGTATCGCAAGCATTGCAATAACCATTCCTGAAATCAGGAAAACCAATGGGTATTTTTTTTCCATATTTATTTCTGTAATTATATACTGAATTCTTATTTTTAAAGATATTGATAAATAGACTGACACCCTTAAAAGAAGATATTTTATAGTGCTAACTAGCCATATCCTAGCTTAGATTATAATAAAATTTAAGAAAATCTATATTATTACCTTATTAAGCATACACAACATGTTTAGTTCTATATTTTGTTGTTCCGAATATAGATATTAATCAAATTCAAGGGAAATAAAAAACATTCAACATTTATTGTAATAGAATTTGTATTTGTTCTACAAGAAATCAAAGGTACTAGTAGTATTTAGAGATGAGAAATGGAATCGTTTCTGTTTGTAATTTGATTCAGGAATTTGGTTCATATCAAATATATTGTAAAAGAAAAAGAGTATCGCATTTATTATAGATGAAACTCCTATTCAGATTGGAAAACAATATTACTACCTGTTATGGATTTATGATGAACCAGTATTCATTATATGCTTAATATTCTTATTTTATATGATAAAAACATGCTTGTTGATGAAAATTAATTTGATCTGGTTGAGACGTGTGTAACATATTGTCTATTAGGAGGGTGCTAGTAAATGATATTCACAGAAATTTAATTTTGAACAACTAAATATAGACAAAATTCTGCAGTGGAAAGGTGATCAATTGATATTTATGCATTATATAAATAAGAGAAACGAAATTTTGATCATCAGATCATTAATAAATAACAGAGTATACCATTAACATATAACAGAGATATGATCTATCACAAGTATACAATTATACATGTATACAATTGGATCAAAATATCCATGTACAGGTAAGATACTAAAATAAAAAACAACATTTCATTCCTCAAAAGAGATGAATTATCCTAAAATTTACAGGAACGCTATGAACTAATAGAGAAATTTATTGGCAAATATATTATATTTGTATTAAATTATTTATTAACATACTCTTTTGAATTATCGAAAATTCCCTCTACTAAAAATTACATAGTTTTAGAAGCATTCCTTAGTATTTAATTAGTATTACAACAAAATAGGGAAATTTTAAAATATCTTATAGCATTTTCTCCAATTATATAGAGGATAGATTGATAAATTCAGTATCCATTATATTTTGACAATGGAATTAATTCTGGCAGCCTGAATTATTTCTAGGAAACTAAAATATTTTTCGGCGCCGAAAAATATTCACAATTATATTTCAGATATCATATCTGGTCTTGTGAATTACAGAATAATGAAGAATAGTGTTTTACAGTAATTTGATATATCAGGATTAAGAATAAGATATAGCGCTAGTGTAATTGCGCAATAGATCTATTTTATATTTATATTTGACATAACTGACACGGTCTATCACTAACTCTCCAGCTAGTCATTATATAACTTCATTAGACGTCTTCCGTAATTGAACAAGTTTTACTTTCTACTGTTATTTTCATCTTTTTTGTATTCTTACTATTATTATGACAGTTTATTGCTATTCCTCCTGATAATCATGTAATTCACAAGATCAAGTACAATTTCTGTTCCTGTATCTTAGCCATTAAACAGAATTTCGTTATCCTGCAGATGATATGTTCTACTATTGTCATCTGTTTACTCTGTTTTCTATTGGTAAGATCAAAATTGTATTTTTTCTTTACTGGTAATGCTACTTTCAGATTGGGAAATTTTTTTTTATTCGTTGGTATCCAAGATCAAAATTGTGTTCTACTTGTTGTAGTGTTATTTGATGTTCATCGTTGTAAAAGGCATAGTCATGCTGTATTGACTAATGATTCTATGTATGTGTCTTATATCTCCGAACACGTTGCTCTGGTCAGGATCGAACAGAAATCGTGAAGGTGTATTTGTAATGGAAAATCTGTAGTACACCAAAAGTACTAGAAATCTTTCTCTTACTTTCAGTTCGAAATGATTCCTGCACCTACTCTTCTTGTTCTGTGATTTCTTTTACATAGACGTTTTATTTCGTATTGTAGATATCTGGATTCTATTTCCTTGTAAATTAAATCAATTTCAGATAATTCGAGACCCGTTAATCACCTGAAGAATTCTGATTTTCTTGATAAACGAGTGTAATTTAACAAATCTATGAGTAATCATGTTTGAGAAGAGCGATGCAGCTGCAAGCTATCTAATCATGCAAGAGATCTAATTATGAATATTGCGTAAGAATATCATAATTACAAAAATTGGTCTAAGAAGCAGTCAAAAAACTTTAAAAGTTAATGGAGAATTAAATATTATATTGAAATAATGAGTACAAATAATGACCTAAAATATGAAGATCAAAAGCAACACCAAATTTTCATTAGTTATGCACATGATGACTCAAATGCGGCTAACCGCCTTTTTAATGATCTGAAAGAGTTTGAAAAAGAATTTAAATTAAAATTTTGGTTAGATAAAGACAGTCTTTTACCTGGTCAAAATTGGTCAGAAGTTATACAAAATGTTATTAAAGAAAGTAAATATTTTATTTTGCTATTATCTAAAAATGCGATTGAAAAAAATACATATGTACAAGAAGAATTAAGAATGGCCCTAGAAAAGGCTGAAAACCATCAAAAAGCTGAAATTTATATCATACCCATACGTTTAGATGATTGTCAAATATCAGAATCGATCCAAAAGCTTCATGTTGTCGATTTATTCCCCGATTGGAAACATGGATTTGAAAAAGTATTATTGGCAATGAAAATTGGAGCAAAACCTAAAAAATTAACTGACGTTTATTGGGAGAATTTATTAGATGCTATAGATAGAAAAAATTGTATCCCCTTTATTGGAAGCTCGGCCCTTGAATTTTTTAATCAAGTGGATGATAATGCTTTTCTTACCATCGACGAATTAGCAAAGGAATGGGCAGAAAAATATGACTATCCGTTTGAAGCTCCATATGAATTACCGAAAGTAGCCCAATATGTAGCAATAAATGAATTAGGTAACGAGATGGAAGCTAAGCAGAATGTCAGTACCAGATTTAGAAGAATGAAACCACCTAATTTTTTATCAAATAAATTTAATAAATCTCCACATGCAATTCTTGCCGAACTAAATTTACCTATTTACATCACAACAAATTATGATTTTTTTATGGAAGAGGCATTAAAAAGTCAAGAAAAGAAACCGGTCAGTGGATTGTGTAGATGGAACGATGAATTGAAAAACTCAATTGAAGAGAGAACAGAACAAGATCAATATCGACCTACAAAAGATGAACCATTGGTATTTCATTTCCATGGTTGCATAGATTATCCTGAATCATTGGTTTTAACCGAAAGAGATCATTTTGAATTTGTTATTTATACCAATAAAGAAAGTGAGAAAGATATGATACCAACATTTTTGAGAAAAGCATTGCCTACTTCAACATTATTATTTATCGGATACAGATTAGATGATATCAATTTCCGCTCAATATTTCAAGGGGCTCTCAGCTTCATGTCTAGTGTCCGTAAACGCAGAAATAGCATAGCTGTCATACAAATCCCAGTAGAAAATGATTCTGTAAAAAAGGAAAAAGTTACTAAATATTTGGATCGCTACACAAAAGAGATGTTTGAAATAGTAATCTACTGGGGAGAACCAAATGATTTCATCGAAGAATTACAGACAAGATGGAAAGAATTCAAGGAAAATAAGAGTTAAGGGTTGACTGATATATGGACCGTATAGAGAACTATAAACACACACAAACTTCTAACCAATTGAATAACATTGATAAAAAAAATCTCGAACCTTACATTGGTCCTCGTCCATTTTATAGGGATCCAGAGGATCAAAAAAGATTTTTTGGTAGAGATTATGAAACTGAGGAAATTGTATCTCTAATTTCTAGCCATAAACTTGTTTTGATATATGCCCAATCTGGAGCTGGAAAGACGTCTATATTTAATGCACAAATAATTCCCACTTTAGAACAAGATGGATTTGAGGTCTTACCTGTTATCAGATTAAAATCATCAAATATTATTACTAATTTGGACACGAATGATGTTAAAAATATATGCATTTTTAATAGCTTACAGAGCCTAAGGCCAGATCTTGATCCAAATATACTGAAGGATAAATCACTGACAGAATTCTTACAAGAATATTTTCCAATAAAGAAAGATAAAAACGATAGGGAAATGCAACAAATATTAATATATGATCAATTGGAAGAAATCTTTGACATCCTTCCAAGAAATTGGAAAGAACAAAGAAAGGAGTTCTTTAAGGAAATTGTTCAGGTATTGAATGATATTACTCCGCTTCAAATAGTCTTTATCATTAGAGAGGACTATTTGGCACAATTAGATCCCTATAGTAATATCCTCCCTGAAAAATTAAGACCTCGTTTTAGACTTGAACGATTACGAGCGGATTCGGCTTTGTTAGCAATAAAAGGTCCACTAAAAAATGTTCCGAAAGATGTTATTCAAAATTATGAAGGAGACATAGATAAAGATATAAAT
This sequence comes from Nitrososphaeraceae archaeon, assembly GCA_035297365.1. GTDB lineage: Archaea > Thermoproteota > Nitrososphaeria > Nitrososphaerales > Nitrososphaeraceae > TH1177. Next base: position 9,754 of record DATGZA010000048.1, read on the forward strand.
GAGATAGTTCACGAATTGATGAAAATTCAAATAGAATATTTGCCTGGGAAAACACAACAAATAGAAGGAGAATTTATAGAACCAATTCAGCTTCAAGTCGTTCTCAAAAGATGGTGGGAAAAAATAACTAATCCTAATAGTAAAATCGTTAAACAAAATTTAATTTATGTTTCTGATGTAGATACTGCTTTGGAAGAATTCTATGAAGATGCTATAAATGATGTCATTAACAAAGACAAGATAAAAGAAAGCGAAATTAGAAAATGGTGTGAAGAAAATTTAATTACACAAGCAGGTACTAGAGGTATTGTTCATAAAGGTTTGGATTCAACAGCAGGCCTTAGAAATGATTTAATTGATATTTTACAAAAGAAATATTTTATCAAGGAAAATCGTCGAGCAGGTGGGAGATGGTGTGAGTTAACTCATGATAGATTAATCAAACCAATAATAACATCCAATCAAAAATGGAGAAAAGAACAGCAAAAAAGAAACAAATTAAACTTTGTAAAAATTTCAATACCTGTGGTAATTTCCATTATTGTGATATTTGTAATTTTCGAGAATCTGTATCTAATACCAGTAGTTGAATCATTTTCTGCAGGCTATTTACCCTACATTCTGTCAGTTGATCAAAGTTCAGGATTAGTATATGTAACCAATCCTACATCGGACACGATCTCAGTTATAAATGGGAAAAAAAATGAACTTGTTAGGACTATAAACGTCACAGATAATCCGCTTGATATAGCTGTGAATTCACAAAATAATATAGTCTATGTTTCTATTCCAAAGAACCAAAGTATATCAGTGATACAGAGAGATAATTTAATGAACGTTTTAAATCCGTTCATCAAAAAGATACCAATAATTCAAGGAATTTTTGACTACAATATAACTAGCATACCCTTAAATTATTCACCTCTTTCGTTGGGACTCGACTCTGTTAATTCCAAATTATATGTAAGCTCCCAGAATCTGGTGTCTGTAATTGATACACATACTAATAAAATCAATAAAACTATAAAAATAGGATATACTCCATACGAGGTCTCCGTTGATACGCAATCAAATAAAGTATATGTTGCTAATTATAAAGGTGATACTGTATCTGTTATAGATGGAACTAATTACAAGATATTACAAAATATTACTGTGGGAAAAAATCCAAGTAGTATAGTATTTAATCCTAATGATAATAAAGTATATGTTGCTAATAGTGGAGATGATACTGTATCTGTTATAGATGGAACTAATTACAAGATATTAAAAACAATTACTGTGGGAAAAAATCCAAGTAGCATGATATTTAATCCTAATGATAATAAAGTATATGTTGTTAATAAAGGAGATAACACAGTATCTGTTATAGATGAAAGAAATAATAATGATATAGCAGTAGCTATTTTCGAAGTTGGAAATAATCCTACGAGTATCAATATCAATGAAGATCAAAATATACTTTACATAGTTAACAATTTGGACAATAAACTAACAGCAATAGCTATGGGTAACAATTTAATGAAAAATATCATCAGTTTCTTTAATATGGGTAACCAACCATCAGAATTTGTTATAAATAAAATTCCTGTTGGTATTCACCCATCAGGAATAGCTACAGATGCTGAAACCACAATGATATATGTGGCTAATACTGATTCCGATACTGTATCTGTTATAGATGGAACAAAAAATGAAATAAAAGAACAATTTAATGTAGGAGAAAAACCCCGAGACATAGATAGTATAAATGATACGATATATGTAACCAATTCTCTTTCTAATACGGTATCAGTTATAGACAGAGAAAAAGGATCTATAAAGGATATTACCACTGAAGGTAAATATCCTACGGGTTTGGCAGTTAATGAAAAAACTAATTTAGTATATGTTGCTAATACTGACTCAGATAATGTATCAGTAATAAATGGTACAACAGAGAAAGTTCAATCCACAATTCAAGTTGGAAATGCTCCAACCAGTATAGCATTTGATAAAAGTAATAATTTGATATATGTAACTAATTATGAAAATGATAACGTATCAGTAATAAATGGTACAACAGAGAAAGTTCAATCAACAATTCAAGTTGGAAATGGTCCAACCAGTATAGCATTTGATTCTGAAAAGAATTTAGTATACGTAGCTAATTATCTTGATGATACTATATCCGTAATAAATGCTACTGATAAGGTGAATTATGGAAATATAAATATTAGTAGAGATTTTCCAGGGAATGGTCCCACAGCAATAGCCGTTGATTCAAAAAATAATAAAATTTACGTATTAAATGTGTTCAGTGACAATATATCAGTTATAGATACCCGCATCATAACGGATTCATTACAAGATAGTAAAACTATTAATGACAATCAGAAATATGTAATGTATGTTATTCCTGCAGGAGATTCTCCAAGTGATATATCGATTAGTTCTGAAAAATTATATGTATCCAATCGAGGTAATAATATAGCAGACATATTGAATGTTCCAGTTTCTAATAGGTAATAACTTTACTATTATAAAAAATGAACTCTAATGTCATGGAAATAGTTTAATAATATAGATTTCCAGATAAGTATTGTGCAATTTATCATAGTGTTAATTATCATTTTCCTATCCTTTGTAATATCATTCGAATCTAGCTTCATATACGAATCATATGGTGAAAAAGATTTAGTAATAGATGAAAAAGTACATATTACAATATCTAAAGATAATGAAACTCTAATTGTTCCCGCGAAAATAGGAATTGATCCAAAGTTATGGAAAGACCATTCATTAGACTATTATAGTTTTGATCCTAATGGTAATCATAATACTTCTCCTTTAAACACAAAAAATTATAATGGAACTATTTACATGGAATCAATTTACGATAGAGAGTTTACTTTACAAAATTTTTTAGATGTGTGGGGCTTTGACAAAACTAAAATAAAAAATATTTTTTGTAGTGAAAAACAATTATGCGATCTTGACTTAACTTTAACTGATGGTCAAAATTTAACATTAGAGCTCAAAAGTGATAAAACTCCAGATAATTTTACGAAATATATACATCCAAAAATAACTTTTGAATATCCTTCTCAATGGAAAATAACTAATTCAATATTAGGGAATGAAACATTCTATGATGACTTGATTAAAGTATTCCCAAAGGAAGCAGAATATATGACTACTCCTTTCTTTTCTATACAAATCAAAAAATTAGATTCGAATATGACTACGTTAGACGAATATTATATGAATAATTTACCTGATTTATTACAGGCAGATGAAAATACTTTTCCTCACTTTATACATTATAATAAAACTGAAATCGATGGTAATCTAGCATACCTTATATTATTAGATACTACTTTAGTTGCAGAACCTGGTTCATCTGAAAAAGGCAATGAGATTACACAAAAAGAATCTCATATTTGGACCATAAAAGGTGGTTATTTTTATGATATATCATATAAGGCTTTGAATGGACTTTACAATGACTACTGGTCTATGCAAAAAAAAATCATTAATTCAATAAGAATCCAATAACAAATATGATTATACATGCTACAAGATATATTCCTTTGAATCTATTGCAAGGTCAAAATGGTAATTGATTTGTTTGCCTCAATACCAAATGCTTCAGTTGTGGATGATAGAGATTCTTTATTTGATGTAAATTTTGTTCTGTGATATTCTTCATCTATTAGAAACAATTTTCTATTAATATCAATGATAAAAAATTCTTTCGGAGCCGAAAAATTTGACATATTACGCACTCTGGTTTTAGTATATTATTATGAAATCTCTTTTTTAACATTATCTCACTATTTATAATATTTACATATGATCCTCTATTGACAGACCTATATAATTTAAGCATTTATCATATTCTGATTCCAAAAGTTCGTTTTTGAATGCTTCGGTTTCCTTTTTGAGATCGAGATGACACATACCAGATGGTACTGATGAAACCAATAATAATGACATTTTTATTAATATTGAATATCAAGCGGTTAATGTTTTTTAAATAAAAAAACAAACACCATGTTTAAGAAAAAAGGTTTAATTGTGAACGATATATATTGTAACTAGTTCTACAAGTTAACGAAAATTTTATAGTTCATTATGAAAACTATCTATGGTAGTATTTGGTGTATTTTTAAAATAATCCTTTAATCATTAAAAATCTAATTATCTGCAGATCTCATCTAATTTTTCAATTATATCCCTGGCAACCACTACGGATTGATTTTCAACAATTCTTGCCTTATCGTCATTACCTATTGACGTTAAGTTATTATATTCCCTAACTTTCCCTGATAAATTGATCAATAATAAATTCAAATCATTACTTTTAACTTCTCCAATTTTCTTCTTATTAATAGGATCTGAAAGAAAATGAAAAATAGGATCTGCGATTGTTTCAAATAATTCTCTAATAGTCATTTTCTGCATTAAAAGCTTTTGATGATTCTGTTTGAGTCCATCTACTAGGCTACATATATTAGGAGATTCATTTATTTTATCATCCCCAGATGGTTTATCACCACGAGGTATGACTATTTTAGATGGATCCATACCATCCTTAACTTTCAGGTCCGGTGTCTTACTTTCTGGTATACCCAATAACTCTAATTGTACTTTTGCAAGTTCAAATGCCTCTTTTACACTTTTTCCAAATCCAAGGGAAGAATAAAACGTCGATGCAAACTCTATTGCTGCCTTATCTGAGACAGCATTTGACATTCCGATAACACAGTTAACATGTTTAGATATTGCTTTTGCTTGTTTTTCTGAATAACAAGCATTCAAGAAAACTAGATCTATTTTATGTCCTAAAATTTTGAACACATTTGATAATGCAGAAGGTGGAACCTCTTCGATTTGACCAGTATTCTCGTTCTTAAATATCAATGAACTATTTGGACTACCATGTCCTGAAAAATGTAATATTTGAGGATCATAGTTAAGTAATTCTTCAATTAACCACTTGATAGAGATATCGTGTCTTTGTTCTAACTTGAAATCTGCTTTATTTGTGGCAGATCTCAGTTTTTCATTTATTATGTTACATTCCTTTATTAGCTCTAAAGGATCGGTCGCGGCAGGATTTGCAGAAAGAAATAAAATTGTTATCATAGCAAGTCTCTGCGCTAGATCTATAAAACCATTTCCTTTTAACAAACTTAAATCTGATGCAATTAAGCAAGATTGATAGTAGTTCTAAATTAAGTGATAGTGAAATGATATGTTTGAATGTGAAATACTAAACCAGTGTTGATTACACTTTATTAAGTATCACATATTAAATTATTTATTATTTTATCATAACTGGAAATATTGTTCGTGTATGATTATTTATTTATAAAAAGATTTAAAAGACTTACGAACAAGTATCTTTTAATATTTTTGTCAACAGATGAAAAATATATAGACATATTTTTAAAGAAAAAACAGGAATTAAAAGAACTAAACCAAAAATACATTATGGGACTAATTTCAATTGATGAATTCCATAATAAAATCAGCAATTTTCTGATTGATTTTACTGTTAATACAATAAATAAAGAATTTTTTGGCTACTTAAATATCGAATCCCTTAGCAGACAATTAGCAAATATCGCTACACTCTCATCTAATTTAAAAAAGTATAGAGAATTAACAGATGAAGAGAAGGAAGGACAGATAACAAAAGAACTTTCATTATCGAATTTTCGGATATTAGAAAGGCTTGAAAAATGTAGTGAATATTATAAATCAGAGTTTCAGACTTCAGAGCAATCTACTTTAATAACCGAAATCAACACTATTCGGACACAAGCCGTAACTTCTGGTCCATCAGATAAACGCGATTTTGTACAAGAAAGTATTGGTATAAAAAAAGATAAAACCAGCGATCAAAAATCCACGTTAAATAAACTTTGTTTTGTGGATATGCCTTTTGGTAATAAAAAAGATCCTTATACAGGAATCAAAGTAAATTTTGACCAAATATATGAAACTGCTATAAAACCGGCAATAACTGGTGCAAATCTAGAACCGTTGCGAGGAGATGAAGAAAATAGAGGCGGAATAATTCACCAAGCGATGTTTGCTAGACTTTTGCTATCTGAATATGTTATAGCTGACCTGACCACTGCAAATTCCAATGTATACTATGAATTAGGCATTAGACATGCTGCTCGTCCATTTACAACTATCCTATTACATGGAAATTTACATCCTCTTCCATTTGATATTGCCCCAAATAGAACAATTATGTATAACATTGAAAAGGATGGAACCATAAGTGAAAAATCCTGCCTTGATTTGAAAGAAGAAATTCTGGCTAGATTGGAGACAATCATTAGAGATGGAGCAAGATCAGATAGTCCTTTGTTTGAATTGATCAAGAATTACAAAAAAATAGACCTACCTCATGAATTGACAGATACCTTTCAAGATAGAATAAGATTAGAAAAAAATTTTAATGACCAATTGGAAAGGGCTAAATTACATAAAAATGACAGCGAAAAGGTAAAATCCTTACAGGAAATTAGATCCAGTCTTGGAAATATTAAGGATAAAAATGATAACATACTTACAAGTCTCCTGCTTGCGTTTAGATCTGTTAGTGCATGGGAAGACATGATTCAATTATGTGAATCCTTTTCATATGATTTAAGAAATTCATACATGATACAACAGCAAGAAGCATTTGCCTTAAACAGAAGAAATAGTGCTAACGACAGGGAAACAGCTATAAAAATTCTTGAGGAGCTAAGACAGATTTACGGTGACGATCCCGAAACTATGGGTCTACTCGGTAGAATATACAAGGATATGTTCAAAGACGCTAGGAAGAACAACGACCAATTTAGTTCACTAGGATTTCTCGAGAAGGCCATAGATACATATACGAGGGGTTTTTACTCGGATCCACGTGACTATTACCCAGGAATAAATGCCGTCACACTTTTAATCGAAAAAGGTGGCAAGCAATCATATGATAAATCAAAAGAATTGATTACATCAATAAATCTTGCATTAGCTAGGAGAGGAGGACTTGATTCACATAATTATTGGGATCTTGCAACAATTCTTGAAATAGCATGTATTGAAAACGATTCGGAGTTGATAGATAGGGTGTTGCCCAAAATTTCTATTTCAGCTAAGGAGACTTTCATGCCAGAAACAACACGAGACAATATAAAGATGCTAAGATATTCGTTACCTGGACTTTATGAAAAGGAAAAACAGGAATCATTGACTTCTAACCTTGACAGGGTAATATCCTTTTTGGATTTTTATCACAAGAAATTGAAGAGCGGATGAAGTAAAAAAGATTTTTACATTTATTTAACATAACATGATTTTCACTTTTATTATTATTTTGGAACCGTTGGTCAGGTATATATTTTTCATTTTTGGTATAACTATTATAAACCAGATCAAAAAAGATAAATACTATATTTTGATAATTTTTTTATGTCTAATGTTAATTGTGATTTCGATGGTGATGGACGTGCTGAGATTTTGGTCACAAGTCCCTGGGGAATAGGAATCCTCAAACTTTCTGGCAGTACACTAACTGCTCCTATGATGGCACCCAATGGAACAAGGTTTGGTGGTTGGTTGTTAAACACTGCCGATAACTATTTCACCATAGGTGAAGAGTGTATTAGACTGCATGTAAAAATCCTTACAAATCCAAGTATTAGTATTGAAAACATGATTGTATCCATGCAACTTGCGTATGAATCTGTTGGAATACGTGTTCATAGAGTAAGTACAGAAAATCTGAATCTACCAAATTTAAACGATGTAGATGTCGGGAATTGTACTCTCGGTTCAGTTACTCAAGAACAAATTGACCTATTTGCTAATCGAAATAATGCTGGACCGAATGATGTGGTTGTTTATTTTGTAAGGTCTACAGTACCACCGTTCAACGGTTGTGCTTCTCATCCGGCCGGTAGACCCGGTGCAGTTGTAGCTAGAGGTGCAACCATTTGGACATTGGCACATGAGGTAGGACACACATTGGGCCTTTTCCATATCAATGATAACAATCGATTAATGACTGGAAATGGCACATCCAATATAACTAATCCTCCTCCTGACCTAATTTCACAGGAAGTATTAACTATGAGGAAAAGTAATTTATCTCATAAAAGCGGAGAGGGATTATAATGTCAGTAACCATGAATGATGTATTAGCATATCTGGAACCAGATGAACCTAGTTATGCACAAGCTGCGAAGCTTGGTCCAGATGCGCTGCCCTATCTTAAAGAGATTATCGATAAACCAGATGTAATGCTAGCTTCAAAAGCTGCATATCTAGTCAGCTTAATTAAAAGTGATAAATCTATTTCTATTTTAGAGCACGCAGCACGCAATAAAGAACCAATAGTAAGAATCGCAGTTGCGTCAGGAATTCGTAATATTTCAGAAAGAGATGCAAACATCTTGCTAGACGAGTTTATAGAAGATAAAGATGTTGGAGTGCGTAAAGTAACGCTTAAATCAGTTGCAAAATTCAAGTCTGATTTAATAGCATCAAAAGTCCAAAAGTTACAAGAAAGCGATCCAGAACCCTATATTCGTGAATTGGCTTCTAATGTAATAGAGAAAATGAAATAACTTTTTTTGAAGTACACCGTGAAGAAATACTGCCTGAATTTGTAGATTGTATAATAATAAATTGCAACAAGATAGCAAAAACTGATATAATGAATTGTAAATACGGCAGGTAAAAATTTTCTTTATATTACCTAGACATAGTAACAGGAAAAAGGGAAAAAAATTACTGGTGGAATAAACGAATCGCTATGTAAGAAAGAATAGAATAATGTAAAAAAAATTTGGAGAGTCTAATAGCAAAGTTGTTTTTGATGAGAGAAACTATCTGTTATGAGGTGGCAGCTAGCATATTGTACGTGGCATATAATGCATGAGTTAATTGGTTGGTATACCTCTAATAGATTTTTTCGGCATTGTTCATCTCCGTTGAGATAGCTAGTGATATTATTGTAAAAAAGTAAAAAGAAAAGAAGGGTGGAAAGAAAAATTTAGTAATATCTACATTCGATACAATTATTTTCACGACAGAGGAAACAAATTATAAGAATTTTACATCATATCTAAAATCTAAATATACTTTTATTTTGCACATACAATTTTTCCTATTATTTTTCGGCGTCGAAAAATTTGCTATAAATAAATTCCTGTAATTTAAACAATCAAAATACTTATGAATTAGGAATCTAAATAAAATTTAATGACAACGAGATTTTTTGTTCAAATTATAGCAAAGAATAAACAGCAATTAATGGATTTACAGAAATTCGAGCTCGACCTATTTCAATCTACAGGAAAATCCATTGAGGATAAGAAGTTCTCAATTGACGGGTTAATTACATTAGAAGACGTAAATAAATTGGTACAAAATGGCTACAAGGTAATGGTAAAGAAAGAATCAATGAAGAGAACTCCTGCTATAGATGAAACCATGTCTTTTGAGGAATGGAGCGAAGTAGTCAAAAAAGAGGAAAAGGAAGAAAAGGAAGAGGGTCTTAGAGAAGCAAAGCCAGAAAAAGCACTCACATTTAAAGGATATTTGACTTCAAAGGGTATACATTCTGCATTACAGTATTTAGCTAAAACATATCCATCCATAGTACAATTGATATCTCTACCAGAAAAGACATATGAAGGATATATGTCAAAAGCAATAAAAATAGGTGTAAAAAACGCGACTCCCAAAAACGGCATTCTTTTCTTGGGAGGAGTACATGCGCGCGAAATTCTGAATCCTGACCTTTTGGTAAAACTAACACTAGATTTATGTCAAGCATATTCATCAAATAATGGTCTGACATATGGCGGAAAATCGTTTACTGCCGAAGATGTAAAACAGATAGTGGATAATCTAGAGCTTTTTGTTTTTCCATTGGTAAATCCCGATGGTAGATCATTCGTACAGGCACCCAATGGAGATGTATGGTGGAGAAAGAACCGAAATCCTAATCCCGGTCTCGAACAGAAAGGTGTAGATCTAAACAGAAATTATGATTTTCTTTGGCAGAGTGGAATAGGTACAAGCACAAATTCTACTACTGAAATTTATAAAGGGAAAGAACCAGCTTCAGAAAAAGAAACAAAGAATGTTCTCCATTTGATAAACAAATACAAAAACATCACCTGTGTATTTGACATTCATTCCTATTCAGAGGTTATTCTCTATCCATGGGGTGACGATGACATCCAGACAGAAGATCCAGATATGAATTTTGGAAATCCCGATTATGATGGGTCACGCGGTATCCCTGGAGACAGTATTTACAAAGAGTATATCCACAAGAAAGATCTAAATTGGTATGAGAGTACAGGTAAAAGGATAAGAAACGCAATTGCAGCAGTACAAGGAACTGTTTATGAAGCTCAGCACAGCATTGGCCTATATCCGACATCCGGTAGCTGTGATGATTATATATACAGTTTAAGGTACAATGGTGCCAATAGAGAAATAAAGGGCTTTACTATAGAAACAGCTAAATTATTTCAACCTACGTACGAAGACGCAATAAAAGTTATGTCTGAAGTATCAGCAGGACTGGTTGAAGTATGTAAAATACACCTTGAATAACTTTTTTCTTCTCTTTTTGATTATAAAATAGGGAAATATTATGGATTGATTTGAGCTGATATCACAAATAAGGGAAATTACTTTTTTCATGTGATTGTGTATAGTAAATTGAGTACAAAATATTAAATTCATTTTATTTTCCTATTATGTTCCAATATTCAAATTGGATTTTTTTTAAATTTAATTCATAAATTTTCCTTGTCTTCAGACATGTTATTAATAATGATATCATAATACAGATGATTTATTGTCGTTCAAACCTGTGATTTGTTCTCTCTTACAGAGCTTTCCTAGTTTTTTGATTAATGATATTGACAATGTGACAGGGATTTTATACGTATTCAATAATAATTGTGTGATAAGGAATGATAATTATCTGATATTAATAATAATTATTATAATTATCTATTACAATTATCATAGGATAATAATATTCGATGTGAACGAGGGAAATACAAATATCAAGTTTGGGTTCAGTAAACACGTCTTGGTTGCTTATGAATATAAATTGGAATGGGGATATTCCTCCTCAACTCATTAGAATTCAGATCCAAAAACATATCTTTATCAAAGTCAAAGGTACTCAGTTCTTTCCTTACTTTTTTTAATAATGAAGTAAATTCATAGGAATTGTTAAGTGAATCAATCATAATAAATTTCTTGAAGCCATTGTAGGGCACACCTTGCACCGATAGCATTTGATCCAAAATATTTGTGTCCAAATGAAATTCAGATCGATGTTTATAAAGATAGGCATTTGCAAAGGATTCCTCTATACAATGAATTGAGTTAAATGAATCTAGATAAAAATCAATATAATATTTATTGAAAATATTTTTATTGTTTTTGAGTTCAATATTACTTATAAAACATTCCAAGATATAATGAAAAAATCCATGTAAATACAATATTAAAAACGAAGAAGTTAAAGATTCTTTTTTATTAAAAGGAACATTGTTTTTAAGGTAAGATGAAAGTTTCATCCAGCTAGAAAATCTCAAATGGATACCCCATTTTGTTCTAGGAATAAAATGAAATGGCTGATACCACATACAGAAACTCTTTTCAAAAATAAAGTCTCTCTGAATAGCATCAGATCTGGTGCTATTTCTAGAAATATCTTGTATAACTGACGAGTTCAATACAGAATCCCATGTTATTTGAATTTTCTCAAAGATTTGATCAGATTCAGAAAAGTACCACTCAGGAGTAATTAATTCAGAAACTATGTTTGGTGATTGAATACTGTTAAGATTATTTGTTTTATTCAAACTGTCAATTGAAAAAATTAACTCTTCTAAATCTGAAATCATTTTATGTTAAAACTGTATATTTTAAAAAAAGATTCTTTGCAGAAAATGGTGTCGACATTATTAACAATAGCTATATTAAATAAGATGTAAAAAAAGTATAGTTTTCGATGCGAATCCCAGATTCAACTAAAATCAAGTTTTTATACGAGGATACTGTTCACTCATAAATTTTTTGTCCAGTTGAGAAGGGGTCGTGTTTCTTGCGCCTATAGCTACATGATTTGTAGTAAATTCTGCAGGTATTGGATAAAGCATGATCGACTTTGGGTCAAATTTTGTGAAATTGGTAATAGTTTTGCTGTACCTTGCAAACAGATTATGATCTATGTCTTTTTTTGACCAATTATTAGGAGGTCCCATGTAATATTTGTAAACTGCCTCCTTATCCCAGGGAATATTTCCGGCAGGATTTTGATGTTCATGGATTGCCCCAAGTGCATGACCAAATTCATGTATTACAACTCTGGAATATTCGTCATCAGGGGTATTAGGTTTTAGCCATCCGTAGTTCATGGTGCGTTCATTTTTAGGAATATCTAAAGCATCTCGGCCAATGTAAGACCATGATCCGTCTCCCATATTAAATCCGATCCTAATTTCCGCATCACCGCTGGGAACGAAAACTAAATTTACATTCGCGTATTCCATCCACGATAATGCATATTTTTTTACCTTTTGTTGGACATCTGATTGTCCTTCCATAAACCTGACCCGGATCGTAGCCCCAACATCCCACATCTTTTCTCTAATTAAGGCCATTCGTGCAGATGCACCAGATCGTGTTGCATCGGCGGATGGTCCACTCTTTGTATATTTCGTCGGTTCTTTTCCTGGTATCAATTTATCTATGCAAACTTGTACCATATGCTTTCCCCATTATCTTTCGATTTAAATATATTGGTAGAAATCATTACGAGAAATACGTCTGATCTGCTAGAGTTTTATTTTATTGTCTTTTTTTTGATTGACTATTTATGCTGCTTAGTTTGATGATAATTTTCTAAAAAAGCTAAAAATCACTCCGAAAATAAGATGAGACCCAGAGAGAAATAAATTGCGTATTTGAATTCCGAATTCATAAAGCAATAATTTCGAAAAAAAACAGTAGAAAAATAGAGATCTAAAACACTTCTGTACATCTAGTTCAAACTTGAAAAATTATATTTTTGTAGTAATCAAACAATCAATAATCCTTCATTTTACAAGTCGGAATATATTTATTACTTTTCCAATGAAGTTCATAAATTGAACCTACTACTAGAGTCGCACCTGCTGACAAAGTCTGTTGACCATATCTGTATGCAATATATTTACCGCAGAAAAAGATAAATGGTAGATGTTAATTTTTGGTGATTTGATCTCATCTAAAAAAAACGTAGCTCTTCATGTTCATTGTCCTTGTTCATTGTCCTCTCTATTCATATCTGAAATGACTAGGTCATAATGAGTATTTGATATTTTTTGTAACTCTTCTTTTCGTTCCAAATCAAAATTTATTATTTTTCTATAATTATCTACAATTTTCTTATTATTTTCGTGATGATCGTATATCCAGATAATCTAGGGGAATGTTTTCTTTTGTATGTTAACGAAAGGGTTTATTTAAGGAAAATATTTGTTTAGATCATTCCAACATTCCCCTCTAATGGATTCCTGCATCTCGTTTAATTATATGCCTGGATATTCAAATCTCGATTTCAATTTAATTTCTGAGATTGTTGTTTTTATGTTAAAGAATTTCTATTTGAACCTCTACGTCTCTTACTTTTTGAATGAAGGTGATGGGTGTCGTTTCTTTATCTGGTGCTTATCTCCAACCCTTTACTTGCCTAGTCCATTAAACGTGTGTTCGAAGTACCAAAACAAAAAAGGAAAAAGCTATAAGATCTCTTCAGCATATACATATACAAACAACGGTTTTAAGATACGTGCCATCATTTGTTATGAATACTTTTTATTAAATCAAAAATGTGATATTTTACAAAAGACCAGATTCAATTTCTTATTTCTTTAAATAATCATGAAAATTTATTATTTATTTTTTAGTAAAGTATAAGAAATATATTTAAAAAAGCGCAGATTACTGCAAGTTAACCCAGGGAGAATATTTGTTTTCTTAATAATTCTCTGCTTTCGAAAATTAACAGATATATTCTTAAAACATAGAATATTTTTTATGAAGGATAAACCATTTGATTTTCATGGAGCAAAGTTTACTATCAAGGTTCTTAGTTCTGAAACTAGTGGTACCTATACTATCCTAGATATAATGCATCCACCTAATATAGGACCTGCATTACATATACATCCCAAAGGTTCAGAAACCTTTTACATAGTTGAGGGAGATTATGAATTTATTTTAGATGGGAAATCAGTAACGGGTAAACCTGGAGATGTAATTTTTGTTCCTGAAGGAGTACCACATAGATTTATTGTGGGCTACAAAGGCGGACATGCCCTTGTAATCAGTCCTCCAGAGCTCGAATTTTATTTTTTTAAAGTAAGCGAATTACTTGCCAAGGGCGAGGTTTCATATGAAACAGAATCAAGCATAGGAAAACATTATGGTCAGGTTTTCTTAGACAACACAAAACACTGGAAATAGTCAAAATCTAGAGACCTACACTTTTACAAACTAATTGAAAATAATTTATTATTTTATTGTGGGTGCTTATAGTTATACTAGTGGTTTTATTTTTTTAATTTAAAAGAGCAAGATAAATAGCACACTCATTAAAAAGTGATGCTATCAAAATTAAGACATATATTTCAAGTACTTTTTATAGACTTAAAGTAACCTATTCAGGAAAGTCTATTATAGTACTGGTTCTGGTTACAAATTTTTGAATCTCTTATGGGTAAACCACTAAATTAGACTAAAAATCTTAGATAGTTTAAAAAGTTATTTACATTATCATCATTATTAGTGTCCATGTGGAGGTGGTGCACCGGATTTTGAAAGACTTTCGTTATAGGTTCCTGAAGCCTTCTCGTGAAATTCCAAATTTGACTGGTCCACCTTGATTGCCTGCGGAGGACAAACGGAAACACATGCCATACACCATATGCAATCATGTTCTCTGATTGGGTCTGACTTGTCAGTATAATCTTTTCGTCCATCTTTTAGGGATTGTTCTCCTGTCCCATCACTTGTAGCGTTAACCATCTCTGAAGCCGGTACATCATTCTCTGTTCTATACCATTGAAAAACTTGTACAGGACATGCCTCAATACATGCTCCGTCCGCATAGCATGAATCCCAGTCTA
Organism: Nitrososphaeraceae archaeon; assembly: GCA_035297365.1. Classification (GTDB taxonomy): domain Archaea; phylum Thermoproteota; class Nitrososphaeria; order Nitrososphaerales; family Nitrososphaeraceae; genus TH1177. Next base: position 24,954 of record DATGZA010000048.1, read on the forward strand.
CTGCGACCATTGTACCATGTACACCTAAAGGAACATATTCTTCACCTCTCTCTTTGTATGCTGCCTGAACATCCGATTTTGTTGATGTTTCTGCATCAGATCTTCCTGGACCCCAGACGAAATGATAATGCTCTCCGTCGGAGTGGCTATGTTTCCCTATTACACGATGATTTTTTGGAAATTCCCCGTCAATTGGCATATTATTTTTTTCTCATCATTATATTTAACAGTTAGAGTGTATAGACTTTGTAGAAAATACCCAAGGTATGAGGACATTTCTTAGGTATATTTTGATGGGTATTGGATTTTAGCCTTTAAATATTTCTAACGTATACTTTACTTTTCCCACACACAACACATTTGTTAATATCGTATACAGCTTTTAAATTAGTTGCACACCAATAACATGAATTACAGAAGACGAATTTACAGTTATTTCTATCGTAAAAATCTTTATTTAAAACAATAGTTTTATTATCATATATTCTCATTCAGTAATTACTTTTAATTTTAATTATATATTGATTAGTTAACTAGGTTAACAGACCTGATTATCTACAATTTTAGAACCTTTAATCATTTTAAACATCATCGATTTTTGAAGACACTTCAATAGAAGGTTGTGGTTTACAATAAAACATTTCCTTTGGAATTCTTTATAGAGGTAATTCAATATTTATTGTGAGCATTGACATCGTCCTCTTGTAAACGTAATTTGACCCCTAGAGAGAAATGTGCTGTATGTCTCTTCTATTGGTAATAGTAGCAGTCATTGTGGTCATGATGCGATACGATATGTCTGTATAATTATTCTTCTTATTGTGTTATAACACTTAGTTTTAGTGCAGCCAGAATATGTCTTTGTTGTTGCTTCCTTCTCGTCTTTACTATTTTTGTTGTAATGTTTTTATTTGATAAAATAATAAATTGATGACTTGAATAATGTCTTATATTTGGTGTTAAACATATTTTTTCTATGATTATTAATCGCGGTATATTTTTTACATTGTTACTTGGATTTGTTCTTTTAATACTTTTTGTTTCTAATTGGTTTCATTCACTCGACAAAGTATATGGGCATGGCATTAGCAGCGATAAATCTATTCCTTTTGATATTTCCGGGAGACAAATCGCAGTTGAAGGAAAACGCGAACCTCCATTTTTAAACGAAACCCGTCAAACACCCACTCTAATGATTAGAGCTTTTGACGAAAAAACTAACGAAACTATAGCTGATATAAATTATAGAATAATGGCCAAATTTAAGAACGAAACAATAATTGATCAACGATTTCATTCCATTGATGGAGTCATTTCATCAGATCTTATACCTTCGAAGGATTCCAATAAACACCAAATAGTAACTAAAGATAAAGTACAACAAAATTTATCAAAGGATGATTTAGTAGAAGTGAGTTTGAGGAATCCGGCTGTTATAAAAAGTAGAGTACTTGCAGATGGTGGATTGTATGATATATCTGTTGTTCTTGAAAAATCAAGCAAAGGTTTGAAATTAGATTCAGATAAAAATGTAAATCTGTTTATTAGTATTGGAAAAACCTTTACCTATGTAATAACACAAGAAAAAGATAGTAGCGATACTAATAATGGCACTAGTCCTGGTAGTTTGACATTGAAAGTTAAAACTTTTTATGACGAAATTAGAAATTTCACCTACGATGAACAGATGTCAAGGATTTCATTTGAAATGCCATTTAGATGGAATTTAGATTATGTAAGTCAGGTTGTTAATTTACATGAAGAACTTATTATACCAAAATCTTATGTTCCCTTATCTACAGTTTCCTCATTTATCGGTAAGGTAAATGGCTTGGAAATTTTAAGTAATTTTATTTTAATTGATGATTTTTCAGATCAAAATGATAGAATTGTACACATAGTGATTCCAAATTTTAAATTAAAAGAACTTACTAATCAAATTATAAAAGATGGCGAAGAGTCTTCTGCGACCTTTGAAGTACAGGCGATTGAAACCTAATTTTTTTGTGGAATCCATGAGACAATGTTAGAATAATAAGTTCCTTTTCTAGAATCATTTATTAGTAAATCATGTCCTCATGTTTGTTCTGCTTCCTTAACTCGTACCGTTCCAAGATAAAGGTATTAGTCCGACCCAAAGAGCAGTGGATGTAACACGCAAGATAATATCTTCTTTATCTTTTATTTTTGATTTCGGTTTATCATCGATCCTTACGTCTTTTGCACCATGATAAACTAATACTTTCATAAATGTACATGTTTACAACATCCATCATAGGTATTATGTAGGGAAAACAATGCAGGATGTAAGAATATTATAAATAGACACTATGGCGAAAAAATTAAAAAAACAATTTGACAGCAAAACTGTTAGCAAATCTTTATGGCATCGCTTACTCTATAATGACAGTTAACAAATATGTTCTGGATTAGCAACTGTACGCTTAAATTTCTTGTTTGCGCCTATAAAATATGGATATATATCCTCCGATAGATCAAAGATTTTCTCCTTTTGAATTCTATTCATCGATGAGAAAAAATAACCCTGTTGTATATGACGATAAAAATGAACAATGGGGATTATATCGTTATAGTGATATTGAAGAAATATTAAGAGACCCTCTGAAATTTTCGTCTAAATTCGGGCCATTTCTAGTACCTCCGGAATTTCAAAAAAATCTTAATCGGCCGAGCATATTGAATTCCGATCCTCCATATCACAGGAAACTTCGTAGTATTGTTGATACATTATTTGTTCCTATAGAAATATCCAAGTTAGGTCCACGTATTGAAGATATTGCAAATGGGTTGATCGACAATATTGTTGAAAAAGGTAATACTACAATGGATATAGTAACAGATTTTGCCTACCCGTTACCTGCAACAGTGATTGCAGAACTATTGGGGGTACCGTCTGAAGACCAGGATACTTTTCGTCAATGGGCGGATAATATAGTGAGCCTTGAGGTTACTACTGGTAGTAGTGGTATCGATTCCATTAGAAAGGCAGACGAAACAGTAGCTGATATGGACATTTATTTTAGTAAATTAATAGAGAAAAAAAAGAAGATACCAACCAATGATCTCATTAGTCATATCATCAGAGCTAAAGTAGACGAACAATCTTTATCTGAAACAGAAATACTTAGCTTTTGTAGTCTTCTTTTGAATGCAGGACATATTACTACAGTTAATCTGATAGGAAACTTGGTATTCTCATTACTTGAATATCCTGAAGAGTTTAAATGTTTACAAGAAAACCAAAATTCCTTAATAAAATCTGCCATAGAGGAGTCTCTACGCTACAGGTCGCCGGCACAATTCGTAACTCGTGTAGCAAATACTGACGTAACTTTATCTGAACCAGTAGATGAAGAAAGACAGCATACACGAGAGATAAAGAAGGGTCAAAAGATTGCATTATTTCTGGGATCTGCCAATCACGATGAGACCGTATTTACGGATCCTGAACGATTTGATATCACTCGTAAAAACTTACGTCATTTGGGTTTTGGGACTGGAATTCATTTTTGTTTGGGAGCTCCTTTAGCTAGACTTGAAGCACAAATAGCACTAAAAGTAATGCTTGAAAGATTTGAGAATTTTCAATTTAATTTTGATTATAGCGATAGACAAGATCTATATAGAAAAGTTAGTCCACTCAAAAGTTCTTTTTTACTTGGATTATCCCATTTGCCTTTGCGTTTCCAATGTAAAAATAAATGATAAAATTTGGACAAATTCATTCATTTTGTCCGGACATCCTGTATAACATACAGAACAGTACCCATCAATCAAGCAACACTTTATAATCACGAAATTCACACATAAGGAAATTCATTTAACTTCATTTCTACAATGGTATATATGGTTGCGACATGGATTAGCCGAGAGATTTGCCTAACCGAATATCCAGTAGGAATGCCTACAAATAATAATTTTAAACTTGTACAGGTAGAGATTCCAGAGCCAACAAAAGAAGGAGAATTCTTGGTACGAAACATTTGGATGTCTGTAGATCCATACATGCGGGGCCGCATGAGGAATGAAGGTGGAGGAGGAGGAGCTAGAGTTAATACCTTTATACCTTCCTTCAAATTAGGTCAGCCTTTAGAAGGAGCATGCGTAGGTCAAGTTATAGCATCGAGAAACAATCAGTTTGTTGTAGGTGATTATGTCTTAGGAATGTCAGGATGGCGTGAATATTGGCTGTCAAATGGTTCGGATGTTATAAAGGTCGATCAAAAGATAGCTCCAATTCGATCATTTCTTGGAACATTTGGTATGACTGGTCTTACGGCCTATGTCGGGCTATTAAAGATTGGCGAGCTCAAGGATAAAGATACAGTATTTGTTTCAGCAGCATCAGGAGCAGTAGGCTCTATTGTATGTCAAATCGCAAAGACCAAAGGCTGTCATGTTATAGGAAGCGCTGGATCAGAAAAGAAAGTAAAGTGGCTAGTTAACGAAACAGGAATTGATTATGCCTTTAATTACAAAGAGGTGGATGATATATCTGCTGAGATCATAAGGGTCTGTCCTGACAAAATTGATATTTACTTTGATAATGTAGGTGGAGGACACCTAGAAGCGGCCCTCGATAACATGAAAACATTTGGTAGAATTGTTCTTTGTGGCATGATATCGCAATACAACTCCAATTCTCCAATTCCTGGTCCATCTAATCTTTTCTTGGCTATAACTAGTCGACTCAAACTTCAAGGCTTTATTGTAGGCGATCATTACGATATGCTAAACGAGTTTCATGCCGCTATGACCAAATGGGTTGCGGAAGGAAGAATCAAGTGGAGGGAAACAATATTAGAAGGTATAGAGAATGCACCAAAAGCTTTCATTGGTCTTTTCAAAGGAGAAAATTTTGGTAAAATGCTTGTAAAGCTTTCAGAAGAACAAACTGTATAAACATGACATAACAAAACAGGTCGGTTGTATAGTGAGTCATTATTTACTTTAAAGAAGAAATGCTCTTATTTTGAAAATTACAAGATAATTTAATATAATTTTTGGATAATCAATAGGCATATTTGCGTCCTATTAACAAGGGATACTGACCGAATGACGACGTTTTGACTAGAAAATGGCGAAAAAATGACGGATTTCTTGTATTTAGATCTGATTTTCGTAAGCCTTAAATATTCAGTTTTTGAAACTCTAGCGTATAATGTTCCTAGATAAAAAACCTCTTATAATACAGGCTTGGATTATGGGAAAAACAAGAGATAAGATAGCATCAGAGCAGAATGTCAGTACAGGGACTGTTTCAAACACTATTTATGAATGGAAAAACGGAATTGGTTCCTACAACTCTGATGATATTAGAGAATTGGCAATTGGAATGAAAAAAGCGAATATAAAACCTCAGGAGTGCCATTCTGGGCTAAGGATATTAAATCTAATTCGTTCAACGGGAATCGACGAAGAACAGCTGGAATATTTTCTAAACGATTTCTGTAACGATTGTATCGCTCAACAATGAGTCCCGGAGACCTAGCAAGAGTCGTAAAAGAGGTAATTTCTCTTCCGAGCATAAAATCAAATAGCCTTGAGGACATAACAAGCTGTATTAAAGAAAGATCACGTAAAAAGACAGAGCTAGATATACAAATTTATAATACCAGACAGAAAATTAACAATTTGAATAATGAAATAAAAAGAAAAGAAAAAAAGATACAAGATCTAGAGAAGGAAGAAGAATCGTTCAAGCAAAAGAATCAAGATCAGGAAAAAGATTTTTTTCTTTTCTGCTATGTGAAAGAGGAGCTGCAAAAAAATAACATCTGTATACAGGACGTAAAACAACTCGCTAACATAATACGAATTTTCAGGGATCTTGAATTCTATCCTCAAAAAATTCTTAATCAATTTTCAAACATTGAAAATTATAAACTACACCTGCAGAAAATTGACGAAGAATTGAAAGTGAAAGGTATCGTTCTTAAAAATTTAGAAACAAGGCTTTCTATGTATAAAGAAGAGATATCTCCACATCATATAATGGAAGTTGCACTAATGGATTTAGCAAATATTGGATTTGGTTTGCCAGATTTTGAGAAATTTATTTCAGTGATTCAAGAAATTGCAGATGAAAATCAAATCGATACACAAGAGGTTAAAGCCATATTATTCCGATTACTAGATGAATACCGCGACATATCTCTATTAGAAAAATTGAAATTGGAAAAACAAAATGAAAATTCTTTATTAGATGAAAACTTACAATCGAAACGTGATACAATAAAAGCACAACCTCAGCTATTTTCTACTTTGAACTATTTATTAAAAAACGGATTTACCGGGGATCACCTACTGTCCGTCCTGATATTATTTAAAAAAGACCATCTGAATAGAAAGCCTAGCAATAATAAAGAATACCTTAATGGTCTTTCAAAAGATCTAGATAAGTATTACACTCTACAGAATACTTTAAAAGACATGAAATTAAAAATCGTCATTGAAGAATCAAGGATAGATGAATTGTCTGAACGTAAATCCAGTATACAAGATTTCATTTATTTATCGCTTATGGGCATTTATTTTAATCATTTCCTGTTAAAGTTACTGCACAGACAGATACAAAAAAGGTTTATAGAAATTTTTTCTGTAGATTACGCTTACTATTTAATTATTCTTTGCTGTTATAAAACAAATGAAAGTTCGAATGTATCAAAGAAAAGAAACAAAAATGGTAAAAAATTTGCAAAGAGAAAGAAGAATCAAGAAAAATAATATATGAATAATTGAGACTCAATAAATAACAGTTCTATATAGAAGTCCCACGGGTCAAAAATGAGTATTAATACTGCTTTCGATTAAAAAGTTTACCATATCTTTAATATTGTCTGCAAGCAAATGGGCTGAAATGCAAATACATTATAAATTTGAACATTTGGGAAATCAGGTCTTTTTAGATAGAGAACAAAATTTCCTGTATTTGAGCAATATCTAAAAAAAGATTAGAGAAGATTTTAAACATAATGATATTGATATTGATAGCGATCAAGTAAATTGGATTCCAAAGATCGATGGGAACTTTTGCGGCAAATGTCATATTAATCATAATCTAAGAAAATCTTTATTCGTTCGCTAGATATCGTATGATAAAAATAAATAATGTATAGAATAATATATTCTTAAAGCTTTTTTATTCTTTCGGTTCTTGCCTTTGTTTTTGAAACCTGATTTTAGCCACATATTTTATGTCTACATATTTTTTGTATCAGGTGAAATATAAAACAATTTATTTTAATAGATGGGATCGATTTTAAAATATAAAGATCTAGTAGAGATATTAGATAACTACAGAGGATTAGGTAACATAGTCAAGGGCGTTAAACCAAAATATCATATTATTATGATAAAATAATATTATTAATTTACTTTTATAGATATTTTTGGGTTGTCGCTATCTGAATCGGTAAAAGCTTCTGTTCTTTTATCTTGTCCTATATATTTCACAGATGGATTATCTTTCAGTTTTTCTAGTACTTTTTCGTTAGGAACCTTTATTGCAAATCCTTTTGCAACACTATCATAGACATGTAATAGTTCTGTTCCAGTATCTTTCAATTCAGAATTAAAAAATTCAAGTGGGTCAATAGTATTGCTACCTTGTTTATTATCGTTTAGATATATAATATATTGATTAGGAATTACATTGTTGTCTTCTGATTTACCTTCATCCATATCTTCCTGTTTGGTAGAATTGTCAGAATCATCTTTTGTATATATATTTTCGAATAGAGGAAAAGCTAAAAAGATACCACAAATGGCAATCATTACTAATAAAATTATATTTAAATTATATTGATGATTCATTTCCCCTGATATGAATACATATTAAAATTATTAATATTTTTAGAAATTTTTTTATCTATCAAATTTAGGGTACGAAGGAGAGTCAAATTTTTCTTACATTCGTTAAAATTGATTCCTCTATTTTCTGAATGTTTCGTCCCCTGATAGCAATGAATTTCCGTAAATCCCTCCTTTCTTGTCATTCTTCTGCTAATATGAATAAACTGAAATAAATTACAATATCCATCTAAATTCTATTTTTCAAACACATGAATTTTTTCATCAATATACAAAATATTACCTCTGCATTCTAAGTTATTCATATGAACTGTATCATGTACATGTTTTTTTTTGTGAATTATTAAAGATTTAATCTCTAATAACTCATGAGATTTGAATAAATGACTTTATAATTTGATTTTAAAATCAATAAAGGAGTGTATTACTCTTTTTTTACAGCTTGTTCCATTTTTTTAATAAAGCAAATTTCGATAAAGAACTCAACTTATATATTTTCACAATTTAAATTTACAGTGTCTTCTTTCGAATTGAAATCCAACACTGCATCAATTCCCTCGTTACAATCAAAAAAATCCTTGCCAGAGCCACCTTTAAATATATCGTTTCCAGAGCCTCCAAACAGATGATCGTTTCCAGAACCACCGATTAAGATTCCTAGATTCATATTTTGTAACTCTGTAGTGGAATTTAAGATATTGGAAAGTTTCGACGATCCAAATGGAATCTCATCATCCAATATCTCAAGTAACCCTTCCTCTTCTATTATCCTGATAACCTCGTCTTGTAATCGAAATTCCTGTGCCAGACTGTCTTCAAAATCCAGATTCTGTTGATTTCTTAGCAAACTTATTGCAGAATTTGGTGAATCTGTATATAGGAAGTCATCACCATCTTGACCAAAAATAACATCAGAACCTTCTCCGCCTTGTATCGTGTCATCTCCCTCTCCTCCGTATATCTCGTCTGTTAACAATCCACCTTCAATTAGATCATTTCCTTCAAAACCTAAAATCAGATCAG
>DATGZA010000049.1:0-3560 GCA_035297365.1 Nitrososphaeraceae archaeon
TAATAACTTTAACACTAACAACAAATACAAAAAAATAAAAAAAGAGTGGATTGAAGTCTTGATTTTCTATGGAATAGATCTGCTGTACAGTTTTCCTTCCAATGCTAGCTTGTACATCTCTGCTACATACGGGTTCTTTCCTGGTGTTTCAGCACCAAGTTCTACTAGACGTGCATATACTCTTACTACATAAGCAAGAGCACCCATGAAAGCCACAACGACTCCCATGTTAAACATCCAGTGGTTAGGAACAGCAAATATTTCTTCTACGAACCAGAAATGCCACATTTCGTTGATACCAATGGTAAACATTGTAGCTAAGTAACCAATTATGGTTATCTTTAATCCTGTATTCATAGAATTGTTTGGACCTCTCAGGACAGGAACTCTTCTGTCGTACATTGCGACAAATCCCCATCCTAATGGTAATGCAATAAAGTGACTGTATAACCACCAATGAGCTGGTGTGAATGCACTATCCCTAATAGCTGTTTGATGTAAAGAACCATCAACGAAGTTATCAACTTCTACTGATGCAGCGATAGAACCTAACATAATGACCATTATGTAGATCTTTTTCAGTCTTTGAATTTCTACTTCTTTTGGTATTAGAGCGGGCATCTGAGCCATATCGATTTGATCAACTTTTACTTCTTGAAAGTATAATTTAAACATGTATCGGAAAAAACAACCAGTAAAAATGTAAAATATAGACAAAAATAAAATAAAATTGTAAAATTTTTAATTTTATAGAATATAGAGTATAGATTTTAGTACGGAGATCTGCTTATCATTAATGCTTATCACATGCGATTAGCAGCTTTACCAATATATTGTTTACTTACCATATAAGTAACCTATTTATTAAATTAAAAATTTTAATTTTCCAATATAATAAGCTAATTTTTATATTTCGTTATAAAAGTACTAGTAGTTCTAGTTTTTATAGTCAGATAATTTAGTAAATTTTGTAGGTATTTTCGATAAAATTTAGATTAAAACTATTTCCGTTATAGAAATAACCATATGAAAGCAGACAAAAATACAGCTCACTAAATATATTGATTATAACCGACCATGTTTTTAATTTCATATTGCAAACTTGTATTTTATCTCTGGAAAGAGATAAATAATATTATTTATTGTATTTTTTTTATGAAAGATAAAACTATATTTTCAACACTTTTGATCGTCACTATTGCGATATTGGTAGCACCAATTTCTCATATAGCTTTTGCGCAAAACACTACTACCGAAATAATGGAAAAAAATTTAGGGATAAAGAATGAAGCTGAAAGTTTAGTAGAAAATGCAACATCATCAGCTCAACAGGTAGAAAGCATAATTACTAAGGGAGCTCAATCTGCTGCGACAGGAGCAGCTCAACAGGTAGAAAGCATAATTACTGAAGGAGCAGGCAATGTTACTGAAGGAGCAAAGAATGTTACTGAAGGAGCTGAACAAGGAGCTGAACAAGCAGGTCAAGTAATTACTGAAGGAGCAAAGAATGTTACTGAAGGAGCTGAACAAGCAGGTCAAGTAATTACTGAAGGAGCAAAGAATGTTACTGAAGGAGCTCAAGAAAAAGGAAAAAACATCTTAGATAAAATATTTGGTGGAATTGGTGGATTATTCAAATAAAATAATTTTTTAAAAAATTATTTTAAATTTTAATTTTAATTATATATACTCTTGAATTATAAAATCGGTATTGCAAAAGAATATCATCAGATTACGAAACATTCTCCATCTAGTGTATATTCAAACATTCATTTTTTGGACTGGGAGAATAAACCTTTACCCTTTAAATTTTTTAATAATTTAGATTTATTATATTTACCATCCAATTTTCCTCTTGTGGATAATGGTGTTATTACATGTTTACAAAACGAACAAAATTTTTCTAACATGTCCTCTAATGAATTAGATTTAATGAGAATTTCGCAAATTTTATTCCTTTCAGCAGGAATTACGCGGATACAGAAGACTAATAATTCAATTTATTACATGAGATCTGCATCAGCTACAGGAGCTTTATATCCAATTGAAATTTATTTAGCATGTACTCATATACGTGACCTAGAAGATGGAATATATCATTTTTGTCCTGGAGATTTTACATTAACCAAATTACATAGCGGTGATTATAGATCGACTCTGTATCATGCTTGTGGAAAGAATGAAAAAATAATTACGTCTCCAGTAACTCTGATTTTTACTTCTATTTCTTGGAGAAATTCATGGAAATACCAAGACAGATCATATCGCCATTGGTTCTGGGATGTTGGAACAATAATATCCAATTATCTATCTCTATGTAACGCAAATTCTTTATTAACTGAGATCATAGTGGGTTTTCAAGATGATCTAGTCAACAAAATAATTTCGCTACCAGCTCGAAAAGAGGCAGCAATTGTATTATCTCCATTGGGTGTAGGTACAATAGAGGAAAAAGAAATCTCTAACAAATATACAGAGAATCTAGATGTAGAATTTGATACCATTCCAATTTCTAGATATGGAGAACTTAACTTTCCACAAATATGGAAGATACACGAAGGTTCCTATTTAGAATATGAAAATGATGTAAAAAAATGGGTTGAAATTTTAAAAACAATAAGATATTCTAAGAAACCTGATAAAATTAGTCTTGAAAGAGAAAATCTTGAAAGAGGAACTCCGTTATATAAGGTGATTTTGCAAAGAGGTTCAACTAGAAAATTTTCTCAGAAACCAATAACACAATCACAACTAGAAAAAATCCTATACCTTGCAAATAAAAATATTCCATTTGATTTTATTCAACCTGATGATAGTTTGATAGATATTTATCTAATTGTTAATGCTGTCGAAGGCCTTAAATCGGGTAGTTATTTCTACGATAAAACTAATAATACCCTTAATGAACTTGAAACTGGTGATTTTAGAAAAGCTTCTGAACATCTATGTTTAGATCAAAAACTTTTCTTTGATGCAAGTAGTGTTTGTTTCATTTTGGCTGATATTAATAAAATATTGAAAAAGTTAGGTAATAGAGGATATAGAGCCGTACAATTGGAAGGTGGAATACGATTAGGAAAGATATATCTTGCTGCTTATGCACAAGGATTAGGTGCATCTGGTTCTACTTTTTATGATGAAGAAGTAACAAACTTTTTTCTGCCACATTCAATAAATAGAAATCCTATTTTAGCTGCTGGAATAGGAATACCAAATTATGTTTCTAAATCAGGAAAAATTCATGTTAGTAATATTGACAGAGAAGGCATTCTTAAGGATCTGGGTTATTAATATTTGAATATAAAAGTAATTCCAATCTAAAATTTTATAACACGTTAATAAATGTAGTAGCTTTAAATTAATAAGCAATATTAGTGAATGAAATTTGCTGCTGATTATCGTTAATGATAAGCATTAATGATTAGCAGATCTCCGTACTAAAATCTATACTCTATATTCTATAAAATTAAAAATTTTACAATTTTATTTTATTTTTGTCTATATTTTACATTTTTACTGGTTGTTTTTTCCGATACATGTTTAAATTATACTTTCAAGAA
>DATGZA010000050.1:0-39300 GCA_035297365.1 Nitrososphaeraceae archaeon
TTCACCGCTATAGCTCTTTCGTTAAGTTAACAGCACCTATCTTGATCAGCTATTGTAATATTTTTCTTCAAAATTTCAAAAGACCATTTATAGGTCATAAAAGATTTATTTCATGAATTCATATTTCTTGATATAAAAAAGGAACAGTAAACACTGTTAAAGGGTATTAAAAAAATAAAAAAAATAAAATAAATGAAGACTGAAATAAATTTCGAACTTTGTAACGTACTTGTCCAATTTCCTTTTTTTATTTCTTTTTTGACACAATAAGCATCTTCCAAAGCACATTCTTTTTCGACTGTAATGAATGCCTTTAAACAGGGATCGAATTTTTCCATTCTATTTACGCAATATTTTGTGAAGTCTGTTGGAGACAGATTTCTGGATTTTATTTCTGGGGCAAGATACATAATAGGAAGATCTAAAATAATTTTTTTAAACATTTGATTTTGAAAGTTAATTCATATATAGAATGTGATTCGATTAGAATATCGACATAAAACGTAATAAGACTAAAAAAATAAAAAGTTAAGATTTTTTCAGTACTGCGGATATAGCCAAGCTATTTCCAAGTTTGAAATCTATTGATTCTTCTGAGTTGTTATACAATGCAATTGCGTTTATATCATTCAGTCGGTTCCATTCTCCGGTTAGCGGATCTTCTCCTTCCATCGAGTCATCAAAATTCACGACGTATAACGCATTGTCTTCACTTAAACTCTGTATTTGCTGCATATCCACTGCAATGCCATGGTGGTCTTCTCCATAGCTATCTATATGCATCACTACAAATTGTAAATCCCAGGTTTCTGGAATGTTCAACGTAGCACGACCATCCTTCAATTCACATGGATAGAAGTCACCTATAAGGAAGGGAGTTTCTGGACCTATCGTTCCAGTCAGTGGTATAGAGGTTGATTGTGTCAAACATTTACTGTATCTGTATTTGATTATTTTGTGATGGTGATGGTGATCGTCATCGTCATCGTCATCGTCATCGTGATCCCAGCGATCGTGATCACGTCCGTCTCGATCCCAGCGATCGTGATCACGTCCGTGTCGATCCGTTCCATCGTGATCACGTCCGTCTCGATCCCTTCCATCGTGATCACGCCATTCTCCTTTGTCATCATATCTTGAAAAATCTTCTTTTATGAACCGATACTCATTTTTTCGATCGTCATATTTTCGATCTGATCCAAAGTCATGGTCACCTCCACCTCTCTCTGATTTAAAAGATATCGAGCCATGGTCACCTCCACCTCTCTTTGATCCAGGATCACCATTATGAGAATCGCCAGACGTAGCAAAAGCTACCTTAATGAAAGAATTATTTTGTTTTAGTGAATTTAATTCTAAATCCACTAGAATTTGTGAAGGATGTGAAGTAATCATTATCATGCAAACTATACTAAAGAAAACCATTACTACACTTTTTTGAGAAATAAAATAGTGAAATTACCTTACCAACAAACTGATATAAAGTATCAATTACATATCTTTCATATAATATTTTAGGTAAGAGTATTCCAAAAAAAATATTCTTATCCTCAATAGAGGAAGCAAATTCATTTAAATTGTTTGTCCCCAAGAGAATGGCTCCAGCCTTTCTTAGCCTCTTAACCACTATAGAATCAGAGGTAGAATTATTTAATTATTGCGTAACATATATTCCACTATCATTAGTTTTTTTGCAACGTCTTTCTTTTGTTTTTTGTCCAATGTCTTGAATTTGTCTAAAATGTCAAACATAAAAGATTGGTGTTTTGACATTTGTTCTTTAATCTGTTCTAATTCATGTTCTCGTTCATTCTGCTTGTCTCTTAACACTTGATTTGCGTACTGGAGTTCTTCAATTTTTGTCTGCAGGTCCGTACCCTGCCTCTCTAATAGTCGCATATCTAGAAATGTTAGATAGAGGTCTATCTTGTAAATTTCTGGCTTTTCTTTATCCTTCTTCTTCAATAGGTAGAACCGGTATGGCCGATAAACCATTTAGAATAATCCGAGTAGCCAAGATCTGAAACCTCAAGGATTATACCTTGCGATCTAAAACGAAAATATTACTCTCAAATTTTACCGGTCCATAGTCTGTCATTATCTTGATAACATATACGTCAATTGAGTGATAACCAGTTTCAATTATTGTGTCGATCGCATTATTTTATACCGTCAATTCTAACTACATTTAGCCTGCGAGTATAAAGGATATACATCTTATTTTCACTTAGATGATCAGTAATAGTCTTGACGATGGTTCGTATAGAAATTTCTGTTTTACTTCCTGACTTAGCCCATCAAAAACACTTATCTTAATATTCTCTATCTGTTACATAGCCACATACCCAAAATGCATTCTACTATCTATATTCAATCCCCAACTAGTAAAAAAGCGGATTCTTCAGACTAATTAAGTAGTCATTTTGTGTTGAAATCAAAGTTAATTTATCTCCTGTGACAACAATTACCAACAAACTATTCTTCACCATTCAAATACGAAAACGCTGATTTTAGTATACAAAATAAATGTCTAGGTATATTTGACGAACATATTCCTTAAATTCTATAACCTTACTATATGAGGTTATGTCATTTCAGATATTAAAAATTAAAAATATTCCGATAAAATTACATTTTACATTGATCTTTATCTTTGTTTTTCTAACTTGGACCCTATCAGTTGGATTTATGCCGCACTATTATCCTAACTTGACGAGAACAGAGTATGTTGTGATGGGAGTCACTGGGGCGATTATATTGTTTGTTTCCGTACTGATCCATGAATTAGCACATTCTATTCTATCAATCAAATATGGAGTAAAAGTAGATCAAATAATTCTATTTATATTTGGAGGCATTTCTGAGATCAAAGAGGAAACACGGGATTTCAGAAAAGAATTCAAAATTGCTGTAATAGGACCGTTAACAAGTTTTGGTGTGGGGGGAATTTTTTTATCATTTTTTCTTTTGATCACCTTTCTTGGTCCCGAAGCAACAGAAGCACAAACATATATTCAAGTATTGAAAGGAGTTTTACTTTATGGCTTTATTGTGAATATATTGTTAGGTGTTTTTAATCTGCTTCCCGCTTTTCCTATGGACGGTGGAAGGATGTTAAGGGCTGCCTTGGTTAGATGGCTGGATTATCAGCGTGCAACGAAAATATCTGTGCAAGTTGGAATAATTATCTCATTTGTTCTGATTGGATTAGGAATTTTAGTGATTATCAGAGCCTCTCCAATTGGAGGATTATGGTTAATACTCATCGGATGGTTTATTCAAAGTGGGGCGAAAGCATATCTGCAACAGTTTGAATTGTCAAATCTCCTGAAAGATATGAAGTTAAAGGATATAATGAATACAAGTTTTGTCTCAGTAAAACCCGATTTATCAATAAGAAATTTGATTTCTGATTACTTTGATGTATATAGAAAAGGATCATTTCCTGTCATTGATGATCACTCCGTGCTACTAGGAATGATTTCAACAGATGATATTTTAGATAAAGGAGAATCGCTTTTTGAAAAAAAAACTATGGATATCATGCAACCATTATCAAATTTGATAGTTATGAAATCAGATATGCAAGTTAATAATGCTTTAGAACAGTTAGTTCGAAAAAGGATGAATAGAATATTTGTAGTTGATGATTATTTCAAACTGATAGGTATCGTAAGTAAAACAGATATACTAAATGCGGCACAAGAAAGAGCTGATTATGATGAAATCTTAAAGTATACCAGAAAGAGCCGAGGATTAATGGAGGGCCCTAATAAAAAAATTAATAAAGCAGATTCTGATTCTACATGATGTTTTTTATTTTCTTACTCTCAAATAATTAATATATATAAATTCAAAACATAATTCAATAAAATAAAATAATTGTAATTGGGACAAAAATTACAGAAAACCAAAAAGCATACAAAAAACCATTAAAATGACATTATTAAATTAAATATTGTTACTTGACCTGTACATAAGTGACTTAGGAACAGACATGATACTGTACAGCTCACAGTATAGATTCTTCCTTATAATTTATTTCTTTGTGAATCAATGCATATGAATGGATTTAACTTAACTTACATCGGGCAATTTCATTTCCTAAAATCTACTCCAAAAAAATAAAATCAAATATTTGATTAATCATATGATGTGTAGCTATTTTGTCTGCATTTTACTCTAAAAAATAATTTAATCGAATTATAACTAGTAATATCATTTTCAATTTCTGAATAGTCTTCTAGATTGTAAATTAACACAATCTACCGGATATGGCTAGAAAATATTAATATTTTTTTCTGCTTATCCATAAATAATTGGCTCAGCCTCCCCCGATGCTTTCTGTACTCGAGAAACTTCTTTGCGGAGAGATTCTATAAATTCTAACATTCTTTTTTTCAAATTTTCTCCTTCTTGTCTCAATTGAGCTGTATCAACCTTTAGTTTTTCATCCTTAGTTATTCTATTGATTTCTTCTATTATAATGGCAGCACCTTCCGCGTCTGGGAGCTCATCTCGTGAGGGAATAAATAATGCCGTACATGGAATGTTGTTTGCAAGAGATGATGATAATAAACCACCCGGTATTCCTCCAATAAAAGTCGTGGGTTCTAGATAAGTCTCGATTATCTTTCTGTCAAAACTTGTTTTTTGTACGTTATCGTCGTTTATACTAGAAAATATATATGGTTCTCTCTTTGAATCATCAAGACCAGGTTTAGAAAATCCTCCTAGCACCAAAATTTCCTGTACATTATTGTTATTACACCATTTCATTACGAGATTTAACACGGAACTTATCCCTCTTATCAAAATTGGCGATTCACATACTAGTACACATAAGGAGCCTTCTTGATTTGAATAGAGCCTAAATGGATGTCTCAATCTTCCATCATGATATATAACTCCAGGAATGATAAATTCAGATTCTACACATCCAATCTGTTTCATCTGCAATTTTTCTATGATGTAATTTACAGAAATAGAACCCACCAGTCCAGGACCAGGAAATCCTGCAATTAAAACAGGATCTTTTAATATAATGTTCTTAAATTCTCCCATCGAATATACAAGAGTTTTACCATCATTTGATCTAAGGTTAATATCATGTCTCATCTCAGCAATTACTTCTTCTTTCTCGTCCATTTACATAATTGTTAACTTTGCCAAATATAATGATTTAATACCTCATCTCTTTCTTGATAGTTGTATAATGCAAATACGAGTCAATACCCTACCAATTATGGTAGACATTGTCAGTTCTGATTTATATGAAAAATACTTCAAAAGAACTGATAATTGCTTTTTGTTAATATCGTAACTAGTTTTGAATCTATTAATAAAATAATTAAAAAGGGTTTATCTAACCACTAATACTGGGCAATGTGCATAAGTTACTATTTCTTGTGCAGTACTTCCTATTAATAATTTTTTAAATCCTGTTCTACCTTTGGTTCCCATAACGATAAGATCTATGTTCAAATTTTCGGCATATTCCAAAATAGTGCCAGAAATAGAAAGTGGACTTGTTATTACTTCTGTATTTATCTTTATATTTTTACTTTCACTATTTTCTAATCTTTTTTTTACTTTATCAAACCATATTTCAGCTTCTTTTTTATAATTATCAAAGTATTTAGGAGGAACCATGCCGAAAAAACCAGAAGAATCTCCATATTTTACCTTAGATGGTACTACTGACACGATATATATTTCGGACGAAAATTTTTTTGCGAGCGATATGGCATATTTTGCAGCATCCATAGAAGGTTCTGACCCATCAATTGGCGCTAGTATCTTTGTAAATTTATCCATATGTTTGATTAGTACAGCTATCATTATTATCTTTTACATTTATTGTTATCTTTTACATTTACTTTAAATTAAAGAATTTAATGAAATACTTACCATTATTAATACACAAATAAACAAAAAATATCTCTGGTAATCATTATAGAAAGATTCTTTACTTCTTATTCTAAATTCGAAAGGAAGTCAAAGCCATTATCAGCAAGGGAAAATAATGCTGAATATACAAGTGTTATTTTTAGGAAAAAAATCATTCGAATTGTTTTTGAAATTGAAATATATAATAAAAATGTTTATATTAAATATGTTTCCAAAAAAAAAAACAAACCTGTACCTTTTATTGACATCAAACCAAATAATTCAACAAAAAAATGTGAATTTGAAATTAGCTTTCCAAACTATCTTAATTTATAAAAGTAGATCAAGGAAAATTACAACTAGTACAAACTAATGCAAGGTATGTAAAATCTTGGTCTGAATGTGGAAATGAGGATGTAGACTGAAAATATTCTGTCTTCAAATCATGTCGAAAACAGGGATAAGACACAACCGACAACTACAAAAAATTTTTTTGATTCATTTTTGGAAAAATTACATTTTTAATATTTTTTACCTTAAAGACCATTACAATATGTAATGGTTCTATGACTGCTTTGCTGATATAAGCAACATAACAAACAAAATAGAATTTTTTATTTAGTTTGATTAAACTCATTTATATGAATTTTTTTTGAATTGCTGCCAATATCTTTTTTATTTTACTACCATGACTGGACAATGAGCATAAGTTACCACTCCTGATGCAGTACTACCCAAGAGTAACTTTTTAAATCCAGTTTTACCTCTCGTTCCAATAACTATCAAATCTATTTTTTCCTTTTCAGCATATTGGATTATTTCACCATATGCAGCCAAACCTGTCAAAATAACTTCTGTTGTTATCTCAATCTGCATGTTGTCTTCCTTTGCCGAATTCCTGATCCTTTCAAACCAGTTCCTGGATTCTTCCTTTGCTTTATCAATTATCCTTTCAATTTGTTTTGGCGTAACAAGTCCAGTCAAGTTAACATATTCTTGCGGCGATGGAGAGACAATAACATATAAACAAATGACTTTTCCATTAAATTTTTCTGCTATTTTAAGGGCAACCTGAGATGCATGAAATGAATGTTCAGAACCATCAATGGGAACTAAAATTTTGGAAAATCTTTTATTTTCTTTCATAATGCTATTGTGATTATCTATTAAATAAATTATGTTTATTGATTGAATTAGAATATACCTTAATAGAAAGAATAATGTTATCGGTAATATGGCAAAGTTTAACCTAGCTATCAATGGTTTTGGAAGAATTGGACGTACTTTTTTAAAATCATCTCTTCTTGACAAAGAATTTAACGATATCGTTGACGTAAAGGCGATCAACGATCTGACAAATTTAAAGGAACTATCTCATCTCTTCAAGTATGATTCTACATTTGGGAAATTTGAAGGAGATGTTGAAATAGATGAAAATGAAAAGATCTTGATAATAAATAAAGAAAAAAGGATTAATATCATTTCTGAACGCGATCCATCTAAGCTTCCATGGAAGGATTTAAACGTATTTTTTGTATTGGAATCATCAGGAAAGTTCAACGATAATGAAAGCGCACAAAAACATTTACTCGCTGGCGCAAAAAAAGTAATTATTTCCGCTCCTGCCAAAAATCCAGATGCGACACTAATTATGGGCGTTAATAATCAAATTTATGAGAATCAAAAACATAATATTATTTCAATGGCTTCATGTACTACAAATTGTATAGCCCCGGTGATCAAAGTCCTGAATGATAAATTTGGGATAGAAAGTGGTTACATGACAACTACACATGCTTATACTAATGATCAGAGACTTTTAGATTCTTATCATGAAGATCTTAGACGTTCGCGATCTGCCATGATGTCCATTATTCCTACCACTACTGGAGCAGCTAAGGCGATAGGAACAGTAATTCCGGAACTCGAAGGAAAAATTGATGGACTGGCATTACGAGTTCCAGTTAATAACGGTTCTATATCAGATATGGTTCTAAACTTAAAAAAGGAAGTCACGAGAGATGAGATTAATAATGAGCTAAAGAAAGCATCTAAAGAGGATCTAAAGGATATATTATCTTATACGGAGGAACCTATTGTTTCCTCTGATATTATAGGAGACAGTCATTCATCAATAGTTGACGGATTAAGTACCATGGTAATAAATAATAAGGGAAAGTACGTCAAGGTTCTTTCATGGTATGATAACGAATGGAGTTTTGCATGCAGGCTCGTGGATCTAGTAAAGTTTTTAGCCAAAAACAGTGTGTAGATAGATAAAAAATCTCGAGTGTTTTTCATTACCTTAGTTAATTTGTACTATTTTATAATATAATTAAAAGAATTAATAAAATAAAATATTACCAAAGCAAAGATTTATGGAATCAAAGAAAATATCTGAAAAGCAATAGGGAAAACTAGGGTAATTAAAAAGAATCTCAGATTTCAAACTTAAGTTATATGACTATAGAAATTAAAATTATTACACTTGAGGTAGAAAATAAAATAAATAAATCTAAACTGAAACTTAAAGTTATCACTCTTGACAAAGAACAACTGTATGTAAATATTAAAAGAAACTTAAGATATTTGAAGAAGCACCACCTCAAAATTTTAGAAATGAATATTAAACATGTAATTGTATCATATATGTCATTTATATAAAGAAACCAGTGTGCTCAATAGGAGATACAATAAAAAATTAATATAAAAAAAGACGAAGAAATATTATTTATGATAATTTAAGAAAAATCTAATAAAACTGGAAAGAACAATAGTAAAAATACAATAGCATTTTCCTACTCACCTTAAACATTCTTGATTTTCGAGCGATTGTGGTAATTCAATATACAGAAAAATTTATCTTTTTTAATCAAAATTTAATAATATTTTAAAAAATTGGGTTCAGATAGTGATATATTAGAGATTCTATTTAAGGATTACTGGTTATTAGATACGACTCGGTTATTAAGAATGGAATTACATTGTCATAACACCTTCTCTAATTTTATGAACTGTTCAACTCGAATACCCTATGATTGTGGTGTAACTATGGAAAAACAGCTAGAATTGGCTTATGAGAAGAAGATAGATATATTGTTTGTTACCAATCACAACACCCTTAATGGTTACAAACAAATATGCGATTACAAAGAAAACCACAAAAAATATAAGGACATAACAATTTATCCTGCGGAAGAGATTACCGTGGATACAAAAGGTCATATTTTAGCTTATGGAATTAATAAAACAATAAAACCAGGAATGACAATCGATGAAACTCTGGATGAAATAAAAAGACAAAACGGAGTTTCTTGTGCAGCGCATCCTTTTGCTGTATCGAACGGAATAAGAGAGAAAGCAATAAAATGCAATCTAATCGAATCTTTTAACAGTAACAATATCGACAGTTATTCTAATATCGCTGCTGCAAAATTTGCCGAAGAAAAAAACATGATATCAGTTGCCGGAAGTGATTCTCATATTGAATCCACTCTTGGACGTTGTATCAATACTATCGAGTCCGAAAACAACCTTGATTCAATTTTAGAAGGCATGCTGAAGGGATCGGTAACAATTCAAAAAAGTGATTATGCTCTCAAAAAAGAACTTTTTGAACATGCGCATTACATTTTGTCATCTTCAAAGGATAATCTATTAGAATATGTATCAGAGAATCATAGATCAACATACTCTTTTATAAAATTGGCATTGAATTCATTTCTATCAAATCCAGACAGTCAATTGTGGAAACTATTAGGGTCATTAGGTCTATATTTATCAAAAAGAATGTCTCATAAGGTAAATATCAGAGGGCTAAATCCTCGTGTTTTTGAAAATAGATCATGGAGAACACTGATTTCTCTAAGTCTTATTCCATAATAACGTTAGAGTCTTGATACAATAACGATATTTAACTTTTAATAAATACTTATTAGTGGTCGGACCTTTTTTATAAGTATGAGTAACATTAATTCTAAAAAAATCAATATAGGACTAGATGATGGATCAGTTGAAAAAATAACTGGAATATTGAATTCTACTCTAGCCGATGAATATTTACTATTAACCAAGACAAAGAATTATCATTGGAATGTAGTCGATCCACGATTTAATGATCTACACAAATTTTTTGACGAACAATATGGTCAAATATCTGAAATTGTAGATGAAGTAGCAGAGAGAGTGAGATCGATCGGGGGAAAAACTAAAGCAACTATGACAGAATTTTTACAAATAACTAGATTAAAAGAAGATCCCGCTGAATATCCAAATATTTTTACCAGTGCAAACAGAATGCTTGAAAATTTGTTAAATGATCATGAAACTATTATACGACAACTGAGAAAAGATTTAGAAACTTGTGATCAACTTGGTGATGCAGGAACTACAGATTTCTTGACAGGAATAATGGAAGAACATGAAAAGATGGCTTGGATGCTCAGATCTTTTCTGGAATCCTAATATCTTATTTGTATGAAGATAACCTTTTTTTGTATTTTTCATTTTTATTCTTCTTTGTATGACTTTTCTAAAAAAGTATGTCCGTCATAATCTTATCGCATAAACCTTTAGAAAAACTTTTTAGTAAAGTTTTCTAACACTTGATTATGCAACACAAAAGGAATTTAGGAATCTTAATGATGGGCTCTATTGTTGCCATCTCATTCTTAGCAGCTGGTAGCATCATAGTCTCTAACGCGAATGCCCAACCAATGAAAATGAACAATATGACAAGTGCTCCACAAGCAAATTGGACCGGTTCTATAGATATAATATCAGTAATTAGAAATGCTTTTGACCCTCTTATTCAGATAACTCTATCTGATGCAACATCTGCTGCACAACAGCATGTTGGTGAAAAATCATCTGCGATAGCTTCATTTATTCATCCAGTAAATGGATACCTAGTTTACATTACATATGTTATAGATGCAAATAATCAAGTTATAAAGGTAATAACTGACGCCGGAAATGGACAGATATTGGAAACTAGTCAGATGACAATTGAGGAATTCATGCACAAGGTCCATTCTGGTATGAAATCAATGCCGGGTCAAATGGGCATGATGGGTGCAATGGAAAAATAACCTCATTCACTTCTTTTTTTGATCGGAAAACAATATAATTACAAAACTTATCTTCAAAAAATATTGTTATTTAACTGTCATTCTCTTTTTTCATTCATTATGTTATCTGGTTTAACCATCGGAAAGATCTTTCTTGCAAATATCAGATATGTCGTATGACCAATCATTCTCATAGATGGTCTTGACATTCCTTCTCTCGCCTCTATATTTCTAATTAAGATCTCTACACATTCTATGTCTGTAAAATTATTATCTTTTAACGCAATAGCTGTCTTTTCAGCCTGATTCATAGTTGGACATATTGCTAGAAAAGCCCCACTCCCTTTCAATGCTTTGTATACCTCTTCTACTAGTGTCCAAGGATCTCCCAGATCTACAATTGCGACATCCATATCTGTTAAATCAAGACCCTCATGGACATCGTATTGATGCATTGTTACAAATCCATCGATTTTTGCTTTGATCATATTTTTCTTGGCAATTTTCATAAATTCAGGGTTGACATCGTAAGTAAATATATGGCCATTTGGTTTAACTATGCTAGCAAGAAAAGTAGTTAAAGCCCCACTCCCTGTTCCAATTTCTAATACTTTGGAACCATTCTGGATTCCTGTTCTTATGGCAATGAAACCCAGGTCTTTGGGATAAACTATCTGAGTATTTCTCTCAGATTTCATAACAAAATCATGAATAGTTGGCTCTATCAAATAGATCTTTTTTTCTAAACTCGTCATTACGGTCGCTCCATATTCCATTCCCAATATTAAAGACAGATCTATTATGCCAAGATGGGTATGCATCTTTTTATCTTGTTCTGCTTTTAATAACCATTTTTTTCTCGGACTATGGAATAGTAGGACGTAACTTCCTTCTGTTATCTTCATATTTTTCTATGATGTTTTTTTTCAATTAATATTTGTTATATATGATAAATTGTTAGCGACTAAAAATTTGTTTGATTTTCTATATTCTTTTGAATGGTTCGATACCTAATAATAAAAATAGTGCTTTCAATACAATAGCAAATGAATTTACCAATGTCAGTCTCGCGATCATGATTTCTTTGTTTTGTTCATTCAGTACAGGAACACTTTCATAGAATATGTTGAACTTTGTAGCTATTCTGTTGGAATACCGTGCGATAACTTTAGGACTAAGGGTTCGAAGCGCTTCTCCAACCATCATCTCATATTTGAGGATATCCTTTATCAATTCCTTTTCGATATCTTGATTTAACAAATGTAATTTTACATCCTCCTCTTTTTCAATATTTTCTCCTTTTTCTATAATTCTAATGGCTCTGGCATATGAATACTGTAAGTACAGGGACGTATCTCCATCAAGATTTAGTGCATCTTTGATGTCAAAAGTAATCATTTTTTCTAGATCCTGTTTAATTAAACTATATCTTAACGCTGATACTGCTATTCCTTCAGCAATAACTTTAATGTCAGAATCAATCAAATGTGGATTTCTAGACTTTATTTCTACGAACGCTTTTCTACTCAACTCATCAATGATGTTGTCTGCATTTACGAAAATTCCCTTTCTTCCTGACATGTGAATTATACGTTTGTCTTTATTTTGTGTTTGTATGCCCATCTCTTCAACCGTTTGATGGCTTAAAGCAACTGTTTCATATCCTAAATAATAATATCTTTGAGAATTGGTGTCCAGCTTTTGAATTATCTGAGAAATAATATTTTGTAAACGTGCTTGTCTTGTGTCTATTAATGTAATTACCTTGTCAGGTAACTGAGAAAAAATTTGATGGTCATCCTCTGTTCCTATCATATTACCATTTTTACTATTTTTGTTATTGTTATTGGTGTTGTCGTCATAGTCATCTTTTTTTTCTTTTAATAAGTTGTTATCATGAAAATTCTTTATGTGATCTAGAATGTCGGTCTTGAATAATTTAGTTCCATCCCATTGTTCGGCAAATACCGTATATACAAAGGGGTCTTTAACTAGACCCAACTTCCAAGTAGCATAAGGAATATCTTTGGCGATATAAGTAGCTGTACCATCACTTCTAACTATGACTTTTTCTTCTTCATTTTCTGGCTGAATTACCCAGCAGTCTTTATTTCTTCCCTCTCTGGTGTATCTAATTATTTCTCTTTCTTTCAACAAATTAAAAGTTTGTTCCCATAATCCAGAAACTAATATCTGTGATTCTATGTTTAAGATATCATATCTTGCTTTCATTCTCCAACATGTTTTTAATTGTTCTAAGATAACTTTCTTCACGATATTCCATGTAAACGTAGATATCTCATTATTTCCTTTTTCAATCTCTTTGATTATCCATGTTCTTTTCTCGACCAGATTCGGCTTATTCTGATAGATCTCATTCATCTTTACATATATGTCTCCGCAATAGTGATCAAATTTGATATTTTTATCTGGAGGATCAATTTCAAAGCCTCCAAATCGAAAAGCGACGATAATATCTGCAAACTGCACACCTGAATCATCGATATAGTTGAGGACTGTAACATGATGATTGGTAGATTTAAAAATCCTGTAAAGAGTGTCACCAATAACCATATTTCTCAAGTGTCCAATATGAATAGCCTTGTTTGGATTGACACTTGTGTGTTCTATAGTAATTCTTTGTCCTTTACCTACATTTAAAAATTGCACTTTTTCTTCATCTAATGTCTCTAGTAAGAACTTGCTGAATAACTCATAATTAATCTTAAAATTTATGTGTCCTGCAATATGCGCTTGTGCAGAAAGAACAAGAGATCTGCTCTCGTTACTATTAATATCGATTCTTGGAAGTAATACCTTTTCAACAATCTCATATGCTATAGAGCTAGGTTTTCTTTTTAATTTTTTTCCAAGCAAAAAAGCTATATTAGATGTTAAATCTCCAAATTCCTTTAATGGAGGTTCTGTAACGTCATATTCAATAGGCGGATAATTTAATTCGGAAAATGATAACGATAACAAATTTTTAATTTCCTCAATAACTTTTGAAAATGTCA
Organism: Nitrososphaeraceae archaeon; assembly: GCA_035297365.1. Taxonomy (GTDB): domain Archaea; phylum Thermoproteota; class Nitrososphaeria; order Nitrososphaerales; family Nitrososphaeraceae; genus TH1177. The sequence continues at coordinate 13,976 of DATGZA010000050.1, forward strand.
TTTATTTTATCTCACCAAGAAATTTTAATGCAATATGATCCAATGCTTCAACCAGGCCAGTGCCACTAGAGCCCTTTACTACGTAATCTGCCTTTGATTTAACATAGTCGTCTGAGTGATTAAGAGCTATACTATAACCGCAGTAGTCAAATAACGGAATGTCTGTTTCACTATCTCCGATTGCTATGGTTTCCGAAGGTTTAACATTTATTATTTGTAGTGCTATACTAAATCCAAATGCCTTGTTTACATTTTTACTGTTAATGTGAAAAGAAAATTTACTATCTATTAAATTAAGATCAAGATTATTCTGATCAAAAATGTTTTGGGCAGTTTTAAGATCAAAAGATCTTTCCAAGACCACTTCTGAGAGTCTATTAAACACTCTTTTCATTCTTACCCCATTTAGAGATTTTTTAAGAATATTATAACCTCTTACACATTCCTCTTTATTTCCTAATATTATATGTTCGGTCGGACCAGTCGTAACTACCCCACCGTTCTCTCCGACTGCAATTCTAGTAGTGCCTCCAAAAACAGCTAACACTAATGCTTCGACCGAGGAACGTCCCGTCACATATATTATTTTGTACCCTAATTTCTCTAGAGTTCTGAAATTTTGAATTGCAGGTAAGTGTAACATTCCTCCACCATTTTCAGTCAGAGTACCGTCAATATCTATTGCAAAGACTTTAATTGCATCCAATCAGGAAGAAATAAATTTCTTTAAGATATAAATTTATTTTAAATCATTTGTAGGAATAAATTCGAAAAAAAATCTCATCGATTATTTTTATAATTGTACAGGAACTATTTTCCATATATCTGGTTTTCTAATTCAAAATAAATGATTATTAACAAATTGTCTGGGGAATGACATTTTCTATTTATGTATAAACAGATCCTTCTAAACATGGCTAGACGGAGCAGTCATTTTTAAGCGATTTTGTCCGGATTTATTGACCAGTGGACGTAACATTTTTTTATGAGAAATCCTAGTCTCTTCCCTTTACTTCTTCTCTGGATCTAAATTTTGGCTTCATTCCTAAAGATGTGTAGTCTCCAGTAGAACAGGTAAAACACAATTCTCTTTCGGGAATTCCTATTGCTTTTGCAAGATTGGAAGTATCGTTATAAAATACCTTGTCCGCATCGATTAATTTTGCGATTTTTATGTTCAAATCTATTTTTTTCTTTTTTAGCGTATCGTCAAATTCATGATTAGCTAAAAGCTCTTCCCTAGAAGGAAAATCAATACCAGCATAACAAGGATACCTAACAGGAGGATATGTTATTATCATAATTATCTTTTTTGCTCCTGCGCTTCTTAAGGTTTGAATTATAGCTGCTGAGCTGGTGCCTCTAATAATGCTGTCATCAATAACGACAACATTTTTACCTTTTATTATATCTTCGATTGGCAAAATTCCTTCATTAATTTCTACACGGTCCGCTTGATATGGTTCGATAAAACTACGTAGAACTCCCTTGCTAGAATGTCTGTCTTTTACTAATCCTTCTTCAAAGGGTAATCCCGTTTCTTGTGCATAACCTAGGGCTGCAGGTCTGGCAGAATCTGGAACAGGAATCACTACGTCAGCAGATTGTACAGGAAATTTCTTACCTAGATAGTGTCCAATTCTCTTTCTTGCTGCATAGATGTTGATACCTTCCATTATGCTAGACGGATGGGCGAAATATGTATATTCAAACGCACAATGTGCATGGGGCTTTTCAGAAGAAAAGATCTGAGTTTCTAATCCATCAAAACTTAATTTAATCAACTCCCCAGGTTCTACATCTCTAACAAGAAATGCTCCCACTGCAGAAAACGCACATGATTCTGATGCTACTATGTATGTTTTGGTTTCTTTGTGGTAACCTAGGACCATCGGTCTAAATCCTTTTGTGTCCCTTGCAGCGTATACATCACCTTTATCTGTCAAAAAAGTAAAACAGAATGAACCAATCATTTCTTGTTTTAAGATCTTGATTGATTCAAATAAGTTCATTTTATTCGAGAGGTGTTCAACTAGTCGCTTGGCAGCAACTAATGTATCACTCATTGTTTGAGGTGTAAATGTACACCCTCCCACCATGTTTGAAAGTTCCTCAACATTTGCTATGGTTCCATTATGAGCAACACACAGATCTTTTACTTTCAAAGGTTGTGCATTTTCTATACTGCTTTTACCAAAGGTAGAATATCTTACATGACCTATTCCAGCATGAGATGTATATTTTCTAACTACATTATTAAAATGGTCAGCATAGCTTGAAACCAGGCCTAGTTGTTTAAACGGTTCTTTGTTTGGTATAGCTATTCCCCAAGCTTCTTGTCCTCTATGTTGTAATGATCTCAAACAATCAATTATAATTGGAATGACATTGTGGTGGTCAAGAGAGAAGGCGCCAACAACTCCACAATTTTCTCTCAACATGTAGACATACAAAATAAGTATGATCAATAAAATATTTTAACTATCGGTTTTTAACAAAAATTTGGACCTACCATTTAATTGAGGATAACAGTCTCTAAATGATTTTACATTGAAATATGAAAAATCAATTTTGATATATTATTTGCCTTTCCATTATCTCAGATATACTTTGATAACTTTTCTGTGCCTTTACAATATCGATATCTACGACTTTTTTATTTCTACTTTTGAAAATGATTTTTTCGGTTCTAATCTTTGATGCACCAGATGTTCCTATTTTCGAAAATCTTAGATTTTTTATCTTTTCAAGATAATTTTCTAATTTCTGAGGGTTTCTGGTACCAATAATAAACCTTGAAGGGTTTTCAGAGAAGAGCATATTATCTAACCTCTTGCAGCTATTAGGGATACTATCTAAATCTATTTGAATGGTGCGTCCACTTCCAATTGCCATTTCAGACAATGCTATGGCAAGACCACCTTTAGAGCAATCGTGTGCACAACTAATCAATCCCTTCTTGATTGCTTCTAAAACTGTCTTTGAATTTAACGAATCTGTTTTTAGGTCCACGGTTGGAACTTTTCCTCCAGTTATTTTATGAACATATTCATAATATTCTGATCCGCCCATATCTTCAGTTGTATTTCCTATGACAAAGAGAACATCTTCCTCTTCCGGAGTAGATTTCGTAATATATTTTCTATTTTCTATTAATCCTATCATTCCAATAACCGGAGATGGTTTTATAGCTCCTTTTTTTGTTTCATTATAAAAACTAACCTTTCCTCCTACTACGGGAATTTTATTAAATTTGCTAAATTTTATTATTGCTTCTATGCTCTTCTTAAATGTCCAAAATATTTCAGGATTTGTTGGATTGCCAAACTGAAGATGATCAACTATTCCAATTGGATTTGCACCAGAACAAATAATATTTCTTTTAGCCTCTGAAAGACATGATAGTGTTCCATGATAAGGATCAAGGTAACATATCTTCGAATTTCCATCCAGTTTTGATGCCAGGAACTTATCTTCGCTTAATTTTAGAACTGCAGAATCTGTTATTCCTGGTTTTAAAATTGTTCTTAATCCTATTTCTTGGTCGTATTGTTGGTATATCCACTGTTTTGAGGCTATCGTGGGATTCGAAAGGAGAGTTAAAAGGACAGAGCCAAGATCTTTAGGGATCTTTACTTTATTTTTTATCTTTTTCGCTCTTTCTAAATAAGACGGCTTTCTAATCTTTCTATTCAATAAAGGTGCATGCGCGATCAAAGTAGAAGGCATCTTTGCTAGTTGTTGTCCATCTTTTGATATAACAAGGTCCTTGTGACTTTTTACTTTTCCTATTATTGCAAAGGGGATTTCATATTTTTCAAATATCTTTTCTAATTTCTTTAACTTTTGCTTATTGGTGATGAAGAGCATTCTTTCTTGTGATTCAGAAATCATTAATTCAGCCGGAATCATATCTGGATGTTTAGTAGGAATATGTTCCAATTCAATTTCGAATCCCTTTTCTAAATTACTGGAGGTCTCTGAAAGACAGCATGATAATCCGCCTCCTCCTAGATCTTTTACCGCCTTGATTAAATTATCTTCAATAGCCTCTCGCGTGACTTCCATAATTAATTTTTCTAGAAACGGATCTGGAATCTGTACTGCAGATCTGTCTTCCTCATTTTCTAGTTCTTTTGAAGCGAAAGACGCCCCATGAATTCCATCTCTTCCAGTTAACCCACCTGCCAAAATAATGAGATCGTTCTCCTCAACTTTATTTTGAATTATCTTTTCCTTCCTTCCAAAACCGATGGAAGCTACATCTACCAAACAATAATTTTCAAATGAATTATCAAACTCTACCTCTCCAGAAATAGTAGGTATTCCTATACAATTTCCGTAATCAGCTATTCCACGAACAACATTTTTTAACAACCATCTTGCATGAGAATATTTATCATTATTTTTAATTTTTTTTCCTGGATTTCTTTTAAAAACATTGGAGCCATTATCTATGTCACTAAATCTCAAGGAATTCAAAAGAGCTATCGGCATAGTACCCATAGAAATAATGTCTCGAACCACTCCGCCGACTCCCGTTGCAGCTCCTCCATAAGGCTCGACGGCAGATGGATGGTTATGGCTTTCTATATGAATTGTAATTACCTGATTGTCTCCTACATCGATTACAGCTGCATCATAACCAGGACCAACAATAATTCTCTCTCCTTTGTTAGGAAGCAACCTGATGTATTTTTTAGAAGATTTATAAGAACAATGTTCGGACCATTCCGCACCTACCATCTCCTTTTCAAGATCGTTTGGTTTTCTACCTAATTTTTTTTGAAGATATCGTAATTCTGAGTTTGTTAATATATTCAAGTAGAATAAAATACATATAATTTACCATTTATGAGCTTATTTTTTTAAATAGTTTATTAAAGATTCAAAAATTTTCATTGCCTCGTTATTAAGTCCAAATCCACTTACCTCTCTCTGACATGCTCTCTCAGGATGTGGCATCATTCCCATGACATTTCCAACCTCATTACAAACTCCTGCTATAGACTCAAACGATCCGTTAGGATTATCTTGCTGGTAACTGAATACTATTTGGTTCTTCTTTTTCAATTCCTTCAATCTCTCTTCTGAAATAACATAACGGCCCTCTCCATGAGCCAGAGGAATTTTAAAAACTTGTCCCTTCGTAAATTCATTAGTAAAAGGAGTAGTATTATTCTTTACTTGAATATCTGTCCACTTGCATACGAATTTGAGTGATTCATTCGTTATAAGGGCTCCAGGTAATAATTCTGATTCTACCAATATTTGAAATCCATTACAAATACCTAGAATCAAAGTACCTTCTTTTCCTAGTCTTTTTACTTCTCTAATTATGGGACTGTGTGCTGCAATAATTCCAGCTCGTAGTCTATCTCCATATGAAAAACCACCTGGGATTATTATGGCATCATAACCTGTTACTTTCTCCTTGGTATGCCAAATAAAGTCAGTCTTTATTTTGAAGATATTTGAAATGACATGATAAACATCTTTATCACAATTACTACCAGGGAAGACAGCAATTCCAATTTTAAGCATTTGGATGTGTAAAATAGTTATTTGATAATAATTAATATTTTTGCGTAGCCTTATTTTAATTCGAGCTATTGTGGCACTATTTATGATGACATTGTAAAATATGAGAATGAATCTCTAATTTAGATAGGAATTGATAGAATTATAAGGATTTTCTTCTATTCTATCATTGACTGTCTGTGGCTGAACAAGTAAAGGATATCATGAGCAAAGATCTAGTTACTATCTCAAAGGAACGTTCTGCGTTAGAAGCTGCCAAGATAATGACAGACAAGGGAGTGAGTTCTCTAATAGTTTTATCTGGAGATCAACCAGTTGGTATTGTAACAGAAAGAGATTTTATCAAAAAGATTTGTCTTAAAGAACTACAATTATCAGAAGTTCAGATAGGACACATCATGTCAAAAATCAGAACTTATGCAACACCTGATACGTCTATAGAAGTAGCTGTTCAAAGAATGATAAATAATAGAATAAGAAGACTTCCCATAATAGATGATGATAAATTAGTTGGAATAGTTACCGTTACAGACTTGGCCAAACATCTGAGAACAATTTTGCTCTTAGATGGAGCCCTTTCTTTACAATGATTGTGCTATCAAGTTAAAAAATTTTTTAAATACGTTACATAGCAATCTATGGATCTTATCTAAAACATTGAAATGCTATCTTGGTTGAATTTTAATAAAATTTGATTCAGATGTAAGATTCTATTTTTATTATTTTTACTTTTATTGATCCAAAATTGAAACCTTACAGTCGCTAACTATTGGATTGAATATTCTGAGATCGTCACACATTTTTTTTACTATTTCAGTAGCTTCATTGGCTGTTTCTGCATCTACGGTCAACTTTAAAACTTTTGCAGTTCTAACGGATTTAATTTGCAGATATTGATTTTTTAAAATCAGATCTTGGAGTATCGTCTTTCCTTCAGGATCATTTATAAATTTTTTATTTTCAATAGTAACTAAAACTGTATAATCTTTTCCCACTGACAATTAATGTCTTAAAATCTTTAATTACTTAAATACGTTTTAATTATTAATAAAGATTTAAATATAGTTGTTATAAAAATTCGATAGAATTTCTGGTCATGTAGCTCAGCCTGGCTAGAGCGAAGGTTTTGTAAACCTTAGGTCGTGGGTCCAAATCCCACCATGACCTATCACGGCTCAACTTACCTAAAAGATCAAAATTGCTATCATACAACATAATCTATAAGCTCATGAATCTCTCCAAATTGCTTTAGTTTTTGCTAAAAATATGAAGGCAGTTGCATATACAATCTCAACAAAAATCCCAGTCCAAATACTCCATTCTTCTGGTATTTTTAAGCCCATTGAATACTGGATCATCAATGATGCATGTGTGGTTGGCACTATATATGCAAAAGTTTGAAGCCAGTCAGGCAATTTTTCTATTGAATAGAATACTGGCGGAAGAACTGCAAGAAGTACATTTACAAACGATATGATCTGAGTTGCATTTTTCATATACAGCATTCTTGAGGATAAAAAGAACCCCATCGCAGATGTTGATATCCATATTACTAGGACCGTAAAAATCAACAAAGGAAGAAAAGATATAGAAAGACCAAAATAAAATAGCATTAATATTAAAATTACAAGAGCGGGAAGTCCAAAAAGTATTTCAGATAACGCAAGTCCTGTCATATATGTCAGAGATGAAACTGGAGATGCAACAAAAACTTCTTGAATTTTGTATTCTGTCTTGTAATATGAGATATCCTGACCCAATGCAAGTCCATATCCTACTAATGCCATGACTAGACTTCCAGAAACCGCATATTTTGAATATTGTCCGTCACTAATTACTAGCAATACAAATAGTATTGAAAATGGTGTAATAGCAGAAAAAACTAGCGAGAGAGGATTCCTCCTTAACCATAGAACTCCAGTTAGATATGCTATTAAGAAAATCTGATAGACAAAAAAATACTTTAATTTTATTCTACTTTTTCTCTCTTTTTGATTAAGGTCTAGGTTTCTTAAAGAATCCATTATAATAGATAGTATGTGTGATATAGATATTTATAAAAAGATATTTTCTCATCATATCATTTACATTGAAATTAATTCATAAGGGTAAGGTAAAGGATGTATACGAAGGATCGGATTCTGAAGACCTTAATAGCAAAGAAACATTAATTTTTGTTTTTTCAGACAGAATTTCTGCATTTGATGTAATAATGAATCAAGAGATTCCCGAAAAAGGAAATATTTTGTGTAAATTTACAGATTTTTGGTTTAAACACTTGAATGTTAGCAATCATATGATAAGAGTAATCGATAAAAACAAATTACTTGTGGAAAAACTTACCATGATACCCATTGAATGCATAGTAAGAGGATATTTCTATGGAAGTTTAGTTGAGAGGTTTAATAATCCCAATAAAACAAAATCAAATCACGCAAGGTGCATTCTACCTCCCAATTTTAATCCTGTATTGGCATCGAAATTACCTTATCCGATTTTTGATCCAAGTACTAAATCTCATGATCATGATGTTGAGATTTCAAAAAAACAGATTATTTCCTCTAATATCCTTTCTGAAAAAGATTTTGAGTATATTAAGGATAAATCAATTTCATTGTACAATCAGATGAATAAAATTATCGAAAATTCGGGTTTCATTATTTCTGATGTGAAATTCGAGTTTGGATTTAATAAGCGTGGAGATATCATTCTTGGAGATTCAGTAGGGCCTGATGAATTTAGACTATGGAAAAAAGATCTGTATCAGGAAGGACGGATCCAAGATAGCTATGATAAACAATTGTTAAGAGATTGGTTAATCCAAATAGGTTATAAAAAGCAAGTTGATGAATTTGCTATCAAGGGAAAAAAACCGGAACCTCCGATACTTCCAGGTGATTTGATCAATAAGATTTCGCAAAGATACATTTTTGCTTATGAAAAATTAACAGGACACAAATATAATGATCAGTTGCCCACTTCCGATTATTGACAATAAAATCCTTTTTTAAGAATTTTAGTAATCATCTACGGATATAGTTAAAATTCCTTTAGTATTTTTTTTTTGCAAATATGAAATAATCTCTCGTGGTATATTATTTGAACCTCTATCACATCTTACTGATACCGTCCTGGGACACACAAAATTGGTTGTTCTGATTACAATATCATTTTTATTTTCTAACGTTAGATTTCTATTTCCACGACCGAAGGCCTCGAAAGATGAACCCTCTACTGTGAATTCAAATTTTATTTTTATCTCGTCATCTTGCATTAATTTTTTTAACTTTGGATTGATATCACTGCAAGCTTTGTTAGAATTGATTCCTATTATACAGTCGCCACTTTTAGTAAGGTAACTGTCTTTTGTTATCTCTATTGCCCTCGGATGCAATCCCAAGACATTTGGATGCCCATAATAAATTATCTCATCACATATCATTACAAACTAGAATCGGTTAATAAGGTAAATTTAAATTAAACACTACAAAGTAGTAATATCGCATTGTTACCAGCAGCAGCAGGATATGATAGAGCTATAACGGTATTTTCTCCTGATGGGAGATTGTATCAGGTTGAATATGCAATTGAAACAGTCAGAAGAGGAACTCTAGCTATCGGAATAAAATGTAAAGAGGGTGTTCTCTTGGCAGTTGAAGAAAAAACTCGTAAATTGCAGGTTTCTGACGTCACACAGAAGATTTTTCAAATTGATGATCATATTGGAGTTGCTGCCGCAGGATATATTCCTGATGCAAGGGCTCAAGTAGATCATGCAAGATTTTTCGCTCAAAGTAATAAATTAATATATGATGAACCGGTGGACGTTGAAGTAGTTGCAAAGAATATCGCAGATATGTCTCAACAATTGACGCAATATGCGGGAGTTCGTCCGTATGGTGTAGCTTTGATCATAGCAGGAGTTGATGAAGTAGGAGGAGAATTATTCCTGACAGACCCAAGTGGTACTTTTATAGGATATGAAGCCATCGCAATTGGACAAGGAAGTGATGAAGTAAACGAGTTTCTTGAAAAAGCCTATAAACACAATCTATCTCTTGACGAAGTCGGAAAGTTGGCTTTAGAATCTATCAATATGGTAAGCGATGAAAAGGTTGGAATTTCTCATGTGAAAATGTCAATTATAGAAAAAGATAGCAAAATAATGAGAAAAGTAAAGGATCAAGAGATTGAGAGATTTTCAAAACTAGCTAAAGAAAATCCAACAAATCCTAAGGATAAACCATCTCCATAATAAATTTTATTTAAACGATCATTTTTATTATTATAAAATTATTTGATTTACATTGACTGTGCAAATTGGAGTAAAGGCTCCAAATATTCATGTCTCTGAATGGGTTCAAGGTTTACCTACCAATATAGACAAAAATATCGGAAAAGTAATTCTAGTAGAGGTATTTCAGGTCAATTGTCCAGGATGTTTTATGTATGCTCTCCCAAGTTCAATACAAATTTACAAAAAATATTCTAGAGACGACGTTATTGTTCTAGGATTAGCTACTGCTTTTGAAGACTACGATAAAAATACTCTTGATAATCTAAAATTGTTATTGACTTCTGGCGAGGTTATTGGCGACACTCTGAATGCCTTGAGACAGTATGAACAATTGATAGAAAATAACAAACTAACATACAAGATTCCCTTTCCTGTGGGTATGGATATTCTAAAAAGAATGGAGCGAAATTTCTCTGATAATTATGTCATAGATTTTATGGAAGCAAATATTGAAAATTACAATTCCTATCCTGATTCAGATAAAAAGATTATTTTTGAAAGGGTTAAACATTATTTACGAAATAAAGAATATTCTGCTATGACTTTTGAAACATACAGGCTACAGGGAACTCCTTCTATGATAGTCGTAGATAGAAAAGGCATCTTGAGAAATGTATCGTTTGGAGCAAACAATTTTCTTCATGATCTTATAAATCAGCTCGTAAATGAATGAATTTCCATAATAGATGTATAAATCTTAATGTTGCAATTCCAAGCTCATCGCTTATGGATGAAGAAACATTACGAGATAAAACAATAAAGATATCAAGGTTTGCACGTGCGTTCTCTATTTTTGGGGTAAAAAAAGTATTTATCTATAATGACAATAAACGGAGACAATATAGTGTAAATAAATTTAAGAAAAATAAACATAAAAATGATTTAAACATAATTGGGGATGAATCTAATATTTTGAAATTAATTTTAGAATATTTAGATACGCCTCAGTATTTGCGGAAGGCTTTATATCCGATTTGCAATGAATTAAAATTTGCTGGACTATTAGACCCCATAAAGTCTCCTCATCATAAGAAAAAAATTCCTCTGGATCAGATTAAAGAAGGCGACTTGAGAATCGGCTTTCTAGTGAATAAAGCGGATCATAAAGATTTCTCAAAACTTAGAGACAGAAAAATGGATAATAATTCATTTAATAAAAGAATAAGAACAGACCTTTCGTTTAAATTTCCTGATGATTTTAGAAGGGTGAAATTTTGGCATAATAAAAATAATAATCAAACCGATATGTATGTTGATATTGGACTAGATTATTTAATTCCTTTTTATGGAAATAATGATCTTGTTGGACAGAGAGTTGATATAAAGATTATTGGAAAGTACCCAAATATTAAGGCCGTACAAGCTTTCAAGAAAGATTTGGAAAATATCTATTGGGGTTATAAAGTTTCAATTGTTCCCTCTTTAGATCACATTTTCAGACAAGAAGATAAAAATACATTCATTCTCTTGACCTCTAGAAAAGGAGGACGTTTCAAAGATAATGAGGCAAGATTCAAAGAATTTATAACGCATTATGACAATCTCTTGATTGTTTTCGGCTCTCCTACTAAAGGTTTAGATGAAATTTATCCTAATATTGAACAATTAGCTACAAGAAAGTCTTGCTTTTATTCTAATCTCTTTCCAAATCAACATACGGAGACGATAAGATTAGAAGAAGCAGTTTTGGGCTCTTTATCCATCTTGAATTATCTTTTAAAGTGATATGATAATACTCAATCCTATTAATTAATTAAATTAAAATTATAACCTAGTTAAGACTTGGTGGAAATCTAAATTAAATACTCTTTTTGACTGACATCGGGATATAAATTTATTAATGGGATCGGGAGGTTTTTTGCTGTATCCATGGGTCATAGAAAGTACAGTGCTCCAAGGCGTGGTAGTCTAGCGTTTTATCCTAGAGTAAGAGCTAAAAGTCTTGAAGCAAGAATTAGAACATGGCCAGAACAACACACAGAGAAGAATTCTCTTTTGGGTTTTGCTGGTTTTAAGGCAGGTCAAATTCAAATATTGACATTAGATGATAAAGAAAAGACTCCAAATTTTGGCAAACAACTTGATAACAATTCTACTGTCATAGCCACACCTCCAATTACTGTTATTGCCATTCGTTGTTACAAAAAAGACGCCTATGGTGAAAAGGTACTTTTTGATGCATATTCTAAAGAATTACCAAAAGAATTAGAAAGAAAATTTAAAACCAAATACAATGAAGAGTTATTTAAAAATATAGAATCTTCTTTTGATTCAATATCTTCGATCCTTGCCATAGTCTCTGTTTCTCCAAAAAAAGTGAGTCTTTCTCAGAAAAAACCATTTGTTTTTGAAGTAGGAGTATCAGGTAAAGATGTAAAATCCAAATATGAATATCTTAAAAGTATACTCGGTAAGGAGCTTAGAATTTCAGACGTCTTTCAAAATGGTCAATATATTGACGTTTTAGGAATTACTCGAGGAAAAGGTATTGAAGGACCTATTACTCGTTTTGGTGTCAAAAGAAAACAGCACAAGTCTAGAAAGAGTGTTAGGGCAGTAGGAACCCTGGGCCCCATTTCTCCTGCAGTTGTTATGTACTCTGTAGCAAGACAGGGTCAAATGGGATTTCACCAAAGAACCGAATATAACAAAAGAATATTGATTATTTCTTCCTCTGACGTTGCGGGTTCAACAATGTCACCAGATTCATCATTAGCTAGGATAAATCCAAAGGGCGGCTTCAAGCATTTTGGTTTGGTAAAATCTGACTATATAGTTGTTAGAGGATCAGTTCCAGGGGTTCCGAAGAGATTAGTTAAAATGAGACAACCCATAAGAAATCCGGTAAAGAAGATTATTGAACCAAAAGTATTGGAGGTAATTGTTAGATGAATACAGTTAAAGTTTTGGGTATGGATGGAAAGGAAAAAGAGCATATTGAACTTCCTTCAGTTTTTTCTACTCCTTATAAACCAAGAGTAATTCAAAAAGTTTACAATCATTTAAACTCTCATTCCTTTCAAATCCAGGGAAGGTATCCAGGAGCTGGACAGATGGTGAGTGCTGAATCACGAAATACTGGTTTAGGAATTGCTAGAATCGCTAGGGCAAGAGGTGAAGGTTTTCCCAGAGCGGGTCAAGCTGCTGGTGTAGCTGGGGTTAGAAAGGGAAGGGTAGCTCATCCTCCTGTTTCTTGGAAAAATATCTATAAGAAAATCAACAAGAAAGAAAAAAAATTAGCGTTATGCTCTGCAATTGCAGCGACCTCAAATCGAGATCTTGTAAAACAGAGAGGGCATTTATTAAGTAATGACATTTCATTACCAATTGTAGTTTCTGGAGAAATAGAATCATTATTAAAATCTAAAGATCTAGAAAAATTTCTGGAGAAAATAGGATTAAAAGAAGATCTCACGAGGACGCATATCAAGAGAAACAAGAACAATAGAAAGTACTCTTCCAACAGGAGATCAGGACTGTCCGCTTTAATTCTAGTGAGCGATGAAGAGAAGATTGGACGGTTAAATAATTCGCTTCCAGGGGTTTCGATAAGGGCTGTAAAGAATTTGAGCGTCCTAGATCTAGCTCCGGGGTCTCGACCTATACGGCTTACTGTATTTTCTGAAAAAGCTATAGAGGAATTAAAAAATATCAAATCAATTTGCAATGTATTAATGGAGATGGTACAAAAATGAAAAAGAAACTTCTGTCTTTAAAATCTTCAAGGATAGCAACCAAGAAGACAGGTAAGAAGGTTATCGGGTCAGAAAATGGTGTCAGGGAACTGCATGAAAAACCTGTTATTATCACCCCATATAATACCGAAAAGTCATTTAATTTGATTGAAAAAGAAAAAAAATTGACGTTTATAGTGGATGAAAATGCAGATAAGATTTCCATAAAGCGAGAATTAAAAGAACTTTACGAAGCTGATATTGTAGAGGTTAACACGGCAAGAACGATAGAAGGAAAGAAAGCTTTTGCGAAGTTCAGGGATCTAGATTCAGCACGAGATCTTGCAACAAAACTGGGATTGGTGTAAAGTTTCTTGAATTTAGTAGTATGTTATCCTAAAAAGAATGCAGTTAAATTATTATCATCTTGTCAAACAATTCCAGGTAGATTTAAAAATAAGACCCCAGAGGTACAGTATAAGATTGGTTAGAGAATTTAAATTTCGAGGATATAATCAAGAACAATTAAAATCCATATCTATAGAGTCTTTGTTGCCTTTGCTTAATGCAAGGCAAAGACGTTCATTAAACAAACGAGTTGGTGTGTATATGAACGACCAAAAACGAAAACTGAGATCTGAAATCAAGCTTGCTAGAGCTGGCACTTTAAAAAATAAACTGAAAACTCATGTCAGGGACATGATTATTCTACCAGATATGATTGGTCTTGCAATTAGTGTTCATAATGGAAAAGAGTTTTTCGATATTAATATAAAACCGGAAATGGTAGGACACTATCTTGGCGAATATTCTATTACAAATAAAAGGGTTCAACATGGCTCACCTGGTGTAGGATCTTCGAGATCCAGTTTGTACGTACCGTTAAAATAATTTATGGAAAGTGTGATAATAAAAAATGCCTCATTATATTTATGCATATAAAAATTTTGACAAAACAAGACAAGTAAGATCCGCCCTCAGGGAGATGGATATTTCCCATAAACACGCAAGAGAAATTGCCGTTGCAATAAAAAACATGTCTATTGAAAAAGCGCGAATTTTTCTTGAAGCAGTTTTAAATAAAGAAATTGCGGTTCCATTTAGGCGATACAATAATGAAGTAGCTCATAGATCTAACATAAAAGATGGATTTAGTGCGGGAAGATTTCCGTCTAAGGCTAGTCAGGAATTCCTAAAACTCTTAGATAACTTGGAAAGCAATGCAGAGTATAAGGGAATGGATCTAGATAGACTAAAGATAGTAAATATTGTTGTGCATAAAGGCACCAAATTAAAAAGATTTACTCCCAGAGCTATGGGGAGAGCTAGTCCCAAATTCGACACGCTAGTACATGTAGAAATGGTTGCTCAGGAGAGTACTGTAACAGAATGAACGCTGCAAAAAATGTAATGATAAATAATTACAAGAATATGGAACTAGACAGTTACCTGAAAGAAACATTGAAGGAAACTGGTTATGGCGGGGTAGAGATACAAAAAACACCGATTGGAACTAGAATTACATTATATGTAACAAGGCCAGGCTTGGTTATTGGAAGAAAAGGTGTCGGTATCAAAGATCTTACAGCAAAATTAGAATCAAATTTCGGATTAAGTAATCCACAAGTTTCTGTAATGGAGATCGAGGTTCCCGAGTTAAATCCAAAAATAATGGCAAATAGAATTGCGCAGCTTATCGAGAGAGGTACTGCTTTCAGAAGAGCGGCTATGTGGACTTTAAATACAGTAATGAACGCCGGTGCCCTTGGTACAGAAGTAACTATAGCAGGAAAACTTAGAAGTGAAAGAGCCCATTTTGAAAAACATACCTCTGGAATTATTCCAAAAAGCGGAAATGTTGCGGATCGAGTGGTAAAAGTTGGAGTGACTAACGTTTTGACGAAGATGGGGCTTATGGGAATACAATTGCGAATTGCATTGAAGAATGAAATACCATCTGAATTTCAGTTAAATGTTGAATCAAGAAAAGATAGCGATACCGCCAAAGAAGCGGAAGGTACAGCATCTTCATCTTCATCTGTGGCTTCATCAGAAAAAGAAAATACGGAAAAAACCTTACTAACCCCAAGCAGTCAAAAAAGTGCTAATACTGGAAATGAATCACAGAAAAAGGAGAAAATAAATCCATCGATTGGATCAAGACCTAGAAAGGACTCTTATTCAAATGAAGGAAAATATACTGGTTATAATAATACTCAGAGAGATGTTCTCAGAAGAGAAAATAAAACCCAGGAAGAAATCAAACAACAACAAAATCCGTTACAAGAATCACGTAGAAAAAAAAGTGAACATGTGGGAGCGTAGAACGTAGAAATGGGGAGAATTAAACTAAATACTCTTAAAGAAATGAACGATAAAGATCTTGAAGATAAATTACTTGAATTTAAAGCCGATCTTGCAAAACTGAGATCAGAGGGTGCAAAGGGGACACTGAAAAAGGAAAGCTCCAGTATTAGATGGGCCAGAAGGGATATTGCAAGAATTCTCACACTCATTAATGAGAGAAGCCATAAAAAATGAAAATTCAGTTTTTTCAGACAAATACAATTGAACATGGACGAGCTAACGTATGATTTCCATTGAAAATCTCGTCTATCATGAGCTTGTTGGTTTAAAGATAAAAATCCTGTTGAGTACTCAAAATAATATGAAAAATTTACTAGGCAGTATTATTTTTGAAACAAAGAATATGTTAATATTAAGAACATCGAATGGAATTAAAAAAATTCCAAAAAAGACAATAGAAAAATGTGCTGTTTATTTACCATCAAACGTTTGCTTTATAAGTGGTAATAATATGATAGGAAGACCAGAAGATAGGATTTTAAAGATAAAGAGATGATAGTGTGAATGGTTAGAAATATTGGTATTATGGTTGGACTTCCAAGAAAAACATGTGAAAATGAATTATGCCCGTTTCATGGTACCCTTTCTTTAAGGGGAAGATTATTTACAGGCACAGTAGAAAGCAACAAAGCCACTAAAATGGTTGTAGTTTCCAGAGAATACAATAGGTTGGTTACAAAATATAAAAGATATGAAAGAAGCAGATCTAAGGTTCATGCATTTCTGCCCGATTGCATTAGTGTCAAGGAAGGCGAAAAAGTGAAGATAGCTGAATGTAGACCTATTTCAAAATCTATATCTTTTGTTGTTGTGGAGGCTGAAAATAACAAAGATGGCATCTAAATCAAGAGCAGTTTCTGCCAAGGGTGCAGCGGAATTTCGACCATATGTTACAAAAGCATTACCGGTTTCTGCTCAAATTGTCTGTGCAGACAATACTGGAGCAAAAATCCTCAAGATAGCTCAGGTAACAAGGTACAAAGGAAGACATTCACGGCAACCATCTTGTGCTGTAGGAGACCTTGTAACCGTAACTGTAAAAAAAGGCCCAGCGCAACTTAGGAAACAGATCTTTGGTGCAGTTATAATTAGACAGAAATATCCAATAAGACGATTGAATGGATTACGAGTTACTTTTGAAGATAACGCAGCAGTTTTAGTTACTCCTGAAGGAGAGATCAAGGGAACTGATATTAAAGGACCGGTAGCAGCTGAGGCGGCAGAGAAATGGCCAAGAATTGCAAATCTTGCACCTGTAATAATTTAGCTATTTTATAGAAATTTGGTGATAAATGAAAAATGTTAGAAATTAACGCAAATATGCTTTTGAAAAAACACAAACGTTTTGCAAATATTCGTTCGAAATTATCAGAAAATCTAAAGAAGGAATACGAAAAAAGAAATGCCCGCGTAATAAAGGGAGATACCGTAAAGATAATGAGAGGAGAATACAAAAATGTTGAGGGAAAGGTGGAAAAGGTCAATACAGAAAGGAGTACTCTGATAATCGAAGGCGTTCAGAAAGAAGTAGCAAAGGGAGGAAAAGTAAAAGTACATATCCATTCTTCCAATGTAATGATTACTTCATTAAATACGCAAGATAAAAAAAGAGAAAACGTAATAAAGAAAATTAAACATACCAAATTATCTTCCTCAGATCGAGAAGGACAATCAGTATCTAAAGATAAATCTAGTAAAATAAGAGGTCGGGCTATGATGCAGGTCAAGAAAGGTTTACGGGTTAAAAGTTTGCGAAAAGTAAATGATAAAAAATTAACCGCTCCTGAAATCGAAGAAGATAATAATAAAGGAGGAGGTAATCAGAAAGAACGATGATTATTACGAGATCACTTCAGTATCATTTACGTAATAATTGTATCAATGAAAAAATACTAGTAATGAGAATAAATAGATTACATAAAGTTAATAAATTATCTCTAGGAGGTATCAGATAATTCATGGGTAAGAAAGGGGGACAAACAACCCTCAAGAGACAGTCAGCTCCATTGTTTTGGGATATAAAAAGAAAAGAAGGACGTTTTATTCCAAAAATTCATCCCGGTACGCATTCAAAAGGTCATGCTTACGCCCTTAGTGTGTTACTGAGGGATGTACTGAAAGTTGTTCAAAATAGCAGTGAAGCAAAAAATATCCTAAATGATGGCAAAATAAGGATAGATAACGTTCCAAGATATAATCCAAATTTTGCAGTAGGTTTGATGGATACAATAGAATTGATTCCCTCAAAACAAGTATTTAGATTGGTTCCGAAGGATTCTTCCTTGTTATATCCAATCGAAATCAATGAAGATGAAAAACATTTCAAACTAGTAAAAATAATTCGAAAGAATATTGTAAGAGGAAATAAGATCCAGTACGGATTTCATGATGGCAAGACTAAAATTTCAGAGAATATGCTACAAGTTGGTGATTCATGTCTTTTAAAGACACCCGAGCTCGAGATTGCTGAACACTTAAAATTATCCAATAATTCTCTAATATTGATTACTCGTGGCGATAACGCCGGAAAATTAGGAAGGGTGCAAGAAATAAAAGGAGGAACGTTTTCACTGCCAAAACGTGTTATAGCATCTTTTGAATCGAAAAATTTGGAAATACCGATAGACATGATTATGGTTATTGGAAATGAGAATGAAAATCCTAGAATTAAAGTGAGTTAGGTGAAAAAAAATGACTGAAACTTTAGATAATAAAGAAAATAATGAACAGTTGAATAATAAGAATTCAAAAAAAACAATCGACATGAGAGTGATCGAGATAGAGAAAGTTGTGATTAATATTGGGGTAGGCAAGTCTGGTGATCCTATAGAAAGAGCTAAAATGGCCCTAGAAGAATTGACTGGACAAAAACCAAGTGTTAGAGGTGCAAAAAAATCTGTTAGAGATTTTGGAATACATAAAGGAGAACCAATTGGAACCATGGTTACATTAAGACGAGATAATGCTATAGAATTCATAAAAAGAATATTCTCTTCGAAATCAAATACAATAAAGAGATCATCAATTGATACAAACGGAAATATGTCCATAGGAATTAAAGAACATATTGATATTCCTGGGACAAAATATAACCCCGATATTGGCATTTTTGGAATGGATGTCTGTGTCTCATTAAAAAGACCTGGGTACAGAATAGCTAAAAGAAGGAATCCAGACAAGATAGGTAAGTTTCATCGAATTAGTCCACAAGAATCTGAATTATTCTTTCAACAAAAATTTGGAGTTGAAGTAATTTAAGATGCCAAAACCTCGTGATTATGCGGAAACGGGTAGAAAAAAGGTTCCTCATGGAAAAGGAAATAGATGGTGTAAAAAATGTGGTTCATATAATGGATTAATACAAAAATACGATATCATGTTGTGTAGGCAATGCTTCAGAGATGTTGCTAATGGTATGGGTTTCAAAAAATATGAATGATTTTGGTGGTAATGATCTAGATATGATTTCAAGAAATAATCTATATATAAATAAAAAGAATATGATAAAATATAATGTAATATCCTTAACTGGAGATGAATTCATCTAAATGCCAGCATTAAACGTTGTGTCGAATTTGTTTACCACTCTATATAACAATGAGGCAAGAAGAAAAAAAGAATGTCTTGTCTCTCCGTCTTCAAAATTTGCTAGCGAGATTTTACGCGTATTACAAAAATATCGATTTATTGGAGAATTTGAACAAATCGACGATAATAGAATGGGTAAATTTAGGATTCAGTTGCTTGCTAAGATAAACAAATGCGGAATAATCACTCCTAGATATAATCTTAAAAAAGATGAATATCTAAACTGGGAAAGACAGTTTTTACCTGCATATAACGTTGGACTTCTACTTGTGTCTACCAGTAAAGGAATCATGTCACATCATGATGCTCAAATTCAAGGATTGGGAGGAGTTTTGATAGGTTATGTCTACTAATGAAAATAAACCAACTGCTGAGATAATTATTCCTGAAGATATTAAAGTCACTAAAGAAGGAAATGTATTAATAGTTGAAGGCAAGAAAGGAAAACTAACCAAAGATTTTACAAAAATTCCTACAACTTTAGTCTTTGAGAATAACAAAATAGTGATTCAACCACCTGGCAAAAGAAAAAAAGATCTTGCATTAGCAAATACAGTAAGAAGTATAATTTCAAGCATGATGAAGGGTGTTGAAGTAGGGTTTACTTACAAACTAAAAATAGTATTTTCACACTTTCCAATAACTGTTAAAGTGAAAGATAAAAGAGTAATAGTTGATAATTATTTTGGCGAGAGATCTTCAAGGGTGTCTAGAATTGTCGGTGAAACTACCCAAGTAACTGTAAATGGCGAAGATGTTATTGTTAAAGGACCCAGTCTTGAAAATGTCTCTCAAACTGCCTCCAATATTGAATCTTCAACCAAGATAAAGAACAAAGATTTACGTGTTTTTCTGGATGGAGTATATCTTTATTCAAAACAAGAAGGAATGGAGTAAATTTCCGTCTTGATTGGAAAAGAATTTTAATATACTTTTTAAATATATTCAGGACCAAAAATCAAAAATTTTAATTTATTTAAAACCTGTAAAGAATGGATAAAAGTTGTAAGAATTTGATCAAAAAATAAATATTCGATTTTCCAGTATTCTGATCAAACTTTTCAATATTGTTTAATCTTAGATGTATTCAAAAAGTAATAAAATCAACAAATAAGAAAACATTTTTATTCTGATATAAAAAAAAATATTTGAATGCCGCTGTAGCTCAGCATGGTAGAGCAAATCCGAAGCGTTCCTCGTTCCGGAGCTTAACTGGCTGTTAACCAGTGGGTCATCAGTTCGAGTCTGATCAGCGGCGTTTAATTTTTTTGAATTTTATTATCATTTTATAATTCAATATTTTTTACATTAGGGTGAGTTTTTACTTTCGAAAGTGTCTTAAAATCGTACAATAACCCAATAATTTTATTTTCTTTTTTGTGTGTTTTTATTTATTTTTAAAAAATGTCTACCATATATGTGTCTAATTCATTCTGTTTATATTATATTATTATTTATATTATATTATTATTTTATATTTTGAATTTTGATTAGTTTTTTACTTTATTTTTGCGAAAAATTTCAAGTTATATTATAAAATTTATATAAAACAATACAAAAGGGGATATATTTATTATTTTATAGAGAATATTATAATAGAATTAATCAGTTAATCTTTTATAATCTACAAAAGATTGTATTGCAATGAAGGCCGTAATTCTAGCCGGAGGTTTAGGAAAGCGACTTAAACCGCTGACCAATGACCGACCTAAACCGATGATAGAGGTGCTTAATAAACCTATATTAGAATGGCAAATTAGATGGTTTAAAAAACATAATATTGATGAAATAATTATTTGTTTAGGATATCTCAAAGAAACAATCATAGATTATCTAGGTAGTGGAAACAAATTTGGGATCAAAATAGGTTATGTAGTCGAAGATACTCCTTTGGGAACAGGTGGAGCACTAAAAAATACTTCCAGTTTGCTTACCGGTACTACTGATGATGGATTCTTTATGACTAATGGAGACATATTGACAAATCTCGATCCACATCGTTTGTGTAAGGAAAATAAATCTAGTATTGCTCTTGTTCCGCTCAGAAGTCCTTATGGCGTAGTAAATATAGATGAAAATTCTGATGTAATCGGATTTGATGAAAAACCGGAAATTCCTGACAAGTGGATAAATGCAGGAGTATATTATTTCACAAAGGAAATTTTCGAATATTTACCTGACAATGGAAACATAGAGACCACTGCTTTACCGACCATGGCAAAGGAAGGTAAACTAAAAGGAATTCGGTTTATCGATATATTTTGGAGATCTATTGACTCCCATAAAGATATTGATGAGGCTGCGAAAGAGCTAGATAATAATCCGAGATAATATAATCTATTTATGTTGATTGATAAAATCGGTTATAATATTGGAACGCTTCTCTCTCTTGAATCCATATTAGGTTTTGCAAAGAAAGTTGAAGAAAAAACAAATGTTCATTCATTATGGGTTCCAGAATCTTGGGGCCGCGAGGCTTTTGTATCGTTGGGCGCCCTCTCCCAGGTCACAAATAAAGTAAAACTAGGTACTGGAATAGTTAGCATTCATTCTAGGACCCCTGCCACGGTGGCAATGGCTATTTCTACTCTTGATATATTGTCTAATAACAGGTCCATTCTAGGACTTGGTGTGAGTACACCTGCATTGGTAGAAAATTGGCATGGAATTAAATTTGACAATCCTTTTGAAAAAATGAGAGAATATATTGAATGTATCAGAATGATAATGAAGGGTTCAAAAGTAAAATTTGAAGGAAAATACTTTAAGATAAATGATTTTAAAATACTGTTTAAACCTCAAAGGGAAAATATCCCGATTTATACTGCTGCTGTAAATAATGGTATGATAGACTTATCTAGTGAACTTTCAGATGGAGTATTGTTGTATCTCAGATCAAAGAACGAATTAAAAAAGGGAGTAGACCGTATTTTAAATAACATTTCTGGGAAAAAAGATGTTGGTAATTACGATAAAAAATTTTGCGAAAATGATATAAAAAATATTAAAGATGATGAATCAAAACAGAGAAAAAATTTCGAAATTTGCTGTGCTTTCATAACTGCTATATCTGACAAAGAACCAGACAAAGCAAGAGAAAGAGCTGCAAAAACTCTTGCCTTCTATGTGGCTGTGGGTAAGTATTATAATAGGTTTCTACTAAAGACGGGATATGAATATGAAGTTAATAATATTACAGAGGAATACAAAAAGAATGGAATTGAGAATATCCACAAATTTGTATCTGATAGTATGCTCGAATCGCTAACGATATGTGGAACTAGAGAAGAATGTAGAAAATCTCTAGAAGTGTTTGTAAATACTGGAATAACCTTGCCTATAATTCAGATTAATCCGGTAGGAAAAGATCCAGAAAGTTCAATTATGGAATTGTTATCAACTTTTTAGTAGTGAGAAAAGTTTCAATTCTGGCTGGTGAAACATCTGAGTTCAGGAGACCTAGCAAGGGAAACATTAAAAACAAAAATTCGAAATATAACTATGACGTAGATAATAGTACGACAAACACACATAAAAATATTATTCAGATTGCACTAGAACCTACTATCAAACTTTTAAAAAACACCGGATTTCCTAGAAATCTTATAGATGCAGTAATCTTTTCATCTTGCGATCCAAGTCAATATCTTTCTAGCATCATTGCTGAAATTCTTGGAATCAGACCGAAAATATCACACAGGTTAGATAATCTCTGTAACTCTGGGACAAATGCGATTATATCTGCCTTTTCATATATCTCTGCGGGATTATGTGACTCTGCTCTTGTTATTGGTGCAGAAATGGCAGATTCACCTGGTAAGATTTTACAGAGTGATTTCTCCAGAGGACAATTTGCATTACCAGTATACTGGGGTGCTATTTTTAAAAAAATGCATATGAAAAAATATGGAACAAAAGAGGAACAAATTTGTATGATTCCAGTTAATAACTATTCAAAAGCAAGAAATAATAGCAATGCGATTAACAAAGGAAAGGAAATTACTCTCACTGAAGTCATGAA
The DNA here is from genome assembly GCA_035297365.1 of Nitrososphaeraceae archaeon. Taxonomy (GTDB): domain Archaea; phylum Thermoproteota; class Nitrososphaeria; order Nitrososphaerales; family Nitrososphaeraceae; genus TH1177. Next base: position 37,464 of record DATGZA010000050.1, read on the forward strand.
TTCAAAAATGGTTGTAGAGCCTTTACGATTACTAGAATGTTGTTCCATATGTGAAGGTGCGTCCTCGATATTGCTTGTTGCAGATGAAAAAATACCTTTTTTCACGTCAAAACTTTTTTCTAATGATAACCTTCAGGGAACGGAAAACTCATTTTTTGGCGGTAATAGTTTCCATAATTCAAATAAAATTAGAGAAAATATAGTTGCTAAAAAAACACTTATTCCAGTATCTATAAGGGGGATAGGACAACAAACTACTTCTGCTAGCTTTAGTAATGCTGTTGAAGAGAATTTTAGATCGAGTCCTGCTAAAATTGCGGCACAAAATGCTTATGACATGGCAAAACTTACCCCCAATCATATTGATGTAGTTGAATTACATGATGCCTTCTCTATTCTTGAAATCATGGCATATGAAGATCTTGGATTTGCTGCTAAAGGACAGGGAGGTAAGTTTATTGAAAAACAAGAATCGAATATGTATGTTAATCCAAGCGGTGGAATAATTGGATGTGGTCACGCTCTGGGTGCAACAGGAATAGCACAGACTGTAGAAATTTTTAAACAATTATCCGGAAAAATTGATGATGATATTGACCTTAGTTATAACAATAGAATCCATATACACGAAACTGATTTTAGAGACAATAGTTATGCTTACAATACCCCAAAAGTGAAGAGACAAAATAATATTAGTAGACAAATAAGGTCTTATATTAAATTTGGTCTCATTCATAATCTGGCAGCCGCTGGAACATCTGCGTCAGTTTTGATCCTAGAAAAATAAGTGTATTAAAAAAGAGAGATAAATGAAAGAGGAGAAGACTAGTTTTAATGACCTAAGTTACATCGATCAAAATTCTGGAAATTACCAACAATTTATTGACAATATAAAAAAAGGAAATTTTGTTTTACCATACTGTTGTTATTGCAAAAAAAATATCTGGCCCCCTGTTGAATATTGTAACAAATGTTTCAATAAAGTAGAACTAATAAATCTTGAAAATGAAAAAGGGAAATTGATTGACATTTTTCATTCATATATGAATATAGAAAAAAAGAAAAAGGGAAATACTAACAAAGATGTTAGTTATGTAGATACTATTGTATTAGTTGAATTCAACGGGGTAAAACTTTTAGGCTCAGTTGATATGAAAAAGTACGAGGATCCATATAGATCAAATTTGACAAAAAAGACGAATATGACAAAATTTGAGAAAAAATCACAAGATTCAAAGATCATTTATGTAAAAATCAAAAAATGTGGTTTTTCTGGTAATAAAATATTCTATGAATTCAAACTAGTCAAAAAGTAATATTAAAAAAGGAAAGAACAAAGGATATCCAGTACAGTTTAATTAATATATCAAACAAAGTTATCTGAATATTGATTTGGGTAACGACAGATTTGTCGACGAAAGAATATTGACAAGTAGGGATGCTCTGAATAAATATCAAATGAAAATAAAGTTACTCGATATTGACGAAAATGCAAGGGATTATTCAATCAGGTTTGGAAGGAGGGTTCTTGTAAGAAAGATAATGTTAATCTCAAAACACTTAGATACTCAGGAAATTGAAGAAATCGAACTCGATGTTGAAGAACTTGAAAACAAAGTAAGAAAAGAAAGACATTATTCCTCTTCAAATAGGTGGATATCTCCAAACGAGATCAAAAACGGATATATTGTCTCCTCTCGACATCAGGATTTATTGGCTGACGCGATCTCACTAGATGTTATCGTGTTCGATTAAAAATATCTCTTTATCTTATCTTCTTGGTAAGAATCCAATTAAATATACGATGAGTCAAAAAAAATTATTTTCTTTCTATATA
>DATGZA010000051.1:0-3145 GCA_035297365.1 Nitrososphaeraceae archaeon
TGTAAAAACATTTCATTCTTTATATTTTCCTCAGCAATCTTTTCCTGATAATAAAACAAACTATAAGATATGATAATTATCAAAATCATAGAAATAATACTTAATTTACTTTTATTATCTGAAAAAAAACGAAGAGACGTAATTAGTGTCATTATTTTAATATTTCAGGTACTACGATTTTTCCGTTAACTATATCTTGTTTTAATTGTTGTATTCTAGTTTTTACATTTTCAGGAACAATCTTATCTAAACTATGAAATGAGGATATATAGACAACACCATCACCTACTGCCCCTTTGTTCATCTCCAAACCAGGTTTGAATATTTGTCCAGAAAAATTTCCATATTGGACCATATTAATAATACTATCTAACGATTTTTCCACATCTAAAATAAATGAACTAAGAACATTGTTGGGAGCCAATTTATTTTGATCGGATACCGCTCCAAATACATATATTCCTCGTGTCTTAGCAGCTTCAATAACTCCATGACCAGATGTGTCTGCTACTTGCAATAAAAAATCTGCCCCTTTGTTTATTAAATCATTTGCTGACTTTTTCCCTTTAATTGGATTGTCCCAGTCGTCTAAATAGATCTCAAATACTGTGATATTAGGATCAACATCAGCGGCTCCTCTCTTATAGCCTTCATATATATTTATTATATTTGGATATTTTTCTCCACCTATAAAACCAATTACTTTCGTCTTTGACATCATTGCTGCTAATGCTCCTAACAAATATGTTCCTTCTTGCTGCATTGGAAAAATGGATGCAACATTTGAAGAATTAACTAGCCCTGTAAAAACTATAAATTTTGTATCAGGATAGTCTTTGGCAACCTTAATTGTGGGACCCCCCCATTCAAATCCATGGGATATAATCAAATCATAATTTTTACTTGCATAATCTCTCAAAGTCATTTCTATATTAGGAATATCAACATTTTCTTTAAAGTCTATTTCATGACCATATCTTAAATTTAATAATTGTACCGAATTATACCCAAAAGCTGCCCATCCCGCATCACTAAACAAACCATCGGTTAATAAAGCAATTTTTAGCTTTGAATCCGAAATGTTCGTTGTTACATTTAATGAAGAAATGCTCAATGACTTAGTAATATTATCGGTGTCACTAATGCCATAAACAAAATGAAATACTGTAAAAAATCCTATAGATATAACAAGTATACCTGAAATTAAAACTATGGTAAGCCTGTTATACATATATTAATACTAGTCAAACAACAATATTGTTTATTAACATTATATGCAATTATTAATGGTTAATTTAACAAAGAAATAAGATGAGTTTATTTCATAAAAATTCCATAAAATCATCTTTTATTTTTTTAACTTTTAACTTTTTAAAACATATTGTTTTGCATTTTGGATTCAAAGAACCAGATTTTTATTTTTTATTCTTTTTTCAGCCAATTTGAACTAAAATTGAATATTAAATATGAAAAAATGTAAAAAAGAACCTAAAGTGAGATGTGATATAGACAGTTTTAGTAGTTATTATATCCTTATTCTTGTCATAAATATAGTGTTACAAAATGTCTTTTGTATTGATACTCATAACACAATTCTAATTCAAATATTCAATAACCTTTTTTAGATCTTCAAATAACATTACTGGATGAAATTCAACTTTGGCTCCTGCGTCCTGAAATCAGGGTTCTGCTATTGATGATATCATATCAGTAATTTCGATGTTAATGATAAATGCAAAGGTTCTATCTCCGCCTGCTTCAAAGAAATATACTGCATCTGTCTTCACCTTCTGTATGTCGTTCTCAAGTGCTTGTAAGAATTTTGGATTTTTTGCCATCCTATTACCTGCTTCTGTTGGTATCTGTGCTCTAACTATAAATCTCATATATATTGTTTCTAATAATATTATATCTCTCTAAAGTTTCTATCATTAAATTGACGTAATGAATTGAATTATTAGATTTATTTGATTATTCCAAAAATTATAAAAAATTTACTTTATAATTATAAATGATAGACTGCACGTTTAGAAACTGTTTGTTTTATATTATGATATTCATTGATACTTTCATATATTAAAGTATCATTAGCGATATGATAAGATATATAATAATATATTAATATACAGAACAAGATTATAAAGATACATGTACATACAATACGATATGACTGTATCAGAAATCAAGTTTATTTCAACAATAGGTACATTGGGGAAGGAGAGAATGATAGTCAACATACCTAAGAAGTTTCATGAACAGGCCAGGGAAATGAGAGATAAACAGGTTATTGTAATCATAAGAGAGGCATTGATAGATTAAGAAATGAATTCTGAGATGTCAGATGAAGAATGGATTGAGAGGTTTAATGAATTCTCAAGAAAGTTCTATTATCAAAGATATAAGGCAATGTTTAAACCAACGTCTTCTATTAGCAGTATTATTTTACCGAGTGACAGACATGAAATTGAAGTAGGAATTAATCATTTAATTAAAGAAGATAAAGAAAAAATCAAATCAATGGAAGATTTTAGCGAACAGGTTTTGGGTTTAATTGCTATACTAGAAGAACCTATAAAACATTATTATGACATAATGCAACAGGATTTTATTGAAAAGGCAATAAAATATTATAGTGATGGTGTTGATATTAACAAAACTAGCGATAGCAGTAATATTGGAATACAACTTGTAAATCATATCAGCTTGTTTTGTGATGATAAATTTACTTTTGAAGATGCAACAAAAATAATAGAACGTAATCAAGAGAAATATGAAAATAATATTATAAATCGATTATTAGGTTCTGTAGTTCCAATACTGGTAAAAAAGAGAGAAGATATAGAAACAAAAGAGCATATAGAGAATGTCGTAGAGGACTTTATGAAACATGATTTAGATATGATGGTAATGGATGTTGCTACAGAAAGACAAAGACTTGGATGGACGAAATGAGTTCCACAAATAATATTTATCCTAAAACATGTACCTATGGTTGTGGCTTACAAATCTATTGGAATACTTCTGCAAATGAATATTTTGAAGTTCTAACACAAAAAAACATATCTGTACTAACAAGCCATGTACTACCAGTACCAGACAATCAGCAACAAGTATGACGACTACTAATACTTAACCAACTTTTTAC
>DATGZA010000052.1:0-24086 GCA_035297365.1 Nitrososphaeraceae archaeon
CAAGGATATGTAAAATATTTTTGAGATATTTGGATGTATAGTATTTGAAATAATCGAGTTATCTATTCTTGTTCGTACATGGATATTACTATTACCAATAAAGAAGAATGTATGACTTGGTCTCATCTATTATAATAATAAATAGTAAAAAGCGATTTAAAGAATTATTGCAAGATACTTGCATAAAAAACGTGTGGTATTATTGTCAATAGAATTTTATAGATAGATGGATAGATTATAGTACTAATTGATATAGATAGTCTTTGCATATACAGTGATCATTATATTTATATAATTTTAGAACTGTTAATTTTAATTTTAATAAGGTATTATCGGAAATAAAAAAAATTTAGTGACCGTGTCCACAGCCACAACCTGTATGTTCATGTCCTTGACTTTCTATACAAGAAGGACAAAGAGCAACATTATTTTCAGACATAAAGGAAACACCACATGATGTACACTTTAATTTTTGAATCCCTTCCATATTTTATATTAATTTTTATCCTTATTAAAACGTTAGGAAGTTCTATGATTTTTATCCTTTATATACAAGATCTAAACATGAGGCTCATCAAAATTAAATAGGATTCATTCTTTTTTACAAATTACTCGTGAATATTTAAAAGAAATAACACAAGGCTATTGAAATAGATATATATAATCTAATATGTTTATGTTTATGTTTGCGCGACCAAGAATTGTTTTTATTCCTAAAAGATTATCATACTTATCACATGCTTCCTCTTATAATCAAAACCTGATTTCAACAGAATAATGTAATAAATAAATCATCAGATACACGTAATAGGATCAATTTTCTGAGTATCAAAAAGAACTGGCGTGTGACCACACAACAAGATCTTATCAAATAAGAAGATAAAAGATCTACAGATCACGTCGCATCAATAGTCAAGAAAACAATAACTAAATCTACATAACCTTGCTTTGATATGAGTAGATGATACAAGAGGAGAGATGCAGTGTTTTTTTAATCAAATCTATTTAATTATCATTTCAAATAATGATATTGCCTAAGGATTCAAAGATCAATGAAGATAATAAATTTACTGATATTTTATATAATTTAATTGACTTTATTATTTCACATAATGGCACTACCAGTAGTTTTTACCAATTATTTAAAACTTTTAAATTTAATATAAAGTAAACAATAGGTTATCAATGAAAAGACGAAAAGTCGTGATAGTAACGGGGGCATCAAGTGGAATAGGATTTGAAACCGCTGTAATATTAGCTAGAAACGGTTTCATCACATATGCAACCATGAGAAATCTAGGTAAATCTTCAAGACTATCAGAACTATCAATTAAGGAAAAAATAGACATAAAAATTAAAAAACTAGATGTCAACGATGAAACTGGAATAAGGAAAACCACTGAACAAATAATATCTGAAACAGGGAGAATTGATGTACTTGTAAATAATGCAGGATATGCTATTTTCGGGGCACTCGAAGAAACCTCTTTGGATGAAATAAGAGAACAATTTGAAACGAACTTTTTTGGACCTGTGAGGACAATCAAGGCGGTACTACCAATAATGAAAAAGCAAAATGGTGGCATGATAATAAATATAAGTTCTATGGTAGGCAAATTTGGTGTACCTTTCAATTCTGCCTACGTGGCTAGTAAATTTGCATTAGAGGGAATCACGGAATCTATAAGATATGAATTACATGATTATGGTATTAAAATTATTTTAGTAGAACCTGGCATAATCAAGTCAAATTTTTTTCAGAATGTTAAACTATCAAACAAATCAACTTCTAACTATTCCAAATTATTAAAAAAGAGAATGGATGGCATAGAAACTATGTTAAAAAAAGCTTCAAATCCAGTGAGAGTAGCTGAAACAATACTAAATATAATTAATTCTACAAATACAAATATACGATATCTTGTCGGTCATGATGCTGAATTCATGATAAAATTAAAGAAAAATACGACAGAAGAAGAATTTGAAAACTTGTTGAGAAAAACTTTTTCAAGTGGTAAAGGATATATGAACTAATATTTTTACTAGAAAAAAATAAAAAATTGCCAATACAAATAAGTACGACAATAAATTTTAGAATGTCAAAAAATAAAAGTTCAAGAGGTATTGAAAGTGTTTTAGTCGTTTTATTCTTTTGTATACAATTATTAAATATATTTAAGAAAATGTACAATAGAGAAAATATTAGTTGGTTTGGATAGTTTTTTCTGAAATTAACATATATTTTAATTAGATCAAAAAATCAACATGATTTAAAATCATCATCATCTTAATTAGTTCATAAAATACCTATAACAAACACGCTAATATTAGCTGTTTTACAACTTGTTTCTATTAGAATTAATGGAGACTAAGGAATTATATTTATATAATAAGTTAGACAAAAAATTGCAACTACAATAGCTGACCCAAATCTCAAAAAGATGGATTTGAATGAAATAAAATTAAAGTATTTAATGAATTGAAAGCTGTTAAAAAAAAGGATTAAGAGGAGAGAATGAATATCTGATAGAAATGTTAAATAGAACATTGTTGGTATCAGTCTTTCATCCAATTAAAATTGGTTCGCATACATGGGAGATATTCTATTTTGATCCTTATGAGAATTTTGCACAATATTGATAATTTTCAAATCTATAAATAATCAGATTCATAATTTGCTAATTTTTTTAAAAGATGAGTTTTCGAAGAATAAAGATCTATCTTGTTAATATGTCATATTTTGGTTATTATTTTTAAATCTATCAAAAAATAGTCTCGTGAAAATATTGAGGACTAGAAGAGATCAAATACGATCTTGATACCCCCACTCTCTCCCCGAAGTGATCCTATATTAAAATAACCAAAAAATTGAGATCTCATTGATTTGCGGGGTATTGAAATAAAATGATTGTAGGATTTGAAACTAATTTAGAAGAAATGGCAAATAAAGTGATTCTAGAATCAAAATCCAATACGAGCATAGAAGATCACAATCCTACTCATGATCAGTTTTTAAAACTCGAAATAGAGGTACTGCAATGGGTCTTGGATGTAAAAAGCAAACAAGATAATGATCTACATTCTTTGAAGAGAATAATTCAGGAAAGGATAATTAAACTGCACATAGAACTAGAAAACACTAGAAATATCTCGAACATTAACAAAATTTCATACATCATTAACATTTTGAAACCATGTTTGTTTATAATAAGTCTGAATTTGGGAGAGAAAGGCTGAGAAATTTTATTAAAAAATTATTAATCAAAGTCTTAGTCGAATCATTCAAAATAGCGCCTTTAAAAAATAAAACGTAAATTTAAAAATTAAAAACAAGCTATTAAATTAATATCAAAGTGCTAAAATTGAATGCCAGCAGTATTATTGAATATTGGTTAACGATCCAGATGTTTGTGTAATATTGAATTTGGTCAAAAAATATAGGAAATTCTAAATCATCGTCAATATATTATATTATTATGGCTATCACAAAACCTATGGTTGATTCATATGATACAGTAGTTAGTAGAAGAGGGGCTAGCGGTTTATTTATTGTTGGAATTGTTGTCATTATTATTGGATTTGGAATAGGATTTTTTTTAATTGATGGTAATACAGTTGAAATCTTATCAGTAATAATAGGAATTATATTCATTATTTCTTCATTTATTTTTATAATCAAACAGTATGAAAGATCGATTATCTTGAGATTAGGAAAATTTACTAAACAAAGAGATCCTGGTATCCATAGCAGAATTCCATTTATTGATAACGTACTTGTAGTAGATATAAGAGAAAAAGTTAGAGAATTTAATGCTGAGAGAATGTTGACAAAAGATAATGTTCCAGTCACAATCGATGCAATATTGAGATACAAAATTATTGAAGAGAGAACTAAAGATGCCATATTAAATGTAGAAAATTTTAATGAAATGATAAAACAGGTTTCACAAACTACTTTACGAAATAACATTGGTTCATCTTTATTTCAAGATATATTATCTAAAAGAGAGGAAATTAATTACCATATCAAATCCATAATATCAAATGAGGCAAGTAATTGGGGAATTGAAGTTACAGGCGTAGAGATTCGCCAAGTAATCATACCACAAGAATTAGAAGCAGCCATGTCGAAACAAGCACAAGCTGAAAGAGAGAAAAATGCTAGGATTACATATAGTGAATCGGAGGTTCTAGTTGCAAAAAAATTCGACGAGGCATCCAAAGCCTATGCAAATAACCCAATTGCGTATGCATTAAGACAATCCAATATGTTATTTGAATCCATAAAAGTTCAAGGAAACACTATAGTAATGGTGCCTTCAGAAAGCTTGAATTCTATGGGATTTGGAAATTTAGCAATGACTGTTGCATATCTAGAGAACACAAAAAAAGCTGCGACTATCAAAGGACAAACAGAAAAGGATGTTGAAACAAATAAAATCAAAGAATAGACTGGTTAAATTTTATAATAAAAATTGCTGTATTGCATAATTCACTACTGCTAGCACATTTAGCTGATCTATTTTAGTCATATTATGGGAACTGGAGAAATTACAGAGTCTCTGGTAAAGAGGCGAGATATTACTTGATATTGACGTTATTGATAACTAGCATATTGAATTAGAAAAGATGAACAAAAACAATGAAGGCCGAAAATGCGTATATCCAGATTTATTTATTTATCAAATTACTTGGTTATATGATGATATATTTTCATTTACCAGATAGACAGACTGAAGGTGTAGTAAGAGCACATCAAATTGGTTCGGCATATACCACAAATTCAAATATACCCTACTTGTATTCATTTTAGTCTTGTTCAAGGATCTTTCAAAAAATAGAATAGATAATAAAAAGCCGCGAAAGGAAGGTTTGACTTACATTATAGACAAACTATCATCACTTGATAAAGATACATTTGAAATTTTATCACCAGAAATAGATATGGTAAAAATTTACAATGTATTTCCATTATTAATGTCAGAATCTCAATTAGCAAAACGAATTAACTTCTATCATGATTTTAATATTCTTGTATCTACAGGAAGCACATTTGCAGAATATGCAATAATGAATAAATCACTTGATAATTTTGTAAAGGATGTTTCTAAGATGGGATTTGACATCGTAGAGATAGGAGAAAGTCATGTAGATTTGACTCTTGAACAGAAAGAAAAAATCCGCAATATGGTATTATCCAATAACTTAGAGATCCATTGGAAAATAGGAAAAAAGGATCCACGTCATCAACTTGGAGTAAGCACCATAATTACAAAGATAGATGAGGCAATAAAAGTTGGAGCAAATAAAATAATTTTAGAAGCGAATCAGGGATATAATGTAGGTATATATGATGAAAATGGTCTAGTAAAATGGACTTTTATTAGAGCCCTTACAGCTAAGTTTCCACCAAGTACATTTATTTTTGAAGCTCCTCTTGAATCTCAACAATCTGCATTATTAGCCGAATTTGGTGAGCGAGTAAATCTTTCAGAAATAGGAATAGAATTTTTGGCATCAATAGAATCACAAAGATTAGGATTTTTATCTAAATCAAGTTTCAGTTTAACATATCTTAAACCACCAGATGGTGGACCAGCATTAAAGTTTGTGTATTATATAATCAAAAATAAAAATCCAATAGATCAAACAGAATTGATCAATCTAACTCATATGCCAAGAAGAACTGTTCAGAGTGCGTTGGATGAACTTTTATCTCAGGGTCTGATATCCGAAAGGTCAAGTTTAGATGATGCAAGAAAAAAAGTATATTACCCTATTCAATCTGATTGGCTTTAGATTTAGTTCTTCTTTTAGTACATAAATGAATAAAATATTAAGAGCAATATGAGATTAATTAGATTCTTTGAATTACAATCGCAATCAACAAGTATCCAAAATGTATTATATAAAAAAATAAATAATGATTGTTATTTATCTGTGTTGACATTAAATTTTGTTTTGATCCACACACACCAAAATAAACCAACATGTAATCATCAAAATATAATGTTCTTAAGTATTTTCATTTTTTTACAAATTGGGCATATGTCTCTGCGATTTTTATTTTTTAGTATTGTGGCAAACCAATAACAATAGTCGCAAAGTACAAATCGACAATCTTTTTTTTCATAATAACTTCTATTTTCAATTATGTATTTGTTCTGCAAAACATTTAAACTCTCAATATTTGATGACATTATCTATACAACCATAATCATATTATGTTTTCTTCGCTTGACTAATTTGTAGAATGTTTGAATCTTTCAGGCTATCATTTGAAATCCTGCGAATTTCTTTTAGATATGCATCATATCTTATATTAAATCCATCCTTATTTATATCAAAATAGACGTCAATATTATTTGGTTCAGATATCATTGCCAGGAGCGTTAATAGTCTTCTAACATCATTATCGTTATTTATAATTGAGGGTTCAAATACTATAGAAGACAATAATGTGACTAAATTTCTACGAAGTCCAATAAGGTGGAATGAATGAGTAAGGAATAATTTGGCATCAAATGTATCGCCTGCTAATGCGGATAAACAAAAATCAAATAATAGATTTTTCAAAGGAACTCCAGAACTATTCTTTTGTATTTCTCTATAACGTCTAGGATTTTCCACTAACTCTTCTATCCCTGAATCTTTCAGAAATTTATTAAGAAGTTTGATGATATCTCTCAGGCTAATAGTGTTGCTCCCGACATCTAGTATCCCTAGCCTAGTTGCTATTCCGTCTTTATCCGTAAAATTATATTTAGAATCTATAGATGTATTAGGAGGTAGTTCTCCAATTCCTGAAATGTCTACTTCTATAGGTATAAATTCGATTAGTCTTTCTATTTCTTTGAATATTCCATGACTCATTGACTTGTCAATGTTAAATATGGTTTATTTCATTTATTATTCTTAGGAAAGATGCAAGTTTTGGACAATATATGCAAATTAAAACAATTCAAATAACATTATTCATACTTTTCACTTAACATATAAATATCCCATATTTTACTTATAAAAATATGTAATATTTGCATTATGATATATGTAATATATACATAATACTAAATAATTCTCTATAATAAATTTGTAGCATTGTAATATTCTAGGAATTGAATAACTATACAATGATGCATGTTTTAATATTTACTTTTTTGGAAAATATATTTTCTAATTCATTAAAATGGGAAGGATTACCCTTTTCACCATAACAATAATCTAAAAAAATAAGCTATTAGACTCTATTAATGAACTTATGTCATTGGATGCCATTTTTACATATAACTGAATTTTTAAGCACATTTGAATTGAATTAAATATAATGAGATGTAATCAAAGGAAAAGATGAACTGCAAAAATGATTATTCCAACCTGAAAGTATACCTGGATTTAAAAGAAGTATCTAAAAATTTTTTATATACAAATTCTAATATGATGAATGTAGTATTAGAAAATGTAAATGTTCAAATTTTAGATGGTGAATTTGTTACAATTATAGGGAAATCGGGTTGTGGGAAGACTACACTCCTTAATATAATTGCAGGTTTTGAAAATTCATTTGGTGGAGAAATACTACTTGATGGCCAGCCAATCCGAAATATTAGTCCAGACAGGGTAATGTTATTTCAAGAATCTGCGCTTTTTCCATGGCTTACAGCCTTTCAAAACATAGATGTTGCCTTGAAAATGGCAAAAATTCCAAAGGATCAAAGGGAACAAATAATAAAATACTACCTGAAGATTGTTGATTTAACGGATTATTCGCATTCCTATATTCATCAACTTTCAGGAGGAATGAAACAACGAGTCTCTCTGGCTAGGGCGCTTGCTTTAAATCCTAAAATTTTACTTATGGATGAACCATTTGCTGCTTTAGATATTTCAATTAAAAACTCTCTTTACAAAGAGCTTTTAGAGTTACATAAAAAAACTAGAAAAACAATTCTATTCGTAACTCACAATATTAACGAAGCTATATTATTAGGAGATAGGGTTATATTAATGTCTCCAAAATTATGCAGTATAAAGAAAGAGTATATTATTGATATTCCTAAAGAGGAAAGACTCAATAATCCAGATATCAAAAATTTAATTGACCAAATTACCTTAGATTTATATGAAGATGAATAAACAGAGTTGACGCTGGAGACTAGAAAGCTTGGAATCAAAAATACAACGTAGTAAAAAAAAATATAATCTAAGTAAAAACATAATAAACAAGGATACATTAAGTTTAATAGTTTTTATCGTAGCTTTCTTAGCTCTATGGCAATTAGTTTACATGTTAGAAATATGGCCAAAAGTATCTCTACCATCTCCGTTTGCGGTAGGACAGACAATTGTAGATTTATTATTGGATTTCACATTAGTTAAAGGTACAGCAATTTCACTATGGAGGTTATTTTTAGGTTTTCTAATGTCTATTTCAATAGGACTAATTGTAGGTTTGATCATGGTCAAGTTTTTACATTTTGGAAAAACTATGAGTTCATTTGCTTTAGGTTTGCAGTCATTTCCAAGTATTGCTTGGATTCCATTTGCTATTTTATTAATAGGCTTTAATGATTATGGAATATTGTTCGTAGTTGTTATGAGTTCTGTTTTTTCAGTGATGCTCTCAACTTATAGTGGGATTCAAAATATTTCTCCAATATATATAAAAGCTGCCAAGAATATGGGTGCAAAGGGATTTTCATTATTTAGATATGTATTGATTCCTGCTGCCACTCCTTCTTTGATTATAGGTATGAGGCAGGCATGGTCTTTTGCTTGGCATGCACTAATTGGTGCAGAAATGCTAATAACAACTCTCGTCGGATTAGGTCACATATTATCCGTAGGAAGAGAATTCTCGAATATGAGTCAAATAATTGCAACGATGCTGGTTATATTTGCCATAGGTTTAGTTTTTGATAGATTCGTTTTTTCAAAAATTGAAGAAAAGGTACGGGATAGATGGGGATTAAATCAACAGATTGAACAATAATATTTTTAAAGAATATTAGATTTATTGCGTAATTAGCAACCATCTAAAAATCCAGGTGATTAAATATGTTTCATGGTAAAAACCAATATGGATTTTATAATATTCCCAGTTTTTAGTGCAGATTTTAGGAAAATTTTATCCATGGTTAATTACGCAATAGATCTATTCATTTACTAATAATAAGGGGCTAATAAATATAATATTAGATATGATCTTGATAACATTATGTCAGGATAACAATAAATTATGTATATAAAATAAATTATTTGTTTTATTTATCATGGAATTTGATATAGACACATATATTGAAAATAATAACTTTATCATATATTATCTTATTATTTGCAAGATTGTTTGCCACTTTTTTAGTTAGTTAATGGAAAAAAATGCATATAAATGTTGAATTATGCGTATTCAATAGCATTCTTATATACATTTTAATTAGTTTATTTATGGACAAAAACATTAGATCCAGCGAAAATGCAATCCTGTTAATTATTCTGGGAGTGATGATCCTTTTTCCAATATCTCAACAATCATTTTCTCAGGCAGAAGATAAAAAGGTATTAAGAATTGGTTATTTCCCAAACATCAATCATGCTCAAGCAGTAATAGGAATAGGAAATGGAGATTTTCAAAAAGTATTAGGTAATAATATTGAAATTAAACCTCTTGTATTTAATGCCGGCCCTTCAGCGATAGAAGCGTTATTTGCTAAACAAGTTGATGTTACATATGTCGGACCGAATCCAGCTATTAATGGATATGTTGTGTCAGGTGGTGAAGATATCAGAATAATATCAGGTGCCTCTAGTGGAGGAGCAGTATTCATTATCAGAGCTGATTCAGGTATAGAATCTGCTAAAGATTTTGCAAATAAGAAATTTGCATCGCCTCAACTAGGTAACACGCAAGACGTAGCGTTAAGAAATTATCTTATAGAGAATGGATATAAGACGACAGAAAATGGTGGAAATGTTACCGTTCTACCTGCAAAGAATCCAGACATACTAACATTATTTCTGAAAAAGGAGATTGATGGTGCATGGGTTCCAGAGCCATGGGGAGAACGATTGATTAAAGAAGCTAACGGAAAATTGTTCTTGGATGAACGTGATTTATGGTCTGATGGAAAATTTGTAACTGGTCTAATTGTTGCACGATCTGAGTATCTAAAACAAAATCCTGATGTCATTGAAAAATTTCTTAAAGCTCACATAGAAGAGACTCAATGGATAAATAATAATAAAGAAGAAGCAGTAAAGGCTTTTAATACTGAGCTCAAGAAGTTAACTGGACAGACAATACCAGAAGACACATTGAAAGAATCATTGATAAGGCTCGAACTAACTTATGACCCTATACAACAATCACTATACAAATCGGCTAATGATGCTTTTGATATAGGATTCCTTGGAAAAACGAAACCTGATCTTTCTAATATATTTGATCTAAATATACAGAACAAAATATTAGAAGAAAAGGCTTTAGTTAGCATAAATAGTACGAGTAGTAGTACATCCTAAGAGGAAGTGCCCGTCGAATGTTACATAGAACAAATACCAAAAAATTAAAAAATCAAGCTGAAAAAATTTTCAGCCACCTTTCTAATTTTTTCATTGTTATTTCTGTCATTTCTTTTCATAGTAACTATCTATGAAACTTTGAACCACGGTTATTCAAGTGAAAAAATCTATCAACTTGAACTTTGTAAAAAATATGTACTACTTCAAATGGGTAATTGTCTATAATTTTAATTGAATTTGAAAGAATGAACTCGATTAATGTTGATATATTATCCGGTGCCTCTCGTAAAGGTTTTTATTTTTATACATCGTGTTATAAACGTAGATAAACAATATCATTCAATGGTATACATATTTTCTAGATCATAATTTTTGTTGTTTTTTGATAAAAGAATTTTAATTATCAAATTTTCGATTCTAACTTTGCGGCAATACATTATCTATTATATCAAAATTTTTTAGTAGTGAATGTACCCCATGTTTGATATACAGAAAACTACAGTGAAGAGTAGCAAATGCATGTGGATACGTGTAGAATCGAACCTTTAAATTAATTTCTATATATATCTAAAATGATTTGGTTTGATTTATTAGAAGTTATTAAAACAAAGAAAATACAATTATATAATAAATGATAATAATTTCAAGTTTTTTGACAACCATTCAATAAATGTTATCAATTTTGTGCTTCCGGTTTAATTTTTATTCAATTCCAAATTTTAGTAAAAGATAATTAAAGAATTATCTAAAAATTAGTCATTAATCTCCACTATTAATTATGGGTATGTTGTAATCTTTATCTGGACATATAATATTGCTACGATCATATTGGAAACTACTTATCAGTACTTAGAAAGTATAGTAATATTTTGACTGATAATTAATATATTGATTTATTATCAACAATATTTATAATGTAAACTATAGTAACAATAAAACAGTTAATAACGCTATAATGTTAAAATAAAAAGGCAACGATATTTTCATGTTTAAGGAGTTTGAAAGTCAATAATTATAATATTCTTAATTTGATAATCATATTAGCTTTATTTTCTATAATAATATATAATAATAATTTTAATTTAAAAAGAAATGTATTAGATGAATATCATACTTTATTAGATGTTAATACTCATAACAAAAAAGCAGAGGCAGTAGAATTTGCAGGTAATGCAGACAATTCATTTGATTATATCTTTGATCCATCTGAATATATAGAATTTGAGGATTCTAAAAATATAACCGATACTGATAACAATGATAGAGAAAATGATACTATATCGATGATAGCATTTGATAGATTTGATTCCGACAATGATGATGAAAATTCAAAATCAAACAAAGACAAAGAATCTAACCACAAATCAGATTTCAATTTTGTAGCTGCAGGAGATTGGGACTGTAATTCTGAAACTAAAGATACTGTAGAAAATATTTTGGAACAAGATCCAGAAGTGGTACTGGCACTAGGAGACCTTTCATATAATGGTAAAGCAAAGTGTTGGCTAAACATAATAGAACCAATAGCAGACAAAACTAAAATCGTGATTGGAAACCATGAAACTGATTCATCAAAAATTTTGAAAGATTATATGAATTATTTTGGATTGGAGAAACAGTACTATTCTTTTAATTATAAAAACGTGCACTTTATAGCGTTATCTACAGAAATTCCATATGAAGAAGGATCACAGCAATATGAATTTGTAGTCCAGGATCTTGAAAAGTATTCTAAAGATCGAACAATTGACTGGATTGTCGCATTTTACCATAGGCAAGCATACAGTTCCGGAGGTGGTCCAGACGATGAGGATGATTTTACAGAAACATATCATCCATTGTTTGATAAATATAATGTGGTTTTGGCACTACAGGGACATTTTCATGCATATGAAAGATCATATCCAATTACTTCTAACGATGATGATGAAGCTAAACCGATTGTAACTAATACAGACCCAAATACCTACGAAAATCCAAAAGGAACAATTTTTGTAACTGCCGGAACTGGAGGAGCACATACTATGAAGATTTCAAAAAGTAAACCATTTTCTGCTTTTGGATTGGACGGCGAATTTGGAATAGTAAATATTTCTGTAGAAAATGATGGAACAGTATTAAAAAGTTCATTTATAGAGAATAGCGGTGATGAAGATGTATATGATGAGTTTGAGATTATTAAAGAAAAAACGAAAAATAAATAATAATCATAGTGACATTATTTTCTAGAATAAAGAATTATAACAAATCGTAGAGTTGATATAGATATACTTACACATTTTATCAGCACACAAGGAGATAAAACACCAAAGAAATACTTTCTAAATATCAAATATAGTAAAGAATTAGCCAGAAGAAATTAAAAGAAAATTGAAGACACAAATGCCTTAAGATGAATGACTCCTTTTTTGTTTATTTATATTTTTTAGTAATTAAACATCAAAGAAAATATTAGTTATTATATTCTTCAATTATAATTTCTTATATATTGTTTTTCCTTTCTTCGTTTTTTTTTGATGTTAGTTATTATTTTCTTCAGAATAGGTCTAATTGAAATGGCGATTAACTACTCCGACTAATAAGTAAATAATGAATCCCAGTGAAAACGTAGAAAAAGCCTGATTAATTATTTTTGATTTTATGTTCTTAACTAATTTTAATCCGATTCTATCATCTGAAAATCTAAATTTTATTCGGGACATATCTAATATTAGTAACTATTAAAAAATCAATCTATTATGGATTCTTCTATTTTTTTCTAATTATATTTTACATATATTTTTTACTTAAAATTTTATTGGATGAATATTATAAAAGACGTTTTTAATTTGCAAATTCACCTCTTACCTTGAATCGAATTTTATGTATGATCATTTAATTCTATATATGAAGAGAAATTGGCTTAAAATTATATACACAAAATAGATTACATTTAACTCCTCTTCTTTTTCGTATAATAATATTATCTATCAAAAAGATTTAGTTCGAACTGTGAAGTACTAATTGCCCGTTTAATCACAGTCTAGTAATAAACTTGATGTTTTATATAAAATAAATTTTATCTGGAGGAAAATCTGTGTCTCTGTATAATACATTTATTCTATACTTTGTATAAATGATCCGAATAAACTTTTGTACAAACATATTTCTTTCTCAGCAATGTTGATATCATCGATTCCTTTGTGGACTGTTTTAATAAGAATTCCGGTTCATATATGTTTAATACCCTAGTGTATTTTTGTTTCATCTATTACAAAATTATTGGAAATAAAATAAAAATGTAAAAACAAAAATATCTTATTTCTCATGAAATAGATCATTTATTAGATTCGAAATTGTTATCTAAGTGAATGTCATTAAATTAACAGAGACAGAAAATAGTCTGGGCTATCTCAAGAATAAAATAATAGTTGCATGATATTTTTGAAAATAGTGCCTTCTGGATTTAAGAAGAATTTATTAATTTCGGTTTATTACTCTCTTTACCTAACAAAGTCAGTAGATTTATAGTATAATAAAAATTAAGAAATCTTTAAAAAGTACGCTTTAACTGATAGGCTCTCCACTTGCGACTATCTTGTAATCACCTAATTTATTAAAAGCAATAACTTCTGTAATATCGAAAGGCACTTGTTTATCCGGTTTTAAAATGTAAGCAGGAGAAGTAATAAAATGATCGACTTTTTCTAATAAAACTCCATTTTTATCATAATATTCTGCATGAATTTTTATTTCATGTAAATCATCTGTACTATTATTCTTTATATCACCTTTTATTTCAACTAAATTAGTTCCGCCTCTATCTACAAGAAAATTTTCAATTGTCAAATTTATCTTATCGACTTTTATAGTAGCAGTACTATTTTCTGAGGAGGTTTGTGCTTCTATGTCCAAACTAAAAAAAGGAAAACTAAATGAAACCAACGACAAAATAGAAATATATCGAATTTTTTGATATTTATATGAACTAGACAGTATATTGCTTATCATGCTAATTAATTTATGGAAGCAGAGTATTTAAATTAATTGAAAATTAAATGATTGTTCATAATTCTTTGTTTTGTACTACGCAAGTCGTAAAGAATTTTAATGAAAATACTCACAGATAATTTATTATTATTTATAATGGGTTCAGTTTCTGATATAATTTTTTATTTGGCGCCTAATTCTCATTTATATATTCGTAAAAATGATCTGATTAACAATATATTACAATATGTTTATTATGCTCTTCCGGTGATCATCGATAAAAGATAATCCTTAGTCAACATTAATTCTATAATTATATATCTAGTGGTAGGAGATGCTGTGCTGTAGTTGTTCCCAACATATTTACCTGACCAATTCTAGTCACAATAGGTGAGAAATTAGAAGAATTATAATAAATATTTATCTAGGAGAGAAGAAGTATTATCTGATTTTGATGCTATTGATAAATGGGATTATCGATTTTGTTATCAACCTTCAGAATTAAATCCAAACATGTACATTTGCTAGTATTACTAGAAAATATACTAAGAATTAGACTCAACAATAAAGATTAATTTAAAAATTTTCTCTATAAAAAGGTAAAGTGTCTCTTATCCTTGAAAATTGATTTGCCATATTTGTAGAATATAGCAAAGTAGATCTATTAGAGTTCTAGCCAAGAAAGTACAAAAATAGAAAGAGCATTTTAGAATTGTGTATGTTGTATTTCTGATAAGTCTAGTACGATTTCTAGAATAGCAAAAGTCACAAAGATGTGCTTATATAAACATGATTTAACAAGCTTATTTTAATCTATATTACTTGTTCTTTCTGGTTCAAACTAAAATACCTCTAATTTGTTTAAAAATATTGGTCCACATAGACCAAGTTAATTTTCCGGTGTTGGTATTTTGTTTGCTTGGATGATATGATACTATTAATATCTTATTATTATCCATATGGTACATTAATCCATGCTTAAATTTTATATTTTTAATATTATGAATGTTACAAAATTCATCAAAAGCTAATTTCCCTAAAGTTAGAAATATTTTACTATTTTTACTTAATAGTTTTAATTCTTTAGTTAAATATTCATTACAGTTGCTAATTTCTACTGGCAACGGTTTGTTTTTGGGTGGAGCACATTTTACTATAGAGGTCACATAAACATTGTTTAATACCAGTCCATCATTTATATAATTGCTAAGAGGTTGATTACAAAAATTATATTGATATAAAACCTTCACAAGCCAGTCTCCGGAACTATCTCCAGTAAACATTCTTCCTGTTCTATTTCCTCCATGCGCAGCAGGAGCTAGACCGATTATGATTAAACCAGCATTTATGTCTCCGAAACCACATACTGGTTTGGACCAATAATCGAGATTTCTATATCGTTTAACTTTTTTGTTTTCAACATTTTTAATATATTCCGCCAATCTCAAACATTTTTTACAATTTATAATTCTTTGATTTACAAGAATTAAATCATTAAAGGGGTCCTCAGACAATAGAAATACATTACATTAATAAAATTTAATCTTATGGACAATGGTAATTGTGAGAAAATATATAAGAAATTAATTAATTTCTATTGCTGAATGTAAGAATCTAAACCTCTTATAATCATCTAATATAATTTTTGATAGATGTTTAGTTATATCACTTATACTTAATATTCCTATTACCTTATAATTTTCTTCCATTACGGGAAGTCTTTTTATTTTATTTTTATTCATTTTCTTTGTAGCAGAATCTATTGAATCATAGGACATTATTGTAATAATAGGAGAAGTCATTATTTCTTCACATTGTATTTTATCTGGAACAAGATTTTTAGCACAAATCTTTCTTACAATATCATGCTCAGTTATAATTCCAATCGGTAGATCCTTGGAATCCAATACTATTACAGATCCAACATTCTTTTTTATCATCAATTTAGAAATATGTAATGCACTTAAATTTGAATCCAGTCTTACGGTAAGAACACTCTTATTTGACATTATTTCGCTTACTGCACTCATAATTTTATTGTGAATCAAGTCATTTTTTTAGTTAACTAATGTTAATCTCATAAACATACGCTAATAATACGACCTCTAAAAAAAGATTATGTTAGTTATAAAATAAATAAATAAATAAATATATTTAGTTTTAAAATCTCAGATAGAAATATAATGGCTGCAACTATCGCTAGAACTATTCCTATTAATTTTTTAAGATTTATTGGACCAAGACGATTTGTATATCTAGCTCCAAGAAACCCACCAATCATTGCGGAAGGTCCTAAAATAATTAAATAAAGTAAATTCACTTCGTTGCTAACGACATGACCAATAAATCCGAATGTGCCCATAATTGCTGATGTAGCCATATTAGTGCCAACTGCTATTTTTGGTTCAGTTTTAAGAATTTTTATCATTATAGGAAGTCTTATACTACCAAGAACAAGACCTACTAATCCACCAAGTAGTCCTACAAAAAAACCTATACTTGATTCAAGAACTATATCATAATAAGGATTTTGCTTTAGCGTTTTTTTTTCTAAATTTAATTTTACTTTTCTATTTTTGTTTTCTTTTAACAAGATTACTGATTCGTAAAATATTATTAGTGCCACTAGGACAACAAAAAAATGAATCGGTACATTTTTTGTTAATAATGCTCCAAAAAATGCACCGATTGAACCAGTTACAGCCATTATTAGAAAAATTGAGATAGAAATGTTGTTGTTGCGTAAATGCTGTATTGATGCAGTAATAGCACCCAATGTACTCACTCCTATATTTGTACCAACAGATTCTGTTATAGAAATTCCAGTAGACAAAATAAATGGTAATCTCAAAACTCCAAGAACTAGACCCACCATTCCGCCAATAAAACTAATGATGAATCCAACAGAGGATAAAACTAAAACACCAAATAAATCCAGCTCAATACCGAAAGTTAACATACTTAGAATATAAAGTTATTTGATTTATAATTAGCACTAAAAAAATAAATATATGTTACAATTTGCTTTTCAAATAAAGACAATATTTCGAAAACCTGGATTAGTGTTTGAAGATAGTGTGTAATATTTTGATTCTAATTTTAATACTAATATTATAATGAATAACCTTTCCAAAACGACTATGATTATAATTAACATTATAAGAACTAATAAAAAAGTTCAATTTGATATTTGAAATGATACTTTTGATTTAAACTGTTTTAGCAGTCCTAACAACTATAAACGAAACAAAGTTTATGGAAATAGTACAAATATTTTAGAGATTTACATAACAGAGAATTTATCTTTGAGAAAGTGGGCAATGTAACCTACATTAATTTCAGTAGAAATAGAACCATGTACAGTTACTTTTATTATTGATAATGATTCTTCTCTTTAATTTGCGATCTCGTTAAGATAGTTAAATTTGACTTAATTCATTATTCTTATAGCCAATCCAAAGATGAGACCATGAATATTATGAAATCGTAATATCAACAATAATATAATAATGGGGTTTTTCAAACGACAGTAAATAAATGTTTATGATAAAAATACAATAATCGACCTATAGTTGATTCAACTGGAAACAATTACTCTACTCTTTCCTTTTCACCAAATTTTCATTACGTTCAAATTTTCATTACGTTTTAAGATATTAATAAAAATCTGTTAATTTGCCGAATGCTACCAGAAGGAATAATATCACCCAAAAAGAAACCGTAACTGAACTTATATTAGGTACATTAGACACATATAATCATTTATCTAAAATATATTTTCGAATGGTAAAGAGGATATCTGTCAAACAATTATCTATTTTCGTTTTGTATCTTAGATTCATCAAGTCAATTTTCAAGTTATCTAATATCCTATATTTATTTTTTCTAAATACTTGATTTCATACAGAAAGCAGTTATTTGAAAGTATGTCAACCTCTTCTTTTTCATGAATTATTATTTCAATTTTCTTGCAGAACCTTGATATAGACTTTCGATTTTAGGGTTGTCTTATTGAAAAATATTGAGATAAATTATACTACATTGGATATGGTATTACCAGTACTTCAGAATTTTTAAATTTCTTGATAATAGCCGTTCGTATAACTTTAACAATTTCATGACTATCTTTTAGTGTCGAATTCGGATCTAACTTGATGTGAACTTCAATATCAAAAGAATAACCTAATGGTCTTAACAAAACCTTTGATACAGGAACAGAGAAATTCTTTTCCACAATGTTCTTGATATTGTCAGTTAATTGCGGACTGGCTACTGCATCCAATAATACAAATGTAGATTCTTTCAGAGCTACATAAGCCATAAAAAATATGTATCCTGCTATTATGATACTTCCAATTGAATCCATATATGGTATCCCAAAATATCCAGCAAGGACACTTGCAAATCCAACAAATGACGCAGATCCATCCTTAATTGAATTTTTTGCATCCAATTTCAGGGAGATTAAATTATACTTTTTAGCAATATTGTGTACACGAAATGCTCTATGTAGTGATATGATTCCTGCTGCCAGTAGGTTATCAAGGTTATTTCCGGATATGTAGTCTCTACTGGATGTAGTATTCTCTCATAAGCATTGTATATAATGAACAGGCCCAAGATAATCACTACGACTGCTGCAACAAATGCGGCAAAACTTTCTACCTTTGCATATCCGTATTGAAATAATCTGTTCTTTGGTTTTTGTATCATGTAAATTCCAAACCATACGATAAATGAGATTAGTGCATCAGCCATGGAGTCCAGACCATCTGCAAAAAGAGTTAGGCTAGTTGTATAAAATGAGACAAGTAATTCTGCTATATACCTATTGTTAATAGCGTCCACATTGAAAGCGAAGCTGCATTTCTTCCCTCTTGAAATGCTAAGCTAGGTGACGAAGATTCACTCAAGAATTAAATAATATTCATTTTATTCAAGCAAATAATAATCTTTATTTTATTATGATTTATAAAAAAATCTATATAGATATCATCTAAATACCAGAAAAAAGCCAGAGATATTTAGAAATTATTTTGTTTGTAAAAAGAAAAAGAGTGTGGTATATTATCTTCTGTTGTATGATGACCTACTCTTATTGTTTATAGCCACCGTAGGATAATAGAAATACCTGACCTGTTGTATTGAATTTGTTTTCTGTGTATGCTTTTTCAACTTCTGATAACGTCAAAGGCCTATCCCATACTCTTATTTCGTCGATATCCCCTGTAAAGAATTTGTCTAGATTCAAGGAATTAGCTCCAATTCTCAATGGTTGAGTACCAGTGTTATCTATGGTTGCATTATTGGTGGCTAGTTTTCCTATTTGTTTTCCATCCACATAAAGAGACACAGCTGACCCATTATACGTAACAGCAGCATGATGCCACTTCCCGTCATTATATTTATTTGGTGTCTTTACAAAGAAATTATCTCCTGACGTTGCTTCAAAACCTCCTTCTACTTCATTATTATCTGTAATCCATAACCCGTAATTCATGTTCATGCCTGTCTCGTCGCTACCCATTCCTCCTTTGTTTACCATATGACCAGGTTCGGTATAATTATGAGATGTTTTAAACCAAGTAACTATACTGAATTTGGTCAATTGTGGCGAAAGGTTGGCTGGAAGATCTTGAAACTTGGAATCTTTAAGTGTATTAAATGGTTCGTACTGATAATTTCCTGTAACATTCGTTGGCAACACTGCTGTAGCATTCGTTGGCAACACTGCTGTAGCGTTTTGTCCATTAACAGGCAATACTGAAAAAGACAGAAAGACTGTTAAAAAAATCGAAGTGACAGCGACTGGAGTCATAGCTAGCAGTACTACATTACTTTTATTTTTCATATTTACTAATAGAAATGGGAAATGTATTATAAAGATAGTGTAAGAAAATACAGATATATTTATAGTTTAAAATAATGGAAAACAATTCTGAAATTTCTTATAATCATTTTTGCAGATTGTAATTTAATATCGATGATTTAATTGTTATATATAAGATTGATAGACTTCGCACATAATTTTCAGAATGGTATATTTGTCAGTTATTGCTAGATGTTTTCTACGACGCCAATATTCCAACTTGGCAAAGTATTATTACTGAATGGAGATGGAATAATTTTCTTGAAAAAAGTAGAGTGGTAAAACATATTGAACTTGCTCCAAATTAATATTCAATCTTTTTATAGTATAACAACAAGCATAGATAAACAAAAATAAATATTATTTTAGGATTTCTTACATAAATGATGTTTTCAGCATGATTATGTTATACTTTTACCGATAAAACTATCAAGACTAGGTTTTCCAAATCGTTCAGCTATCTTTTCATACATACTTATCTCTTGAACAGACAATGGTCTAATTTTTTTCATTGCTTCTTCAAAATGGTGCATTGTTATTTTTAATTCATTCTTTTTATCGTCTGCTTCTTTTGGATCTTTATATTTTGTTATATGTTCTCTTAATGCCAACATAACTGCAGCTGAGGCTAGAGCAGCAATATCCGCACCTGTATAACCTTTGGTTTTCTCTACCAGGTCTTTTATTTTTACATCATCAGCAAGAGGCTTCTTTTTAGTATGAATTGAAAAAATTTGTGTCCTTGATTCATCATCTGGAGGAGCAACATAAAGTAATCTGTCAAATCTTCCTGGACGCAGTAATGCTGGATCTATTATATCAGGTCGATTAGTAGATGCGATCACCACTACATTTGTCAATATCTCCAAACCATCTAGTTCTGTTAATAGCTGACTAATTACACGTTCTGTCACATGAGAATCGCTTCCAGCTCCTCCCCGTGCCGGGGTAATTGCATCAATTTCATCAAAAAAGATCAAACATGGTGCTGCCTGTCGTGCTTTTCTAAATACTTCTCTTACTCCTTTTTCCGATTCGCCAACCCATTTCGAAAGAAGTTCCGGTCCTTTTATACTAATGAAGTTAGCTTCGCTTTCATTAGCCGTAGCTTTTGCAATAAGTGTTTTTCCTGTGCCAGGCGGTCCGTATAAAAGAACTCCTTTTGGTGGCGTTGCATCAGTATGGTTAAAAAGACCTTGATATTTTAGTGGCCATTCTACTGCTTCCTGTAGCTCTTGCTTAATTGTGGTAAGCCCACCTATGTCATCCCATTTAACATCTGGAACTTCAACAAAAACCTCTCTGAGAGCAGAAGGTTCCATTTCTTTGATCACTTCTAGAAAATCTTGCATGGTCACCACTATTTTCTTCAAGGTTTCAGAAGGTATGCTTTCGGTTGCAAGGTCTATTTCTGGTAATACCTTTCTCAAAGAGCGCATCGCGGCTTCTTTTGCCAGTGCATGAAGATCAGCACCTACAAAACCATGAGACATACTGGCTAACTTTTCAAGCTCCACATCCTTCGAAAGGGGCATTCCCCTAGTATGAATCTGAAGGATTTCGAATCTCCCTTCTTTATCAGGAACACCGATCTCAATCTCTCTATCAAATCTTCCAGGACGCCTAAGTGCTGGATCGATGGCATTTATCCTGTTCGTTGCCCCTATTACAACAACTTTTCCTCTTGAAGACATTCCATCCATCAAGGATAACAGCTGTGCAACAATTCTTCGTTCAACCTCTCCACTGACTTCATCTCTATTTGGTGCGATAGAATCAATCTCATCAATAAAAATTATTGAAGGTGCATTTTGTTCTGCCTGTTTGAACACATTTCGTAGTTTTTCTTCTGATTCTCCATAAAATTTGCTCATTATCTCAGGACCACCGATGGTATAATAGCTTGCATTGGTTTCATTTGCAATAGCCTTTGCAAGCAAAGTTTTACCAGTGCCGGGAGGTCCATGTAATAACACACCTTTTGGTGCTTCTACACCAAGCCTTCTAAACAATTCAGGATGCCTCAATGGAAGTTCTATCATCTCTCTTACCCGGGATACTTGGCCCTTGATCCCTCCAATATCCTCATATGTTATTGAGGGAGCAATTCCTTCTTTGGCAATCTGTACAGCTTTAGCACTTTCTTCTGAAATAATTATTTCGGTTGATTCATTAATTAATACCGGACCTGATGGTCTTGTAGATATTACAACCAAATCCACACGTTGACTCATTATAATGAGCGGAATGACATCGCCAGTAGTTACCAGATTACCAAGCAAATATTCTCCGAGATATTCTTCTGCACCTACAATTCTAAGAGGTTCAGTTGGTGCAAGGGTGATACTTTGAGCATCTTTGGATTCTATTTTTTTAAGATCAACAAGATCATTTATACCTACATCAAGTCTATTTCTAATATATCCATCAATCCGGATTAGACCTTTTCCTCTATCATTTTCTCTTGCCGGCCAATTTAATACCGTTACTTTTTTACCCAGAGAAGAGACCTCTATAACATCACCAGATGATATTTGTAATTGATGTGCGATATCTGGGTCTATACGTGCAATTTTTCTTCCCACATCTCTTTGTTCTGCTTCTGCAACTTTGAGACTTGGATTTAATTTATTGTTACCGTTTTGACTCATATTTATGTTTATTTATTGGTTTGCCACCTTATTTAAAGAAATCAGGTTATTACAATGAAATAAAAGAACTAAAAATTAAATCATGTATCGTGTAGCTGATAGATTAAACGAAACTCCGATATTAAATACAATTATTGAATATTATATTACACAAGATAATATATTCAAACCAATAAAACGTGAAAGCTAGAACATGGAAGCTAACAAAAACGAATTTTACTAAATTAGATGGATATAAATCAGAGACCATCAAATGATCCAATTTTCTCGATCATTTTTGTGATTACGTAATCATCAAATTTCTTTTCGAAATCTATTATATGTATTGTTTTTAATTGCATCAGATTCTTTATATAAAGCAAAAACTGAAGAAGTAATATGATAATGAAAATGGTTCCTCTTACTCGATAAAATGGTTAAATCCCTGAAAACACAGCTATATAAATATATTGGTAACAAAACATAAAATTTTTCGGCGCCGAAAAAGATCTAAATTAAAATAAAATATTATATGAATTGACTCTAATGCCACGAATACCTTTAAAGGTATAAATGACGTTAAAAAACATGGTGAAGAAATTAAAATGATAATAGTAGATGAAAAATTGATAATCGATCATGATCAGAATAGAAAACTTGCCAATGTAACTGTTACTGGAGAAATAAGATTTTCACCACAAGAGATATATCAAATGATTAATTATGAGGAAAAGTTGTTTAAATTGAAATGTGAATTATGGGGACAGGATATGGTTGCTAAAGACAAGTTATACACATTTAATCCGCTAAAATATTATCCGGGTTATACACCTAATCCCACTGAAAGATTTACATTCAAAGAAATACTAGGTCAAGGAGTTTTAGACGAGGATGTAGGAAAAGAAGAGATATATGCAAAACTCATTTTGACTAATCTACTTACTGGAAATCAAGTTATTGATAAAACTGAAGCTATAAGCTTTGGAAAAAAAATTTATGCCAGTTCATTTTGACTAATCTATTTACTGGAAATCAAGTTATTGATAAAACGGAAACCTAAAATGACTTTCATTATTAGATAATAAACTGAAACTATTGTTCTG
>DATGZA010000053.1:0-21560 GCA_035297365.1 Nitrososphaeraceae archaeon
GAAACTCTTGTCCTATAGATTTGAAAAGATCCAACTTGATTCAATTTGAGATGTAACTTCTTTTGTTTTCATCTTTAGAAGATTTCAATGTCTTTATTTTTCAGACTGACAGGGAACAAGAAAGTAAATAAATACAGAGAAAAATACATCATTATCATCAATCATGGATTGTTAGAAAGAAATAGGACCTTATAGATGAATAAATATCGTTAAACTAACACAACGATGATATCTGATCAGGCCTTTTCATCAGTTGTATTAACAAAGTTTTTGTAGATAAAAAGTGCGTCTTTTTCGTCTTTTGCACCGACAATAGTTGCTGCACCACTGGTCATAAAACTTACAGATAATTGTTGAGATGGATTAGTGTTATTAGATATAACAGTTATTCCCAAAGTTCCACGAGTTTTCAAGTTATAACCTAACAATTCTGCATTTTGTATTATTTTATTTAGATTTATATCAGAAGGTATTTCCATTGGTGTAACAGTATAGGTCCTTTTTCCTCTATCTCTACCACATAATTCCTCAATTATGAGATTATGTTCTGTTTCTAGGTGTTTAATCATATCTACCTTTTCTTTTCCACATGACGGGCATTCATCATGTCTAAACATCCTAATACGTTCGAATGATAACTCGTTAAGATCGATGTACAATAGTGTATTTACCAAAGTTGGTTTCTGGTTCAATAATATTTTTACTGCTTCTGAGACTTGAAGGCCCGCCACTAAATAAAGAATAGATGGATGAACTCCTTCTGTACTACAAGTTGGCATATCATCTTCAGACAATGCAGGAAAGATGCATCTTAGACAGGCAGAATTGTTTGGAAGAATTGTACAAACTGATCCCAACATTCCTAATGCACCTGCATAGATCAAAGGAATGTTGTGCTTAATGCATGCATCGTTTAATGCATATCTAGCATCAACACTATCTAAAGCATCAATAACAATATCAAAGCCTTTAACAATATTTTCTGCTGTATAGGGAGTAACTGAAATTGGAAGTGCTTCAATTTCTACGTCTGTATTCCTTTTTTTCAGATGCTCTATAGCTGCTTCAACTTTAACTTTTCCAATATCTTGTTCAGTATACAAATGCTGTCTATGTAAATTAGATATTTCAACTACATCTCTATCAACAATACGGATCTTTCCTATACCCATAGCTGTTAATTGAGTTACAACTGGATTTCCAATGCCACCAACACCGACCACACAAACTTTGGAATTTCTTAATTTCTCCATTCCAATAAATCCTATTTCTTCTAACATTATTTGTCTAGAATAACGCTGAATGTCTTTACTATCTAGTTCATTACGAGTTACTACGGTGGGTTTGTTTGAACCTCCGGCTACTGCAGGAAGGATATAGATAGAATCACCTTCATTAAGAGATGTGGTCATTCCATCCTTGTTAAAACGCATATTTTTTCCATTAATATATATGTTAATTAGAGCACGAGGTTTGCCATTAAGATCAAATACCCTACGTTTGAAATCATCACCCAAGATATCTGAAGCCTTATTGAAAGCATTTTGTAGATTGTCAGCTTCTAATGATACTTTTTTTTCTCCAGCTCCCTTGTTTAAAACAGATGGAATTATAAACTCGACTTTAACCATTTATATCTATCTCACTTACCTTTCACATATATTATTTATTCATTTTATTATCTTATCATTGCTGAGACTATTTGAACATCTGGTTTAATGATTGAAGGTTTAGGTAATATCTCTGTAATTGCCTCAATAGATTTGAGACCATTTCCAGTAATATAACAAACTATATTAGAATCTCGATCTATCTTTCCTTCATCAATTAACTTTTGCATTACAGCAACGGACACACCGCCTGCAGGTTCCGTAAAAATGCCTTCTGTTTTAGATAGTTTTAATATTCCAGCTATAATTTCTTGATTTGTAGCTGATTCAGCAAAACCATGATATTGTTTTAATCTTTTTAAAACGTATATTCCATCTCCAGGATCGCCTATAGCAAGACTTTTTGCTATTGTATCAGGCTTTTCTACCGGAAATACTTCATCACTATTGGATTTAAAAGCATCAACTACAGGCGAACAACCATGAGGTTGTGCTGCAATTATCTTCAAATTGGAAACATCTTCGATTAATCCAATCTCATTTAATTCTTCAAATCCCTTACAAATTGCATTTAGCATTGCACCACTTCCAACAGGTATTATCAAGTAATCAGGTACTTTCCAATTAAGTTGTTCGGCTACTTCATAGGCAAGTGTTTTTGATCCCTCTACATAATATGGCCGCATATTAATATTTACTATACCTATACCTTTTGAATCTCCTATTACAGAAGCTACTCTATTAGCATCATCATAAGTTCCATCAACAGCAACAAATTTACCGCCGTAAGCTAATGCTTGGGCAATCTTTGCATATTCTAAATCAGCGGGAGCAAATATGTAACAAGGCATGTTAGCTACAGCTGCATGTGCAGCAGTAGCAGATGCTAGATTACCGGTTGAGGCACATCCCACTGCCTTAAGATTAGTTTCTTTTGCTCTTGATACAGCCACACCAGCTGGTCTATCCTTGAATGAAAATGTTGGATTAACAGAATCATTTTTTACATATAATGTTGTTAATTTTAGATCCTTACCAAGATTATTTGCTTTTTGTAATGGAGTAAATCCTGAGTTAATACTCACAATATTATTTTTATTTTTAATTGGTAATAATTCAAAATATCTCCAATATGTCTTTTCTGTCCTAGACTCGAAGGTCTCTCTTTTTATTGAATCTGGATAAATATATTTAACATCGAGTGGACCAAAACATTCTTCGCATACATATCTAAATGATGGTTCATATTCCTTTCCACATTCTCGACACTTTAATGATTGTATTATTCCCATTTATGATAATTTGAATAAAAATCCATTGTAGATAAGGTTCTCTAAACACAAATTTAGTAATACTATAATTTTATATTATTAAAAAAATAGAATATTAAAACAAAATAGTATCATAAAACTTCATATTATAGATATTATATAAAAATTTTTCCAAATTTGTGATAATTTTTTAATGATTTTTATTTTTTTAGAATATTATGAAAACAAGAATTGTGACCTGTATGACATGCTGGTTTTTCTGAATTTACTATATAGATTAGCGCATCTGAATCACAATCAACTAAGATTTCTTGAACTGGTTGAATATTTCCTGATTCCTCACCTTTCATCCATAATTTATTATGAGAAGTACTCCAAAACCATGCCTTTCCAGTTTTGACTGTATTTTCGAGTGCAATTCTATTTACATATGCAAGCATAAGGATATCTTTAGAAATCTTATCTTGAACAATTACTGGTAACAGACCACCCCTTTTTGCAAAATCTATTTCATCTATTATTTTTAAAGACATTATCTTGTAATGTTATTTTTAGATATAAAAAAGTAATCGTAAAAGTAGTAAGGGTAAAGGTAATTATCATACAAATTTATAGATTTCCCAAATACTGAATATTTGCAATATATTAAAATAAATTCGTTCTAAAATAAATTTGTAGAAAAATTAAGCATTCTTTAATATAGGATAGAAGAAATATAAAAAGATGATGGATAAAAGTACAAAAGCAGATAATAATATTCTCCATATTGGTTTTGATGACACAGATTCTAGATCTGGTAGATGTACAACTCATTTAGCTTTTAAAATATTATCGAATTTAAAAAGAAATCAATCTATAAAATTTTTAGATTATCCATTGTTAATTAGATTAAATCCAAATATACCTTGGAAAACTCGAGGTAATGGTGCTGTCTGTATCAGATTGAGAACTAGAAATAGCAAAGATATTGAAAGGATAATAGAATATATCAAAAATGAGATAGAACAAAATTCTGACATAGGAATAGGGGCTAATCCTGGTCTTGTTTTTTTTGAAGGAAGAAACATTCCCAATGAAATTATAGAATTTAATAGAATTGCAATGTTTGATATCTTAAGTAAACAAAAAGCAATCAAAATTGCTGAAAAGAATAAGATGAAATTTTTCTGTTATGGAAATGGACAGGGATTAGTTGGCGCAACAGCTGCAATTGGGTGCTTGTTAGATTCAGATTATACATTTGAAGTAATAGCATATAGAAAAATAGAGAATTGTCAAACTCCAAGAAAGATCGATTCCATAAAGGTTATTTATCTTGACCGTTCTACATTTCCGTCAACTTATAATTGCTATGATCATGTCCATGAACGAATATTGATTACGCCGCATGGACCGGATCCGGTTTTCTGTGGTATAAGAGGAGAAGATCCGGAAATTGTATTAGAGGGATTAAAGATGTTGAAAATAGAAGAAAAATTAGAAGGCTATCTGATTTATAGATCTAACCAAGGAACAGGGATGCATTTAATAAATGAAATCAAATTAGGTGATGTTAAGGCGTATACATCAGGTATTTCTAGGTGTAGAGTGACAACAAATCCTTACACTATGCAAGGAGGTCATGTATTTTTTACGGTAGAAGATGATTCAAAGAATAGTTGTCTGGCAGCAGTATATGAGCCAACTGGATTAACAAAAGTTGCTGCACAATTGCAGAAAGGCGATTTAATAGAAATTGGATTTGGAGTAAGGAAAGCAACCATCAAACATCCAACGGTATTAAACATAGAATATATCTCAATATTGGAAACTATCCAAATTTATGAATTTGTTAATCCTAGTTGTGTAAATTGTGGAAAAAGAATGAAATCTGAAGGAAAGGATAAAGGTTTTCAGTGTAAAAGATGTAAAACTTTAGACAGGTATGGGAAAAAAGTGCCTTTATTAAATCCACGAACAATTAAAGAAGGTTTATATGTTCCAACTCCAAAGGCACATAGACATCTGACTAAACCTAGACATAGATACGGAATTGAAAAAAAAGGATGGGATATATCAAAGAATAATATTTTTCCAAAATGGTTTGGAATTATTGGATAACATTTAAATAAGTAGCGGGGGGTTGATTTGAACTTACGGCCACCAACATATCGATTTTGGCGGAAACCGCTCTGCGGGTTATGAGCCCGCCGGGATAACTTTGCCTATTAAATATCTGGCTTCCCCACCCCGCTGAATCATTTTTGTATTTTACAACTATATATCTCTGTCTATTTAGTTCATAAAAATTTTTTTTTAAATAATATACCTTTTTTTACATTAACAATACAAAAATTCAAGAAAATAGTTTTTATTTTTTATTTTCAAGAAATTTTTAACAAATATTGTATTTATAGTTAAAAGATTACTGAATAAGATACAATTAATAAAACAAAAGATGCGGGAGGTGGGATTCGAACCCACGAACCCCTAAGAGATGAGGTTTCTAAGCCATGCTTCTGAGCATCGTGTTATATGAAAATAATCTCACGCCTTTGACCAAGCTTGGCAACTCCCGCTTTGAGTAAGAACAATTATCTAAGAAGTCAAATAATAGTTTTTTTTATTATAAAACAATACAAAAATTGAGATATATGAAATATATCTAATAAAAACTAAATTTATTATCCGATAAACATGGTATTCCTACATCATTACATGCAATTTATTTGTCGAACAGCCTGCTTATGAATGGCAAAATAGTTCATTTTTGTTATGTAGATGGTACACAATCTTCTTGTAATCATATTTCATCTTTTATCTTTCTGTATCTTATCTTTATGTATCTCCCGAGTTTTTCGTACTGAGGTACAAGACATATCTCCTTGTATCGTTTAAGCACAATTCAAAATAATATATTCATCATGCCTTTACACCAAAAGAACAAAACTACAAAAAAAATACACTAAATTATCTATTGTGGATGTAATAAAAAGATAATCTGATTTTTAAACAAAAATAAGAAGAGTATTTATACATCACGATAACACAGATTTCAAATCCGCTGTAACATACTGTTGCACTATTACAAATACTTACTATATGTTGCTCGACTATGTATATATTTGAACTCTAGAATATTTTAGAATATGATATAGTGATTATCCTAATTTAATGTATTCGAGAAATTTTTGTTCAATAATATTGCATGGCATTTTCTGAGTCTAATATCAAGTTGAAAAAAATGTAATCACTATATATTGATTAACAAAACTTCATTTACAAATTCTTTCTATAAAAAATGTTTATTATGCTTGAAAATGATATCTTCAATATCTATAGAATACGAAATTTAGTTAGTTACTGTAGTTATACCTTAAACGCTCTACTTAACATTATTAATTCTGGTCCAGTTGTTAAATTTCCAACTATAATAGATTTAGAATTGGCAATTATCCCTGATGCCGGATATGGTATACCACCATTAATTGTTACCGGCTCTACATTGACATTTAAAATCTCAGATATAGATTTTATTTCTTCTTCACTGGCACTAGGATGAATAACTGCACCTTTATTTGTAGTAACAACCATCGATCCAGTTTGTACAAAACCACAGACACTTATAGTACTCACTGGAACATCCAATACATTGTGTACTTGTTCCACAACATCAGAACACAATGGAGATATAATTGCTCCATGATCATTGGCAGCTATTAAATTTCCTATTGCAGTATATTTACTCTCTAAACGTTCAACTTTTAATTTACTTCCTTTTCTTATAATATTAATTTCTTCATCAGAAGCTATCGAAGAAACTAATATTCCATGGTTATTCATGACCATCATAGGTCCCAATAATCTTGTTCCTGCTATAGAAATGTAAGTTGGCTCAGATATTTCAAGATATTTCACCAACGTATCAGATTTTGTTGAAGCAAATCCTAATGGTAACATTATTGAAGTGTCGTTACATTTTACAAAAATTCCTATATTAGGACTTCTGTAAAAAGAATATTTGTAAATTCCCAAATTATAACAGTGTTAATTAATGTATGAATATGAACTTTTGGAAAAGTGTTACCTATCGTTATCGAATTGAAATTGTTACAAAAAATATTATTATTTATCTATGATTTCTCCGAGATTAAGATTTATTGTTACTGGATTAGATAGGGGTTGTGTTTTTTCTAGGTTTGTAATTTGTAATGTAGCATTAATTGATGTTATTGAATTGTCAACTATATTAGTTGCAAGCTGTACAGGTTGCGAAGAATTATAGACAAACCCATCTGGAAAAGAGGTTGTTTTTAATAATGTACCATTAGTTGAATACACTTTCATTATTGCATTTATAGATTTATTATTTATTTCAGTAATATCATTAATATTGCTTTGAAGATATTTTAATAGAACTTTTACTTGGTTATCTTGATTTAAAGGTGAAATAAAATGAGCATAATCTATCGCAATTTCAAGTTTCTGCTCAGATACTGCAAATGATTTCATTAATATATCATTCAGATTAAGAGGGAAAAATGATGATGAAAAATAACATAACAGTATTAGTAAAAAAACTTTAGAATTCATTTAATAATCCGATTATTTCATTAATATAATTTAGAATAATATCTATGTTAAATTAATTTGACAAAAAAGATATAATTAGTTATTAAAAACATAAATTTTCAATAATTATCTTATTAAATCATGTTTCATGAATTACAGAAAATTTACCATCGATTATTCTTATAATATATTTACCTTCTTTGAATATGAGTTCTATCTCATTATTGTTATTTTCTTTTATGTCTACGAGTTCTTTTCCTTTCATTTCAGTCAATTCTATCATATATGTATAACAAGAAAACTAATATTTAGATTATTTGAAATTAATTTATAATTAGAGTAATATTGAACATTCATGTTATATGCATTTAGTAGATGTTAGCTATCGAAGCTCAGAATGTTTCAAAGACCTATAAAGGAATACATGTACCTGCTTTAGATAGAATCTCACTACAAGTAGAACAAGGACAGATTTTTACATTATTAGGAAGAAATGGTGCAGGTAAAACTACATTTGTAAGATTATGTGCGACTCAATTATTACCCAGCTCAGGATCATTAAAAGTGTTCGAATATGATGTAAAAAATTGTGCTAAAAAAATAAGAGAACTAATATCTATTGTTCCTCAAGAAGGAAGACCATTACGTGCCCTTACACCATGGGATCATGTTTATAATTGGCTTAAAATTCGAGGGGATAGTAGACAGGAGGCAAGAATAAAGACAGAAAATATACTTCAAAAGTTAGAATTATTTAAGGTAAAGGATAAACCTGCAATGAACTTGTCTGGAGGTATGAAACAAAAAATTCTTGTTGCTATGGCTATGGCGGTCAATACAGAATTAATGTTCTTGGATGAACCTACAATTGGTCTTGATCCTGTTTCTAGACGACAGGTATGGAGTCTAATTCAGGAACTAAAAAAAAGAGGTACAACGATTTTACTTACAACTCATTATATGGATGAAGCAGAAATATTATCTGATAAAATATTTATAATTGAAAATGGACGAGGAATCAAAGAAGGAACTGTTAGTGATTTAAGAAACACAATTCCACAAAATATTCGTGTGGATTTATCAAAAAAAAATTTTGATGTAGAGTTATTTAAATCATATGGCACAATAATAGAGACTGGAACTAATATATTACGATTATTTACATTTAAATCATATGTAAGTGAGATATCTGAATTGGCAATAAAGAAAGATATTTCATTTAATATTTCTCCTATAACACTTGATGATGTGTTTGTATATTTAGTTCAAAAGAAAATAAAAAATGATGAAAAATTTGTATGAAATCTTTTGTAAACCAAGATAATTTCTTTTTATATCAATAGAATAAATATATGTGTTCTTGGATTTGTATTCTTGCAAAATATATATCTTTATTTTAACTAAAGATTATAATGTGATTTAATTGTAAAAATTTTCAAATATAATCGATCAATCTTTGGAATTAATTAAAATATGTGATGTAAGAAGATAGAAATATTCGTATTAAAATATTTGTATCTGAATATATGCTTAGTAGTAAAAAATTGAAAAATTATCAAGTAAATTGAATTTTTATATCATTTACTTCTTTAACAGCTTTGTTGATTTGATCCTCTGTTTCATTTCCATATATTAATAATAAACGATCGTTATTATTGATTATATAATTAGAGATAGCCGAAGTTAGATTTCCATTTATGAATGCATTTAATTTATGTTGACTATCGTCGCAATATTGTGTTCCATTATCAAACAGTAAACAATTATTATTATTTTCTCGATCGATACTCATTTTAACACTGTCAAGAAAATCTGCAAAAGTAACATTTGTGGCATGTCTATGTAATGTAGTACCATCCCCATTTTCTACATGAATATAATCTGACTGTACTTGATATTTCGGTAGACTAAAATCTATATTTTTTCCATTTATTTTTACTAAAAATGCGGCGTGCTCATGTGCAGAACCCAATGCTCCAAAGCTTGATTTAGACGTATTGGGAGAAAATAAAAACATAGAAACTACTAAAAGTATGCCTATTCCTCCTACTATTGGAAGCACAAAGGTTTTTAGATTTTTAGTGCGTTTTTTTCTATTTATGTCAAAATAGCTCTTTTTCTTCTCAGCATTTTCTTTGGTATTTTTACTATTTTTATTATTTTTACTAGACATACTAATCTAATTAATTTGAGTTAATATACATTATATATAATATATTAGCTTTAAAGTATTTTATTTTAACATGAAAAAATTTAAAAAAGCAAGATAAAAATAAAAAGAATGAAATTAAATAAATATAGATATATGCTTTTCTTTACTAGCCCGATAGGTCTAGGTCATGCCACACGTGATATAGCAATAGCTCAGAATTTAGATATTAAAGATATATCATTAAAATTTGTTACTGGATCAAAGGCATATAATTTTATAGCAAATTGTGGATATGAAGTTTTTAATTTATATAATCCACCTAAATTTAATATTGAAAATGGAGTACTGAATAATTCTTTCAATTGGCTAATAAAATATTTTTTATATTATAAGAAATGTAAAAATGCTGCTAGAACCATAATTGATTCTGAAGATAATGACAAAATTTTAGTTAGCGATGAGGATTTTGCATCTATTGCGGTAGCAGAAGAAAGAAAAAGGAAAAAAATTTTAATCACGGATATCATTAATACCACTTTTACAAGTGGCTTTTTATCTTTACTAGAAAAACAAATGAACAAAAAATTGTGCCGAATGATTAGCAGATGTGATTGTGTAATTATTCCAGATTTTGGAGAAGATAGTGAAAATTTAAGATACGTCGGACCAATTGTTAGAAATATTTATGATAGTAAAGAAAATTTAAGGAAAAAATTTAATTTTAATAAAAAAACAATCCTTGTTTGCATAGGTGGTACTAATTATGGTAAATTTTTAATAGAAAAAACAAAAGAATCTTTCGAAAAGATAAAGAAGAGATTGGACGTCGATCTTGTAATAGTTGCTGGTCCATCATTAACAATAAAACCATCAGATGATTGCAGGTTGTTAGGATTTGTACCAAATTTAAATGAGTATATCTATGCTTGTGATCTTGTTATTTCTCTTGCAGGGAGATCTACCATGGATGAATCCATAGTATACAATACTCCTGGAATATTCATTCCTTTAAAGAATCATTTTGAACAAGAAGAAGGTGCTAGAAGAATGGGATTTGAATTCAATGATATTTTTAGACTCAAGGAATTAATTGAAGAAAGACTTGGTTTCAATAAGGATAACAGAAAAATTGTGAATAATGGAGCTCAAAAAGCAGCAGAAATCATCCTAGAGTTTCTCTAAATATTTATTACATTAATACTATATCAATTCAAGTAAATAATACCTAGGAACAAGAGATATGACTGAAGTAATAATTGCAAAGTTTGGAGGAAGTACTATTGGACAAAATGGTGAACAGATACCAAAGGTGATAGAAAGAATAAAACTAATCAAAAATGAAGGAAACAAAATTGTAGTAGTTTTTTCTGCTCCTTTAATGGAATACGAAGGAAAAATAAGATCCATGACAGATATTGCTATAAATATTGGTAGAAAGTATGCATCAGGACAAAAAGTAGATACGAAAATTTTTTATGATACATACCTAAACATTGCAATGAATTATGTGTCTGAGAAATATTTGAATGAATTTGAATATCACCTCGAAGAATTTTATCATTATGTTACTGTCTCTTTGAATAATTCAATTGAAAATAAAAGATTCATAGATGTTAATAGAGCAAGAACTCTTGCATATGGAGGGGAAATTACTATGTCATATCTAATGGACTATATTATGAGAAGTAATGGATTAAAATCGAATCATGTAGATATTGAAAAATGGCCTATAATTACTGATGATAATTTTGAAGCTGCAAATTTTATGATTGAAGAATCCAAGGAACGCAAAAAACATCTTCTTCAATTAATAGAAGAAAATGAAGTAATATCTATTGGTGGTTTTATTGGTAAAACTACAGATGGTTTAGAAACTACATATGAAAGGGGAGGTTCCGATAGAACTGCTGCAGATATTGCTATTATTCTTCATGATAATTATAAGACACAAATAGATTTTGAAAAAGATAATATTGTTCTTAGTGCAGATCCAAAAATTGTAAAAGACAATCTAGAATCAATAAAATATTTATCGTATAATGAAGCTAAATTAGCTGGGATGTTCGGAATGAAAATTCTAGACCCTATAGCAATAAAAGAAATAGATGATAATAAATTGGATATCCCAATAGTTATAACCTCGATCATTAATCCTTTAAACGTTACAATAATTCAAAAATCTTTAGATAACAATAAGAAAATTTTTGAACATAAGGATAATAAGAAGGATAGGAATGTTTCAAATTCTTTAATCAAAATAGTAACAGGAAAAAGAAATTGTGCTATAGTTAGAATGGAGAGCATAAACGCATCTTATTTAATAGCATCACTGGAGAAAGATAAACAATATTATAATTTCTTAAAATTATCCCCATATAAAATTGATGACATGGAGATTACTAGACTATTATTTTTGGATGCAGATTATGTAAAGCGTCATGAGCGACATTTCAAAGCATTCTATCCGAAAACAGAATTTTCATATGGAAGAGGTGTAGTTACATTAATAGGAGATTCTATGTGGAAAATGCCAAAAATTGTGTCTTCCGCAAGTAGAACTTTAGGAGATAATGATATAAATATATTGAATTTAGATGCTCAAGAAGAAACATCAAGGATTTTAATAATAGTTGAAGATATAGACAATAATGTTGCCAATGCAATAAAGGCAGTTCATTTACAAAGAATTACTAATAATAGTAAGAACAACTAGTCTTGAATTATTTGATATGAAAAGAATGAAATGTTATGAATAATGGTCATATTTGGATAGATGGATCTTTCTATAAATGGGATGAAGCAAAAATACATGTTTTAACCCATTCTCTACATTATGGAACGGCGGTATTTGAGGGAATCCGTTGTTATAATACTGTTAAAGGTCCTGCAATATTCAGATTAGAAGATCATGTAAATAGACTATTTAATAGTGCCAAAATATATTTCATGAATATTGAATTTTCCAAAGAACAAATAGAAGATGCAATAATTGATACTACCAAAAAAAATAGAATAGATGAATGCTATATTCGGCCGTTAGCTTACTTTGGTTATGGAAAAATGGGAATTAATCCATTAAGCAATAAGGTATCTGTAGCTATTGCGTTATGGAGGTGGGATGAATATCTAAAGAAAGAAGATGTCAATCATGGAGTCAGAGTAATGGTATCAGGATGGATGAGAATAGATGCAAGAACGATGCCTATTCATGCAAAAGCAACTGCCAATTATGCGAATTCAGCTTTAGCAAGAATTGAAGCTATAAAAGCTGGATTTGATGAAGCTCTCATGCTAAATACTGATGGAATGGTAGTCGAAGCTAGCGGGGAAAATATTTTTATTGTTAAAAATAATGTTTTAATTACTCCTCCGACGGCTTCCGGTGCATTAGAGGGAATAACACGTGATACAGTATTAAGATTAGCTAAGGATGATAATATAATTACTGAAATTCGTGATATATCAAAAGATGAGTTGTATTTAGCAGATGAAGTATTTTTGACAGGTACTGCTGCTGAGATAAAGGCAGTGGGAGAAATAGATAACAGACGTATAGGAAATGGTGGTATAGAAAAAATCACTCTTCAGTTAAAAAGTTTATTTGATGATCTAACAAGAGGCAACCACAAATACAGTACCGAGTGGCTTAGCTACATAAACATAGATTAATTAAACAACAGATGTTTGTTTCAATATCAAAAATAAGCCAATTTTCCTTTAAAATATATATGAAATAAGCATAATCTTTCAAAATTTGATCCGAATAAAGAAAAAGACTAACAATAACTCTGAAACTGATTTGTTTAGGGAATATCTGAGCTGGATCGATATTGAAAATCTTATTGACATAATTAGTAACAAAATTAGAAAAGGCAATAAAAAATATGATACAATAATTGGAATAAAAAATGGAGGAATAGTTCCTGCAAGATTAATATCAAGAGAACTAGAAATTAACGAGATTGAATTTATCTCTACTAAATCTGTTGAAACAAATGAATTTTGTCATAGAATAAAAAACAATAAAAAATATCTTTTAATCGACGAAATATATGATACCGGTAAAACTTTTCTTGCAATTAAGGAAGGTTTGAAAAATATTGAATATGATTTTACATGTTTGATAAGTAGATATAGAATGCAGGATGACAATATAATCGTAGGAAGAGTTTTGAATAATACAAATTGGATTGTTTTTCCTTGGGAAAGTAGAAATATAAAGTAGAAAAAATATTTCGTTTAGTTTCATATAGAACTAATGACATTATAATGTCAAAATATTAATCACACCATCATGTACCTTGGATATGCAGAATAACTATAGACCATTGATCTGGTTGATAGCTGGTGTATTCTTGACAGCAAATTTGCCAACTATATTAGAACAAACATACGCACAGATCACTATAAATGGAGCAGGAGCAACGTTCCCATTTCCATTAATAGACACGTGGAGGGTTGAATATCAAAATGTTAAACCTGACGTAAATATCAATTATCAATCTATTGGAAGTGGGGGAGGAATAAAACAGTTTACAGAAAAAACAGTGGATTTTGGAGCGACTGATGCTCCGTTAAATGAGGAAGAAGAGAAGAAAGTTACTGGTGCAGTACATATTCCTGAGACTATTGGATCTGTTGTAGTTGCCTATAACTTGCCACAGATATCAGATAAGGAGCTCAAATTAACTGGTCCTGTAATTGCTGAAATATTTATGGGTAAGATAACCAATTGGAATGATCCAAAAATCAAAGAGATCAATCCTGATTTAGATCTACCTGCAGATAGCATACATGTGGTACATAGATCTGATGGATCTGGCACAACATTTGTATTTACAGATTATTTATCTAATGTTAGCTCACAATGGGAAGCAGAGATAGGCAAAGGAAAGTCAGTTCCATGGCCTATAGGAGTAGGTTCTCCAGGAAACGAGGGTGTTAGTGGTTCAGTAATAAGTACACCTAATTCAATTGGATATGTTGAATTAAGTTATGAATTGACTACCGATCTTGATTCTGCTTCTATTCAAAACAAGGAGGGTAATTTTATAAAACCATCTTTGAATTCTACTGCAGCTGCCATATCAGCCTCAGCGACAGGTCTACCTAAAGGTACTGATTCATGGAAAGATGTTTCAGTGGTCAATGCCCACGGCGGTGATTCGTATCCTATAGCAAGCTTCACTTATCTGTTACTCTTTAAAGAACTAGGTACTAATCCATCTATTGATGAGGCCAAAGCCAAGGCATTAGTTGATTTTATATCTTGGGCCATTACTGATGGACAGAAATTTGGTTCAGAGCTAGGATATGTTCCTTTGCCTGATCAAGTCGTAAAACTTGATCAAGAAACACTCAAATCATTGACATTTAAAGGAAACCCAATACTTCAATAGCTAATAACAAAAACACCAATTTTTTTGCATTCATTATATTTGATACTTTAGATGAAAGTAATTTTCAATAATACTCTTAAATTTAATGTTTAGCAAAAGTAACAATAAATGTACAACACTGAAATTTTCGTATGTTTCATTTAAAGTTTTATTTAGAAAAAGAAAATCAGTGTTATTATGTTTGAAAGACATTTTTAATAATGTTGATAGAGAATGTGATATTATATCTTAGCAATATAGAAATTTTATAAAAATTTTATAATTTATATGAACTGCCAAAGATCTAAATCTTGTAACTTGATGGTCTTTTTTCTATAGTTATTACTTCTCCGATAGTTTGATTTAATGCCTCTTCTGCTATGTCACTAGCATGTTCTGCAGAACGTCTTAGATGTTCGAGTACAAGTTTAATGTAAATCTTGTTTTGATTAAAGGAATCACCAAATTTATCTAGAAGTAACACGATTTCATTTTCAAGAAGTCTCACATTTTCAACTCGATCCACTATTCTATCTGCCATCAAATAATCTCTTCTTAAAAATGCTTCAACTGAATCATTAAGATCTTGTAATGACAGATCGCTCATTTTTTTCACGTTTTCAAGAATATCAGTAGGAATCATATCTTTTATAAACAAACATTGTTCAGTTATTTTAGAAGCATGATCTGCAATTCTCTCAATACTTTTTACGGCTGATCTATAACTTAAACAATCTGAACTATTTTTTAAGCCGATTTCACTTAACATTCTATCGTTTTTTGTAGCAATAACTAGATTTCTCAATATATAAAGACTAAACCTGTCAACTTCATCATCAGATCTAATAACAGCATTAGCTAGA
The DNA here is from genome assembly GCA_035297365.1 of Nitrososphaeraceae archaeon. Classification (GTDB taxonomy): domain Archaea; phylum Thermoproteota; class Nitrososphaeria; order Nitrososphaerales; family Nitrososphaeraceae; genus TH1177. The sequence continues at coordinate 15,826 of DATGZA010000053.1, forward strand.
TCATAGTTCAACTCTGTCAAAGCAACAATCGCGTCTTTATGCATTGAAGTAGCAAGTAGAAACATTCGTCTGACTGCAGTATTTACAGAAAGCTCTGGAAGAGTAATTAAAACTTGTATTGTTATCAAATCGGAGGAATCAGCAATAATTTCTGTACCTACCAGATTTCTACGAACAACTTCTCTAGCTGCTTCACGCTGTGATGGATTAATTCTTCCTATTTTCGATTTTAAATTTATTATATTATATCCTGCTAGATACATGGATACCAATTTACGTTTTAGGGAATTGGCACTATCATCTTTTAGCACTTGAACAGTAGCTTCATCAACTGATTCTTTTGATGATCTAGCAATATCAGATATTATTGATAATGTATTATCTGGTTCTCTAATGATTGTAACTGGGTCTCCTGGTTTCAAATGTAGTTCTGTTACCCATTTTTTAGGTAATGATAATACATATGTAGATTTCCCAGTAAATTGTATTTTTCTTACTTCTCCACTGTCTGAATATATTGGCAATAGTTAGAGAAAGAGAAATACTATTTGTATAGTTTATGTTAGTTGATAATATAGATCTATCAAATATATATAGACTATATAATATATTACTAGATCAAACTATTCATAACAACACTACATAGAAGAAAATTAAAGCCTAATAACTTTTAATTGAAAAGTTTTTTCGCTGAGACAATAATCGGAGAACGACATTCAAGGTTAATACAATCATAATTAGAATAAGTGCTGCACCCCATCCTTGAGCATGAGCAGATTCGTATGGTTGAGATGCCAATCTCCATATTCTAAGAGGAAGAGCATCGACAGGACCAGTAAGAGACGAGAAAAATAGACTTGTTCCTAAAATAGTCATAATTAAAGGAGCGGTCTCACCAGCAATTCTTGCGACTGATAGAACTATTCCTGTTATAACACCACTCATGGCAGTCTTTAATACAATAAATAAAGTAATCTTCCATTTTGGTATACCGAGAGAATGAGCTGCCTCTCTAATAGAGTTAGGTATTACTTTGAGTGTCTCTTCAGTTATTCTGCTTAAAATTGGAATCATTATTAATGATAATGAGAAAGCTCCTGCAATAACAGAAAAAGATCCTATAGTCAAGACAATAGTGATATATCCGACAATACCAACAATAATTGAGGGAAGACCTGTTAGAACGTCATTAAAGAATCTAACTGCAAAAGCAAATTTACTGTTACTTTTTGCATATTCTGATAGATATATTCCTGTAAGTACGCCCACAGGAACAGCCATTAGAGAAGCTAAACCTACAACTATTAATGTTCCTTGAATGGCTGGTCCAATACCCCCTTTTCCTGATCCGATTGAACCTGGTGGTTTTACTAAAAATTCAAAACTGATAGCTGATACTCCGTTTTTCACTACCTCAAAGAGAATGCTAGCGAGTGGAATTATTGCTAGGATGACACAAGCAATTGATATAACAGTTAGTATTTTATTGACATATACTCTTTTTTTTGAATGTTTTAACATAATTTCTTCAAGATTTTTTTTTCTAATTGAGTATTGAATATCTGAATTTTTTATATCGTCGGACATTTTCTACATTATTCCTCCTGAATTTTAATAGTTTTAAACACAATAGCACGCGCTACAACATTGATAGCCATTGCAAGAATGAGTAAAACTGCTCCTAAACCGATTAAAGCAGAAAGATGCAGATCTGATGATGCTTCATTGAATTCGTTGGCAATTAGACTAGACAAAGTTTGACTCTGCGAAAAAAGAGATGTTGGTATGGCATTCAATCCAATTGTGTTTCCAATGATCAAAGTAACTAGCATTGTTTCTCCAATAGCCCGTCCTAAACCGATTATTGTAGCACCTATAATTCCAGATTTAATATATGGTAAAACAGCCATATTTGTTGTCTCATATCTTGTAGCACCTAAACTATATGCTGCCTCTCTTTGAGAATCTGGAACTACTTGTAACAATTCTCTGATTATTGACGAGACAATAGGGATAATCATTATTGCTAATACCACACCAGCAGTAAAAACATCTAATCCAAAAGGGGTTTTGGCGAAAAAAGGTAATGTTCCTCCAAATAAATTATGTAAAGGTTTTTCTACATAATCTACCATCCAAAATCTAAATACAAATAGTGCCCAGAATCCATAAATAATGCTAGGAACAGCAGCTAATAGCTCTATGACAAAAGATAACAAAGTTTTCAACTTGGTTCCAGCTATTTCAGAGAGGAAGATGGCTATCGCTAAACTTATTGGTACACCTATAAGCATTGCAATGCCAGAACTAACCAAAGTTCCTATAATATAAGGTAACGCTCCAAATGATTCTCTTCCAGGTACTGCATTCCAATCTGTACCAGTGATGAAACCAAGTCCTTCCTTTGAAAAAATTTCTTTAGAACCATCACCGACTGAAAAAACTATTAATGATAAAATAAAAAGAGTATAGATAGAAGCTCCAATTATAATCCATTTGAAAATTTTGTCAAATTTTGATGTTTGTTTTAATCCAGTTAGAGACTGGTGATTACTAATATTGTCATTTAATATGGAACCCGTGATAATACTACGCCTCTACTAACTAAGAAGATTGTATATTTTTAGTTATCGTATATTTCTAATGTAGAACAATATAGTCTATGACATGTATATAGTATAACGATTTTTATAAAATAATAAAAAATATATTGTTAAAAATCAAACTTCAAAATTAAAGTTCTATTTTTATACAATTAATTACCACGATTAATTAAAATAAGAAAATGAACAAATTGTATAAATGAAAATAAGGATAGACCAGCAATCACCTGTTAATATAATTGATGAAAAAATAGATGGATTTAAAATTTTAGGGATTGGTGCAAGTTTACGTAAAAATTCTACAAGTACTAAAATACTACAAATGACTCTTAAAGAGTGTGAGAAATACGGTGCAATTATTGGTATCATTGATCTAAGACAAATAGAGTTACCAATTTTCAGTCCAAATAAACCTAAAGAAATTACAGAAAATGTCAGAAAGATAAATGATGAGGTAATTGAATCTGACGCATTTATTTTGGCCACACCTGACTATCATGGATCAATGTCTGGCGGAATGAAGAATTTTTTAGATTATTATTGGTATGAATTTTCTGGTAAACTATTTGGATATATAGTATCATCACATGAAAAAGGTTTAACTGTCATTGATCATATGAGAACAGCAGTACGTCAATGTTATGGGTGGAGTTTACCATATGGTCTATCTATACATGGTGAAAATGATTTTGATGATCAAGGTAATTTAAAAAATACTTATTTGAATCAACGTATGAAAAACATGGGAAGAGATATGGTAACTTACGGAAAATTAATAGCTACTCAGTTTTTATATGATAAAAATCTAAAAGAAAATAATACTTTTGCATTTCAATTTGTAAAAAAATGATGTCCGCAATAATATTATTTTTTAATTGTGTATATGTATATTAGACCTATTATGCATTTAGTGACAATATTAAAATCTGTGAGGTTGAATATGTTTCACCGTAAAAACTAATGTAATATTTATAATATTCTTAGTTTTTGGTCTAGGGTCTATAAAAATTTCAATTATTCATTTTAATATATCTCTATGAATAGTATTGTGTATCTAACATGGTACTGATATTGTTAATATTTTTTGTATCTTATTGTTATCAGGTAGACTGTCTTGATCTAAATCATTAAACAATTGAATTTCGTACGATCCTTTGATTAATGGACCTTCAATGAATGCGTCTTCATTGAATCCACCCGTATTGTTGGTGGAAAAATATCCGTATGAGGCAATAGTTTTGCTCTCAGGATGGACTACTTGCCACTGGACATTCCCATTTGGTTCAAAACCATTGACCTTGAGTATCATTGAATAGCCTTCAAGTTCGCCGCATTCTGGAGATACCATTACATTAGGTTCGGATTCTGTACTAACATTTACTAATATCGTTGATAAAGATGATACCAATAATGTTATTACTAGAATTGGAGCTATTGTTAATTTCATTGGTATACTAATAGATTTTTGTTTATTTAATTTTGCTTTCGAAATTCTTGTTAAAGAGATAAAAAATTATTCAGATATTGGTTAAGAATTAAGTCAAGTGTCATCATGAATGTTATCACCCCCATCTTATAATTTTCTATATGAAAATGCAGAAATTTAGATCTGTAATTAAAAGGATTTCACATCCATCAAGACATTTGACTTAAATTGACTTAAATTAAATAATTCAAATATGATGATTATTTTAAATTGTCTCTAGATAATAATAAAATTGTAATGAAAAGGGTGGAAGTAAAAATGACAAATCATTTTAATTTCTATGAAAAATACACAAATTGACCTACAAAGTGTGCCATACTAAACACAACAGCTAGACATATTCTTGATAATTAAGTAGGCAGTTAGAACCATTAGTTAATAGATTAAATGTACAAACCAATATTGCAAAAGAGTTAATAGCTGATTCTATGATTAAAGAGCTCATACAAAGATATTTTGATTAAAGTTGATACTCATGAAAATGTTTGGGTTAAGCGAAATGCTCTATCAATTCAATTAAATGGGAATTTTAAAATTTATTTATTATTATAGAACATTTTTAATATTACTCTTTTATAATTTCACTTAACATTGAAAGTAAAAATTACTTCAATTTTGATGGTCATGTTTGTTTCAAGTTTAACTTTTTTTTCTTTTACTATTACTAAAACAGAAGCACAATTTGGTGATTGTGATTCTTCATATCCGGATGTATGTATACCATCTCCACCACCGGATCTTGACTGTACTGACATTTCAGATAAAAAATTTACTGTTTTGCCACCAGATCCGCATGGATTTGATCGCGACGGAGACGGTATAGGATGTGAATCATAACCATCTTATGGTTTCAAAATACAATAATATATCAAATTTTTAATTCAGTTGGATAAGAGAGAATATTTTATAATATTTTCAATCATTATAGTAAGTCTTTTTTCTTTTGCTCTTCTTGTTTCAAATCTGTACAGTAACCGAGACGAACAAGACGATATAGAATTTCAGGGTATAGTAAATTATGTTGTAGATGGTGATACTCTAGACATCAACGATATTAGAATAAGATTAGCATTAGTTGATACACCCGAACGTGGGCAAGATGTATATAAAGAAGCAAGAGAATTTGTTAAGAATTTATGTCTTAATAAAAAAGGCGAAGTTGATATTGATGATGGTCAGCGTAGAGGTGACAGGTATGGAAGAGAAATGGGTGTTATCTATTGTGATGGTATAAATGTCAATAAAGCGTTAGTAGAGAACAATTTAACAAAAATCTATACAGAATATTGTGTCATTTCTGAATTTAAAAATAAGAAATGGGCTAAACCTTTTTGTAATTAAGTCAACATTAAGATATATTAGATGTAGTTTCGACTTATATTTCCAGACAATTATTTTATATAGTCATTCGTCAGAAAATAGAAATAAGAATTAACGCCGCTTGAAAGACCCTGACTGTCTCCTGTCTTATCTTCATCTATTGCCTTCAGTTCATATTCATCTGCAGTCAAATCATCAAATGCTATGATAAATTCAACTTGTGCTCCATAATGCCTCTGTAGTTTGCTATTCTTTCATTTTTCAATTGAATTATGCCATTTTTATCCCATTGTTTTTTGTATTCTGGAGTTCTTGCTAGAAATTGT
>DATGZA010000054.1:0-8434 GCA_035297365.1 Nitrososphaeraceae archaeon
AGTCGCGCAGCGCCTGCTCGTACGCCGGGAGGAGCGACGGATCGTCGCCGCGTAACAATGCTGGAGAGTCTGATCTCTTTCCGCAGATGCTTGTCTCCGGTAACAATGTGTATATTGCGTGGAACGACGAAAGTAACGGCGGCGACAGAGATGTCTTCTTCAGAGCAAGTAACAACAACGGGCTGACATTCAACCCTGTTATCGATTTGAGTAACAATAATGGATTTTCATTTTTACAACAGATGCTCGCCTCTGCCAATAATGTATACGTTATATGGACAGATAACAGTAATGGTGGCGATGATGATCTCTTCTTTAGAGTTAGTAACAACAACGGCCTGACATTCAATCCTGTTATTGATTTGAGTGACAATGATGGAGATACCGGTGGAAGTCAAATGCTTGTCTCAGGTGACAATGTGTATGTCGTGTGGGTAGATAGAGAGGTAAATCTAGGTGACTATAGTGTCCTTTTCAGAATAAGTAACAACAACGGCCTGACATTCAATCCTGTTGTTATTCTGACTAGTAATAGCCAGATTGAATTGGATTTCCAGGAGATGATAGTCTTAGGTAACAATGTATACGTTTTATGGCAAGATGAAGAAGGATTACACCAAGCTGGTGACAGCGAGATATACTTTACAGTTAGTAACAACAACGGGCTGACATTCAATCCTGTTACTAACTTGAGCGACAATGATGGAATATCGACTAGAGCAGATATGATAATCTCTGGTAAGAATGTATATGTTGTATGGGAGGACGAAAGTAACGGCGGCGACAGAGATGTCTTCTTTAGAGCAAGTAACAACAACGGACAGACATTCAACCCTTTTATTGATTTAAGCAGCAATAATGGAGAGTCCCGTATACCGATTATGTTAGTCGGATAAAGATGTCTATAATCCTATGACAATGTACCAAATTGGCCAGATGAAATCAAAAAAATCTACATGTGCCTTATGATCAGATTCAGGGAATAGAGCCAATGCTCCAAAAACATACCATTCCTCAACACTATCTCTGTGTGCGGGGTAGCCATCCTAGATCACCACTAGCATCCAAAGATAATGTACATGATTTTGATGCCACAGTATCATCAAATCTAAGATTAATACATACTTGCAACATTATTAAATACAAAGTTCTATATCTGGTTTTTTATGAATACTGTTTTTATACTCTTAAAATTACAATGGGAATTTCTGCAATCGATCACAATCCTGATATTTTTATCCTAGCATATGACTACTGGAGTTGAGCGCCGGGAGTGGGACTCGAACCCACGAGTCCAGAAGAACATCAGCTACCACGTCATTGGATACGATCTCGAGGCTGACCCCTGTTAGGGTCATTGTAACTTACCTAGCTTGGGTACCCCGGCATCTACTAAAAACACATTGTATTTTATATATTTAATATCTCACAGATTCTAAATGTCATTAGATATACATCATCTAAAAAGCCAAATAACAATTAAACTTTTATCATAAGCATCTGAAATCCAATTTCCTTTCTTTTTTCTTATTTATTTGCTAATATTCTTGATTTTGAAATATAACAATTAATTAATAAATAATATGCTTATTGAATATAAGAAGAACAGAGAGGAAATTATGGCTTTATCGAACATTATGGATAAAAATTTACAAACAATAATCTCATATTTAGGATATACTTCTTTATATCCAATTCAAAAACAAGCTATATCAAAAGGTCTTTTAAAGGGAAAAAATCTACTCGTAACCTCTCCAACAGCTAGTGGCAAAACGCTAATAGCAATAATTGCTGCCATTAAATCAATTGAAAAAAAACAGAAAGTCATTTATTTGACACCATTACGGTCATTAGCTACTGAAAAATATAATGATTTTTTAGCTTTAAAAAATGTTTATTTCAATGGGAATACAAATAATTCTTTAAACTCGGATCAAATTATTGAAAATAATAATAGCAAAAAGAGTATAAAAGATGGAAAAAAAGAACTCGTAATAAAGATAGCGAGTGGAGATTATGACTCAAAAGGAAAAGATCTATTGGATGCAGATATTGTTATATTAACTAATGAAAAACTTGATGCATTAATACGAAACGATACTGAGCTATTGTCTAATGTAGGACTTTTTGTTGTGGATGAAATACACTTAATAGGAGATAAAGATCGAGGTCCAACTCTCGAGATAATGTTGACAAAAATAAAAAAGTTCTATCATGAAGCACAAATACTAGCTCTCAGTGCAACTGTATCAAATTCAAAAGAGATTGCTGAATGGTTGCACTGTACATTACTAGAAAGCAATTGGAGACCAACAACTCTAATAGAAGGAATATATGATCAGGGGATAATCCGTACAAATAATAACAAAAAATCTAAAATAAATCATAATTCATCAATATCATCTGCCCCGGTAGATATAGCAATGGATTCTGTAGAAAATGGAGGACAAGTAATTATTTTTGCAGATACCCGAAAAAGAGCAGCTTCACTAGCAGCAAAATCAGCCGAAGGAATTTTTAGTTTACTCGATAAAAAACAAAAGGAAAAAGCTGCAAACCTTGCATCCAAATTAGCCAAAATATCCGACGATACAGAACTTACAAAAAACCTTATAACCTTAATTTCAAAAGGTGTAGGTTTTCATCATGCAGGATTAGGACATGTAGTACGGGAAAAAATTGAAGAATATTTTAAAAACGGAACAATTAAGTTATTAGCTTCTACTCCGACATTGGCTGCAGGAGTAAATCTTCCTGCTAGAAGAGTAATCTTGTCTAGTATTTTGAGATATGATTATGATTATGGTTCAAATGTTCCCATAAGTATTCTTGAATATAAACAATTATGTGGACGAGCTGGTAGGCCACAATATGACACATTTGGAGAAGCAATAATTGTATCAGAATCTGGAATGAATTCAGAAGATCTGTATGATCATTATATTCTTGGAACCCCTGAACCTATTAAATCTAAATTATTTAACGAAAAATCATTACGTTTCCATATTCTCAGTACTATATCAACTATTCCAGGGATAAAAAAGACAGAACTCTATGAACTGTTCTCTGATACTCTATTTGCCCAAAATACCAAGAAATCTAACATTATATTTAAACTTGATAGTGTATTAGAATATCTTGAAGAGTATGAATTTATAAAATGTAAAAATGATAGGTATATCGCAACGGCATTCGGAAAACAAACTTCTATCTTATATATCGATCCCCTTTCAGCTGTGGAATTTAAAAATACACTTAATTCAATTTCTGAGATTAAAAAATCTCTCGATTCAGGTCAATATGAGAATATTATTGTTTGCTTTTTACATTTGATTTCCGAGTGTTCAGATTTTTATCCAAAACTAGCGCTAAGAAAAAAGGACATGGATATTTTTTATACGACTATCAGAAAATATTCTAATGATCTAATATATGATCTAGATGAAAATAATTGTTCTCGCAGCTTTCTTGGATTGTGTGAATGGATAAACGAAACTAGCGATAGATCCTTGAGTGATAAATTAGCAATAGATCCTGGTGATATGCACAGAATTTCCGAATCTGGTGAATGGTTAATACATTCTTTATATGAATTTGCAAAATTATTGAAGAGAGAAGATCTACTTCCAATAATTTCTGAACTTAGAACTCGAATAAAATACGGTATAAAGAAGGAATTACTATCGTTGGTAAAGATAGAAGGTATAGGAAGAATAAGAGCACGTGCACTTCACGATTCTGGAATAGTTAATATAACAATACTTAAATCAACACCAGAATTCACTTTATCTAAAATATCCAAAATTGGGCCAACAGTTGCCAAGAAAATCAAAAAACAATTCAATTAAACATAATTGTTATTGCTCAATAATACGATTTCATAAAACCTTATTAGTAAAACAAAAATAGAAATCATTCTATCATTAAATAAAGAGCAGATATGAAAATCAAAAATATTGTTTTTAACATTGATAAATTTTCTTTATATATAAAAGAACAATCCGATAAAAAATACAAAAATACAATATCAAAAAGAGTTATCTAGTGAATATAAAAAATGATAATTTTGAATGATAGTTCTTTACTTACTTTTATTATTTATACAATAATTTCTTCTGTATGCTCTTTTTTCATCGTGTATTTTTTTATGCCCCGTGCAATTAAATCTCTTACCTCCAAAGGAAAAGTAGTACAAGACTATCATAAACCACAAAAACCAAATATTCCAAGACCTGCTGGTCCAATTTTAATTATGGGGATAATAATACCTATGATAATCATTTATCTATTTACCTTTAGTATGGAAATTTTGGCAATCTTATTTACAACTATAATTGCATTTTGTGTCGGTTATATTGATGATAAAAAAGTTATGCCAGGATGGTTCAAACCAGTTGCTTTAATTGTTTCAGCATTACCAATTATTATTTTGGGTGCATATGATACAAACCTCAATCTTATTTTTGGTGATGCATTTATCCCAATTTTATATATCCCATTAATTCTAATTGCAATACCAGTGGTAGGAAATACAATTAATTCGATTGATGTTTTAAATGGTGTTGTAAGTGGATTCATGTTAATAACGTGTATCCCATTGATAATCAGTGTCTACATATTTGGAAATATTGAAGTATTTGTATCAGCCATCTCTCTTTTCTTTATTAATTTAGCTTTCTATAAATATCATAAATTTCCAAGTAAGATCTTTCCAGGTGATTCAGGTACCCTAATGCTTGGAGCAATGTATGGTGCTATAGCAATAATAGGAAAATCAGAGCTAATTGCAATTATTGCATTACTTCCTGCTATCTTTAATTCATTTTTATTTCTCTCAAGTGTTAAAAGAGTTGTTGAACATAGAGAGATCACTACAAGACCTACATTTTTGACAGATGATTTTAAACTGGATGCATCAAAAGATAAAAAAGCTCCAATTACACTTTTAAGACTTATTCTTGTAGATGGTCCACTAACAGAAAAAGAATTAGCTACCAAGATTTTCAAACTAGGAATTTTTTCATCGTGTTTAGCATTAATTTCAATAGTAATACAATATTATTTTGTTATAGGAATAAGTGGATAATCGTATGGTTTCAAATCTTATATTGTTGATTGCCTTATTTTGGTGTACCATTTTAGCAATATCTTTTTTCTTGGTGATTTTTGTCGCTCCCATGGAAATTATAATTTTTAATACTAGAACCGATCTTTATATTACATCAATAGTTCAAGCTCTAATAGCTATTTTATTTGTGTTATTACTAATAGTTATTCTCAATTATCTCAAGAGAGTGTATATTCGAAGAAAATTGAAAATATGAGAAAATAAAATCATATCCCTGTATCAACTTAATTATTTAACATATTTTATATATTGATTGTTTTATTTTTATGTATACATATTAATTAAATCATATTCTAAGCTGGAAAATGAATATATAAAAAATAGCGATAATTTCAAACCTACCAATTATCATATTCGTTGACAAAATAATTTTCGAGAGCAAATCTAGATCCATAGCAGTTATTCCAACAGATAATCCAGTGTTTGAAATTGTTGAAACAGATTCAAATAAAGAATCAATAATGTAATTATTTAAAATCTATTTTTTTAATATGTGAACATCCAGATAGTTGACAGTTATATCCAGACGTTCACTTTTTGATCCCCCAAAATGATTTGAGGGATATATATTATATGACCAAATTATAATATTAAGTTTTCGGGGTAGTTACTAATAACACATAATATTTTATTTAATCAAGAAGAGTTTGTTTTACACATATAGCAAAACCTGTATGCGCACAATCATCTGTGTGACATAAGTTACAGAATGGGACACCATCAGTAAAACTAACCTCAATATCTAAATTGTTAGGATTATCATGAAGTAATATTTTGTTTTTCTCCTTTTCAAATGTGATCAAAGTTAACTGCATATTTCTTCTGCTATCTTCATCACAATTTCCGTCTTTAACTGATAACCAATGAGTAAAACATTCTAAACCCTCTTCTACGTTGTTATTTTTAATTTCAATTGGATCAAAATCATTATCGATGCTATTGATTGTTTCAGGTAATAACATTAATTTATTCTTCCTCTGTCCCTCTTCTTTCAATTAGAAAGAATCGAAAACTATACAACAAATTTTATCGGTATGACACTAACAGTATATGCAATATTTGAAGTTATCTTTTGTAACATTGATAACTATTGAATAGAACAAAAATCATAAGTAAATTACATATGAATTCCTGAAATCCTTATCAAAAGTATATTCACTTAAACATGTTCTGGAGGCAACAAATTTAGTTGTATAAAGATTTAACACATACTCATTCTAATTCTTTTTGATAAGCTTTCTTGAGCCATATTGGTGTGATTATTGTTGTCACTGCCACCATAACTATGATAGCAGTATATACATCGCCAGATAATACTCCTGATGTTGCACCAACTCCTGCTACAATTAAACCGACCTCACCTCTAGATACCATTCCTATGCCAACTCTCATAGCTTTGCTTCTGTCTTTAAGAAAAATCAATGATGGCAAACCACAACCAAGGATCTTAGTGGCTATAGCGATAGAAACAAGTATTCCTGCGATTAATAACACTTCAAAATTAACTCCTCTTAAATCTACTTGTGCTCCAATTATAGCGAAAAATAAAGGAGCAAAAATAATCTGTAGTTTATGAACATATTCTTCTACCTGCTTTATTAAACGGGTACTAGCAACTGCCATTCCTATTGCAAAAGCCCCCACGATAGGCGAAAGTCCTACAAGAGCAGCAATTCCAGCACCTCCAAAAAATATTGCAGTTGTAATTCCTTCTATACTTCCCTGAGATTTCCATAATCTTTCTCTATGAAGTATTCTTGGAACAATTAAAATCGCACCTACCAGCAACGCTACAAATAATCCCAGAATTTTCAAAATTAGAAAAGTGATTTCCATTATATCTGGTGTTGTATTTCCTGTTTGTACCATCGTAAGAACTACAGATAAAACTGCTATTGCTAAAATATCATCTACGATGGCAGCACCTAGAATTAGTCTTGCTTCTTTAGTTTGCATTTTTCCTAAAGATGTCAAGACCTGAATAGATATTGCTATACTAGTGGCAGTCAATGCTGTAGCAATTAAAAGTGTTTCAAGTGCTTCTAATCCATACAAAGAAAATACAAAATAACCTACGAAAAAAGGTACAATTACACCTAGTGCACCTATTGTAAAAGAGCTTACACCTCCTCGAAGAAATTCTCTTGGAGTTATTTCCAATCCAGCTACAAAAAGTATAACAATTGCAGCCAGCTCACCAATGTGTTTTATTGTTTCATCAAGAATGACTAATGGCTCTCCATTAAATAGTGGCAATCCGCCCAAGGCATAAGGGCCTATTACAATACCAGCTAAAAGTTCACCCAATACTATTGGCAATTTAATCTTATGAAAAAGTTCTGCAAATAATTTTGATGTAAATAGTAATAGTGAAAGTGAAATTATTACATGAATAAATATTGAAGATTCAGTGCCTATTGCCATAATGATTAATATTATAAAATTTAGATGACGTTATAAAAGTTAAATTATTCAATTTTGGAAGTCTAAAAGTTGGATTGATCCTAAGATTAAATTGCTATACAATATCATCAAAACAAACTTTTGGGAATCTCGTCTTCTTCCTCATAATAATAACCAAGTATATTATCTACTGTTTCATGCAAACTAGTGTTATTTTTTATAAGGACAACCACAATTTTATTTTTGTCAGCAATCTGCAATATTCGTATTTTTTCATACTCAGCAACTTTCCATTTTAGATTACCTAATAAATCACTAAAGCTACTGGTAGGAATGTCTATCTTATCATCTTGCTTAAGTATGCTGTTAAAATTATTAAATATATTTTCAATGGCACTTTTTTCAAAGTCAGTATTTTTAGCAATAGTCAACGTGTTCGACTCTCCTCTGGAATTGACAGTAAAAACTGCAAATATGTCATCCTCAATCTCTACTAAATGTTTAATTTTGTCATAACTTGTATCACTACTCATCGGAATATTCGTAACTATATAGCATATGACATTTAACTTCATCGTTAAATTATATTTTAATTAAATCAGGTTTACTATTGACTAGTTTCTATTTTGTTAAAAACATATCAGTTTAAATATTATTTGAGTCTTTCTTCTGAAAATAGAAATAAGAATTAACGCCACCTAAAAGACCCTGACTGTCTCCTGTCTTATCTTCATCTATTGCCTTCAATTCGTAGCCTTGTGTAGTCAAATCATCAAATGCTATGATAAATTCAACTTGTGCTCCATAATGCCTCTGTAGTTTGCTATTCTTTCATTTTTCAATTGAATTATGCCATTTTTATCCCATTGTTTTTTGTATTCTGGAGTTCTTGCTAGAAATTGT
>DATGZA010000055.1:0-1944 GCA_035297365.1 Nitrososphaeraceae archaeon
GATAACTGATATTTTACAGATAGCAGTAATAAACAGGTTACATAACTATTAACCCAATAATCTGTTTGAAATAAACTCGTGCAATTGTGAATCAGACATATTCTTTTTTGCTTGTGCAAAAGTTTTAGCATCTTCTCCTACCGTATATCTGAATAAAGATTTTGAAGAATTTGAAGCAATTCTAATTGCTTCAAGTATTACAGCAGCAACCTCTTTTGGTGATGGCGCATTTCTCATGGCCGGATAATAATGAGATAGAAACGCATCTATGGTATTGAAATAATATAAAGAATTTTTTTTCTTAATGTCATTGCTAGAAAAATTACTTTCTGATTCTTCTTCCAACAAAGTTTTTTGTGATCTATCATCGGGTTTATATGGAAATTTAATATTTGGTACGAAATTAGTATTAATAACACCTGGTTCAATAAGTATTATTTTTATTCCATATGGTTGAAGTTCATAAGATATAGATTCGCTTAATCCCTCTAATGCAAATTTTGTACTAACATATACACTAGTTGCAGGAATACCAACGATTCCAGACATTGAACTAATGTTTATTATTATTCCATTTTTCTGCTCTCTCATTGAGCGTAGAACTTCTTTTATAGTTCTTATAGCACCAAAAAGATTTGTCTCAAATTGTTTCTTTGTTTCTTCTATTGACATGTCCTCTAAAGCACCAAATAAACCATAACCTGCATTATTTATCAAAATGTCAATTTTCTTCTTTTCACCAAGTATTTTATGTATTGCATTTCTTACTGAATAATCATCATTTACATCTAAGGTTAAAAGCTCTAGAGGTAGATTTTCCTTATTGACTATTTTTTCAATTATGTCCAGCTTACGTATATCTCTCATTGTAGCATATGTGTAAAATCCATTTCTTGCAAGAAGTAATGAAGTTTCGAATCCTATCCCCGTTGAACTGCCAGTAACTACTGCAATATTTTGTCTTTTTTCCATCCTCGTTATGCAATTACAAAAAAGAGTAAATATATTTCTATAGTTAAAGTAAAAAGTTAGATCTTGAGATACTAAAGTTGAATAATACCTAATATTTTCGATAAATTATGAAATTATATAACGAGCACGACTTTCTAATAGAAATTTTATTGCAATAAAGTGACTGGTCCCACTCTAACGAAAGGTTCAGATTCCACACATTTAACTAAAATTTGTACTGAACGATTTGTATCTTTTGCTGGTCCGAGTTATTAAATTAAATATTTTTAACAATTTTTAAACGGTAAGTAACTATTTCTAATCATATTATAGATAATAGAACAAAAATTGGCTTCAATTATATATAGAATGTTATTTACTATCTATATTATGAAAAATCTTTTTCTTGGCTTGACTACAATTATGTCATTTACAGTTATATCTTTGATTTATACAACTACTTTTGCACAATCGACTAATCAAATTTCAACTTTACAATTACCGCAACAACAAAGTTCATTTTGTAAACTAACTAAATCTGATATGTTGGGTCCTTTCTATAAGGATGGTGCCCCATTTAAACAAAGACTCGGTGAAGGAGTAGAAGGCGAACGACTAATAATAACAGGAAAGGTCATGGATATGAGATGTCAACCACTGAAAGATGCTATACTAGATGTCTGGCAAGCTAACTCAAGTGGAGAATATGACAATGAGGGATTTACTCTTCGAGGCAAGGTTAAGACTAATAACGATGGAACCTATGTTATAGATACTATAGTTCCTAAAGAATACGGTGCAGGAGATATAAAACGTCCAAGTCATGTACACTTAAAAGTTGGAGTTCCTAGTCAACCAACGCTTACTACTCAATTATACTTTGAAGGGGATCCTTATCTTAATGGCAGGGAAGATAAATCATTGATAATGAAAGTTACAGATGAAAATGGAACCAAAAAAGCTAACTTTGATTTTGTAATTGAAAATCACAAA
>DATGZA010000056.1:0-42934 GCA_035297365.1 Nitrososphaeraceae archaeon
CCGTCTTTACCGTCTTTACCGTCTTTACCGTCTTTACCGTCTTTATCTTCTCCGTCGGCAGCCTGACCTGCGTCAGATTGAGCAGCAGCTATTGGTGCAGGAACAATAGCATCAAATGTTTCTGCTTGGAGCACGTTACCCGTTACGGTATAGGTTGCGGCAAAAGGATCGCCATTTATAGTATGCAAGGCTAGAGCATTGCCTGCAAATGGCAACGATGCAGCATTTATTGGACCACTATATTGCGGTGATATTAAACTAATAGCGACTGTTCCTTCTCCTAACGGCGCTGTTGCAAGACCTCCATAGAATGAATCAACTGCAGTATTATTTGCAAAATTTTGTAATACGACTACCTCAACTGGTTTACTTGCAGTATATGTAAGAGTTCCCTCGTAAATAGATCCATCGGCTCTTGGTGGTAAGAGAATAGCTAATTGATGTGCTTCATGACCAGGAAGTGGGTCTTGTGTAGAAGTTACCGTTCCTTGTTGAGCAAATGAACCACCCGTCTCTACAGATGATGCTTTTGGCTCTGGTGTGGCAGAAACAGCGGCGCCTTCCGTTGCATTAGCAGTGCCTTCCGTTGCATTAGCAGTGCCTTCTGTTGCACTAATAGATTCAATTTCACTCTCTTGTGCAAGTACAGTTGTAAAAGAATATCCCGCTATTTGTAGACTTATAACTAAAAGTCCTAGAATAAATCCGGTCAGCATACTTGTATATGCTAATTTTTTCGACATGAGTAGAAGCTTGGATATACAGAATTTAAAGCTTTCTTCAGTAAAATTCTTCATATGAAAAAATATAGCCAATAAGAATACTGACTGATGGATAATAGAAATTGATTCATCTCGTCAGAAAAATTTGAAGTCGTAGGCATTAAATATATAAACCAAAAAAATTTATAATTTTTGATTTTATCTCTATATTGAAAAAGAAAATTAGATATGTTTTTCTACTGCTTCAATATGACATTCATGTCCCCTATGTTCTTTATTTAAAATAGACATTTCTTCTTCTGTAATAGGAAATCTTTCGGCATCGAGGTGAGATTGA
Organism: Nitrososphaeraceae archaeon; assembly: GCA_035297365.1. GTDB lineage: Archaea > Thermoproteota > Nitrososphaeria > Nitrososphaerales > Nitrososphaeraceae > TH1177. The sequence continues at coordinate 1,060 of DATGZA010000056.1, forward strand.
CCCTCCTTTTCTAATATTATTTTGTCACATTGATCACAGATTAATTGTAAAAATATCTTCATAGTAAAAATATTAAAAATATACAATATAATAGTTATTAAAAAAAATAATTTTTATTACTTTAACAAATTTATTTTGTTGATGGACAGTAAAACTTGCGGCTATTGTGGAAAATTATTTTTTGATCTGGGGTGGCCTCATATTGAAGGAGACTCAAATAGAGGAGTCCTTAAAATCGAACATTTTTGTTCGCAAGAACATAAAGATCTTTTTTTAGGCGCTAAATAATAGCACTAGAATTTATAAAAAATACATAATACACAAATTAAAGTGTGATATGAATATAATTAGACTACCCTTCTAATGAGGGATCGGATTTTTCCTATTATATTATCTTTGATTTTACTTTCTCCTGTGCGTTCAAAGCATTCTTTACATAATGCTTTAAGATTTGCAGGACGATTATCTTTTAAAGAACCGTTAATGTGATAAAAAAATGGTGTATCTTTATTATTAAATTTTTTCGAACAGGCTTGACAGCGATGTTTGGCTCTTTCTAAAACTGTTTGTTTTATTCCCAAGTTTATCTTTTCTATTTTTTTCTTATTACCACTACCCGAATTAGTATTGAACATTTGAATATAATAATAGAGTATTTATTGTTAGAATTTATTCTTTCTCCCTTTAGTCAAGGTTATTTTTTTCAGACAAAATTAAAAATCAAGAGATTATTATTTTTCCGTTCATTGTAGATGGATGTAAAGAGCAATAATATTCAAAAGTTCCATTAATCTTGGAAGCAATTGCAGTTACGAAATCCTGACCCGATGATAGAAATGATGTGTTGATCCCCAATTCATCAACAATAAAGTCATGTTTTACAAAATCTTTGTTAACAATAGTCAGTTTTTGAGGATGTCCTAAATGAACATTTATGGTTGGGTTGGTATTGTTAAACAAATTGTTTTCGGCTATAAGCAACATTCCATCAGTTGATGTGATGGAACTAGTATCTGGATATAATAGATTTCCAATTCCCCATAGACTACCTACAACTATAAAACATATGACAATTATAGCTATTAAATTATTCAACAATGTGGTTTGGCCTTTTATTTATACTACGTTAATATAAATCAGATAACTCGATATTAAAAGAGAGGCAATCGCAATAATAATACCCATTTTATGTTCCATATTTTACTCCACTTGAAACAATCGATCTTATGCATTCAAGAGCTGACAATATCGCTAAGTAACTAGTTCGTGGATTTTTAGAACTAGGAATATTCTTTACCATGATTATCAATTCTCCGAATTTGCCTGTTACTTTTATTTCGTGTTTATTAATTCGAATAGATGGATCTACTACGATGTTAACTTTGGTTTTTTCAACGCCTAAACCTACTAGCCCCAAAAGTGCGGCTACGTTGACATTAGTGGGAAAATACTTGACAGCTTCAACTGCAGAACCTTCAAAAATAATAGTCCTTTTTTTTAATGAATCCAAATCTATTTGCGATGTTTGAAAAAATGGAGCCCCCCGAAGTGATTCTGGATTTTTGGTTGTCGTCAGGGTTACTGAACTAATAAAATTCCTTGTGCTTTTTATAGCATCAATTCCTGCTATAGCTCCGGATGGGACATAAATATTGTTTTCGTATTTCGCAACATATTTGAGTATATCCGCATAAAAATTAGAATCAGCAAAAGATCCCACACTCATAACCAAAATATCTTTTCGTTCAGATAAAATTTTTCTAATGTATGCTTTAACAGCTTCTTGTGATGCCGATTCTATCACTAGGTCCACTTCTTTAAAGGATTTGGAATTGACATAATCTAAAAAATTACCATAGAGTTCTGGAGAATTATTTTTTAGGATAGAGCGTAAATTTTCGGCATATTCTAAATTTAGATCAAATAGAGAAGATATTTTTACCTTGTCAACTAACTCTGAATCAATTGAAAGGGCCAATTCACTTCCAATTGCACCGCAACCAATTATCGAAATTTTTTTCATTAGTATATTTCTAATGTATTTGTAAAGTAAATTAATAGATTTCTGAAAATTCTAACATTTTAATATCGTAGATCATGATTTTCGAATTACGCAATTGATTTAATGTATTCGTGTCTCATAGCTGTATATTTATAATAAAATGCCTTTTGGTAATTATCAATAAATAAATGTGTTACCAATAAGCGACATAATATTATATTTTATGGAAATCATCCAATTGACAACATTCTCTCAATTGCCAGTCTGGCGTTGTCTGCAATTTTTCTTGGAACCTGAACTTTATATACATTATTTAATAGTGAATTATATACTTTCTCTATCGTTATCATTTTCATGTATTTACATACAGCATCATTTTTTAATGGTATGAAATTTTTGTCTTGATTTTCTTTTTGCATTCTGTAAAGTATTCCGGTTTCTGTGGCGATGACAAATTCATTATTTGTAGAACTCCTAGCATGTTTCATCATTCCTTCTGTAGATAAAATGTAACCAGTTTTCTGAAGATCTCCCATTGCCATATGATACATCGTAGATGATGTGCAACTACATTCAGGATGTACCAAAAAGTCTGCTTGTCTATATTTTTTTAATACCGAATTGATATCATCAGATTTTATCCCCGCGTGAACGTGACACTCTCCTGCCCAGATAAACATATTTTTTCTTTGAGTTATTTTTTCTACATATGCTCCCAAGAACATGTCAGGAAGAAACAGAATCTCTTTATCCTCAGGAATACTATTCACAACTTTAACTGCATTGGATGATGTGCAACAGTAATCTGAAAGAGCCTTAACCTCTGCGGACGTATTGACGTAACTTACCACTACAGCGTTGGGATGTTCTTTTTTCCAATTTTCCAACTCTTTTGAGTTAATTGATGATGCTAAAGAACATCCTGCGGAAAGATCCGGAATAAGAATAGTCTTATCTGGACAAATAATTGACGCAGTTTCTGCCATAAAATGAACACCGCAAAAAATAATTGTTGTCGCCTTTGTTTTTTCTGCTTGCCTTGAAAGCGCTAATGAATCTCCTATAAAATCAGATATATCCTGCACTTCTGGAAGTTGGTAGTTGTGTGCAAGTATTACTGCATTCCTTTCTTTCTTTAACGAAAGTATTTCTTCAAAATACTGTTTTTTTGATAAATTCATTTACTTTAGTATGAGAAGGTATATGAAAATGATCATTTAAAGTAGTACTATCTAGGATAACCTTGCCTCAAGAACGCTAACAACATACAAAGATTGCCACTTTACTTGTAATACATTTATTAAGAGATACTGAATATTTAAAGACAGAAATGCCAACTCACGGATCGCTTACTAAAGCAGGAAAAGTTAAAGGTCAAACGCCAAAGGTTCAAGCAAAGGAGAGATCTAGTCCTATTTCAAAGGTAAGGAACAAGGATAATTTCATAAAAAGGTTTGAGAAAAGAATTCCACCTGGACAGAAGAAACCAGAGCGAATGAGAAGAAGATAACCCTACCTGTATGATTTTATAAAGTTTAATTTCTAATTTACAATTTTTAAGCTAAAATCCAAGGCAGGAGAAGAATGCGTCAATTGGCCTATCGAGATGATGTCAGGTCTAGAAATAGCATACTTTGAAATATTTTCTAATGTTATCCCTCCCGACACTTCTATCTTGACCTTGTCTCTGAGACCCAATTTAGCAATTTTTAAGATTGTTTTCTTAACATTTGAAGGAGAAAAGTTGTCTAACATTATTATATTAGCACCTGAATCTATTGCTTCTAAAGCTCCAGATAGGTTCATTACTTCGCACTCTATTTGAATTGATGAGCCTACTCTTTTTTTAATAAACGGTATCAGTTTTGATATAGACTTTTCAATTTGAAGATGGTTATCTTTTATCAGTACCATATCATCAAGTCTTAAACGATGAGTTGTTCCTCCTCCTACGAGAACAGCCTTTTTATCAAAGATTCTTAAACCAGGTGCAGTCTTTCTAGTAGCAGCTATCAATATTGAAGTGTCTATTTTGCTTGTTATATCTATAAATTTTCTAGTATTAGTTGCGATTCCGCTCATTCGCATAAGTAGATTTAATGCAGTTCTTTCAACCTTTAAAATATTGTTTGCCTTGCCTTTGATCTCCATGACTTGCATTTTTGAAGAGAGTTTCATTCCGTCTTTTGCCATACATTTTGTATCACAACCGAACATCTGAAATAGAATTTCGCTTTCTTCTATCCCACAAAGGATTCCAGGTTTTTTAGACTTATAGGTTATTACTGCAGAAACTACTTTATCTTTAAATCTTAGATTTTCACTGGTAATGTCTCCTGTGCCAAGATCCTCCTGTATAAAATTTTCCAGGATTTTCCTTAATTCTAAATAATTATATAATTTTCTGGTCAAGAGACTTTTAACGCATATTTGTGTGCCGTTTTTAATTCTAATGTATGAGCTATTTGAGATTTTTCAGGATCAAATATTATAATAATACCAGACCAGTCGCTTGAAAGTTCCGTTGAATTGCATACAGCGCATACCTTACCTATAGTGATGGCCTTACATTTCTTACAGGCTAGCTCTTTTGGCATTTATTTACTTTAAACCTCCTTTTTTCTCCTTCGTGGCTTGTTGTGCTGGTTGTTTTGTTTTTTCCACCTCTTCATTAATCCATTCAAAAGATCCTAAGAAAGGTTGTCTACATGTGATCCCTATTTTTCCCATTGAAGATCCTTTTCCTAAACTGACAGCGGTTATTCTCGCTCTCATTTTTGAGCCTATCCTTAATGATTTTGAAGACTGGTTTGCAATAATAATACCCTGTTTTATATCACTTTTGAGATAATCATCGGTAATTTGAGATAGATGAAGTAATGCATCTGTAGGTCCTACCCTTACAAATGCACCGAAGTCTGTGATTTCAATAATCTCTCCCTCCACTATTTCTTGAATCTTTGGAAAGAAAGTCAAAGCCTTGAAGGTTACTTTATGATAGGTGGCTCCATCGCCTGTCACTAGTTTACCCACTGAATCAACTTTAGCGTCTATTATCATTATTACATAGCCTAATTCTTGACTAATCATGCTTTCGTATTTTTCTTTTAAAATACCTATTGCAGTATTTTTGAGCGAGTCAGTTAATCTATTAGGAGGAATTCTAACAATGTCAGTCATTGAAATAATATAAAACATTCTAGACGAATTAGGATATAATATATCAATTTATGAACTTTTTGTTTAAATAGATCGATATGAGAGGAGATAACCAAGGAACAGTAATTATAATCAAGGTCGCTGTTCCAATTTCGTTTTGTATAAATGAATATTTAAATATTGTCGGATATTTTGTTTTCAGCATGGTTACAGTTGATCAAGTTCTTACCTCATTGAAAAAAGTTGTTGACCCCGAATTACATAAAGATATAGTTTCAATGGGAATGATCAAAGATCTGGATATTAATAATAATAAAGTATCTTTTACTCTGGAACTTACTACTCCTGCATGTCCATTTAATAGTGAAATAGAACAAGATGTAAGAAACACTATTGCCAACTTGGGGGTGGTGGATCTAGATCTTAGAGTTACTGCCAGAGTTATGGAGGGTAGGGCAATATCATTGGACGAATTGTTGCCTGGAGTTAAGAATATTATAGCAGTCGCGAGTGGAAAAGGAGGAGTTGGGAAAACAACGGTTTCGGTAAATTTGGCATTATCTCTTGCTAAAACAGGAGCAAAGGTTGGACTTTTAGATGCTGATATCTACGGACCGAGTGTCCCATTGATGTTTGGATTAAAAGATACTCCAATGGTTGAAAAAAATAAGATTCAGCCACCAATCGCAGATGGCGTAAAGATAATTTCTATGGGTTTTTTCTACGAACAATCTCAACAGGCTGGAATTTACCGCGGACCGATAATTTCGGGAATAATTAAACAATTCCTAACTGATGTTAATTGGGGAGATCTAGATTATCTCATCATCGACCTTCCTCCAGGTACTGGAGATGCTCCATTAACTATAGCACAAACCATTCCAATAACTGGAATATTGGTGGTTACAACTCCACAAGATATAGCAATGAATGTTGCAGTGAAAGCAATTGGTATGTTCAACAAATTAAATGTTCCAATTATTGGAGTGGTAGAAAATATGAGTTATCTGCAATGTCCTCATTGCAAATCTGACATTCATATTTTTGGTACAGGGGGGGGCCTAAAAATAAGTGAACAATTCAACATACCGTACCTAGGAGAAATTCCATTGCATCCTCAGATTATGCAAGGAAGTGATACAGGAAAACCAACTGTTATCTCAGAACCTGAATCTTCACAAAGTCAAGCATTTCTAAAGATAGCCAAATCAGTAGCAGGTAGAATCAGTGTGTTAGCTGCAGAATTGAATAGTCGAGAACAATCTGAACAAGAAACTAAGAATGAACCTAGTAATTCATAAAAATAAGTTAAAAAATGCCAGTAAAAGAAAAACATTTAAGTATTTTAAAAAAGCCATTTGGAGATCTAATAAGAAAGGAAAACATCACTAAAGAGAGTATAATAAAGATAATTAACAGCTATAAGGACGACAACCAGACAAGCATAGTTACTGTTGGTGATGCAACCACGGAAAGAATCTTATCATTTGGTATTTATCCGAAAATAGCAATAATTGATGGCGTAGAAAGAAGAATAAGGAGACCAGAACTAAAGAATTCAGAAATAATAAAAGCTTATTCAAATAATAATAAAATAAAATTTTATAAATGTACTAACAGACAGGGAACTATCTCAAAAGAAGCCTATGATATAATAAAAAAAATAATCGAGAGGAATGAAGATGCAATGGTGTTTGTAGATGGAGAAGAGGATTTGCTAGCGCTACCAGTTTTTGCATTGGCTCGAGACCAATCGGTGGTTCTTTATGGACAACCATTAGAAGGAATAGTCGTAGTAAAGATAGATAACAAATTAAAGAAAAAAGCGCAAGACTTGTTAGATAGTATTGGATTTAGTTAAAGTGCAGGGAATGATGATGTGGTGGCTGTATGAATAAAAACTACATGATTAAAGATACCATTTTCTGACCCTTTAAGGAAATAAATATTAGTCATATAAAAAAAATTAAACAGCATCGAATTTTTTATTTATCACATCCACAACCATCTAGCTCATTTTCACTAACCGAAATGTTATACAATTTCATACATTTGGAACAGAGACTATAACCGGAAAGCGCTTTAGAATTACAGAAGGAACAGGTATTTACTGTTTCATTACGCATATGTTATGTTATGTTATCTTTTTAATTAATTTTATCATCCTCATACGAATCAGCAACTAAAAAATACATGGTATATTAAGTGAAATTGATAAGTTGCTATTTAGATTGATAATGACATGTACAATGGCATTTAGTCATTTTTATATCAAATGAACAGTCATGATTTGGACCACATATTTCTTCGACCGGCATCTCTAATGGACAGTCGGAATGTCTCTCTCTTTTGCAAAAAAAAGAAATCACCATACCTATTAGATAAAATCAGTAAAACTTATTTTAAGTATTCTGCTCTTGGTGCTTGATTCCTGAATTTATTACGCACTTAAATTTTTTCATAAAATAAATATATTGTATAATAACAGACATCATCAATCAAGAATATCAACACTGTCGAAAATCAAGATACAAAAAATCTCTAATACACATCCAATGATAAAGTCAATTTGTGAGGAAATTTATAAATAATAAATTTCTGAAATAATTAATCATATATCAATATTGAATAACTGCGGTGCATAAATTGACCCTTCCCTGACTCTTTTTACTTTGGCAACTGACAAATAATGTGGCCAGATGGTAATCATTATGGAACCTTGTGGCACGCCTTCAGGAACCTCAATAAGCTCAATATCTTGCAAGACGACGCCGCAATCATCGACTAACTTGGATTTGGCTACTTCTATCAATTCTTTGGGCATTCCACTGCTGTAAAGATACACTTTACCAGAATATTCTATTCTGTGTTCCATCTACTAATAATGAAAGAGATGGATTATAAAATGTAATTGGAGCTTCAATATAGAAGCCTCACTTTAAGAATAGATAGTATTTCAAATAATCACTACCACTGGCAAGTAGAAATTATAACTCATCAATATGATATTTAGACATACAGCCTCTACATTCATAGATTTCATCCCCCACTGGGCCGGAAACATTAAATCTTACTATAGTTGTGCATTTTGGACAACGTCCTTCAACGCTTCTAGTCTTCCGTTGAGGCTTAATGGTGCGCCTTTTTCTACTTCCCATCTTATAATCTTACTAGAACTTTACTATTACTCTCTTTTATAAACTTCGTTAAGATCAATTGCAAATAGTAAGAAAAATCTCTAAAATTGCTATCAGTTAGATTATAAAGCCGAAAATATAAAATTATTTGTGGCATTACCAGATAAATGCTCCTACTCTTCAAAAAAAATTAGATGTATTATGCCTCCGTCATATATAATATCGATTCAGAGTAACGATGAATTTTTGGTTGGAATGTCATGTGAAGACCACTATGAATTCATAAAAAGGAAAATTGAATTACTACAAAAAACAAATTTACTCCCAAAGGGAAAAATAAAAATACAAAATATTAGAATGATATCAACAAATTGTATAAAAGGTACAAAAGAGGATTATGAAGAAGTAATATCTCAACGAGAAATAGAATTTTAAAATTCCAAGATACAAATCTTTATCATATTAATGCATTTTTACTATTTTTGTTAACAAGAAACAGTGGAGATTTACCCTCAAAGATATTATATATATTGAGTGCCGCAACTTCTGACATTTTGGATCTGGTTTGTATAGTGGCGCTGCCAATATGGGGAAGAATCACAACATTATTAAATTGCAACAAGCGATTAGATTTTTTTAGTGGTTCGGATTCAAAAACATCTAATCCTGCTCCTGCTATCCACTTTTTGCCTAGTGCGACAATAAGAGATTTTTCATTAATTACCGATCCTCTTGATGTATTTATTAAATATGTATTTTTATTCATCTTTTTAAAATCATTTATATCGATTAAATGATAATTTTCTTTTTGTAGACTCACATGGATTGAAAGAAAATCACTATTGTTTAATAATGTATCTTTGTCTACAAAATTAACCCCAAGTTTTTTTTCTTTATTTCTATTTAATCTATGTCTATTATGATACAAGATATTCATATTAAATCCTCGTGCCCTTCTCGCTACTGCGGTACCTATATTTCCTAATCCAAGAATTCCTAATGTAGAATTAAAGATGTTAGTTCCAAGAAACAAATTTGGCATCCAACCATAGTTCCACTTTTTGCTTAAAACATATTTGTTTGCCTCAACTACTCTTCGTCCTAAAGCAAGAATAAATGCAAAAGTCAAATCTGCTGTAGCCTCAGATAATATATCTCCTGTATTAGTAACATATATTCCCCTCTTTGTGGCTTCGTCTACATCAATGTGTTCATATCCTGTACTAAAAGTACTTATTACTCTTAGGTTATCACCCGCAGCATCCATTACGTCAGAATCAATTCTTTCGGATAAAGTGCATACGATCGCATGAACATTTTTTACTCTCTTTAGTATTTCCTTTTTAGAGGGAGATGTATGTTTAAAACTCATAAAAACACTATATTTTTTTCTCAACAGATTAATTCCCGTTTCATCTATTCTACGTGTAACGTAGATTTTTTTTATCATTATATTATAATTAACTTCATGTAATATTATTGAATTCCTAGCAAATAACAATAATAAAAAGAAGAAAGAAAGAATTAACAACCAGAGATTAGGATATTTCTTTAATAAAGTTGAGACGTGGAACAGTAAATTTACCATTACACGTAGGACACGCTCCATTGTATTTAGTTAAACGTATGATATCTTTTTCTTCTTCTATTTCAAAAATAATAATAGAAGAAAAGGGAACAAATGAATTCTTTAAAAATATTTCCGACCCTCTTTGGTTTCAGGCTTTTGGTTGTGTTCTTGGATTTGATTGGCATTCATCTGGCTTGACTACCGTAGTTACAGGAGTTTTGAAGCAAGCACTAAGTAATGAATTTCACGGTGTATCGATAGCAGGAGGAAAAGGAAAGAGATCTACAGCTACAAAAATTGAGATACCCAGACTGGCAGAAAAACATTACAATCTTTCTACTGAGAAAATATCTAGATTGCTTTATGCCAGTAAAATGTCTGCCAAAGTAGACAACTCGGCAATCCAAGACGGTTATACCCTTTATCATCATGTAGTATTTTTTGATAAAAACGGAAATTGGACTATTATTCAACAAGGATTAAATAAGAACAACAGAATGGCAAGAAGATATCACTGGGTTTCTGATGATTTAAAAAGTTACATTATTGATCCGTATAAAGGAATTATAAGTTCAGAACGATTATCCAATGTATTGAATATGACTTCAAAAGATTCAGAAGACAATAGAAAAACTTCTGTGGATTTAGCTAAAAGTGGTTCAGGATTAATACAATCTTCAATAAAAAAAATTCCGATCAAATTAAATGAAATAAAATTGGACAATTGGATTGAAAACAAGAATGACCGAATGAATTCATCTAAAAATATTAGTAGTTTTGAATCAGCAATGTATGAAGAATATGAGATGCCACGGAGGTTGAATTGGAAAATCTTTGACAAAATCTACGATATTCAGCCAAACAATTATGAAGAATTATTAGATATTCAGGGCCTAGGACCTGCAGCAATAAGGGCATTAGCACTAATATCCGAGATGATCTATGGAGATAAAGCCTCATGGAAGGATCCTGTGAAATTTAGCTATGCGCACGGTGGAAAAGATGGAGTCCCGTATCCTATAGCCAAAAAAACATACGATGAATCCATAAAATATTTAAGTGAGGTCATAAAAGGATTGGAGAATAAAAATTATGAAAAGGAGAATGCATTGAAAAGATTATCAAATTATTCAAATAATATTTTCAGAACCAACGAGTATGATTTTAATGCTGAAAAATAATAATACATGTTTAATACACGAACGATGTATATATATTATTTTTTATTCTTATTTTTTTATTTCTGAAACATAAAAATATTTATTATATTCTTTAAGAACATAATAACAGATAGCATTATAAGACATGTTTTTTTGGAAGCCATTTCGCTGACACCAAAGAGATACTTAACGATTTTTTTACCATCGTATCAATAACCTGTACACTATCATTTACCAATACAGTGAGCGAAGTTGCTACTGTCGAAGATGCAATGATCAATGACAATGCTACAATCATGCATACAAGATTGGCATACAACCAGAATTAATGAATAGATTAAACAATTTTTAAAAACTTTTTTTTAAATGAAATTCTTCTATAAAGAAGGAAATTAATGTAGCAGGTACCCAAAGAGATAAAATATTACTTATCGAATCTGCAAGGTATAGATAATGAGGTTTGATTCAAAAGAAAATTTTATTCGTAAATATTATATTGAAAATAACAAAAAACCAAATAGAATGTGTTTACCATAATTTTACGATATGTTATGGTACCATTATTTGAATTCTTTATACAGATTAAAAGCATAATATCACGACTTTTATTAGACTAAACTTTTATATTCTAAATGGAGAAATCTGTTATTCTATCATGTCCCATTTTTGTGATAAGTCGGTTATATTGGATAATTTAATTGATCATAAATTTCATCCATTTGTAAAATGGGCTGGTGGTAAGTCTCGTTTACTAGTCCATCTTGACAAACAACTTCCAGAGAAATTTTCGAACTATTTTGAGCCCTTTCTAGGAGGAGGCGCTCTCTTTTTTTATTTGAAACTAAGCAGGTATAACAATCAATATTTTATCTCGTATTTGTCTGATATAAATAAGGAATTGATAAATGCCTATAAAATAATAAAGGAAAAACCAAACAGTCTGATACATGTTTTAACGAAATATGAAAACCAATACTACAAGAATCCAAAGAAATTTTATTATGAATTAAGAGGGAGACGTACCAAAGATAACATCGACATGGCAGCAAGGTTCATAACGTTAAATAAAACATGCTATAATGGACTTTATAGAGTGAATAAAAAGGGTATTTTTAATGTACCTTTTGGTAAATATAAAAAACCCAAAATTTGTGATGAAAGAAATATAATTAATGTAAGTAACTTACTTAAAAGAACAAAAACTATAGTTCAAGCAGGAGATTATGAAAAGATTTTGTTACAAAACGCTAAAGAAAATGATTTCATATATTTAGATCCTCCTTACCATCCCATAGACGAAACAGCCAACTTCACTGAATATACAAATATAGGCTTTGACAGTCTCGAACAAAAAAGACTTGCTAGGCTATTCAAGGATCTAGACCATAGGGGATGTAAAATAATTCTCAGCAATTCGGATACAAATCTTGTTAGAGAGATATATAAGAAATTTAAGATTTTTGAAGTTGATGTATTAAGATCAATTAACAGTAAACCAAATAGAAGAACTGGATATAACGAATTAATTATAAGAAATTTTTGATATTACTTGAACATTTAGAATAAACATCTTTACTGACGATTTCAATATAAAATTTTAAAAAAAATTATAAATATAAATAAGCTTTGAAGCTTTACAATAGTGATTATATGAAAAAAAATTTTATATATATTCTTCTTTTTAGTTTATCGTTAGAACTTAGTTTTATAGCTCAGGATAGTGGGATGGATTTTGGTTTTTATCAGAATGTATCAGGTATTGTGGAAGATAATGATTTGATAGAAAATTCAAAACAATTTTTTCAATCCGTGGATAATGAAGTGAAGTTATACTTTAACGAATTTTATCAGACTTTTTCGGAATGGAAACAAGGAAAAAATAATAATGAAACTCTAATTCAAAAGACAAATGATTATACCTTAACCCTTGAAAATATTTCTAAAAAAATGGAGAATTTCTCACCTTCTAAAGAATATTCGCCAATATTTCAATCATATCTAAAATCAATAAAAAGTGAAATTGATAGTAATAATCATTTCGTCAAATATCTTGAAACAGGAAATATTACAGAGAATAAGATATCTGAAGACTTATTTTCAAAAGCAGCAGAATATGAAAACCAAGCTATTGGAACATTTAATAGAATAAATTCAGAACTCCCGAATTAATTTGTTTAGCAATATTATAAGTGCCTCTAAAATTTTTATATCGATGCCCAAATACAGAGCATATGAAATGTCCTTGTTGTGGAGGCGAAATGGCTGAAAGTGAAAAAGAAAAAGTAATTTTATTTAAGTGTAAGGAATGTGGACTTAGCAATAACCAACTGAAATAAAAATTAGTTTCAATTTATCGGAATACGATTTGATCAGATAAGGAAAAAATAGATGCTTGTGAGATAGGAAAATTAAAAAGTTTAATCTTATATTTCTATTATTCAATGTATATTGTAGTTACTAAAATGCGTCCATAATGTAATTGATGAAATTTATAAAGAACTGTAGTTATTTAATATGTATGAATCGTTGCTTTAAAATTTATGTCCTTATCATGGTTTTATTCATTATAAATTTTGGGTTGATATTCAATTATGTTTTTGCAGAAGATAATAAACTCAGATATAAGTTCTCCTTTATATTTGGAGGAATGGGAGATCAAGATGGACAGTTTATGAATCCTCATAGTATTGACATAGACAGAAATGGAAATGTATACGTCACTGATACTGGAAACAATAGAATTCAAAAATTTAATTCTGATGGTAAATTTATTTTAAAATGGGGAGAAACAGGTTCCAATGATGGACAATTTCTTAAGTTACATGATGTTGCAGTCGATCCTTCTGGCAAATATGTCTATACATTAGAACTAACAAATCATAGAGTGCAGAAATTTACTTCTAACGGTGAATTTATTTTGAACTGGGGGTTTGAAAGTACTGGGGGGAGGGGCTCTGACCGAACACCCCATCAATTATCAATTGATTCAAATGGATTTGTTTACCTGAGTGATATGAATGGAAATCAGATACTTAAGTTTGATAAAGATGGTAATTTTATTAAATCTCTTGGTTCCAAGGGTTCACGAGAAGGACAGTTTATACATCCTCATGGAATAGTTTTTGATTCTAGTAATAACATGTACGTAACTGATATGGGTAATTATCGTATACAAGTTTTTGATAATAACTTTAGTCTAATCACACAATGGGGATCGTATGGAAATGGTTCTGCGCAATTTTTAAAAACTTTTCCAGGCATAGATTATTTTGATAAGGGAAATATACTGGTTGTAATAGATAAAACATCAGCTAATGTAAAGATATTTGATAATAAAGGTCAGTTTATTACAAAATTCGGGACGAAAGGAAAAGAAGATGGACAATTTAATCGACCAGAAGATCTAGCGTTAGACCCAAAAGGTAGAATCTTCATAACAGATACAGGAAACTCACGGATACAAGTATTCGATAAAATTTAATAAAATGTAAATTACATTATACCTAGTGTTTGATTTAATTAATGAAAATAATAATATCCAAAAGAGTAAACCCATAGATCAAGCCGGGATTTAATATGGCATTAAGCAATTGTCTCGTTAATACAAAAGGTAATGTTATAATTGTAAGTATTAGTAAGTCGTTTTACAATAAATAATTTGATTTTTAACTTTATTCTTCAACTGATTTGTAAATAATAAGTAAAAAATCTGATTCTATTGAAACAGTGTAGTTAGAACAAGTGTCATTGTATTGTCATGAATTGTCGTCCTTTTTAAAAAGATATTATGATTCCAACTTGTTTAGGAAAATAACAAATTTATTGTATCGCTCTAACATAATTGTGCTTCTTCAAATAGAAATTAACATGAGGATTTGAACAATAAAGGAGTTTCTTATTCAACTTCCCAACTCTTCCCATTCCAGTGATATATGGTATGGTAATTTTACAACTTGATGATTCCAAAATTTCATTTACAATAGAAGGAGTTGTTCTGCCGTTTTTACTTTGATGATTTAAAAGAAATAATTAAAGCATATATTTTGTAAATCATTGTAGGGTCCCTATAGAGAAACGAAATAAATAGAATAGCATCCTAATTAAATTAAAAGAAAAACAACCAAAAGAAAATATATCATGAATTTATTTGTCTATCGAGAACTCATCGTATATTTTTCCATCATTACCATAAAATTCACCCTTGAGTGTTCTTCCGTTATTCACAATATCCACATTTAATACTCCGTATTTTATGAAACGTTCTGCTGTATAGTCACTAGTAGATCCCAAACCTGTTGCAAAGGATCCTCCCGTTCCCACAGTCACAAAAACAGCTCCATCTATATTTTTATAATCGTTAGAACTATCATCTGTTATGTAGGGTTTGTCATCATCTTCTTCGTTGTAAGAAAGAGGATACATTCTTTCATAAATATGTTGATGACCCTGCAATACCAGATTTACTCCAAACTCATTAAATAAGGGATGATATATTTCAGTAAATTTTTCTTCGTTTTCTGGAGAGGAACCTGATCCATAAGATTGCCTATGAAAGAATACGATTATCCAATCTATATTAGGATCATTTGAATATTTTTCTAAATCATAGGTTGCAAATTCATATTGGTTTGAATCATCATCGTATGGAACCTCAGTTGACAGAGAAATAAAATGAATATTTTCAAAATTAAATGAATAATATTGCTTTTCCAAACCAAAATATTTCATTAAATCTTTCAATTTTTTGGAGCTTTCGGCATCATGATTTCCCATTGTTATTTTTAACTTATCGGAGATTGGATTGACCAATTTTAACCAACAACCCACGCTTCCACTGTATGAGTAATCCCCCAAACCAATAGCTAGTTCTGGATCTAGTTCTTCTATATTTTTGATAGTTTTTTTAGCTTTCGAGTTACAATCCCAATCCCCAACTGCAACAAAATTAAGTCTTGCGTAGGAGGAGGGATCGTGATTCTCTTCATTATCATCATCAGACTTGTGTTTATCTTTTTTTACTT
This sequence comes from Nitrososphaeraceae archaeon, assembly GCA_035297365.1. Taxonomy (GTDB): domain Archaea; phylum Thermoproteota; class Nitrososphaeria; order Nitrososphaerales; family Nitrososphaeraceae; genus TH1177. The sequence continues at coordinate 17,109 of DATGZA010000056.1, forward strand.
TTTTAGCAAATTCCGTCGTTTTGCTTTCTTCAGAATAAGACTTCTTACTATCTGTGTTTGAATTTGATTTATCGTCACCGGTAGTTGACTGAGATTTTCCCTTGTCGTCGTCATGTTCATCTCCTACTCCAGGAAATATAAGATTATTATTTTTGTCAGAAACTGAAAGAGCACTTGAATAGTTTTCACTTAATGTAATAAGCATTAAAGATAAAAAAGGAATTAGAATAAATGGTTTAATGTTCGATCTAATCAATATCGAAGTCTGGTATGTTTTAGTATATTTCAATATTACTGTGTTTCTAAACAATTAGTATAAGAATAAATTCCTAATGTTAACTATGGATTTTCTATTAAACAAAATTATGCAAGGTAAATGTACTCGAATGAGAAAAGTATTTATAAAACACATAAATGAGACTAAGGTGATTTTTTTGTATTAGAGGTGGCCAATTTTTACATCGATTGAACATATTTATTGAATATATAATCCCAACAATAAAATTTACAATTGTTAGAAGACATTACACTTTCTAGTCTATATTTGATTGAAACTAAAATGTGGATTAGTAACGATGGAACTGTTTTTTCTCATTTCTTAGGAAATACTGGTTTCATAAAAGAGATTCATATAAACACTATGACTTTGTTGCTACCTTTGACGTTGTGGCGCTATTATGTTACTGTTTACTATAACAACAGTGACTAAAACAGTATTACTGGAGCAATCAAACACATTGCAATAAGTTTCTGGGGAACTGTAATAATTTTATGACCTTTGGCTGGATTATTAGCTAATCTAAATTGGATAAAAGAGTAATTATTTATTTTTAACCTTAAGAAAAAACCTTATTGAAAAATATAAAGAAGGAATGAAGATCAATAGACTGGCGTACAACATAAAGATCAATGAGATATTTTCATCTTTATCCATTTCCTTAGGTTGAAACGTTCTTGATTCATATTTCTCTATTAGTTTCCTGATAATTTCCCCTGAATCTGTGCGTTCCCTGTTAAAATCAAAAGCATTCAAAAGGTTATTTGCAGAAGAGTCACGTGAATTGAGAGCAGGAAGATTATAGTTATATTCTATGAATTTCAGGATTGAAGCAGTATCATACAATGTACTGTCTACAAAACCGTGTTTTGAATATGGTGAAATTATCATGGTAGGAATTCTAAAACCAAATTCATAGTCACTTACCTCAGGCGGAATAACATGATCATACCACCCACCTGAACTACCGTATGTTAATATAAACACGCTATGTTTCCAATATGTACTTTTCATAAGCTCAATAATCAATGAAGTAACAAACTCCTCTCCTTTGGTTACATCTTTTGGCGAACTTTCGTGACTATCGGAGGAAATTATGTATGACACAGTTGGCAGATCATCTTTTAAATCTTTAAAATATTGTTTCAAGTCAACTATCTTGGAATTTAGTATAGGATTTTCCACGAATCTTGGAATTGCCAAAATTGGATTTAATGTTAAGTGACGTTTTGAAGTATCATCATTTTTGGTGTAGTTCGAGTTGGGATCGTAGTTTTCTACATAAATTTTCCATGACAAACCATTTTTCTCTAATAAATCAAATATTGTATTATTAATATTTATTAATCCTTCTTTAGGTACATTTTTTTTATATATATCAGGATCAGCAGAATAAAGATAAAGATTGTTAGCAAGGTCGTTAAAGGGTGATGCACTAAAAAAATTATCGGTTAGTACAAAGTATGATGCAAGAATCCAATACATGCCAATAATTTTGTCATCATAATATCCCATCACAATCGTTTGATTTTTGTCGGGGGATGCAGTTTTTTGAGCATCTATAAAGCCATCCATAAAACCATAATTATATGAAATGTCAAACACAGATTTATCGAATTTGAGTTGAGATGTTTTTTTATCGACAAGACTAAATGGCTTTATCTTCTGAATCTTATGATCGTCGGGTGTTATTTTAATATCAAGGTAGCTCTTGCCATCAAAACTAATAAATTCATTTTTTGGTTTTGACTTTATTTTGTTCGGCCCAAAGCTGAAATCCAAGTCTACTAGGGAACCATAACTTCTTTTAGTATTATTAAACAAAGAATATACCTCCTTCTCTGTCAGAGGTCTATTCCAAATCTTGAGATTATCGACGTCTCCTATGAAAAAAGAGTTTGATTTTAAAAAATTTGAGCCAATTCTAACTATAGGTACTTTATTATTATCAGGTATAGCAGCGTTAGTTTTTTTTTTTGAAACTAAGACCTTATCAACATAGAGACTCAATAAAGATCCGTCGTATGAAACCAGCATACTGTGCCACCTGGTATCGCTATACTTTTGTTTGGAAGTTAAAAAATAATCTAAACCTGTTTTAGTTTCAAATCCAGCTTGAAGTTTTCCCTCTTTATCGAGAATTACTCCAAAATTAAGGTTATTTCCGGGATTTTCCTTCCCAATTCCCCCTTTATTGACGAGAATTTGCTCACCATTTGACTTAGATTGATTCAATCTAAAGTCAAGATACACTGTAAAATTATTAAAATCAATGGTATTAGACACAGAATTTACGGGTAGCGAAATATTTTTAGGAAATCCATTGGCGCCAGGATATGTTCCAAAATAATTATCAAAGCTTCTACCTCCTTGAGAGATAACTATAATGTGTTCTATGGGTGTTTGTGTATTATTTTTTTCATTTTCTTTAAGAGAATAAGATGACTCTAGTATCGATAAATTTTCAGAAGAGATATTCAGATTGGAAAATAACAAAACTAACAACAACATAGATGACAGGACAATGATGTTTACATAAATCGTCTCACTTCACCTCAGATGACATCAAGAATTTGTTGCTCAGAATTAACTTTCTAGTCATGATTATATTTAATTTATAGAATATACTATTATTGCAGGCTTTGATAAAGTTTTTCCGTCCTCATCATTATAGTACTCATACGAGGTATAAATTGGAATTGCATTGTATTTGTTTATATATTGATCCATTTTTTGAGCTTCATTTTTCAAAAATGGTGCGTTTTCTAACTGTATTTTTTCATAGACAAGATAGTTTATTTTTTTAGAGATAATCAGAAAATCGGCATTATCAATTTTATCATAAGCTGGATTGTTGTTAGACTGCAGAGAAAAAGAATCTCTGTGTGAATAATATTTTATATTATTTGACATATGGGTATAAAGTGTCAATGCTGTAGAATTTTCAGGAGTGTTTTCTTTCATCCATAGAGATACATCTTTCATATAAGGAATTGATTCAGAGCCCAAAATGGGATTATGAGGGATCTGAAATACAAAATTATATAGAAAATAAACATTAGAAATCAAAATTAAGGGCACCAGAAGAATAATAACCAATATTTTAATCCTAAAATTGGTGAGCCAAGATCCAAAGAGAAAGGATGTTCCAATAATTACAAATAAAGGAATAACAGAATATAAAAAAGTATAATTCTTTATAGATAACGATTGATAAAAAATAACCAGTATTGGAATCCAAACTAAAGGTATAGATACAATTTGCGTATTCCATAACTTTCTATTAACAATGAAATATATATAAAAAAGAAACACTAGGAAAAGAAGTGGATATCCAAGGCTTTCCTTTGCTAATATATCAAGATAGTAAAAATTGTCATGATTTGGAGGCCGTGAAGATTGCCAAGATACATATTCATTTATCGATGTCTGGGCATCTTCAATAAACAAATAAGATAACCAATATGGAGAAGAAACGATTAGAAACGTGGATAGAATAATGAAAATATTTTTTCCATTAATTTTTTTGTCCAGCCCCAAAACAATGAAAGTTGCTATTATTACAATTATTCCGACTTCTTTCGAAAGGAAAGATAATCCAGAACATGCACCTATACAATATAAAAATAAAGTATTATTATTTCGTAAATATAGTACCAACATTAGTATATTGAGTATCAAAAAAAAAGATAACGAAACATCGACTAGAACTTGTCTTGAAATTATAATATGGTATGGTAAAAAAGTCAATATTAATGAGGAAACTATTGCAATTGGTTTTGAATAAATTAATTTAGCTATAAAATAAGAAAATAACACAACACCGGTTCCCATTATTGATGCAACTAACCTAGCTGAGGTTTCACTTAATCCAAATGTCAATATTGATAATCCGACGAAAAATTGCATAAGTAAAGGGTGTGCTCGAAAAATAGAAAAATGCTCTCGAAAATCATCAAAGTTTGCCAGTGAAGCAGCTTGTCCTACATAAATTGTTTCGTCATTGTTAAATCCCGAATCACCCACTCCGTAGAATCGTAATACAAAAGAAGCTGAAATCAATGTAATTAAAATAAAAACTTCTGTTCTTCTGGAATCAAGAACTTTATTCTTTTTTATGGAAGCTAGAATCAAATTGAAGTTACAAATAGAAGATATTACGAATTAATAACCTTTCTAGTTTTTTAAAACATTGGCCAATAGAGTATTGATTGGTTTATCGTTTCGAAATGGTGTCGTTAGACCCTGCTATTGGTTTTGATTCGTTTATGTTGATATGATTTAATTTATAGACCTCCATGAGATTTGGATGAATTATTCCATGAATGAGTTTTGCTATTTCAGTATATGGAAGCTTTGAATCAACCACCAATCCAAGTTGATTAAGAGCGTCATCCATCTTATCTAATTGTACTGAAGTTGTTTCAGTAACATCTTGTTTTACTGTAGAATTGTAAATGTCCTTTATAACAGAAATCAATCCTTTCGCTGTTTCATATGAGATAAAGTCAGAAATAGTTTTATTATTAGAAACAGTGGGTTCGTTAATTTTATATCCCTCTGTATGTTGTGAATGTGCAGAATCATGCATAGCTTTAGATGTTTCACTTGAAGGTAAAAAATGAGGAATTATGAAAGAATGTTTGTAGTTGCTATCTAGAGAATTTAACAATTGAGCAAAGTGTAATGCATGTACAGTGGAATTGTTAAGAGAAACATCTTCAAGCCTAACACTGACAGATTCATCCAAAATCGCATCCAGATTATCAATCGAGTTCATGATTTCTTCTTTTGCTGTTTTCTGAATTATATGATCGCCTATAACAGATATTGTCTCCGTTATTTCGTTAGCTATTCGTTCGTTTCTTTCAGACAATTCATCTCTTATTTCATCAGTATACAATTGAGAAATTCTACTAAGATGTTTTTCAGCTTTATCGTAATCGTCTTCGGATACAAATTTTTTTATTAACTTGTCTTGGACTTTAATTTCATCCACAAAAGATAGAAAAAGTGAAGTTTCATCAGTACTGAAGGAATGGGCAAAAACATTGAATATTGTATTGCCACCTGTGGATATAAATGCGAGTGTAAAAACGTAAAGAAAGATTTTAGATTTTGATTTTAGCATGTCATGTTTAAATTTATCATAGAAATAATAAATTTATCTTTTTCATATAAAAAAATTATTTTTGGTAATTCTAAAATAATTTATACATTATCGGATAATCGTGTATATATTTTTAGTTTTTATATAAAAAAATAATAGAAATGGTTTTTTAATCATTCAATAAAATCAGGGCAGTGGAAATGCTCTAGGTATCGGATATGGTAAGCCGACTAATGTTACACTATACCATTTAGTTAAAGGACCTGGGTTAATACAGGTTAATTTTGAAGTTAATTCATTGGTACCGGGTTCAATTTCGTGAGTATTCCTGTCATAGGTAAATTGCCATGTGGAAAAATCAGTAGCACCTCCGGGTCCGGTGGCGGTGACAATCCATGATGGTTTTTGGTTATTCCAGTCCATTTCAACTATACAATCTCTTGTATTACTGTCGCTTGATAATCCAAGAATTGTAACCGTACCAGAATCAACTTTATCCGCATTTTTATGCGATGTAATTTTAACAAACATTTTCGGGAATTTATCCTCTATAGAAGAAGGTGGCAAGCTCTGCGATTTAGTGTCTTGATCGAATACCGGACCAGTTAATTCTGACTCATTGTCTTGGCTATATACGGGGGAGAAACATACTCCTATCAAAAAAAATACTGCGGTAGAGACAGCAAAGCCCCAATAAAGAAAATTGCTACTATGCAAAAAAGAACCAAATTGAATAGATTTCATTTATCTTCCAATAAAAAAATTTTATTTAATGAGAATTGTAAAAATGGATAGAGTATAAACTTAACATATTCTTATCAAATATTGATATTTTCATTTGTTTCTTTTTACGATCTCTTTTTAATAAAAACGATAATGCCAACTATCAAAATAGAGATTCCAATGATTATCAATATTAGACCATTTAGGCTCCATTCGGTATTACTATACATAAAGGACTCAGGTGGTCCAATATAAGATCTACTTTGGAGGAAAAATAAAATTCCAAGTGAAATTATTAATAATGAAGTTATCAGCAAGAAATATAGCTTTTTCATATGATCATGTCCAGTATTTTTTCGAAGTTAATATTTTTTGAAAAGCGGTTTTACCTATGTTTTATTACTGTCAATCTTATAAAGAATATATTTATCCATTTTTGTATTAGCATCTAAACAGACGCTCATGCTCCTCCATCATGCATCTATTATAAACGAAATCAATTCCGTTCTTTTTCGCTAGCCCCATTGCTTCTTCATTGAAGATCCCTTTTTGTAGCCATATGAGCTTAATTCCCTCTTTCTTTAAGAGATCTTTTATAACGTCCATAACATCTTCTGATTTTCTAAATACGTTAACTATGTCAACCTCCTGCTTTATTTCGGAAACTCGATCATAACATTTCCTTTGAAGAATCTCATCTGTATTTGGATTTACCGGAATTATGTTGTATCCTTTTTGCAGGAGATACTCCGGAACAAAATGTGAAGGTTTTTCCCTATGTGCTGACATTCCTACCACTGCAATATTCTTTAAGGCATAGAACTTTCTTATCTCACCATCAGAGTAATTATCAATGTTCATACCATATCTTTGTTATCTTCGTCATTTATTTTATAGTAATAATTATATATTTGAAAATAATTTAAATGAATAATCAAGAATAGAAATAGGGACTTGTAGTATGGATTATAAGATAGTATTTTCGTTATTATTTTAATTCATCTTCGTCCAAAGGAAGTGAGAAACCACCCTCTTCAAGGGGAATATCTGTCATTGTTATCATATCAAGAATGTTGGAATCGAATTTTAGGTTTTGTTTTATTTTGCTTTTAAGATCGTTAATCACATCAGTAGTAGTAACTATTCCCAAAATATCATTACCATCACTTACTGCCAGGTGTCTGATCCTCTTATCCACCATGAATTTAACTGCCTCTTTTATTGTGGAACCTTTATCTATCGTCAAAAGAGGAGAGGACATTACCTTTTCGGCTGTAAGTGAGCTTGCTAAAATATCCTTGGCACAGATAGACCCTACTAGATCCCTCTCTGTAATGATGCCAATTATTTTATCAGATTCACCTGTTACAGCTACGGAACTTATCCTTTTTTTTATCATTAGTTTAGATATATCTGATGCAATACTTGATGAGGTCACCTTAACTATATTGTCACACATTATTTGGGTTACGAATGTTTTTTCAGATTCTGCGCTATAATCCATCCATATTATTTTTTAAATCTAGTTAAATAAAGATTTGTGAAATTTAATGAAATTTATAATTACATTATCTGCAAGAATGAACTATGAAAATCAGATGCTGTCATAAGAAATTATAGGATAAAATGATTGACTTTTATTACTAAGAGGTAATAGAAAATACATTTGGGAAGATGGGATAGTGATAGTAATAGATGGGATGACTACGGTAAAGAAAAACAATCGACTAGAGATTATAAAAAGATTGCCAAATATGTTATATCAGGTGGTTTCATAATAGTTGTAGTCGTTGTCCTGATGGTTTTTATTCCAAGGGCAGGATTATCAATTGAAATACAGGAGAGGGGAGAAGCAATGAATACATTAAAAACCATTAGCATAAAAATCAATAACAATTATCCACAGGAACTCAAGAACGTTATTGTTCAATTTGGAGATAATGCAAGAAATCATTCTTTTGGAAATTTAGCACCATTTAGTTCAATATTTGTGACCCCTGATAATGAAGAATTGAAATTCGATAAGGTAATTGTTTCTGCTAATAACGGAGAATTTAAAGCAGTGAAATACAAGTAAAGCGTAACTAACAGTTTTACGTTTGTGAATCTTTTTTAGTTGGAGATCGATTTACATATACATACAAAAAGAATAATCTAGTTCTTAATATCAGTAGACTATTCGAAATAATTAAATTGTTTTAATACCATTTTTCTAGTTCTCTTTAAAATCTTTGTTTTTTGTGTTCTCAAAAATGAAAAAATAAAGCTGATTAATTTCCAAATTAATTAACATCATTCAACTTTAAAAAGAATTAATTTTAGAAGTAAAAAAAATCCAACTAGAATCTCGAATAAAATACCGTTATATCAAAAACAACCCATTGAAATTTTGAAGTTACAATACATAATATAAAGAAATGGGCATACTATCAGATGAATTATTCTCTTATCTATGTTATAACTGCAATTTTTAGCTATATACGATAACATAAAAATCTAGATAGCTTGTTTTTCATCCCAGGTGAAGTAGTAGGATGATTTTACAAATAAATAATTGTGTTTCATTGAGACAACAATGAACGCATCAAAAGCAAAATATTTCTTTTCCTCTCTTTGATCCTACGTATCGAATAGGGTAACCAGTTCTGACCATATGGAACATATTCATAAATTCGAAAACCTCTCCCTAATAACGCCATTTTTAGATTATCTCGGATACCCTTCAAGAATTGAAATTGTAAATTTTCCTTGTTTAATCTAGACTCATAAAATAGACATATCGTCCTTTCTATGAGCTTTGAATCATGTGTTGCTATTGCAATAACACGATTTTCGAATTTTATTTCATTATCTTGCGAGAATAGTATCCCTACTAATTTCAAATAATTTTCATCTACTTGAAGTTTAGATTGATAGGCAATGTCTTCTGATTCTTTATACGCACCTTTTACTATCCTTATATTAGAGTTATACTCGAGTAGGTCAATTAAATCTGAATAACTCCTCTTAAGGTAGGATTGTAATACTACACCTACTTCATGATTTTGTCCTATTATTTCTCTGTAGAGTGCAATGGTTGAGCCAACAAATTTGTAAGACTCCATGTCTAACCAAACAAATACTTTTGTTCGGCTGGCAACATCCAATAATTGTTGCAAATTTTTTAAGCAAAAATCATAACCTAATGTGAGCCCGATCTGAGTTGGTTTAACAGATATCGATGCTATTAATTTCTGTGTCTTTATTGCATTCAATAATGAAATATATTCTTTAATGGTTTTTCTTACACTTTCAGCTTCAGTGAGATCCTCTCCAAGGTAATTTAAAATACAATAAACACCACGATCGTTTGCTTTTTGTGCATAAGATAAAACTTGATCGATTGAATATCCTGCTATCCATTTTTTTGCAAGTCTAAAGAGCAATTTTTCCAATAAAGCGGGGTCATAATCATGAGAATAAGGAGGATGTTCATAGGGATCTTTCCAAGAGGAATTGTTAGATAATGACATCTTTTCTAATAATGTTTGTCATTCCATCGTAATTTTTATATTTTTCATCAGTATAAGCCTACAAATTATAAACATAATTAATTTATCTCAATAATTTTAGTAAAAAAAATTTGAGGCCTATTTATAATGGCATAGATGTTTCTATTTTTAGACCATTATAAAGAGTAACAAAGAAAAGACTGAATTTTTTTTAAATAAGTTAAAATTCGCCTAGATTATATGTTAAATGGGTTAGTAATTTCGAATTCTAAAAGATAATCATCTTGACATAAAGATATTTGAAAATAGCTTGCCTTAAACGGCCTGATGTAGGTTTTTTAAAGATTAAAGTTAAACTTGTGATTTTTATAGAAAAGCTACAAAATCTTCTTACCCAGTATACATTATTTAAAAAATGTATTAAACAGATTAACTGAAGAAAAATACTAATAATTACAAATAGCGATATTGATTAAAGTAACTTATAACGGAAATACCATAATAACATTCAAAGCATGAATTTTTCTAGGTTTCCAAGCGAGCAGTTTAGAAATTAATTACAAACAGGAAATAAGAAAAATTTTTGTTCTAAAAATGTAACTAACTCAAACTAGAATACTTTATTATTTTATTTTCATAGCAAATAGGCCTAGTTTATTTGAGTATTATGTTTTGGTGAAAAATCACATGCGCCAACAAATTAGAACAAAATAGATCTTAATCTATTCCAATTAGATTTTTGTATTTGATGAGAATGATTCGATGTTCATGTAACAATGATGAAAGAATACGAGGTAGACAATATGTTTATTCTGCTAAGGTTATTTTGGGATGTTTTGTTGTAAGTACTTCGCTACGATTGGATATTTTCAAAGCATTATATGAATATCTTGCAACGAATCTCGATCGATCATATAACGAAGAGATAATTATAACATGTGGAATATCTACAGTACCAAGTACAAGATCACATAACACAGGTCGCGAATACATTATCTCAAGATATTAAAAGCAGGTATATTGCCATCTAAGAAACTTTTTGTTTATAGAAAATGGGTGATCTGAATATTGTTTCTTTACAAAGTAACATTAGCAAAGATAAAGATTCTGTCTGGCAGAAATGTAATATGATTGAATGGATAGTATCAGGTTCTGATATTGATATAAATGCAAGATAGGTATTCAGCGATACCAAAGGTTGAATATTTGGATATAAATTACGCTTGTTATCAAGTAATGGTACCTTTATTGTACCTTTGGCAGCAAATTTTACAACAGTAAATATTCCTTACAATCAGATGTACAGTACACTAACATACGGTCTACCCGTTAGAATAATTAGAAAAACATCATCCTTGTCTGCAGATCGTGGATATGATGATCCTAAACTCAATCAACTAAGCCCGATACGGAATTTCAGCTAATGTGTCTAGAACACAGATAAGAACATATCCCTGCTGATAGGATCAAATTAGTTAAGTTTTATGAAACTAATGGAAAGTCTATCTATTCGTTGAGAAGTAAATCAACTAATGCATTGACAGAACATATCAATTCTCTTCTTAGAATAGATCCATTAGCTGTAAGAGGATATGATAAGACTTGTGCTTCAGTACTGTTATCAGTCTTGCTATACCAGATAGTTTTATATTATAACTATAAAAACAAAAAAAATAAAAAAGATAATCCCAGAGCAACCAAACACATGTTATGGACATAACTATCGATTGGATAGTATTGTTAGAATATGACATTTGTTTACTGAATTACCTATCCTCAATTGACTAAAGTCAATATTAGACATTCTTTTATATCCATATCGAGTATATTTATTTGAAAGAAAATGAGTACTCAGATGAGTAGTGCAAGAAGGGGAATTGCAACAAAAGAGATGATCCAAGTTGCAAAGGACGAGGATATAGATTTAAATTTTCTTATTCAAAAAGTTGCCAGTGGTTCTATAATTATTCCAAGAAACAATGTAAGGAGACAGGATATAAAAGTTGTAGGCATAGGTAAAGGCCTTAGAACGAAAGTAAATGTAAACATTGGTACATCTACTCTTTATCAAAATATAGACGAAGAGATTGCAAAAGCGAAGGTTGCAGTAAAGTATGGGGGAGACACTATAATGGATTTATCTGATGGAGGAGACTTGAATTTAATAAGAGAAAAACTCTTAGAGGCTGCACCTATAACCTTTGGAACCGTTCCAATTTACCAAGCGTATGCATATGGAGTAGAAAAATATAAGAACCCACTGAATATAACTGAAGATGATTTTCTCAATGCTTTCGAAAAACATGTGAAAGATGGAGTAGACTACACTACTATTCATTCAGGAATAACTAGAGAGATTGCAAATAGGATATTAGAAGTAAAAAGACATGCTGGTATTGTTTCTAAAGGTGGGACAATTACAGCCGCATGGATGCTAAAATACGAAAGAGAAAATCCCTATTTCGAACATTTTGATTATATGTGTGAAATTGCAAAAAAATATGATGTTACTTTCAGTCTTGGTGACGCATTAAGACCAGGGTCTATTTTGGATTCTCATGACGAACTTCAGGTTGCAGAAATGATAAACGTAGCGCGTCTTGCAAAACGCGCACATGAATATGAAGTTCAGGTAATGATTGAAGGACCTGGTCACGTACCGTTAGATCAGGTAGCAGCCAATGTTAGATTGGCAAAATCTCTCATAGGTGAGGTGCCTTATTATGTATTGGGACCTCTAGTTACCGACATAGCAGCTGGGTACGATCACATAGCCAGCGCGATAGGGGCCGCAATTTCAGCAGCAGAGGGTGTAGACCTATTATGCTATTTAACCCCTGCAGAGCACCTAGCATTGCCCACGGTTGAGGATGTCAAAGAGGGATTAGTAGCTTACAGAATTGCGGCTCATGCCGGCGACCTCGTAAAAATAAGGGACAAGGCCATAAAATGGGACAAAGAAATAACAAAAGCAAGAAGGACACTTAATTGGCAGAAACAGATTGAACTTGCAATAAACCCAGAAGAAGCAGAAAGAATTCATAAAAGACAAGGTCAACATGAAGGTAATAATGTGCCATGTACAATGTGTGGAGGAGCATGTGTGTATATAATGTTGCCACAACAAAGGAAATATGAAGACAAATCTGATGAAAGTGAAGACCAAAACGCAACAAATAACTGATTGAATACACAAAGTATTACAACAGTCATTTTTTGACTAAATCTAAGGTATCTAAAATTATTATCGATACTTGAAATGACTTTATAAGATAAGTGGAAGGATAACAAAAAAGTTAAGTAATGCTCAATGTTATTATTAAATCTAGAATGTTTGGTAAAGCTGAATGTAGATTATGTGGTGAAAATGTACGATTTGCATTACGTCATTTGAAAACAAAACATCAAGAGGAATTTGAAAAAGTAACACATCTTCAGATGTCAAAAATAATGAAAAAATATTTCAAGGAATAATATCAAACTGGCAATTGATTCATTTATTCATCATAATTAATTGATCGTTTTGATATTTTAAAGAATATTTGGGTACACAATAAGAAGTTTACTGCCAGTATTTTTGACCATATTCTTTATTATTCAACATTACCGGGTTTATATACTGCAAAATTTCATTTTCATAGGCTAAAAGACATAATGATTTAATATTAGGGTTATTTTCACTTAAAAGCCAATCGTCCTTTGGAGGTTCTAGTAATTTCGGTTGCTCTGTATATATAACATACCAAGTTTGTGAATATAACTTTTATTTTGTCAACACAGATTGAAATTTTAACGATTTGGAAATAGGCAGAGAAGAAGGTCATAAATGTGTAAAACTGCGTCAGTGTGTTCGATGCTATGTGCAATAATATTACCCATTTTACGTTCTATGTTAGGTTTGATTGTCTCAATTATCCTTTTGCTTCTCAATTTTTTTTAACCGGATTTTCTTGATTTAAAATATCATTCAAGATCATAGTCAAATACAAATTCATCGTTGGTTATATCGACACACAGATTTTATAAAATCATTAGATAAGAATTTTTTGTATGTTTGAGTAAATTCTTGTTTATAATATTCTTTCAAATAAATAACATATTTGAAAATGATTAGACCTTAACCCATTTATTTAAACACTTATATAATCCATAAAAGAATTTTGAAATTCAAGGAATAATCCTGAAGGATAATTATTATAATAAAGAAAAATTAAAGGGTTCTGTTAACTTGTTAGGCGATAAGCCATAGTTTTTGACCAGTTAACCTTCGGGTGATGATTTTTTATTTTCATAGGATTTGTCATTATTTAAAATAACTTCTGCATCTTTAATTGTAGGTTCTGTTTGTTTAACAGTATTTAATAGGTTCATAGATTTTATCTTTTTAAGCAAAATTTCAAGAACACTTTTTGCTAATTCTAATGTATCTTCATCCGTGATTTTGATACTACCTATACCTTTGGCGGATAAAACACCAAATTCATTTTCCAATCGTTCATCGGGATAGTGAATAGACGAATCAATAGTAAATTGTTGATTTTGCATAATCTGTTTATTATTATATTCGTCAGTGTTATAGCTTTTCTGTTTATTTTGTTCAAGTATCTCATCAGGAATTATTGATATATCTTCCAGATACCATTCTCTTATTTGCTTTTCTTTCTTTTCTATTTCTAACGGTTCAGCATTTGTTATATTACGTAATTGAGAAAATAAACTATCAGGTATGTTCTTTTGTATCCTATCATAGAGTTTTTTCCACAATTGTACATTGAATATTGCCTGTTTTTGGATACTTGATTCCTTGACTTTTTCTGGGAATAGAATATCTTTTCCAAGTTCTTCAATTTTATATTTGCCTCTTGAGATTGAACTAATAAGACCGTAAATCTCCATACTATATATTTTTCTTGGTAAGCCACTGGAGGTAGGTGATGCATATTTCAAATATCTCGCAACATCTTGCATAGTAAAGTCACGATTTCCAATATTATTTTCATAAATTTCTCTCAAATCAGGAATTAGATTTAGAAACCTTATCATTGGTATTTCATAAGTTCCTATTTGAAATCTCTCTGAAGGCATTTACTTAGAATACGTAATTCATCCTAATAAGTTTACTTATTTTGATAGAAATTATAAGTATAATATGCATACGTGAAAAAGTTTAAAAAACGTAAAAGTTAAATAATATACGTTATATAAGTTATCTGAGATAGAAACTCCTCGGCATAGTGCTCCGTTGGGCTGTCAACTCGGACGGATGCTGTGTAAGTCAGCACGAGGAGACCTTCTGTTTTGCAACAAAAGATGAAAGTCAAATGATATATACGTAAACCCAACTATTAAGTTTTCTCTTAGAGAAAGCAAAGGATTGGCAATTGCCAATTCCAATAGTCATATATCAAGAATTGATGACCATTCTTACAAGGTAAAATCTCAATCATCCAATAATCAATATGATGTATTTTCTACAGAATCAGGATGGTCTTGTTCTTGCCTTGATAATACATACAGAAAGGTAACCTGTAAGCATATTTTTGCCGTTCAGTTCAGTCTTAATCTTAGAAAGGAAGTTCAATCTACCTTAACAATTGAACAATTAGACACTTTATCATGTATTTTCTGCCATTCAGAACATTTTGTCAAAGATGCAGTTAGACATAACAAATATGGAGATATTCAACGATATCTTTGTAAAGATTGTGGTAAAAGATTTTCATTTAATGTTGGATTTGAAAATATGCGGGCAACTCCACAGATAATTACATCTGCTATGCAATTATACTTTAGTGGAGAATCATTCAGGAACGCAAGAAATTTCTTAAAGTTACAAGGAGTTAACGTTAGTCATGTTGCAGTTTACAAGTGGATTAAGAAATATGTTAATCTGATGGACAAGTATCTTGAAAAAATTACTCCAAATGTTTCTACTGTCTGGAGAACTGATGAACTATACCTGAAAGTAAAAGGTAATAAAAAATACCTTTTTGCTTTAATGGATGATGAAACAAGGTTCTGGATTTCTCAACAGGTAGCAGATAAAAAGAATACAAGTGATGTTAGACCATTATTCAAAGAAGGTAAAGAAATAGCACAGAAAAGACCTAGTGTATTGATTAGTGACGGAGCACCTAATTTTCATGACGCCTACAAGAAAGAATATTTCACATTGAAAAATCCGAGAACAAAACACATCAGATATATCAGGTTACAAGGAGATAACAATAACAATAAACAAGAACGTTTCAACGGTGAAATTCGTGACCGTGAAAAGACAATGAGAGGCTTGAAAACAGTTCACACATCCATATTGAAAGGGTATCAGATTTATCACAACTATATTAGAGAACATGAAGGCTTGAACGGACAAACACCTGCCGAAAAATGTGCAATTACTATTGAAGGAAATGATAAATGGAGAACGATAATTGAAAATGCAAAAAAATAACACTACAAATCATGGTCTACGACATTATCGAATTTTCGATTCTAACGTAGTAGGAGGTGAAAGAAAGTAATGAGTTGTTCATGCAGAAGAGTAAGAGTTCGACGACATTTCAGGCGAGTTTGTAGACGTTAAACCGACCTCCTAACTAATTGAAGCCCTAAACTTCAATAACCCCACTTATTTTTTTAGATATATTAACTATATTCTCAGCTAAATTTGTTTCGTTAAGGTATAATATTTTATATTCAATTGTCACCCGAAGGTTAACACCTTGAAGATTTTCACTTGTCGCCTAACAAGTTAACAGAACCAATTAAAGATTTCTTTTTATTATGCCCCAGATAAATAGCAATTTTAGTTGAAAAAAGTATATCATGACGTTAATGATAGTCTCACAAATCTTTCCGAGATGAATTTTGAAGTTTCTAATAATCAAAAAAATTTTCTTGAAAGAGTAGACAAAGTATGTAAATCATTAAGATTAAATGAAGAAAAGTCTTATCTGAGAGGATCAATAAACGAAAAACTGATTCCAGAATTTAGTAAAATAGGCATGTTGGGTTGTCCTATCTCGAAGAGATTTGGTGGATTGGGATATGATATTTTGACTTATTTACTTGCATTAGAGAGGATAGGTCAAGAAGGAAGCTCTATGAGGACTTTTTTTTCATGTCATACCTCTATTGGACAGTTGGTCCTACAAATGTGGTCAAATAACGAACAAAAAAGAAGATATCTCCCAAACACAACAAAGGGTAAAGCGGTTATGGCCTTTGCGCTAACAGAGCCAGAAGCAGGAAGTGATCCGTCCTTAATAAAAACTAGCTTTGAGGATAAAGGAGATCATTATTTGATTCATGGAAAAAAACATTGGATCGGAAATGGTACATTTGCTAAAATTATAACAACGTATGCAAAAGAAAAGGGAAACAGTAGCTCAAATATCTCTGCGTTCATTATAGACATGGATTCTTCACATATTAAAAAAAGAGAGATCAAAAATAAAATGGGTTTATTGACTGTTAAAAATGCAATAATAGAATTTGATAAATGCAAGATCCCTAAAGATAATCTATTGGGGATTCAAGGTCAAGGGTTAAGCATAGCATTTAGCGCCCTGATAGATGGTCGGTTGAGTGTTGCTGCAGGAGCGATTGGAGTCATGACTGATTGCCTACAGCAAGTGGTAGAATATTCAAAAAAAAGATATCAACACGGTTCTCTTCTAGCAAACAAACAGTTAATTCAACGACATATAGCTAAAATTGCAATTTCGATAGAAACTACTAAATGGGTTACCTACCGTGCAGCCATAGCCAAACAAAAACTCAATGATTATATCGAATCTCTAAAACAACATGATGAAAAATGGATAATGAAATTAAATAGAAATAACAAAATTTATTCGGGCTTGAGAAGAGAAAGTGACAAATTGGCAGCGATGGCCAAACATTATGCAACAAACTCATCTTTCGATGTTGCAAATAGATCTGTTCAAATTTTTGGTTCTGAAGGATATAAGAAAACCTCAAGAGTGGCCAGACATTTTCTAGATTCCAGAGCCACTACAATATACGAAGGCCCAAATGAAGTGATAGAGTTAAAGATAGCATCTGAAATATTGGGAAGTAATTTCAACGCATATTAAATGAAAAGCAATCTGGTAGTCAATAACCAAAAATAATATTCTTAATTTTATTAATAATTTCTGTATTTATGTTTAATATTTTATAAGCATATTATAAAAATTGAAATCTAAAGTTTAGAAAAAGAAATTATTTCCTGATAGACGCAAGTATTTCTTTTAACAATCTTGCTGAAAAATTTGCAGTAACATCGTTTACATCATAAGAAGGCGACAATTCGACGATATCACAACCGATAACACTTTTCTTTTCAAGAATTTTCTTAACAAGATATGTCAATTCTAATGTAGATAATCCACATGGAGTTGGAACAGATATGCCTGGAGCAAATGCAGGATCTAAACAGTCAAGATCTATTGAGATATATATGTCATTATCAATCGACTTATCGATACATGTATCAGAAATTTTTTTTAGTGTTTTTTTAATTCCTATTTCTTGGATTTCTAGTGGATTAATAATAACAGCTTTATGTTCCTTCAGATTACACATCTCTTCTGGTTCGCATGCCCTTGTTCCAATAAAAATACTTGTCCTAATATTAATAAAATCAATCGAATCACTCACAACTGATCCATAATAATCTTTTACCGAAGTAACGAAATCAGGATGAGCGTCAAAATATATTAAATTAATTTTTTTGTTTGTATATTTTCCTATTGCTTTTATCGTAGAAGAAGTTATTGAATGATCACCTCCAATGACAATTGGAATTTTATTTTGTAATAAGACATCGGAAACAATGTCATAGAGTTGATCTCTTTTTATATTACCCAGATCAAATATTTTTTTATTATCTATTCGTCCTTTCATGGGAAGAATTGGAATTTTTTTTCCTGATCTTTTAAAATTTTCTGAGTGTTCAAATGCCTTACGCAAGGCATTAGGTCCATTACGAGCGCCCTTTCTTGGAGCTTTAGATTTTGATTCATCGGGAACCCCTATGACAACGATATCAGCATCAGAAAAAGATTTGACGTTTGAACAACCCATATAAATCAGATTCTAATAGGATAATAAACTTTATTTCAATGTTTTTTTGCGAGTGGAAAAGTCTACGTGCAAGTATTATTTTTTCTAAAATGCACATATTTACTATAATCTAGATTTATCAAAATATTTTGAAATCATCATATCAAAAAGAACAAAAATAATTTTAACTTTTATTAAGATATATACTAGATTTTTGTGCAACAAGAAGCGATATTGTTAAAGATTGTGAGACTAATGGTATTTCTCGATATCCGTTCTCGGTTCTTCGCCGGTATTTTCTGTTATGACTATAGCAAAATCGTTCTATTCTAGGGAGATGTAGTAATACTATTACCCAATAATTTTCATCAACAATACTGCTTGTAATTTGTGGGCCTAGTATAACTCGATAAACATGTCAGTTCATTTACTGGATCTAGAATTATTTCTATTAATTCTTAAAATACAACAAGTACATAGTTCATAATAGTATATTCTTTTTTGAAAATCTAATCACCATTCAGATCGTTTTTCAAGTCTTCGGAAGGAAATACAATTTCCCATTCTGTTTTCGTTAATATTCCTTTTAAACCTCCAGATAAGATGTTAAATATCATATTCTCGAAACATACCCCGAATAGTTGTTTAAATTAAATGTACAATCGAAGTTAAATACAGGTCTTACTGATGGCTTGGTCATAAGACATCATATGTCAGTACTAAAATCTCATCCTAAATCGTAGGTTAAGACTATTGTATCTTGTTGTCAAAACAATGTATGAATGTCAATATTTTTCACAAGATGTTTATTTTAAAAAATACAAACAAATAATTCCAATGTATTGTTTGATTTTACTCTTCTAGTCGATAAGGTAATTAATACTCTATTTCTTCGCGATACTGCATGTAATAGTTTTTATAATGAATGATTGGATTTGTATACACATACACATTTACTAAATTAACATTCGTTATCCTAACTATGAAAAAAATAGATTAATGTTGTACATATTTATTCTAAAATTGTGGCGAAATCATATTTGAAAAATTACATGGTCTTTAGAAACTATACTACCTAACATAATTTCATATACAGATTACTCTTATCACAATATTTTTTTTTTGGTGGTTGAAGATGATGATTTTTTAAATTTCAAGGATTTAGAAAAGTCTCAACCAGTATGTCATTAGATATTTGTATTTAGGAGGTAAAATTTTTAACATACAAAAATTACATCAAATCTACACTAACAATCAATTGAGGCTTCTATAAAATGTGTATAGTCAGCAGTATTACTATTAGAAAAGTATATTTTATTTACAATGTTATAATTTATTGATAACGATTGATGTCTAAAGAAAATGTCAACAAAGCACGAGAAAAAAGTATCAATAAAGATTATTTTCGGGGAGATGTAAAAATGATTGAGATTCTACATAATGAAAACTCATCTGAATACGAAATGTACCATGTTTTTTTCATAAATAACGCTATAACTACTATTCATTACCATGAAACCGAACAAATTCTTATTGGTACAAAAGGGAGAGGGATAGTATGTACTTTAAAAGAAAATTTTGTAGAAAATATTTCGAAACCTGAGAAAGTCTTTATAATAGAAGAAGGGGATGTTGTTAGTATTCCTGCATACGTGTTTCATTTCCATGGATCATTTTCTGAGAAAGAATTTTCACATATAGCGTTCAGAAGTAGAAGAATGTTAAATTCAGAGGGAAAAATAGTTGAGGCTAAAAATCTGTGGGAGGTAGATTTCCTGGAAAAAACATTCGGACCAAACAAAACAAGTGTTAAAGAGATTACCAGACAAATTGACAATGATATAGCAAAGTTGATTAGAAATTTAAAGGAAAAATATGTATTTGAAATGTAATATAATAAAATTAAAGAAATTAAATACGATTATGTTCATCCTACCTTAGATCACTTAGAGATGAGAAAGAATCAGAAGAGAACTTATTTTTGGAATAAATAAAAAAATTTTTAACTTCTTTTTTGTAAAGATAATAGATTATTAAACTGTTTATTATGATAGTAAAGATATTTCCTCCAAAAATAGCTAAGCTATCATCAATTACATTTACCATGTTTAAAACTGTAGAGGCTATTAAAATTATAATTACATTGATCAATATTCCCATGACAGCTATGATAATTGTCATTTTACGGGCCCATGATCTTGCTCTTAATAATCCATATGCTATAAAGAAATGAATCAGTGAAAATACTACAAGTAATGTTCCCACAAAATAAAGAAAATAATCAAAATTTTCCATAACTGTTTCAAAATCTTCTCTAGAAAATGAGGTATTCGAGCTTTGAGTATCGAATCCACCTAAAGTAGAATTCACTAGATCGGTTCTTGAATTAAAATTTGATGTGATGACGAAACTTGATAAACCACTAAAAAGAAGTAATGATCCATTAATTATCATCAGGATTGCGATAATTGTAACACCTAACGGTCTTTTGACATGCATTTATCTTAAAATATTATTAACAGCCTAATAAGTATAAAAAAGTTCAAAAATCTAATGAAAACATCAAGAAACCATTGTCTGACTTTGTTCTCTCATAAATTGAGACAGATAATATCTTCCGCCAGTTCCCTTCCCCGAAGTCCCTGAATTCTTCCAGCCACCAAACGATTGTTGTCCGACCATGGCTCCTGTAGTAGCACTTTTTTCTCTATTAATATATAGAACTCCAGATTCGATGTTTCTTAAAAATACATCGACTTCATTCTTATTTTTTGAATATATCCCCGCGGTAAGTCCGTATTCAGAACTATTGGCTAGATCTAGAGCTTGTTCAAAATTATTAAATTCGTTAATACACAAAATTGGTAAAAATAACTCTTTTTTGATAAGCATATTATTTTCAGATATTCCATCTACAATTGTAGGCTGTACGTAATAACCATATTTTAGATCTCCTTCTTCAATTATTGACCCTCCATACAATATTTTTCCTTTTTTTGACACATTTTTTATGTACTTCTTAAAATTTGAATATGCTTCAGAATTAATTACTGGACCAATATCAGAATTTCTATCAACAGGATTTGACACTTGGATCTTTTCAACATGTTTTATTAACTTGTTAAGAAAGGCCTGTTTTACTTTTTTATGAACATAAACTCGCGAGCATGCACTACATTTTTGTCCTGAATACGAAAAGGCTGCTTTAGCAATCCCGTTTACGGCTTTATCTAAATCAGCACTTTCTGCAACAATAGCTGGATTCTTTCCTCCAAGTTCTGCAATTATTGGACGGGATGCGATCTTTGATGATTCTTGAAGAATATGATTTCCGACATATTTGGAACCAGTAAATACAATTCCAGAAATCTTTTTATTGTCTACTATAAAATCACCAATTTCTCTTCCTTCTCCTGTTATAAAATTTAAAACTCCCGGGGGCAATCCAGCGCTTAATAAAATTTCCACTATCTTGTACCCGATTATGGGAGTATTACTGGCTGGTTTGACTACCGCTGTATTTCCTGTAATTATTGCACCAATAGTCATACCGACAAAAATAGCTGCTGGAAAATTAAAAGGAGAAATTATTCCCCAAACACCGTATGGTTTCATTATACTGATATTCTTTTCATTTTTTTTTGATACTAAATTTTTTGCTTTGAAACCATTATTCATTTTCATTTCAAAACAATAAAAGTTTATGAAATCTATTGCTTCATCTACATCAGCAACTGCCTCATATCTATTCTTTCCATTTTCCAAAGTCAATAACGCAGCCAATTCAAATTTCCTATCACTGATGTCTTTAACTGCTTTCTTAAGTATCTCAATTCTTTCTCGATAATCAAAATTTCTCCATTTTTCAAAAGATAAATATGAGGAATCAATAGCCTTATCGACTTCCACTGATGTTGTTCTTGATATATATCCCAGGATCATCCTTGTGTCAACAGGAGATATGTGTTTATATTTCGACTTTGTAAATATTTTCTTGTTATCAATAATTATCGGAAAAACATTATTACAGCCAATTTTTTTTTTTATCATCTCAATGGCGTTATCAAATTTCTTGTGAAATTTATTTTCTTGGCCTTTGTAAAGAAAGGATTCATATGTTTGTTCATTGACAAATTTCATACAAATAGTATGTAATAGCCCATTATTAAATAATTTAATAAATAAATAATATTAAGATGGTAATAATATTTAATTATAATTATCTGAATGAAAATGCAACATAAACGGTCAGAATTAATTATTAGTAGGATTAAAAAACTTTCCTATGATTCAACCTTTTTATATCCCCTGGTAATCAAAGGCGGAAAAGGATGTTTTCTGGAAGATATTGACGGCAAAAAATATTTAGATTTTGCCTCCAACATTGCTTCATGTCCACTAGGATATGCACGTCCTGAATTAATGAATATTCTTAAAAAATATTTGAATGAAGGAGCTCACAAAATTGCTGGTCAGGATTTTTATTGTGAGGAACATCTAGAGATAGCTAAAAGATTAATTTCCATTTCTGGAAAGAATTTTAAAACTTTTCTCATTAATCGTGGAGCAGAGGCTGTTGAAAATGCTTTAAAAATAGTTTATAGAAAAACTGGACCACTTCCAGGAGTATGTTGTATGAATAGTTTTCATGGAAGAACCCTGGGTGCACTTTCGTTTACAAACAGTAAAGACGTACAAAAAATAAACTTCCCCGAATTACCAGTGAAAAGAATAAAATTCTGTACTGTAGACGATGATTCAGAAATAAACCGGTTAGAACACCTATGTGAAGAAAATAAGATCGCCTTTGTAATTAGTGAAATAATACAAGGTGAAGGTGGTATGAATGTTGCATGTAGAAAATTCATAAAGAATCTTTACGGTACAACTAGAAAATATCATGTGCCTTTAATTATCGATGAGGTTCAGACTGGTATTGGTAGGACAGGTAGATGGTGGGCATATGAACACTATGGTATTAAACCGGACATCATAACAGTTGCTAAATCAATTCAGATAGGAGCTGTTCTATTTGATCAAATTTTAGAACCTAAACGTAGAGAAGTATTATCAAGTACTTGGGGTGGAGGAAGCAGTATAGATATGGCAATTGGTGCCAAAACTATAGAAATTATCCACAATGAAAGGCTACCTAAACACGCCGAGAAGATGGGTAGATTGATGATAAAGAGATTAGAAGAAATTATGGAATAATTTGATTCAATTACAGAAGTTAGAGGTTTTAGGATTAATGATCGGCGCAGAATTTAAAAGTGCGAAGGAAAGAGATCGAATAATAATGAAATTATTTAAAGTAGGACTTTTAGTTCTACCGGCTGGACATAAAACTATTAGAATTTTACCACCGTTAATAATATCCAAAGAAGAGATAAATTTAGGATTAGAGATGATTATAAAAGTCATTAAGGAAGGTACAAATAAATAATGATATTGAAAACAATAATTCAAACTAGGATTTATTAATCCTTTCCTCGTGATATTCTATTGCTTTATACAACGCAACAATCGATGCAGCATTTAATATTTTTCCTTCTCGCAAGAGTTGTTTCATTTTGTCTAAAGACAACGAATTTACCTCTATTTTTTCCATGACACCTAGTGATTGTTGATCTTTCTTTTGAATTCCGTATGCTACGAATATATAACCACGTTGATGAAACATAGAGTAATCCAGTGTATATTCACCTATTAACTTCAGTTCTGTTGCCACATATCCAGTTTCCTCTTTAAATTCTCTGACCGCGGCTTCTTTCGGTGTTTCACCAGACTCTATATAACCTGAAGGAATTTCAATTTGAACTGAATCAACTAAATGTCTATAGCTCTTTATTATCAATATCTCTTCATTTGAAATAAATGGAACAATTGTTGAATAGTTTTTTCTAGTTCCTTGTATGTATATTTTTTTTATTCCGTTAATATTCAACTCATCTTCATAAAGTTTAATGTATTCACTTGAATATACCTGATTGTGAGAAACTAACTTCCAACCACTTGCTGTTTTTTCTAACATAAGGAAGGATAATTAATTCATAATTATTTAATACTTTTTTTATCATTACCTTGTAAATAGAATTAGAGCATTATCAATAACAACTTTTTTTAAAAAAAATATTATTTGACTATTCTGAATGAATCTTTCATTAAATAACTATCTTTTGATACCGCCTTCTCTGAATGATCTTTATGATTACCATGGAACTCTCCTATCACCTCGTTTTTGGTAACGTTTAGCCCCAGAAATCCAAAACCATAATCATACGTTTTTGCCATATACTTTGGAACATTCAGTTCATCAATATTATACAGTCTATGACCCCCAGTTCCCACAGTAACAAAAATAGGATGTTTGGGATCCTTATATGTGGAGTTAACCTCATCATCAATTAGTGTTGCGTTTTTACCTTCAAAGGCAATTTGATGAATGTAATTACTGGAAGTCGAATTTGGAATCACTACCCAGGGCGAAATAGGGTTGTTGTAATTGAATTTCAGTGGAAGTGATCTTTCATACCAATGATTATGTCCTGAAAATACTATGTCAACATTATATTTATCAAATAAGGGGTGATAAAGAAATGTATTCTGAATATCTGGTGGATGTTTTCCTGAAGATGTGTAGAGAGGTTTATGAATTACCACGAAGATCCATTTTATGTTAGGATTTTTCGATGCATCCTCGAGGTCCTGTTGCACAAAATAGAACTGGGCGGACATTTTAGATGGTGCTAATGACGAATCCATCATTAGAAAATGTATATTTCCATGATTGAAAGAATAAAATGGACGAGTCAAGTTAAAGTGTTTCATATATTCATACCTTATTTGCTTGGTTTCATCTTCTTCATTATCATGATTTCCTAGAGCTACTTTCAATTTCGATGAAATTGGTTTCGTTAGGGTGTAAAAACACTGTCCGGTTTCCTCATATGAAAGATCACCAGGAGTAACAACTAGTTCCGGATGGGAACTTTGAATATAGTTTACTACTAATCTTGTGTTGTTATTGCAACCCCAATCTCCTGTTACTGCGATGTTGTATTTCTTATCAAAAATATAATATTCAATTTTACTTGTTTCAGTAGTTGCGTTTGTTGTAGGTAGTACCGTTGTTGTTGTCTTTGCTGCTGTACTA
>DATGZA010000057.1:0-6136 GCA_035297365.1 Nitrososphaeraceae archaeon
ATTCAATTAATTAATGAAGTTAAATCACAACTAAATTTTAGTTCAGTCGATCTGCTATAGAAAACTTAGTTTTAAAAAAGTAATTTTTATAAAGTAATAAGAAATTTCAGTCTTATTGACAAATAACAGCAAACAACTTCCTCCAGGTCCACAAATATCTTTTTCAGAATTTATGGACAAAGTTAATGAAAATCCTTTCAATTTTCTAATGGATATAATACAAAAATATGGAGATATTATTTATATAAAATTACAACAAAAAGATGTATATATTTTAAGTAATCCTGATTATATAGAACAGATTTTTACCAGAGATTATAAATTATTTTCTAAAACAAGAGCAGCAGAATTAAGACATTTTTTAGGTAATGGTCTATTATTAAATGAAGGAGAATCACATAGACAACATAGGAAAATTATCCAACCGTTATTTTTACCTACCTCAATTAAATCCTATAGCAATATCATGGTTGACAATATAAAACACATTTCTGATAATTGGCAAGATAATACTACAATTGATGTATCACAAGAGATGATTATGTTGGCGATGGGCGTAATGACTGAATCTCTATTTGGAATAAATTTTAGGGATAGAGATACATTTTCAAAAGTTAGTGATTCATTTACAAATATTTTAGAATCATTTACTCAAGTTCATGAGCCTGTCGAGAATATTCTCGTAGATGAGGATGAATCAACAAATCCTTATAATAATAAAAAACAAAAAAACAAATTTCAAGATTCCCTTGATTATCTAAATCAAAAAATTTATACTCTGATGGATCATATTAAAAAGACCAATCCTGAAAAACCAAATCTGATCTCACATCTCATGAAAGCAAAAGATCCTGACAGTGGTGAAGTTGGTTTACCTGAACAACAAATTAGAGATGAAATAATGATATTTCTATTTGCTGCTCATGATACTACTTCAACTGCATTAACATGGTCATTGGCTTACCTTGCAACAAATCAAGAGATTCAAGATAAACTACAGAAAGAACTAGACTTAGTGTTTGAAGGAGGTAGAGTACCAACTGGTGATGATTTACCAAAGTTAGAATATACTGAAAAAATTTTTAAAGAGACTCTTAGAATAAGACCATCAGTATGGGCATTATCAAGATTAACAAATGAAGAATATAAAATCGGAAAATATGTTATACCAAACAATTCAGTTATTTTTATGAGCCAATATGCAATGCATAATAACCCAAAATACTATGTAGACCCAGATTTATTTATACCTGAGAGGTGGACAAAAGAATTCTTATTTAAGTTACCACGATTTGCTTATTTTCCGTTTGGAGGAGGAATTAGATCTTGTATTGGAGAAACATTTGCAGTTCAAGAAGGAATTCTTGCTTTAGCAACTATTTTTCAAAAATGGAAAATTATGCCAGCCGAGGAAGCAGGAATAAGTTTTGAACCAAAAAGACTAGGTGGATTTACTAAACCCAAATATCCTATAAAAGTAATTGTGAAGAGCAGAAACTAATTAATTGATATTATTTAATATTGAGTATAAGAAATAAAATCTTGATACGAAAAAGTGAATATCTAGAGTAGCTTAAATTATCCTGTTATAAATTCTAACACTATTTGTTAGTGGAACAATACTAAGGAATTCTATTTTCCTGCTTTTTATATTTAGTAAATAATCTCATGAGTCTATCTTGTTATTATGAATTTGTTCTTTCGAAAACAAATCTTATTGATAGATATGTCTTAATTGATTTCTTCTTTGTCTTATGTTCTATCAGTATATATTCTGCTTTTTTCCTATGAATTGTTTTACAATTATGGTTAAATTTTTGTATGAACATTATACAATAGCTGGTCCCACTAACTTAGCTTAAAAATAGTACTGAACCATTTTTGAGGATATTTGGTCCCATATTGAATCTTATAATGAATCGAACTTAAGTAACATATTTAAAAGCCCTATTTGAAAATATTGAATCTATTTGGGTAACGGGACGAAGCAGATATGACTCCTATTACACTAAGAATTTTAATTCAAGTTAAAAAAAAATGCATTACAAATGAAATTAACATATATGTAAAATGAAATATATCATCAATAATATTGAGCGATACGAATTTAGAATACATAAAACATAACAGAGTTAGACTCAAGGAAGGCTCACAAAAACAGGTTACTGAAATTTTCAAACAATTTTTTGAAGATATAAAGGGAACTGTCAAAGGTTTGAAAGGATATGCAATTTTGGAAAACATAGATAATGATAGAGAAACAATTGTCCTAACATTTTGGGAGACTAGAGCAGATATGGAAAATTACTATTCTAAAGATAACAATATTTTATCTGACCTAGTGGAAAAAGCCAAGCCAATGTTTAAGCAAATGCCAGAAAGAACAGATTATAAAATAGTATTATTTGAAATAGATTAATTTTTTTATCTAATTTATACACAAAAATTATTTGATATCCACTTTTTTTTGCAATCGATATATCCTCTTGAATTAGGTTGTGACCTGATGATTAAATCATTAATATTATGTTTACATTAGTTTTTTAAATTAATCTAAAAAGATTTTCTTATTTTTTTCTAATCTATTTTTTAGTAGTAATTGCAATTTGTGCAGCAAGTTCCTTTCCCTTTTTTTCTATCTCATCTCGTATCTGTCTAACTTTTTCAATAGATTGCCCTTTTGGGTCCTGCAAATTCCAATCTATAACCTTTGGTAAGAATAGCGTAGGACAGAAACCTTTGTCCATACAACCCATATTCACTATCGTATCCGAACTACGAATCATTTCCTCTGTTATCTCTTTTGATTTTTGACTAGTAATGTCTATTCCAACTTCTCTCATTGCTTGAACAACTATTGGATTGATTTGTGATACAGGTTTTGTTCCTGCACTTTGAACTTTAAATCCTGTGGGAGCATACTTCTTGAAAAAACCTTCAGCAATTTGACTTCTTCCAGCGTTTTCTATACATACAAACATAACTATTTTATCCTCCACTTTATTGCTACCTCTTGTTTTAGATTTTCCCAAAAATGTCATGATTCTCTAACACTAATTTGTTGCTGTGCTTTTATTTGTTCTTTTTGTATATTTATGTCTATAGAAGAAGTCATTTAAATTAATATTGTTTTCATATGAATATCTTTTTTTTTACAGTTATAACAATGATTGATATTGAACTTATTTATTAAAATAGTAGCAAACCAATTACATGATTCACAAAATGCAAATTTACAATTGTATTTGTTATAATAATTTTTAGTTATGCTAACAGTTTGTTTATTAGACATTTTTATGATCCTTACCCTCTATATATGTTCTGAACTACGTTAACCTATCGGCTATATTTTATATAGATTATATAAAATTAGGTGTAAGAAACGATGCATTTTTAATTTGTGCAGTATGAATCCAGTTTTTTAATTCTTCAATTGTAGGCTTTATATGATTCATTCCAGCTGTATAAGCCTTTAACAAAATATAATTATTACTATTTAGGATATTTTTTACTATTTTCGTTGTTAGAGTCGAAATTAGCTTCTTTTTTAAACTCCTCTGGAATACTATTCCACAATTCAAGAAAAGTTCTTTCTCTTCTAGTTTTCATGTGTATAATATTCTTTCGTCTATAGAACTTTAAAATTGATTGTTGTAAAACTTGTATGTCAATAGAGATTTTCTTCGATATTTGGTCTATATGATTATTAATTTTTTTGATCATTATGGCAAATTATTTTCTCTTATTATGCTACACATATTCCTGGAACATGCACCTTCTTGAATAAATGTGGCGAGACTACTAAACTATCGTCATCATATTTTAAAAGTGACGATCGTGTTTCAGAATTAAACAATATTTTGTTAACTGCTTCCTTGTAATGCTCTATCGATTCCCAAACTGCATAATTAATGAATACACTACTTTTTCCAATCCCTTTGTGCAATTGTGTAGAAATAAATCCTGTTTGCTGTTTAAAGTTAGCAGCCTCCTCTGCCCAATCCTTTAAAAACTGTTCAATCTTGTCTGGTTCTACATTGAATTTGTTTATTAGAATTACCGAATCCTCTATTTCCTTTTCTTCGATCTGATCCTTAAATTTTACTCTCTCATCCATTTCAACAAATTTTGCCATAACAATTCAATATAGTAACTAATAG
Source organism: Nitrososphaeraceae archaeon (assembly GCA_035297365.1). Classification (GTDB taxonomy): domain Archaea; phylum Thermoproteota; class Nitrososphaeria; order Nitrososphaerales; family Nitrososphaeraceae; genus TH1177. The sequence continues at coordinate 4,161 of DATGZA010000057.1, forward strand.
AATAAAGGATTTCTTTTTTTCATTACAATAACAGAAACAATATTGGGTATTGAAGATCAAAGCAGAGAAACAGTTGAGAAAAAATTTGTCTTTGTCAGAAATGAATGTTAGAAAGAAAAAGTTTGTAAAAGATAATCAATTGTAAAGAGACTATTAATTAATTATTTATAATTTAGGAATAGTATAATGCTATTTTCTAAAACTCTGTCTATAGATATTAACTTATTTCAATATAATGGACAGTGTACTATATACTACAAGAGCAAATACCAGAATGTTACTAAAAATTATAACAATGTATGTAGAAAAAACTAAAATCAAAAGTTATGTTTCATTCATTGTCATGACATTGATTATAGCATTTGTTTTAGCATTAGCAATAATATCAATATACGATCTTTTTGTTCATGATATTACAAATAATTTCAGCGAACTATGTACACGATATGGCTTCCTTGTATCTCCAGGATGTTGATGTTGTTTTGTCTAATATTTATGCTAATGATAATAAAAATGGATCAAATAGCTGGAGGCTGATTAATGCAGACTTAATGGAAAAGGAGAAGCATCATAGATGATAATTCTATCTACCTCATTCTGACTGACCTCCCCCTCATAGATTTGACTCAGCTGCCATTTATGAGGGTCTAGCATGGTTAGCTGATAGAGTATTGAAACCAGGTAGTAGTCTTGTCTTTTTTTGTAGATCATCTAATTCTGGCAAAGTTATGCGGCTATTTGACGATAATAATGATAATCTGAAATATTGGTCGTTTTTTTGCGGTAAGTATTCCAGAAATCATTACAAGGTCTATCTAAGACACGTTTATGCAGAATGGAATCCAATGCTATGGTATGTAAAAGGTGAAAGAGCAAATAACTTGACATTATCTAATACAATTGGAGTCCATATTGAGGCTAAACCTTCACCTAGAATTTTTCACGACTGGGAACAGTCTTAGGTTGAAGCAGAATATATTATAAAAAATCTCACAATAGAAAATCAGACGGTATTGGACCCGATGATAGGATCAGGCCCTTATTTTAGCATTAGTTAATCTAATATCATATCATTTGATCTGTAAAAAATTTCCTATTGATCTGGAAAAAATATCAAAAAAATGAAAATGAAAAGCTAATTTAATCCCTTATATAGTCTGCATCCAGTGTTACTCTGTTTGGTTGGCTTACAGACTTGAAGGTGTCTGTCCAACACGATACTTCTCCAGCTCCACTCTTGAACTCCATACAGACAATGAATTGTGTCCCTGGTCCTACATCTGTTTTAAGATCATCATTATCAAATTTAAATGTGTGTTTCACTTGTGCACCAGTTTCCTCAATAGGGTCAGGACTGCCTTGGATTTTTTTATCCTTATCTTTGTCATATATATATGCTGTAAGTTCTATATCTCTACTTTTGACATTGTCTACTGTTATTATAAGATATCTGTCATCTTTATCCTTGAGTGCGTATACGTTACCCAACGAGAAAATATTCATTAGTATAACGCCCAGCGCCATGGATATTGCTAAAGCCTTCATATTCAATGTTTTTATTACTTAAAAGTAGATATATAAACAATGCGCAGGTTTTTTCAGAAAAATCTGTCTCTTATAATAAGTAAAATATAAATAATGAATATATATTTTACAGAGATCTATTTCTGACTATGTACAAATTTATATATTATCAGAACCTACGTTATCAAACAGGAAAATATAATATCTCTCTTGTTTGAAGATATTTCGTGTATAAACTATATTGAAATATCATGTCCTTGTAAGAAATTCTTCTTTATGGGTTTTCTAGAATATTATCATATATGTACAATCCTCATGATTCGATTTATAGATTTTAAATATACGGAGTAAGCAGAATCGAACGCAAGACTTACTCCGTACTTTAGAAGGTTAAGACGTGTACGTCATTATATTTATTGCAATTCTAATTTATTTAGATTGATAATAGTTTT
>DATGZA010000058.1:0-23877 GCA_035297365.1 Nitrososphaeraceae archaeon
GGAAAGGATGCTATGCAAAAAGACATTCAGATAAATTTTAATCAATTAATAAATGAAGTTAAATCACAATTGAATTTTAGTTCTGTTGATTAACATCTTTCACTAGCCTTTCAAAATTTTATAAATGGAAGGATATCTGAAATTTTATCTGAATTGAAATCTGCGAATTTAATAGCAGTAATTGCAATTTTCAATAATCAACTTTCAAATACTTTCCAATTTTAATTTTTTCATCTTTTCTAATCTATTTATCTAAAATATACATTATGACTTTAGTATTGGCTGTATGCCAGATCCACCTTATAAGTCCAGACAGTTAACCAGAAAAGATGCTTATTTAACATTTGAAACAGATTTTAATGCTGACTTAACTGAGATGTAATAGGTAGAGTAAAATTAAAATTTGCACCTTTGTTCTTATTGTTCTCCGCCCATATTTTTCCACCATGTTTTTCTATAATATTTTTACAAATGTATAGGCCCAGGCCAGTTCCTGATTTTGAACCTGTTACAAACTTCGTAAAGAGTTTATCCTTTATATTTGATGGAATGCCTGGACCACTATCTATTATTCTTACGAGAACAGTGTTGTTGTTGTCTTGTCTTTCTAAAGAGACAATAATTTCTCCTTCTTTTACAATATTTATAGCGTTATTGATAATGTTTAAAAAAACTTGGTTTAAACGCAATTCATCTCCAACCATGGTAATTGAATCTTTATTGCATTTTAAAATTAAACTAATCTTTTTACCTAGGATTTGGTTTTTCAGATCTTTTAGTAAATCTTTTACCGACTCTACAAGATCAAATTCTTTCATATTAAGAGTTAAAAGTTGACTATCAATACGGGCAGCCTCTAAGATATTATCTGTAAGTAACTTAATTTTTTTAGCATTTTTTATGATGATTCTGAGTAAATCTTCTATATGACCAGGATCAAGGTTCTTGTTAGAAAGCATAACTTCTGCTAGACCTAAAATTGACTGGATCGGATTTCCAATCTCATGTGCTGTTTCTTTAATAAATTGTATTTGTGTTTCATTTATGTTTTTTAATTGCTCATAAAGATTTTCCGCCTTTTCATAAAGTTCTGACTGTTTCCACAAGTTCTCAAACATAGAAATGTAATATAATACTGTTGATTTACTATTAGAGAAGGTTGAGAGTCCTAGCGATTCAGCAGGAGATTCTGTAGAATCGTTTACTAGTTCTGCAGTCATAGAGAATTTTCTGTCTACTATCAAAAATGTGACTGTTAAATACAGTGCTTCTGGTAAATATCTAATATGTATTCCTTTTGCCGTTAATCTATTGACTGCATCACCAATCTTTTTATCAAAAGGAGTTAGAATTCTTACTATTATGTTACCTTTAGTAGTATCTTGTAACCTTTGCAAGGTAAGAAAACCGTCTCCCAATACCATTCTCCTATAAAACCCATTTGCTGAAGAAAAAAGTAGTAATACTTCATTCTCCGCAGACTGAACAAGATTAATAGCAGTCCTTACAGCTTCTTCAGGATCCTTGATTATTTTGAGGCACGGTTTACTGAATTTAATATTTTTTATTTCTTGGATTTCATCAGAAGTGGGAATCGCTTTATCCCAGAAAGTATCAAAAACAAATTGTTTATTTTCAATAAAGTTTTTAATATTTTTGCCATAAAAGTTCTCCAATCTCTTGTATACGTTAAAACATTTCTGAGTATGAAAAAAGTATTTGGAACCATCTATTATTTCTTGGATCATTCCCTCATCTTTTTCAGTAAACAGGGGCTCTTTACACAAGGAACATTTTAATTCTGTTCCATTGTTGGAATTGGAAAAACCTCTATTTTCATTCATTTTTTTCTAGGCCTGGAGAATTATGAAAATATATGGGTTCTATTGGTTTTAAACTATTCTAAGATTCCGAATATTTACAAGAAGATTTAATTTCTTTAATAAGAAGGATCACTTTATCAAAATGTATCCTAATACCAAAGAAGAGTAAAAAAGTATGAAGGGAAAGTAATAACAAATTTTATATTAAATTTGATTAATAATAAAAATTATTTATATTCGTACACAAAGAGCAGAATAATTAGATAATATGTAATGTTAAAGATTTTTGAAATCCAAATTGTTTTTTCAAAGTGATGAACTAAAAACCCCAAGTATTTATAAATATTTAATTTCGCAGCCTGTTACGTCATATGGAACTTAGGATAGTTACATATTTAATATTGTAATAAAAAGTAATATTTATCCTGTAGTCAGAAAGTTTAATAGCTTTTATGGTTAAGATAGTGCTAAGGTTATGGAAAAACCATCGGTAATAATTTTAACATTAGCAATGATGATGATTATAACAATACCAACAGTTTTATCAGTACACGCAGAAAAAGACAAAGACAATGATGATAACGGAAAAGTCCAAGATGATGACGACCACTTAACAGAAAGAGATTTAGCAAAACTCTGTGGTGCTACCGAAGATTATGAAGCACATCAAAAACAATGTGATAAACTATACGACATGTTAAGAAGTGGCGAAATAAAAGACGATCCAGATTTTGAATATGACTAACTACAACAATTGACATAGATATACTTAAAATTATTATCATTAAAAGTCACAATCTCTACGATTTTGTCATTGAAGTATGTATCAATGAACGCACCATACTCATTGTAATAAAGAAATATATTTTTTATATTATCAATTTTTCGAAATAATAATGGGTATAATAAAAACAAAATTTGTTCTAAGTTCTTATTCAATGACTGAAATCTTGCACACTATTAAATAGAGGAACAAACAGGAAAGAAATCTGCAAATTGGCGGATTTCATAATTTCATAACCATGTAATGATCTTGTTGACCACGCTAACTTAGAGGAGGTGCTTTAGCTACTGGTCACACAGAATTGTTAAAATTGGGAGCATCAGTTGGATGTGGTGGGTCCTATAATTATGAACCGAATAGAAATCCTATATGTGACCTCATATCAAATTTTTTTTGCTACTAACTTTTTCTTTTTTCAGAATACAAGAAGTAACTAATTAATTGTTCAATATTCAATTATAATAAAATTTAATTAAATGTTTATTATTAATCTAACTTATCATAATGTAAAGTATCTCTAATTTTTGCAAATAATAATCCCCAAAATAAGAAATTATATTATCTTTTATTATTTCTAATTAAATCTTTTTTCATCTGATTAAACTCTTCTTCAGTTAGTACTCCTTCGTTTTTCAGGTTTGCAAGTTTCTGTAACTCATCTGCAATTGATCCTGATTGATTGGATGTAGTTATAGCTTCTTTATGGTCATCAGGTTCAGGAGATTTTTGCTTTTTTGAAGGGGCTATCCTTCGGCTATCTTGCATACCTGAACGAATTATTTCTATCAAATCCTCTGCCTTATCTTTTGGAATAGCTTCTATTATCCCTGATTGATCATCTTCACCTTCAATAACGCTATCCATCATACCTAATTTAGTTGAGCTCATTAATCCAGCAGCTTTAAACCTAATTGTAGATGATAACAATCCTTTTTCAAGCTTTAAACTTGTGATTATATCGTAAGGAATATCCACTACATTTGCTTTTATGCCAAGCATGTATGGATCTCTGATTATGATTCTTCTATCTGTTGCATAGATGGTATTGGGTGTAAAATAAGAGCCACCAGGTTTTATTTTTGACTGTCTTGCAACAAGTAATACTTTTTCGTCTGGATTTAACATCTCCCTTATTTTATTAACTTCTTCTAAATCATTCCCCTTTATAACTGGTTTTTCGATATATAGAGTATATTTTTCTTCTTCTTCTTCTTTGTTGCTGCCCGAGCCAAAAGGCATATAATACAATATATAGGAGGAAGTCTTATTTAAAAATTAGTTATAATGATTCCCAATTTGTGTACCTATATTAAGTGCTATAATATGACTATATTGAGTAAAAAGAAGAGTAGTAAGAGTATCATTATAATGATTGTGTATGTTATCTTGACACAAAAACAAATAAAGTGTATAATATGAAATGATAAAATATATCGTTTTTAGTATATTCTCACCATCACATCGACCGTTAATACCACCAATAATCTTTCCAGCTCCCGTCAGTTCTCTAAAATACTCCTCCGCCTGCATCTCTGACATCTTCCTTTCTTTTGTTGCCCTTGATCTATGTCCCAGATACATCATCACAGATCCAAAGATTGTTAATAACAAACCAATTATAGAAAAATCCCAAAAAAACCAAAGGCTGAGCCATACCTGTTAATAGGATTATGAAACTAAAAATATATCCAATTACTTGTGATACTCTACCCATTTAATTACTCAGTAATTGCATTGATTTTATATTTATTGATAGGTGTACATATTAGCAAGCTTCCCTCTCCAAGATTCATATCCGTATGTACAGGATATTTTTCTAAATAATGAAGGTGTACACTCACAGAAATGAACTACAGCTTATTAAATTCCGTATTTATGTTATTGAAGATGTGCAATATCTTGATTTACATGTAATGGATGGATGTACAGAATGTACTAAAATACAGAATGTACTACTAAAATCATGGGTAATTAAAATACCATAAATTAGCGTTTTTCCCACTTAACCTCTACTATCTATATTTAACTTAGGCATTCAAACTCTGAAACTTCCAAGCCCAGCTCCTTTTGTAACTTTTGTATTACTTTGGCATAATATATTTCCCTATCTGGTTCAAATTTGTCTCTGGCTATGCAATAGCCTACCCATGCCTTGTTTAAAGCACCCCATGTCTGGTTTGTAAAAAATCCCGATGGTAATTGTTCATGATACCTGAGACCTTGTCTATAATACTTCCAGGGATCAAAAGCATCATACTTTGACAAAAATGTATTATAATTTTTCCTATATTTATGAGTCTTCATATACTATTTATTGTCACGAAACCTATAAAAAACTTAAATTTCTGGGAATGATACATGAAAAACAAATAAACAATATCTTCTCTTAGATCGACGTTACAATTAATCCATTAAGTCAATTTTGATATGATGTAAAAATCTTTTTTTAAAACATTTTTGCCGTCAACAAAAATTACTGGTATACTTCCTCATAAAATTTTTTTATTTTTAAATTTTTTCCAACAAATAATAATATTAAAAGAATTAGTATGTGCCAAATTGGTTACCCTGAAAAAGATCTCTATTTATAAATAAAAAATAAATTCAAAAAATAAATTCAAAAAATTTGTTGTCTTTCTATATAAAATATAGAATAATGTAGTCGATCTTTTAGTCTGGCAATAATTTTTCAATAAAAAATATCTTAAGATAATAGTTTATTGTACTACACTATAATACTTAACATATTACTGATAAATTTTATGAAAAGGGGAGATTACATATTGTCTTTTTCTGTACATCCAGCACTGCTTCTGTACACCAAGAACTGATATTTACGCTCACCTATATTATCAGCTTTAGGCATAACATGCCAAACACTATTTTAGGTATACACCAACATTCTTGTCTATATGTACACTATATCTCAGCCTAAGATGATTGAAATTTTCCCACTGTAATTAACATAATGAGTATCATCGTTGTCAAAATTATGAATCGCGGATAAGTCATTACTGGGTTTTTTGGTTTCCCAACCCCTTAATGCTTAAAGTACATATTAAATCAAAGTTCTTTGCTCTCGAATTAAACTTTTAATATTACTCTCTATAGTATGACTTGTTGAGGTAAAAATTACTTCAATCTTAATGATCACACTTGTTTCTACCCTAAGTTTTTTTTCCGGTTTTTTTAAATTGAAATATATCCAATTTATACAAATATACTGAATAGAATTGGTAACGCATCATTGTGTATGGTATTTGTAAATCACTAATTAGATAATCATTCTTTTAATAGAAAAGTAATTGGCCCTAGAAAACTCCGGGCCCGTCGGGAGTAATACCGATAGTGGTGCGAAAATAAGAATCTAATGTATGGTGGTAAAGAGATAATATTTATGATTTACTTTTGAATACATATTTTTAAAAGATTAGTGTAATTTCTTTAGATTTTGGCTATTTCCAGTGTTTTGTGTTGTCTAAAAAAACCTCACCATATTGTTTTCCTAGATTTGATTCCTTTAAGTATTTTCATATCATTAATTCTTTGATAATAGTTTTGTATTCTTCTGCTTTCAAAAATAATTCATAATTTAATTGATGTGATTCTTCAATTGTTGGCTTGATATCTTTGTTGGAACAATAAACAGAATAAAACAAAAGTACTTGTGCAAAAAATGCCCCCTAAAAAAAATCCAAATCATTGGTTACTGTTTTCTTTAAATCATATGAAGGGTCCTGAAATACTTGAATTGTATAAGGTAGAGTATTGTATCTTCAGTGGCTTGATTAAATAAGTTTCTAAGAATTTTTTCTCTATCCAACATTTATCAATAATATAAACTTGTTAAAAGATTTTGTTTTTTGACAATGAATGTCTTGATAATTACGAAGCTAAGAACAATAGTTTCAATCCTTGTTATGATGGATTTTGTTTTTTACTAGAAAATTAGGAACTAAAGCGGGTTAGTTATGAAAAAGATATGGACAGATGATATTGTAGAATTTAATGGAGAATTTTACAAAATACCAAATTCAATAATCGGTCCAAAACCTATTCAAAAACCTCATCCTAAAATCTATTCTGTTTACTGTTAAATATTTATTTATTAGGTTTATTTATCTTACATCTTTTTAATTATCTTTGTTGAAAGTGAATAAAATAAAGCTTTTTCCTATAAGTTAACTTAATAACTTTAACACATTGCTAATAATTTGTGCATGATCTGCTTCTACTTCTGTAGTAATAAGCAATAAATGCTCATCATCTAATGGAATAGTAATTCGTTTAATTTTTTCATATTCTGTCATTGCATATTTTCCTTTTCCTGTTTTTGGAGATAAGAACTTTCTCAATCCCCATCCTTCTAAAGCTTGTAAATTTGATCTTCTTGTTTCTTCATTAGTTAGGATATTTTTTACTCCTTCTTTTTGACCACCATGTTTTATCTCTCCAGATACACCACATATTCCTGCAAATCTTATTTTAGAATCCATCTGTAAAATAGATCTACATAAATTATCATAGTCCATATATTAAATATTCAAAAATACAAATATTAATAGTTTTTAGATACTATTAATTTAGCGAATACTTAACTGACCCATCGGGAGTAATACCGATAGCGGTGCTAAAAATAAGAGTCTAATGTAATAGTAATAAGATAATAATATTTAGGATTTACTTTGCATCTTAATAATGATAAGAAAGTTAAAGTTTACTAATTTAACAATTCTTTAACAGTACTTATTAATTCCTTTCTATCAATGGGTTTTATCAATATTTGTTCCTTGGATAAACTTGGAATTATAGTTAATATTTCATTTTATATATCTAATACAGTTATAAAAAGAATTTTAATTGTGGAATCGATTGATTTTATTTGTTGTTGTAATTGAAATCCATTCAAATACTTCATTTTGATATCGAGTGTTACTAGTAGATCATTAAAATTTGGAAGATCTTTAATAAAATTCAATGCTTTGCAGGGATTTGTAAAAGACGTTATTTCATAACCTTTATCCTTTAAAAATGATTCATATGTAAAAAGTATATCTGGGTCATCATCGACTAAAATTATTCTTATGTTATTGCTTCTTTGAGTAAAAAATAAATCTTTTTCCCTTTTAGTTTCTGTAAAATCGTCGGTAGAGGTCGTATCATTTTATCAAGATATAATTATTTGTTTATTATGTTTATATTTGGGAAATTTTTAGGGACATAAAAAAATTTTCAATAACAAAAATAAATTTACTGATTAGTAGAATTACTCCAAAGATTCAGATTACATCATATTCATATTATACAATAATTGTATAAAGATATTGATTTAAATAGTATTTGTGTTATTTAATGTCTTTGTATGTTAATTACTTATAACGAGGTATTTTAATAAATGAAATTTGTTATTATTTAATTCCATTTGCTTTCAAACTTGACCATAATAATTTTCCTGATTTAGAGAGATTTATATATATTAATTGATTGCTAAATTTGATAATTTGTATCTAGATAAATAAAAAAAATTAAAAAACTATTTGATTGCTATCTGAAAATAATATTATTAGATTCACATTAACTTATTTTGTTGTGCTATTCCTCTAGTAAATAGTATTTCATGATTACCTGGAGTAATATCTTCCCAAACAACATAAATATGATTATTAGTTACTGCAATTTGAGGACATTCTGAAATACCTGTATTATTGCTTAGATTCGCTATTTTAGTAGTTGACGCATCATTTTTGATATTTACTATGAATATATCTTGGTTTTCTTTAGAAATTATATCTTGCCATACTATATAGGAGGGATCATTATTTGCTACTTCAACATTAGTAGGATGAGTAATTTTATTTACAGAAGAATTTTTGTTTTCAGGTTTTGTAACTTGAATTGTATATGGATCTGTAAAACTAGTGCCATTATCATCACTTTTAACAAAATATATATCTTTGATATTTTTTGAATGCAATCCTCCCCAAATTATCAATACTTCATCTTTAGATACTGATATTTGTGATTCTCCAAAATTATAATGAGCTAATATAATGCTATTTTCAAAAGCATTTCCTCTATCAGAACTTTTTATAAAAAATAGTCCACTATTTTCAATATCTTTAGAGAGGTCATTATTTTCACTATTCCAAACAATGTATACATAATCTTGATAAGAATTCACTTTTGGATAAGCATCATTAGTATTGGTCGCTAATTCTATTGAATCATTAAATGTATTTCCACTATCAAAAGAACTCTTAAACATTATACTACTATTTTTATCATTATTTTGATCGTAGTCAATATCTTGCCATACTAAGTATACATTTTCATTAAATGCAGAAAGTTCTACATTGTTAGAATTTTTAGAGTTATTGCTTAGGTTTATAGCTTTGCTAAATGTCACACCATTATCTTCACTTTTTGAAAATATAATTTCTGTATTATTAGAACCTGTGTTATCTGTCCAAACAATAAATATACCATTTTTAGTGACAGCAATCTGTGGGTGTTCTGAAAAGCCAGTATTATTACTCAAATTTATTGGTTTACTAAATGTATTTCCATTATTCTCACTTTTTTTAAAATGAATATCATAGTTATTTTTATTTAATTTATCATTAACAGATTCTTGCCATACTAAGTATACGATATTGTCAATTGCAGATATCTGAGCATATACAGAATCAAGATTATTATTTGTTATATTAGTAACATTTGAAAAGTTGAAGTCTGAGATAAGTGTACTATCAATACTATTTTTAGAGCTACTATTAAAGGATAACTTGTTTTCATCAATTTCATCCGTTGCAGAAATCTCATAATAACAAAATAATGAACTTAGAATAATAAAGAATAGAATCAATTTCAGTTGATATTTATTAACTAAAAAAGGGATTAGGAGGTTTGACTTTTGAATATTCATATTATTATTACTATAGAATTTCAATCTATTTATTTGTAAAATACATTACTCAAATATACTTGAAATACAAAGAATTCTAAAAGATTTTTTGAAATGATATTGTAATATATGACTTATAACTATAAGACAGAGAGAACCATTTGCAATCATATTATGATTAATGTAGTTGAACCCGAGAAAACTACGGGCCCGTCGGGAGTTGAATAGCCACAGTTTCCGTGTTCAATGTTATTTTAAGATAAACTTATTATGATTTCTAAAAGGTTAGATTTGGAGAAGAAAAATGAAAACCAAATAAATACAAAAATTATATCATGTTGATCTCTTGTTCTTTGTATCATTTTGCTTCTCCCTCTGTTAATTTAAAATACATGGTATCATCATTAAATCGCTCAAATAAATTTTTAGGGATGTTATCTTTATCCAAACAGTATCTGGCAAAAGAAAAATCTCGATTAGATTAACTCATAAAAAGAAACAATTCAATAATTAAAAAAAGATATAAAAAGAAAAATCAATGATGAAATCGGTCAAAGGCTTATTCTTATATGGATAAGATAAATAAAAAAGATATTGAAAATTCTAATTGAAAAAAGGAATTATTATGAGTCAAGAAAAATGTACATAATACAAATATTCGAAACTTGTAAACCTCATAGATAAGTAAAAATAGCCATAACTACATCCTTATCTTAAGTGACGTATTACTATATTCATATAGTAAAAACCATTTAGACTTTTCGAGTATTTTACATAGCCATCAATAAGTTGTAGGAAGAGAGGGGAATTTAGGAGGTTACTTACTGGCTATTTCCTGAATAAGGCTTCTGACTGTATTGATATCAAGGTCTAGCTGATCAGCAATCATATCATCCGAAATACTAGATTCATAAAGATTTCTCAACATTTCTTTCTTTTCACTGTCTATTATATTAGAAGGTGGATATAGCGATAGCTCTGCTTCAACTGATTTAACATATTGTTCGACCTTCTCAATAATATAGTCTGTATTGGTTCCCTTGTTTGCTGAAAGTACCAGTACATGATCTTTGACTGGAATGTTAAATATCTTTACTTTATCATAATCAAAAAAAACACATTTTAAAGCACCTAATTCTGGTGAAAACATTCTTCTCAAGTCAACAACATAAGCAGTTTGAGCCAAATTCAATTCAGGATTTCTTCCCTTAAGATAATCCTCAAGGCCTTCTCTCATACCTCCTCCATACATATGTCCTGACTTTTCCACTACCCCAGCAAATCTAATACCAGGATCTAGTTCTAAAATATTTTTTGAGAATTGCTCTGCTTTCATATTCAATATTAAGTGATTGTTCATATTTAGTCTTTCTGTACTGGCTGCATTAGTTGTTTTTGTATTAACTAATTATGAAGGTATCCGTTAAATCCAAATTAGAAAGTAACATAGTCAAGAACACGTTTGTAGGAATTACGATAGATTCATAATTTCATTTTTACATGAATTTTACTCTCCTAACTGCTGAAATACTTAGCCCTATACATAGTAATGAGACATGAATTACCATTTACTGTAAAAAAAGTATTCATTAATGTAATTCAAGTAAATTTGTGATAGTGAACCCAGAAAACTACGGGCCCGTCGGGAGTAATACCGATATCGGTGCGATAATAAGAGTCTAATATAGAGATACCACTGCCATGTAATGTAGCTTTTTTTGTTTAAGTTTATTATTTATCATTTACTATTAGTAGTACGCTATTGTCGTGGTATTACATTTATATCATACTTAACCTCTGACACAAAATTAAGATTACTAGTGGTAGTAACATCTGCTAGCAATCCACTAGCATAAATAGTATGATGACCCACCGGTAACTCTTTTAGAATAACAAATGTACCATCTGATATTGCTTCGGTAGTTTGTGGAGGAACACCAAGAACATTATTTTCGGGTAATGTAACATTAAATAATGATGAGGCTACTCTGTAATTTTGTAAATCCTTTACTGGTATCGAATCGACAATTAGTTTAACATCTTTTACAGCATCTTGGTCAGACTTGGCACAATTACGTAAATCTTTTTCATGTTTGAGTTCAGGATATTCTGCGAAAGTACATATTACTTCAATAGGGCTTACCAGAATAGCCATTCCTTCAGGAATAGAACATTTTCTTTCTTCATAGCCACCACTGGTTCCTGCTAGAAACCATACATTAGGATTATTTTGATTCATATTACAGTACTGTCCGGTCCTATCTGTAGAAGGATTAGAATCATTAGGAGAAGAAAGTAACCATTTCCACCATTCTGTCGACCATTCTCCATAAATCAAACCATATGGTTTTTCATTTGGTAAAAAAATAGAAAATTCAGAAGCTTCAACTAACATACTAGAATTATTATTGAAGTATAACAAAGATAACAACAGAGAAATTGACAAAATAGTGAAATTTCGTATAAGATCATTAAACACAGACATCATTTCATCAAATACTATAAAAATTCTTCTAAACTAAAATTTTAAGAATTCAGCAATGATAAAATTTTATTTAACAATATTTAAATTAATAAAAAGATATCGTTATGCATTGATTGAATATTCACACTTTTGGTAATAACAAGATTTTCTATATTCTATCGTCATTATTAGTTTTAATTTTTTTGTTAGATATCAATATTCTAAAAACATTTGATTTAGTTAATAAAACTTATACAAACTATAGCATTTTTATTTTTCTTAGTATATCCGTAACTTTTTTGATTCTATCTTCTCTTATATTAAAATACAATTGGAATTATATAAATGAGTTTATTAAAAAATCTAATAGAATTTATACTATATTCAAAATAACTCTACTAACTCAGGTTTTTCTATCTTCATTGCTTATACTTTTAAATTATGAAGTAATTATGTTACATTATTACTCTACGTATATAATAATAATATCTCTTTTCGGAAGTTATTCTTTAAGTTTTTTTATTCTTTTTTTCCTTACATACAAATTTTTACGTTGGTATAATATAAAAAGAAATTATATATTAATCTTTTATTCACTTGCTTTTGGTACGATATTTCTTGAATCAATTTTTAAATTAGGTTTCACGGAAATCATGATAATATTCAAACCTCAATTAATATTTCCCATGACAATAGGTTCGTCAATTTTTATCCCTGCTTACTCTCTTCAAGGTTATTTAAATAACATCTTTCCAATCTTATCTGTACTTTCTTTTGTCTTTGCTTGGATTGCTAGCTCCATTATGATGAAAGAATATTCAAGTAAAGTTGGTGGAATAATTAAATATTGGGTAATTGTTACCGTTCCATTAATTTTTTATATCAGTCAATTTTTTGTTCAATTTAACAGTCAAATTATTTTTCAGCTAACCTCCAATATAACATCTCTTAGTATCATTCTTACAATAGTTTTTATATTTAGTAAATTAATAGGAGGTTTATTATTTGGAATACCATTCTGGATAATATCAAAAACAATTCATAACTCTGCTATAAAAACTTCTATGACAATAGCGGGATTTGGATTTGTCTTTTTATTTTTGACTAATCAAGCTCAGGGAATTGTTGTAACTCCATACCCTCCATTTGGAATTACTACAACTTTGTTTTTTGGTCTTTCTTCATTTCTTGTGATGATAGGACTTTATTGTTCTGCAATTTATATTTCTGAAAATAGAGATATTAGAAAGCTAATAAGAAATGATATTCTCAAATATGATTTGTTACGACAGATAAGCAATAGGTTTATAGAAGATAAAACAATTAATTATATTAACCAAATTAGAAAATCGTCTAAAAATGAATTATTTGTAGATTACAATAGGTTATTTTTAAATGATAAAGACATAAAACAATATGTTAAAGATGTAATTGATGAAATAAGTAAAAAAAATGATAACGGTAACAAGAATAATAAAAAAGAATAAGAGGCATTCCAAGTTCGGCGGGAGTAATACCGATAGCGGTGCAAAGATAAGAGTCTAATGTTATAGTGAAGAGAATATTTAAAAATTACTTCTCAACAATTATAAAAGTTTGAATTCTCTAAAATTTAGAATAAGAAAAAACAAAAAAATAACCATTAAAACATAAAGTTAAAATTTCATATATTTCGTCTTTCTCAGTCTTAACTAGTAGTTAATCCTAGGTGCCATATTATTTCTTTTATAGTCTTTATATATTGCACAGTAACAGATTCATGTTGGAGAATTCAGACGGTTCAAATCATTTATAACATTTTTAAATTTTCAATATTTATTATAGTGCCCAAAATAGTCTAAATTATAAAATTTAAATTTGGTTTACCATAATATAAAATCCATAACGATTATTATGACTATCTTTGATGTATTTGCATTCATCAGTGGAATTATCCAATAGGAGTAGGTAGCCTTTTACTTTATTCTTTCTTAGCTAGACCTTATAAGCAAAATGGTGTAACAGTCAGAGGAATTTTTTTTATTGGTCCAATTCCAATAGTACTTAATAATGACAACCAAGACATTAATTTATTATCTATAATATTTTCGATATCTTTAATAGCAGTATTTTTTGTTTTATTCTTTTTTATCCTTTTAAATTATATTAATTTATAGAAATGAAAAAATGCAAAAACTGTCAGGTTAATGATGCTAGATACATTTGTTTTGGATGTAGTAGAGAATTTTGTACTTATTGTATGAAAGAAGATGAGTTTCTTTGCTCTCAGTATAGATATAATAAACAACATGAAAATCAAAAACAACAACGACAACAAGAAAACAAATCCAAATTAAAAAAAAGAATCATAGGATAATCAATATTATTTATATAATAATTGCATCATCAATATTATTTCTAGGTATAATTTTAGTATTAACATCATATCCATCTCTTATTAATATGATTAGTAGTAGTAGTAACGGTACTATATCAGAAGAAGAGCAATACAATAATAATAGAGACGGATTTATCTACATTTTTCGATTTCCATTTGCTATACCGCTTGAGTTTAATTGTTTATTTATTATACCTCTGATACTGACTTTTATCATCATTATACCAATAATTTTACTTTTAATTTTTCTGAAATCAATAAAAATATCCTGAAAATGAATATAAAGTCTCAAATAGAATAAAAAAATAAACAAGAACCTTGTATATCAAGATTTGAATCCTACATGCATTATAATGAGGTTTTTGCTAATTTGTATTTAGCTGTTATTATTAGAAACTTATTTTTAAACGGATACCAATGTGGAGTTACTATAAAAATTAATATTATATATTTTGATATATAAAAAAATATTAAATTAATTAGTCATTTTTGATGATAGTAGCTTGTAATAATTCGCCCATTTCATTATGCATTTTAAGATAGTTTAGTCCCTTTTCTGTAGTCTTGAATGTGTGATTCACATCAAGATATTCTAGTAGATTGTTTTCTGTCAAAACAGAAAGATATTCCTTTAATTGTGCATAACTTAGAAAAGCTTTGTACATAATTTTTGTCTTGGTTGCTCTTCCATTTGCAGCGTCCAGTATATTACCCACTATTTCCGTTCTACTTCTATATTTCATATTATTATAAGGTTGTTTAGTTATTTTAGTTTAATATCACAGTCAAAGGTAAGATAATTATAGTACAAACATTCTAAATATTATTTGCAAATAAAGAAAATATATAAGAAAAGGTAATTCCTTAACACTCAATAAAAATCAATAGTAATAGTTGCAGATCATGTTTTGATACATGAAAACGAAATGAAAGATTATTTAGATTATGTGAAATTCTGAGAGATACAATAGTTATGACAACAACAACAAAACTACTTCCGAATTTACTAAAATGTTAAAGATGCTCTGAAACTCAGTATAATAGTAAATTTGAACTAACAAGGCTGTTTGAATTTTAGTTCTTTTTAACAATAGGGTTAGCCTACATTTTCAGCAAGCTGCTCTGGAGTAGTGCCCTCAATGTAGAATGGTTCTACTCTCTTATATTTAGCTTCTATTATTGAGAACTTAAATTGATTTTGTCGTATCAGAAAGTTTTAGGAACTCGATATTCACTTCGTCGGGAGTAACATTGATAGCGGTGCAAAAATAAGATAATATTTAAGATTTACTTTACATCCTAATAATGATAAGAAAGTTGAATATTACTAATTTAACAATTTTTTAACAGTGCTTATTAATGCCTTTCTATCAACGGGTTTTATCAATATTTGTTCCTTGGATAATCCTGGAATTATAGTTAATATTTCATCTGGTATGTCTAAAACACTTATAAAAAGAATTTTAATTGTGGGATCGATTGATTTTATTTGCTGTTGTAATTGAAATCCATTCAAATCTTTCATTTTGATATCGAGTGTTACTAGTAGATCATTAAAATTTGGAAGATCTTTAATAAAATTCAATGCCTTGCAGGGGTCTGTGAAAGAAATTATTTCATAACCATTTTCCTTTAAAAATGATTCATAAGTAAAAAGTATATCTGGGTCATCATCGACTAAAATTATTCTTTTGTTATTGCTTCTTTGAGTAAAAAATAAATCTTTTTCTCTTTTAGTTTCTGTAAAATCGTCAGTAGAGGTAGTAATACTATTATCAAGATACAATTCATTAATTTTTTTTATACTGTATGTAGGGTATCCAATTGTTTCGGTTATCTTACATTCACCATTGTTTATAAAATTATAATTGTTAGCAATATTAGAAAACGATTTTAAAATTCTATAAAAATTATCTCCAATAATTATTTGATTTACAATAGACAGGGATGAATTTATCTTTGAACAGCGGTTTACTGTTGCCCCGAATAAATCTATCTGGCTATAATCACCAACTAAAGCTAAATCTAAAACACCAAAATCCATGCTAATTCTATAGCTGAATGGGGGAAGATGCTGCTTGGATAATTCTTGATTAAGAGTAAAGCGGGAATCTAAGATTTTCAACCCGCATTCAATCACTTCTCTAAAAGCCTTTTCGTTTTTAGTATCAGATGCTTTTGGAAAATATAATAATAAACAATCACCAATATTCTTAATGACTTTCCCACCATAACTTTTAACTATTTCTGATATTGAATTCATAAATTTAGAATAATAAATTCTAATATGTTCTAATTTGTCCATTGTAATGGTATTTTGAGTAGAATCTACCAAATCAATAAAAACTACACAACTCTTTATTGAATCACCAGAAAATCTAATTTCTTGTGAAGAAAAATTTTTCATAATATTTCACACGAAACTAAACAACTAATAATTTTTTATAGTAGAATAAAAAAGTAAAAATTAGTGGTTGTAAGATTTTTGAACCTTATTTACAAAGCTAAAGAAGTCTTGAACTGAATCGTTATAGTATTTTTGTGCAATTTCCATAGATTTGTTAACGGTTTCTGAGTATCCAAATACACAGTCATTTATTCTTCGTGTAGCATTTATTGCATTATCTTTAATATTTTGGTTGGTATTACTATAAACATCTGTATATTCTTGTGGATAAATAAATTTATTCCAATAAGATTTGTTATTATATATATTATCTATAAATTTGGAAAATACTGATTGATAAGTATTAAGAATATTTTTTTGTAAATCCCCATAGTTGTTAGAGATTGATTGGATTGTGTTAATATTTTGTTCTTGATATTTGTTTGTTGTACCTATATTTTTTTCAAGAATGTCATTCTTTGTCTTTTGATATTCATTGATAGTATTAGTAATCCTATTCGTTCTTTCAGTGAAATTACTGTTGCCTTTGTTAAGTCTAGCTGTATTTTTTTCATTAAATTTTGGTTTATTTATAGTTATATTTTCATTTCTTTTTATTTCTTCTTTTGTCAACACAATTATATTTCTATTGCTAAGGTATATAAATGTACATAATGATGTCCAGTGCATAGTCATATTTGTTTTTGTATGATCTACTTATTTGTATAATTGGACGCAATATATTTACAATTACCATAATTACAAGTAAAGGAGAGGAGATAAGTACTGAAACATGAGTAATACAATTTATCAATTCTTGTTTTCTAGCATATTGATTCAGGAATTTCTGTTACTTGACTATATTAAAAGTAAAAATTAGATAAAATTATAAAAAATATATATAAAATAGATATTCTTTACAAAGTTTTATATTACTAGCAATTTAGTCATATGTTTTATCAAAAAAAATTGAAATCGTCTTTAACATTCATTAACTATAAGGGGCGTTTTTAGATGACAACTTTATCTTCGATAATTCGGTATAAAGTAGAATTTAAATATAGCATTTTGTGGCATATAAAACAAGTAGCAGATGACTAATTCATCTTTTCCACAATTATCTGGTAAGCTAGTCAATTTAAGAGAACCTTCAAGTGATGATGTTACAAATATAGTAAATCTTATGAGTTATGATATAGCTAAATATCTTTATGAAGTTCCATATCCTTATAAGATAGATGATGCTTAAAATTTATTAAATCTAGTTGTGATGATTTTAGGCTACATAAATCAATAACTTTTGCTATAGACTATAAAAATAAATTTCAATCAGTTCGTCTACTAGTTGGAATTATAGCTATTAAAGATATTGATTATGTTAATAAAAAAGCAAATATAGGATACTGGATTGGCCAACAATATCATGGCAAAGGCACAGCAACAGAATGTATTGAACTCGTCGTTAACTACGCATTTGACGTATTGGAATTGAAAGAGATTTCAGCTTATGTTTTTCCAAAAAATAAACCTTCTATAAGAGTTTTGGAAAAAAATCGTTTTGTAAAGACAAAGAAAGTAAATGAATACCATCCTATCACAAATAGTTATAGAAATTCTTTAGTTTATATAATAAAAAAATACTAAATAGTAAATTGTAAAGAACATAATTTTAGCACTTATATCAGCACGGGCCAGTCGGGTTGAGTGGCATTTTTGCCTCTATTTTGTTATTTATTTCTTAAGAATAATTAATAAAAAAAATTATACAATGTTAAAAATTTTATTCCACAAATTTTAAAGACTTGTTTCCATACTTATAGATGGGCGATTTTGTTATCTCAGCAGATAGTACTCTTATCAAGACTAAAGGTTCTGTCTGGCATAAATCCTCTACGACTAAAGAAATAGTACCACATTCTGGTATCGATACTGATGCAAGATAGGGATTCAGTTATACAAAGGAGGGTTGGATATTTGGATACAAATTACATTTGATATCAACTACTGGTTCCATTATAGTACCATTGGCAGCAGATTTTACAACAGCCAACATACCTGACAATCAAATATACAGTACAGTAACATGCAGTCTGCCTGTTACAAACACAAGAGAAACATATTATATGTCTGCAGATCCTGGATACGATGATCATAAACTGTACGATCTCAGCAGAGATATGGGATTTCAATTGGTGTGTCCGGTACAGAGATATGAAAATATACCTGCTGACAGGATAAAATTAGTTGAATTTTATGAATCTAATATTGGACAGGCTATCTATTCTCTAAGAAGTATATCAATTGAACCATTGATAGAACATATCAAATCTATCTTTAGAATAGACCCATTACCTGTAAGAGGATATGATAAGGCTTGTGCAGCAGTACTATTGTCAGTCTTGCTGTACCACATACTTGTGTATTATAACTGTAAAACTAACAAAAAGAATCCCAGAGCAATCAAATACATGCTACGAACATAATGATTGATTACATGCTACTATTAGCATGATAATACTTGTTCACTGAATTATGACCCATCCTCAGATATTTAATCTTCAAAGAAAGGTCTATGTTGAACATCGAAACCTGGAGAGATATTTGCAAATTGCATTATTGTGATCATTTTGCATACTTTGTCCTGTAACTCTGAATGTTCAATAAATTTCTTTTTACAAATAGGACATTTAGTTTCTTTTCCTACATTCATAATGTTACTATCGCTCATTACATTGTTGAATGCGAATTTAATATATCTATGATTAGAAGGAACCTTATCTAATGTTCTAATATTCATCCATTCTGAATTATTCACAATTAGAAAAATCGAGATTGATCTTAGTATAAAAAGATAATATTTATCCTAATTTTGTACCCTATACATTGGTATTAGTAATATCGTTAAAGTAATACATTGATCAATTTGTATTTGTAGGAAAAAATGAAAAATAGAAAATTAAGGCATATGTTCTGGTGGTATATCCACACATGTTGCAAATGCTTGTATACTAACCTGAGAACCTGATAGTGGTGATTGGGTTGATACAAACCATTTGTTATCAAGATTCGGAGGAGGATCTATTGGTAATTGAAAGGAATCTAGAAAATTGTCATTAGTTAGAACACCGGTAAAATGAAATCCGCCATTTAATAAAAGATCTTCAGGGTCACATTCTGCTATAGATGATATAACTTGACCCTCAGCACCTATATCTGTAGTAGGATTTTCTCCAAGCACTCTATATATTTTAAGATCTTCAAAAGAGGGACCTCCTGGAATCTCCAAATTACAGACCATTGGTGAGGTTACAAAGAATCCTTTAAACTGTCCAGTTTTACAGACAAATTTGTGATCTTTGGTTGGGTGTTTACTATAATCTTTATGATAATTATCTCCATATTTATCAGCAAATTCTAATTTTATATTCGAATCATAACCGTCGTCATCATAATCGTTGTAGTCTTGGTTATAATAATTGTTATCCTCATATCCGCGTTGATAGTCGTCTTGGTAATAGTTGTTATTATCATCATATCCATACTGGCCGTAGTACATTTGTGCAACTGCATTTGTAATTGTTGACGGGTTTAGAGCCAATAGTCCTGTCGCTAATATTGCTGCCAATATAGAGGCAAAAACTATCATTCTGTTGTTACTATTGCTCATTACATTGTTAAAAGTGAATTTAATATATCTATGGTTAGAAGGAACATTATCTACTCTTGTAATATTTCAAGACTCTGAATTATCTAATGTAAGAAGAATAGAAAATAATGTTAAAGTAGAAAACAAAATCTCTTCCTCACATATTTTCTAATAGACAGGTTAATAGAATAATATTATCTTAATCTAGTCATCTATCTGGTCATGTATGATGGACCCTAGAAAACACCTGGCCCGTCGGGAGTAGAGCCTTCCATGTAGTAGAGTTCTACTACATAGTATTTAGCTTTTATCATCAAGAAGTTAGAAAGTAAAATAATTGTACAATAATCGACTAATCTTCATTTGGTTCGATAGAATCACCTAAAAATTTCAACACAATTCTTTTTCTTTTCTATCAAATATGAAATACTGTTTTATACAACATATGAAATAAAGCAGTTTATTGGAACAGAGAAGAATAGGAATAATTTTCATGGTCTTAGGCGCTGTCATATTGGTAATTCCGTTAATTATAACTATAACAGAGAGTTCCATTCGAATATTTGTTCCAATGATTGCGTTAATACTTTTACTTTTTGGTTTTCCAATAATATTAAGTAGTAAGAAAGACAAGAATATAGAAAATTAGATAAATACAAACAAAATCTCTACCATAATGAATATAGAGAATAATACCGATAGCGGTTCTAAAATAAGAGTATGTTGTAGATATACTATTACATTGTATTTAGCTTTTATTAAGAACTATTATAAAAATCAAAATTTTCTGGGATATAATGAATCCGAGAAAAGTAATACTCCTCGGGAGTAGAATCTTCCATATAGTAGGGTTCTACGACATCATATTTAGCTTTTTAGTAATATAATAGTATTATCAATTTATTATATCTTTCAAAAATGATAAGGAAATAGAATTTTATTAAATTTATAATAATTTACGGCTCCCTTGGTAAAGTAGCAGTTATATTATAAAATTCTATTATGTTTCTGTGCCAACTATTTACAGAAATTATGTGCTTCTGACATACTAGGACTATTGTTAGTAGGATGAATATGTTGTTCTTGTAGTTCAAATTCCATAGGTCCCATCTTTGCTTTTTTTATTTCTGGAATTAATAAGATAAACAAAATAATTCCCAATGTTACTAAATAACCTTCTGATATATCCATAAGTTGTGTTTCTTTTGCAGTATTTGTAGCGGTGTTGGGAGTATTCGTAGTAGTGTTTGGAGTATATGAAAATAGAATTATATTACTAATAATATGATATGTAATGTAACAGTTGAACCCAATAATAATGCAAATAAAGTTATACCAACTATTTTTTTAAATATCGATGACTTCCAGAAGTCCCAGAAATTTTGAAAATGTTGAGTACGTGGTATCCTCGGGCAAGTAACTTTTTAGATTTGAAACATCGATTACATTCACCATAGAAAAGAGTTTGATTGAAAGGGTAATGCAATATTTCAAGGACAGAATTGAATCTTCTGATAATTACTATCCTTGTAATAACAATTAATAACAATAACAATAAAGAAAATTGTGGTCTATCACATATATACAATTGGATGAAATTATTTGTATATTTCTATAATTCAGAAATGAGAAATGAAACTCTATCCCTTAAATTAGGAGACGAGCCAACTTAAGTTAACAGCACCCTGTTAACTATCTACAACGATTAATAATATTGAAAGAAATGACCAAATCAAGAAAATGCACAATTAATATTACATTCCACCTCTTCTTTTCAAGAGTTTAAAAGCAATGTTTGGTCCCATTTTCTGTCTAATGACCAATTCAATCCACAATAACGCCAATTGTTCCAGCAGTCTTGCATTAATAAGAGGACCAACATCTACAACATCAAAACCTACTTCTTTTGCTAATTTCGTTACTACGGATTTTGCTTTAAAATCGTCTCCGCAAATAAAAGTATCTGCTCTATAAGAATCAAATTGGAGGTCATTCATAGTCTTCGCACCTATGGCATTAAATGCTTTCACCACCTTAGAACTTTTACACCATCTTGCAATCTCTTCAGCAGCTGATGTTGAAGGTTCGACTACTAAACTTTTTAGATCTTTACTAATTGGATTAGTAAGATCCACCAAGATCTTTTCAGATAAATCTCCAGCATTTTCGATAGTTTCTTTTGCTGCCTCCCAAGGTACGCACAATACTACTACATCTCCAAACGAAGCTGCTTCGCTAATGATTCCAACTTTAATATCGGAGCCTAGAGATTTTAACATATTTTGAACTTTAGAACTATTGATGTTTCTAACTCCAAAGACAACCTGATTTCCTTTTCTTATCCATCTATTTCCCAGAGTGCTGCCAACATCACCAGCTCCAATAATTCCGATTTTCATATCAATTATCTTGTAGATGATCTCTTCCAGTATTTTAGTTGGTCGTTTCCTTTCATTTAAAGTAAAATTTTACTTCTGTAATAAAACTATATACCAATTTTAGGTAAATCATTTTTCCAGTTTCGATTGACTAGATTTATTTAACTATAATATCGAATCTAAAAAGAAAACTTTGTAAGTAAGAAATACAATACATCATATGACAATAAAATTTGGATATGGCTACGACGTGTGCGAGCTGCTATAAGAAGATTCAAGACTATCCAATATATTGTAATATATGTGATGATTATTTTTGTTCTGACCAATGCCACATTAAAAATCATAATAAACAAGGGGAAAGTTTTTGACTATAATTAGAACCTACCCGAAATTATCCACCTAGAAACAATAATGCTACTTGCTATTTGTACAAGACCAAGATAGTTTTCTACCTTCTTTTCATACCTTGTAAACAATTTCCTGTCTCTGTTATGCCATGAATTTGTTATTTCTACAACCCATCTTCTTGCTGGATGATATCTTCTCTTACCCGATACTTTTTCTCTTCTATGTCTTATTTGTGATATGTATCCTCTTTTGATAATTTCTTGTTCTACATCTTTGAATGATATACTTTATCAAGGCTAGGTTCTATTTTTTTGTATTTTTGTCTTTGGATTGTCTTCATGGTGGCTTGATAACTTTACTGTCTAAATCAAATGGTAACTTTAAAGAATTTGAACAGATCTCTTAATGAATCATCTAATTAACTAAGAAATATATCTGTATGATGTGGTCCATAGAAAAGTACGGGCCCGTCGGGTTGCGAGGCATTTTTGCCTCTATTTTAGAAAGTATATCTATGTTTTCAAATTTTTTAATCTTTTATTCTTTAAAAAATGAGATGATGTTTCTTATGTGATTTAAATATATCTAATATCTATGAAATTTTGCATAATTGCTTTCTCATTTGAATCGTAAATGTATTTTATTCAATTTTGTTATTTGATTTTAGTTATTATCATCATCGTTATTATCTTTGTTATCATTAGAAGTGTTAGGATCAATACATACGTCTGTATCAAGTCCCGCTATTACTCTCGTATTTACAC
>DATGZA010000059.1:0-15711 GCA_035297365.1 Nitrososphaeraceae archaeon
AACTTTACAAGTTACCTGTTAAATACGAGCAATCTTATAAACAACGCTCTAGCATCAAACATGAGGGTATACAATACAGCATTAGAACAAACACGCGACAATCTAAAGGATTTGGTAAGAACAAATACCAGTTACATAAAATCAGTAGGACAATCATTTAATAGAGAGTGATTTAGAGCAGCAGTAACTAAAAATCGACTAGGTTTTAATATCTAATTTAACCTAGTCTAATAACCTCTTTGGTATTTTTTTAAATTATATTATTATTAATATTTAGAGCCTATCAAAAAAAGTATAAGAAATTGTAATAAAAAAATTTATTTATTAAAATAATGATAATTCTTTGAAGATTGCTTCTTAGTAATTATGTTCATCTTCAATCTGAGAAAATTCCCTTCTATTTCCTGACGCATGAATAAATATTTCATTATTACAAGTAGAGATAATTCGCAGATATGATAACAATAATAATAGCACTACTCTCAAAAAGAGCGTAGTATTGTTGGATGTTTTATCAGAAATAGAAGAGATGGCAAAAAAGAATTCCCTTCCGTCAATTGGTCCAATAAAAGGAAAAATCATAGGAAAAGTTATCAAGAGGTATAAACCTAAAACGATTCTTGAGATTGGAACTTTGCATGGATATTCAGCTATTTTGATGGCAAATTTTGTATTAAAAATACATGACGATTATTGTCATTATGATAGCAATGACACCCATCCTAAAGAAGTTATCGTTACGTGTTTGGAAATAGACAAAAATCTTGCAAAGATTGCAAAAAAGAATATTGAGAGAGCAGGATTATCAGATAGAATAGATGTAATTACTGGTGATGCTATAAAGGTCATTCCAACACTTGATAATAATCGTTATAAATTTGACTTTGTCTTTTTAGATGCAGAAAAAAACCAGTATTTTTTATATCTTAAACTTCTAGAAGAAAATAATTTGCTGAAAAAGAAAGCAATAGTAGTTGCAGATAATGTTCTGATATATGAAAACGAGATGAAAGATTATTTAGACTATGTTAGAAATTCTGGTAGATATAATAGCTATACAACAGAAACTAGTTTAGAATTTAATAAAAATATTAAAGATGCCCTTGAAATAAGCATAAAACAAGATTGAGACTTGGTGTTATCTGTTTAAGTCATATAAGTACAGGTCGTATATTTAGCTTTTCAGCAACAAAGCTATTTCATTTAATTAGATGTTGATTTTGTCAACCAGTTATAACCATTTTAAAATATAAAAATTGTTAAAACGAAGAATGGAAATTACTTAGTTGGTTTGTTCATTTCTTTAATCTTTTTTTCTAAACCTCTTACCTGAATTCCAGCCCCTATGCTAACAAGAAGTATTCCAAAGAAAAATGCCATCCATACAAGATTAGCATACAAATCCAGTCCGTAAGGTAGAGTTATAGAAGAAGCATAAGACAAAATTAGAAACAATACTGATATTATTGCAAGTATCCAGTAACGCTTAGCCATTTTTATAATTCCTGATTGTTATTTCTGATTATATTATATGTATATAATTTTCGTTCAGTTCAGAGCTCGAACTTGTCTACATTGGATTTCAGAATTAGTATCTTACCTGTTTCAGGTCTTTTAGTAGTATCAGAAGAATTTTTTTAGGATGGTTACTATACAATAACAACCCAATATTTTGATGATTTTTATGGTCTTGTATCTTTGAGTTTCAGTTTCTCTCCATTTTTGGAATTCTTGTGCATGATTTTTCAATATGGTTATTTCTTTATTCGAGGGTGCATATTGTTCCACAAAAAAATTACTGTATACTTCTTTCTTTAAATCATATTCTAATTCAAGCCATTTAATTGCTAAACAGGACATTTGGGGTAAATAATGATATTTATATTCAGATTTTAAAATCCAAAAAAAATGTAGTAAGGTAATTAATGGTGCTAATCGATTTTAATGAACTTAACATATGATAGTAGATATTAATAGGTATGAAATGGTAATAAAATATAGATAAATGAAAATATACTACCATACTGTTTATTAACCGATTTTTTAATTGAATCAGCAAATGGAAGTTCCAAGCTTAAATAAATTTGAAAAACGTGATTTAGTAATAAAGTTACATAAGGAAGGAAAGACATATAGTGAAATAGCCCACATCGCTCATGTATCGATAAGGGATATATAACCTATAATAAAAAAATATGAAAAATCAACCTTAAAATCAGGTAAAGATAAAAATAAAAAAAGAACGTTATCACCAGGTAGTCAGGCTTTTAAGTTATTTCAAGAAGGCAAATCTGCTATCGATGTAGCCATGATGATGACGACATTTTTTCTCTACCTCTTTCCCTTCTTCTCTTTGTTGTTTACAACTGCTGTAGTATACCAAAAACGGGTATATGAATTCCTATGTAGGATGCGGTCACCGGGATTTGAATTCCCGCCTTACTTTAATAAGGTCCCGGGTTGCGGGCTTGCTTCGCATGATTTGTTGCATGGAAGGCCAGTGTCCTAACCAAACTAGACGATGACCGCTTGTCACTATAAAAAAATATTAAAGGATATTAAACCTTACCGTCAAAAATATAGTTTCTAGAATATCTACGGGTAATTCAATTGAAACTCGATTTCACCAGCAGTTGCTTGAAAACTTGAGGTTTGTTTATATGCAAAATTACCATTGATTTGAAATTTAGACTTTTCATCCAAAATTTTATTCCATACTTCAGCAATTCTATTATCTTTTAATATTGTTTTATCATCCTTCAGAATAACAGTACTATTTCCTATGATTGGATAAATATTTTCCTGAGAAGCTACAAAACCTTCTGGCTTCTGGCCAATATCTCCAGAAGAAATTCGTATGTTGTCTAGTAAAATATTATAATTTATATTTTCAAGAAGCAATGTTCCCATATTTGGATTATAAACGTTGAATGCTGGTTTAATATTGATTTCATTATTATTAATACGCGTAAAAGAAAGATTATTTAAGGAGATTTCTAATTGCCTCGCCTCACTAAGAGCTCCTTGATTAAATTCAGGTTTAAAATCCAACTTTGGAATACTTGGGAATTCAAATTGTTGCAAGAAGAATAGAGATATTCCTATTACGACTATGACTCCAATAACTGAATATATGATTTTCTTATTAATTCTATCAATCAATAAAAGAATTGTAAGTATAACATAATTTAATAATTATCATTTGCTTTCATTGAATTGAAATTATGTTCGTCTTTCGAGCCCAAAAATTCTTTACGATAATTGAATTTCTGATATAGTATTTCATTCCCTTTTCTTATTTGTACTATTCTAGTTATTGGTATTAATTGTAAATTTTCTGATATTTCCATAAATCTTGGCAAAGTAACAGAAATAATCGCGTTAAAATCTCGATATAAAATTATATATAACTCTGGATTATCTGAATAGATTGCTTTGCTAAAAATTTGTTCAATTTTTCCCTTCATTTTTCCCATACCTATTTTATTAAGTAAAACTAAATATTTATTCTGTCCATACTTTTATCAATATAATTTTAAATAACTAAGTTTCTATATAATTAATATGTTCTCTAAGATAATTCGCCCTTTGCTTATATATGATGATAGATGTTTCCAATGTTATAAATTTGCAATTTTAATGCATAAACTCTCCAAAGGTTGGATACAAATAGAAGGACATTATTCTTCCGAAGAATTAAAATCATTAAAGAGAATTATTTTTCCTATTGATTATGATCCAACAATAATGTTCTGGATAGTAAACACCAAAGGAGCATGGGGGGCTAGGTCTGCGATAATTCCGTTATTAATGGAAATAATAAAAGGTATATTCAAATTTGACCATTACACAGATGATAAATATTTCAATTATTCACCTTGTAGTTACGATCAAAATTCATCATCATGTTTCGGTACAATAACTACTATGAAGAGAATTATAAGCCTTTTTAAGAAGAGTGGAAAATTTCCGTTTAGTTAATTTTTTTATTTTTTTATTTATTTATTATACTCTATTATAATCATCTTCTATTCTAACAATGTCATTTTCATCAAAATTTCCATATGAAATTTCTAATATTATACAGTCTTCCAATGCCTTTATTCTGTGCCTTGCTCCTAGAGGAATATTTATAGTCTCATTTTCTTTTAATTTCATCTCTTTTCCATCTATTTCGATCACTGCACTTCCCTTGATGATTTTCCAAAATTCCCTTCTATGTTGATGATATTGTAAACTAAGTCTTGAATCGGCATTCACATAAATCAATTTAACAGTACTGATAATGTTTTCATGAAATTTTTCAAATTTACCCCAAGGACGATTTTCTGTATATATATCCATCATCTCACATAATTTATGATCGTAAATAATTTAATAATTACTGAAAAAAGTTTCAATGAGATTTATTGTTATTTTTGTATCAATTGGGAATGTATAAAAAGACTTATTTGAAATATGTAATTAAATCATTGTCAGAAACTCGTTTTACAGATGGGAATCTCATTATTTTATATTCAATACATCAAAATCCTTCATCATCGGAATTACCCTCTCATGTGCTGGAAAGAATTAATCTTTGTGAAAGGATGTATCATGTAATTCTACGCTCTAAACCTGACGCCCATAAAACTATTATCCTAGTTGTTGCAGATTCTCTTTATTCAGGATTACTTAAAAATGAATTAATAAATAGAGGAATAGGTGAAAAGATAATAAAGATAGATTCAGAACCTAAGAATGTTTCACAGAGTCTTAATAGTCTTGATGAGTTTCTTAAGAAACGTGTGAATCCACCCTATGTTTATTTTATTGGTTCTGTCTGGATGAAAGATGTTTTTGATTCGATTGTTAAATCAAATTTTCAACAATATAGAATACAATTTGATGGTGCATTAGATCATAGACAAGTTAAAGAAGTTGAAAAAGAAAAATCATTAGAGAAACCCAAAAAAGGAACGGAATATTTTAAAGATAAAATGAAAAATAAAGCTCTTGACATGTTATTAAACTATATTTTTCCAGAGGACAAATGACGTTGATTTTTGTATTGTACAGCACCTTCAATTCTTAAAATACATAACATAAAAAATATTTTAGTCAGTGAAAATAACTTTTTTACTAATTGATTATCTTTGGATTTGTGATTCTTTTTTGAACAAATTTAACACTTCATCGTTTGTAAAAGCAAAATTCCAAACTTGAATATCATCCAACTGACCAGTATAATTTCCCGTTATCTTTCCTTTTTCAGACAGAGAATTTGCTCCCAGTCTTATAGGCTGATTTCCGGTAGAATCTGGTTTCACACCAATCTTTGTAGAATTACTGGCAACTTCTATTCCATCCATATATAGTTTCAATATATGAGATTTTTCATCAAAAGTAAGAATTGTATTATGCCATTGTCCGTCATTATATGAAGATTGAGATGTAACAAGATAATCATCGCCTAGTGAGGTTTCAAATCCTCCTCTCACTTTTTCTCTGTTTGTTAGAAAAATTCCATAATTGAGATTCGATCCGCTCTTATCACTTCCAGTTCCACCTTTGTTTATCAAGAATGTTTCTTTTTCAGTTGCATTCATATTAGTATTAAACCAAGTTGAAACCGTAAAACTATTGAGATTTATAGTCTTACTATTTACAACGTCTGCGTAATTTTGCCCAGAAAATTGGAGTATTTTGGAATTCTTAACAACTGGTAATTTATCGTCTTGTGCAAATACATCCATAAATCCAATTGAATTACTATTATTATCGTCTACTTGATTTAGATTTAAAGTTAATAAAGTCAGAATGATAATGCTACTGGCAATTACAACACTAAGAATTTTAATATCACCATTCATTTCTATTATAAATTCTTATACAATTTAAATATCTTTTCATAATTTCTGTTTTAAGATATTTGAAAATGCTGAATATCTAAAATTTAAATTTAATTTTAAAATTATTTACCAACTAACTTTTTTCGGAGTAGCTAATTGTTTTTCTAATTCATCTAATCTTTGAACAGAATCTGGATTTTTAAGTAGTTCAGAGAATGATTCATCCGTTCTAATTTTCTGCATTACAGCCATCACTTCTTCTTTAGTAACACCATGTTTTTTATCGTATTCTATTTGTTTTGCACAATTAGACATTGTACTATATTTTTTAAAATTACGTTTTTCAAATGAAGTTGCATTAGGTGATAATCCCCTAACATAGCGAACAATTACCTTTTCAACATGTTCTAAATGCCAATCTTTCATAGCAAAACTATTAGGCTTCACAGACATTCACACTCCTTTTTTGTTGAATTAGGATATTTAAATTAATATACAAAAAATAGAATTAAACCGTTATAATTATAATAAAATGGTTATTTTTTTGAACATGTTGAATGAATATAACCAATAAGTTGTTTTATTTTCTATAAACTTATTCTCTAAGATAATCAGATAATTTTATGTTCTTTTCTCCTGGAATATGTGCAATTTCAAATCCTTCATTTGGCTTCAATAAACTAGCAGTAGCATCAATCCCAATCTTAGTTGTTAGTAAATTTTGTTGATCACTTGATGGATCGAGACTAGAGCCTTTCGCATTCTGTATAATTAATAACCCTTTATCAGCTTGAAATCTAGTCGATATTGCATATTCCACCTCTGTTGGATTAGACGGATTAATATCATGATCAACTACAATTGCAATTTTTAGTGATGGGTGGGATGAAAAAGCTGTAATCAAAGCATTTTTTGGTTCTCCTTCTAATCTTTTCCTAATTTGTATGACTGCTGTTAACCAATTACAACCACCATCAGTTAAACAGATCTGTAAAGTATTAGGAATTATATTTCTAACTTGATCAAATATCTTTGATTCTATAGGTAAACCCATCAATAGACGATGTTCCAAAAATCCTGGAAGAATATCGTGAAAGATAGCATTATCTCTAAACCGGATTTTCTCTACTTCAAAGACTGGTTGTTGTCTTTTAAAGTCATATGTTTTCAACATTTCTACCATCCATTCTTCATGAGTTTTATCTTTTAATATTCTACCTTCTAAAACTATTTCTGACGAAGCTGGAATCAAAAGGTGAGAGTAATTGTTCATAGCTAAGTGTAGATTACCATTTAGCAAAGTATTTGCTATGAACATTTCATCTATTCCATAAGATGCTTGATAAGCCGCAGCGATATTTACCGCCGGATGAACTCCTATCACAATTGCTACTTTCAAATCTTCTCCATGTTCCTTTGCATTTATAAAACATTTATGTAAATGTCTACCTTCTACCATTCTTATTACCAAATGTTTATCATCTAATTTCAGCAATCTGTGTGTTGATGAATTCTGATTTCCATTTTCCTGATCCTTTGCATAAACTATCGATGAGGTAATATATGGTCCAGCATCTTTTTCAAAATGAGTAATTATTGGAAGAATTGATAGCTTTGTATTAGAGTTTTGATAATAAGGAACATCACTTGTTATTTTCGTTTTATTGTTTATTTTATTTATAGATTTATTAATGATATTATGAATCTCTTTTTCATTATTTACACCTAAAGCTAAAGCAAATCTCTTTCTTGTTCCAAGCAGATTACTAATTACAGGAATTTTTTTCTCTTCTACATTTTCAAAGATTATGGCCTTCCCGCCATCAACCTTTGAAACTAATGCAGCTAATTCAAATCTCGTATTGACTTTTTTTCTTATTCGGATAATCTCCTTTTCTTTTTCAAGTATTTTGATAAAATCGTTAAGATCTATATTTTTTTTATTTTTTTTTACCATTATTCTCCTACATCTTCTTTTGTTCTTTCACTTACTATATTTAATATCTCTCCCGTAATTATTTTCATATCCTCAATATTTAATGGATTCTTGGTATGTAATGATACTAGACATATTCCATTTAACATCAATGATATTCTTTGAGCCATTGAATCAATAAACAACGAGTCAAACCTGCTAGGAATAATTTGTGATTTCATTACGTTATTTGCTAAACTTGATGCAATTGTCATCGAACCTATTCTGTGAGAATTTTCTGATAATATAATAAAACATCCATTATCAAAAAAAAGCATCTTTATATACATTTTTCTTTTTTCGTCTAATAAAATTGTGTTCGAAACTAATTTTTCTATATTTTTCATTTAGATCTGCCTTATTATCCCCTTGTGGTATTGAAATTTTACTTTAAAAAATAATTAATTTGATTTTCATAGTATTTGATATATGTAAACATAATAAACTTTTTGCAGATACGATAATCACGAAACATCTGTTTTATCATTAATCTTTTTCTTATTGATAACCACTTTTTAAATGTTATTTAATTTTTAAAACATCTAAATAAGTTTCTTTTTGCTAATTTTTATTAATTTCTAAAGCTACAACCATTTTTAATTACTTGATTTTTGAATTTTCGATATTAAATTTATGTTTTACTTTTTAATCTTTAACTGGCTTATTATGTTCTTTTTCTAAACTTTTTAATTTAGGATCAAAAATTTTACCATTACGGAACGCTATTAATCTTGCTGATGATTTATCTTTGATTATTCTTCTATTTCTCTCAGCATTCATGTGAGACGATGTTCCATGTTCATCAACTATTTCCACATCAACGAAATTAAATTTGGTTTTTATATGAATGGCAATGTTATTTGCCATTGATATGTTACCATCTCCTATTCTTACAATTTTTCTCCTTGCAGTAATACCTGCCAAAATTTTGGAGATTAAGTCCAATACACATTCAATACAAGTTAATACAATACTTTCAATTTCATCATATAAATAGAAAATTGAAATACCTATTCTCTTACCAGGATCTATCCCTATAATCAACTGGTCGTACATATAAGGTTTCATTAGATTTCTTAAAATTTTGGCTTTTATAATGAGAGGATTTTCACTTAATTCTGAATCTATAATTATGTTCTTTTTCTTAAATATGGCTGATTCTTTTTGTGAAGTAATTATTATTTTTGTATTGGAATTAATGGCTTCAAGTGGTGATAACTCTTTATAACTTAATCTAAGTGATTTTAAAAACTTGATAATTTTATAATATGATCTTCCGTCAAGAGTTGCAACAACAATCTGATTATTCATTTCCCTCATAAAGGGTTATTCATCATACTTTAATTGTATTAAATACTTAATAAAAGTTATTTAATTTATGATAGATTTTCCTGTAACTCTAATATATGTAAACATTTAATTAATTCATTTTTTTATAGCGTTCTTACTTACATTGTCAGATTCTCGTGATCGTGAATCACGATCAGAACAGTTCCCATCAGAACCCCATCTAATCCGTTCTTTGAGTCTTCTTGATGTTATAATGGTTGGAATAGCTGCAATGATAGGCGGATCTATTTTCGTTCTAACAGGATCTGCTATCGGATTAGCAGGGAGTGCAGTGATAATTGCTTTCATTGCTAACGCGATAATAACATTATTCACGGCTATGGCTTATGCAGAATTGGGTTCAGCTATGCCAGAAGCTGGAGGAGGATACCTCTGGGTTAGAGAAGGACTTCCGAGACCCAATGCCTTTATAAGTGGATGGATGGCTTGGTTTGCGCATATAGTTGCAGGAAGCCTATATGCTGTAAGCTTTGCTTCATTTGTTACAGGGTTATTAAGATCGTCTAATTATGAGATTTATTCTTTATTTGGATTTCTTCCAGTAGATAAATTAATAGCAGTATTATCTATTGTAGCTTTTATATATGTTAATATTAAGGGAACGTCTGAAACCGGCAAAGTCGGTGTTATAGTCACAATAGTTCAACTTTGTTTAATATTTGTATTTATAGGATTGGGTATCTGGATCATGTTTAACAATCCTGATTGGACAATTAATTTCGTTGACTTTGTGCCACTAGGGATTACTGGTATCATTGCAGCTATGGGATTGACATTTATTGCATTTGAGGGGTATGAAGTCATAGTTCAAACTGGAGAAGAAGTAAAAAATCCAAAGAAAAATATTCCAAGGGCAATATTTATCTCATTAACTGCTGTAGTAGTCCTATACTGTCTTATTGCTTTTGTATCAATAGGATCTATATTTCCAGAAGGGATATCATCATGGAAATTCATAGGTGATTATGGAGAACTAGGTATAATGAAAGCTGCCGAACTTATAATACCATACGGAGCATTTATTATTCTGGCAGGAGGAATGATATCTACATTAGCAGCTTTAAATGCGACAACTTTTTCCTCTGCTAGAGTAGCCTTTGCAATGGGACGCCATTATAATTTACCACATAAATTTAGTTCTATACATAAAAAAAATAAGACGCCCTATATAGCAATTTTACTTTCAGGTATAATTATGGCCATTATGGCATATGCTTTCCCTTTGGATCAAATTGCAATTGCTGCTGGTGTAATTTTTCTCCTCTTATTTGTACAGGTTAATATGGCCGTAATCAATATACGTAGAATTTATGGAGATAAATTAAATTATGGCTTTAAGATGCCTTTTTTTCCATTTTTATCTATCATTGGAATAAGTCTTGACATTGGGTTAGCAATTTATTTATTAATTACTGCTCCGATGAGCTGGATCATAACGTTAATTTGGGTGGCGTTAGGATTTGGTGTCTATCGTTTATATACATTTAGAAAAGAAATAGATCATTACGCGCCTATAATTACTAGTGAAGGAGATCTAACTAGAACTGATTTTAGAATTCTGATACCGTATACACCAGAAAACCCAGATCGATTAATACGTTATGCTATCAATATAGCCAAAGCCAATAAT
Organism: Nitrososphaeraceae archaeon; assembly: GCA_035297365.1. Lineage (GTDB taxonomy): Archaea > Thermoproteota > Nitrososphaeria > Nitrososphaerales > Nitrososphaeraceae > TH1177. The sequence goes on from DATGZA010000059.1 coordinate 10,787, forward strand.
GGAGAAATAAATGTATTAAGGACTATAACTGTTCCACACCAGACACCTCTTTCTGCAGGTGTAGCCTTCTCTGAACGAGCAAAGAAATCTTTTGAACCACTAGAAAAAATAATTGAAGAAGAAAATATAATGAATCATTACTTGGTAAGAATTTCGCATGATACAAATGAATCAATATTAGCTACAATACAAGAACAAAAAATTGATCTTATGATAATTGATTATGAAACTCTACGAAGTAGTAAAAAACTTCAAGCTCTGGTGACATGTGATGTATTGGCTATTCAAACTACTGGTAATGATTATTTTCTATTAGACACTCAGAATATTGACAGAGACTCAAAAATCCAAAAAAAATATAATCTAGTAGTAATAGATGATCATAGACACGATTCGGACGTTATTTTCAAAACAATCAGATGGTTAGAAATATCTAAATCTTTTAATATTAATATTTTATCATTACGAAATAAAAAAATCAACTTGGATACTGAAGAAGATCTTCATTTTATAAAGCCGAAAAAATTGGAATATCTAAACGATGTTAAATTTGAATCAAACGAGATCTATTTATCCGAAGAAGTGGAAGATAATGCAGAAAAATTATCTGATCTAATTTTATCAGCAATAAATGCCTCTCAACCGGATCTTATTATTACCAGTTCTGTAATTGGAAAATTTAATTTCTTTAATAATTCTCATCTCTTGGTTTTACTTGATCAATTAAATTGTCCAGTGATCGTTACTAAAGATTTTACAATTCCTGTAGTTCATAGTGCAAAATTCTGGTTGGGAAAAATTTTTAATAGTAGATGAAAGTAGATAAAATTGTTTAATATCTAGATATGTTTATAGTAATTCACTTACGTTCTATGAATATAATAGATAAAATGATCATAAATAGAAATTACCCAAAGAAGGATGTACATTGATAGTATTATAAGATTCTCACGACTGACTAAAGAAGCAGATTTAATAACACTGATCTTGAATAAAATGCTGTTTTACACATATATAGATATGATAACTAATAAAAGATATATTGTTATTCTTTGAGACGACTTTCAAAGACATATACAAACACAATTACAAAATAAAATCAACCATCCTCCTTCTGAAATAATATATGTTAAAATCATTCGATTGATATATTGATTATCAAGGATACTTCTTTGTTTTGATATTATTTACATCTTTATTATTTAATTTTCATTCATTTTTAATTTTAGCGATGAAATCATGAAAAATTTCATTAATATAAATAGAAAATCTTTTTTGATAATATACTTTGAAACAACTTATATTTTTGTATGATTAAATGGTAATAAGGTAATCTTGATGTATGAAATCACATGAATCCTACGATGATAAATTTACATCTATCCTGAACGATGGTTTATTATGGATAGATGTTAGAAATCCAACAAGGGAAAAGATGTTTAATCTTGGTAGAAAGTACTCTTTTCATGAATTGAATATAGAAGACTGTCTTTCAAAAATTCAGATACCAAAAATTGATAAATATGAGGATCATGTTTTTGTAACTTTGCATTTTCCTGCTGGAAGTAGTAATGGTAGTAAAATTCCTCGAATAAGTCAATTATCCATTTTCATTGGTTCAAATTATCTTATAACTGTACATCAAGGGGATCTTAAGCCATTGGCTGAAATGTTTGATTTATGTAAAAAAGAACAAAATAAAGAATATAGACAGATAATGATGGGAAGATCATCTGGTTATTTGTTACATACAATAATCGATGCCTTGGTAGATGACCTTTTCCATATTCTGATGAAAGTAATAGGAAATCTTGATGACATTGAAGATGCAGTATATGACGAAAAGGCTGCAATTGCAAGAGAAATTTCCCTATTAAGAAGAGAAATTACAACCATGCGAAGAGTTCTGATACCATTAAAGAGAATTATTGTAAGCTTGACACGAGACATTCAAAAGTTTTCTGAAGAAGATTTAACTCCATATTTTGATGATATAAAAGATCATATCGATAAAGTTCTTGATTCCTTAGAAGAATCCAAGGAAACCATAGAAATTTACAAAGATACGGATTTCATGTTGAGTACAGAAAAAACTAACAAGATAATTGCAATTCTCACTGTCATGTTTACACTCTCTATTCCAATTACCATAATAAGTACAATATATGGAATGAATATTTCTCTTCCAGGTTCGGACTTGAAATTTCTAGGATCTTACACTACGCTGATTATTTTGCTGATAATTTCGGTAGCTCTAACTATAACAATGTTTCTGTATTTCAGAACATTGGGTTGGATCGGCGGATTTAGTCGTCTCTGATTTTTATCAATTGTTTGTTTTTATATGCTCCCTTCAGAATTACTAAGAATAAAAATTACCAATAAAGGTAAGAAGATCATGCCTCTTTTTTGTTCGATAGAAGATATCGCTATCGCTCAAAAATTAATAAATGAATTTCAAAAATCCTATGATAACAAACATACTAAAGCAATTGTAGAAAAAAACTTATCATCAATTGAATCAGAATATCGAGATTTCAAATTAATTCGAGGATTAGCTGTTCTTTTGGAGAGAAGAACAGTATTTTCTTTAAATAAAAATTTTCAAAATCCGGATTCAATTAACCGACAAGGACTTCTAGCTCAACCACAAAAAAGTTCTTTTACGTTGAGAAAAATATTATTTGAAGAATCCGCAAAAGAAGGCTTAGCTTTAGATTATGACAGAAGGTCCAAAATATTGGAGAGGGCAGCATCCAGATTAGGTATTTCACATAAATATCTTGAAAAAGCCATGTGGATTGATCGAGAAGATAACCTTATTGTAGAATCTTTTAAAAAAATATCTCCAGATAAATTATTAGAATTGTATAATCTTTCTCTTTTACAAACATTATTTTTTAATTGTGTAAATTTTGAATTTAGTATTCAGGGAGGAAAAGAATGGAAGTATGTATTGAGAAAAATCAAAAGATTTGGATTAATGTATAATTTAAAACTTGTTGAGCAAGCTTTAGAAAAAGGAAAACATAAATTTACTGATATATTAGATTCTAGTACTAACAACGATTTTATAGACGGGAATAAAATGGTACAAAATACAGCAGATAATTACATATTGTGTTCTATAGATGGTCCGTTAAGTATTTTTAGGTTGACTAATAAATATGGAGTATTAATTGCTAAAATAATTCCTGAAATAATTTATTCCTGTAAATGGAATATTAAAGCATGGATCCTAAAAAATAATCCATCAAACCGAAAAATGTATGAATTTGAGCTTTCTTCCGATAAAAAATATTTTCATAAGGATTTGAGAGAGAAGGATATTGCTTTTCCTTTTGAATTCTCGAATGTATTTTCTGATTTTGATAGTGAAGTTGAAGAAAAATTTGCTCTGAACTTTAAACAATTACGAACAGGCTGGGAGCTAATAAGAGAACCGGACCCCTTAGTTTTACCAAAAGGCAGAGCATTTATAGCGGATTTCATGTTTGAGAGATACGGCAAAAAAATATATTTTGAAATCGTTGGTTATTGGACTCCAAATTATCTAGAACGAAAATTTAATAAGATTAATGAATTGCTGTCATCTTCAGAAGGAAAATATGATTTCTTAATTGCAATAAATGAAAATAATTTGGTTTCAAATGATGAAGACTCTAGAAAAATTTATTCAAATTCCTTTATCCGAGTGATAGATAAAGAGAAGCTTATTATTTATAAAAGAAATTCTATACCGATTAAACCAATTATTGATTATCTAAAATTAATGGATAAGATAATAACGAAGCAAAATACAGTTATATACCAATCTGAAATCAGCGATTTTATAAATAATTTAATGAAACAAAACATTGAGATAATAAATCTTGGAGAAATATCTAAAAAATTCTGTATGTCACTTGAATCAATAATTGATATTGTTTCAAATCCATCAGCTTGTTTACTAAAAGATAAATATTCATTGATAAATACTTTTTTTATATTAAATATTAAATTAGACGAAATAAAAAAACAGATCGCTGATATTAAGAAATTTGTCGAAGCACAAAAGATATTTCAAATGAATAAAATTCCTGATTCATGCCATATTGATTTGATCCAATATTTTGGATTCGAAATTCTTTGGACAGGTTTTAATCTATCTGATATTTTGTTGGAAAGAAAATAATTCATATTCTTTGATAAATTTCTCTTTATATTTGAAAGGGTCCAAACCATTGTACGCAATTTCCACAAAGATACGTAACTTGCTTGTTTATCTTTAAAGAATATTAATGCTTTAGATGTATTACGTAAACTGAAACAAAGAAAATATAGATAAAGAGAGTACATTACAATAAAAGTAAATGCTCTATTTCTTTCAAATAATCTAATTATTGTCATAGATTAGAAATAGAACAATATAGATGTATAGATATTACTGCTTAACTTAACAAAGCTCATAATTGTTCTATTTCTGACAAATTTCTTCATTTATTAGAATATTGTCCTTATCGCTCCTCCTTTAAATTAATTGACAAAATCAAAATGCAAGTTCACTGAAATATTTAAATTAATGTTCTGCATAATAAAATAGATCGGATACTATGAAAAATAGCCAAAACATACGTTTGAATAATATTTGGTTACAAAATATTTCGGGAAATTGGAGAGATATAGAATGTCCATGTGGTAATTCTTTTCATTTTGATGGTCATGTTGAAAAATTATTTGACTGGGAAAAAATTCACATAAGACATATGGCATCAGATTATGGTAATCACTCGATGATTTCTTTCTATCCAGATGATATGATTATTTTTTATCATTCGAAAACTGGTTACGTAGTTGAGAGAAGAAGGCACAAATCCTATGAGTTGGATGAAATAAAGAATGCTTGGATTCACGGAAAAATAAAGGTAACGGGAGCTTAATTTTAG
>DATGZA010000060.1:0-54102 GCA_035297365.1 Nitrososphaeraceae archaeon
GGTTACCTGCCGCAAGGTTAGAGTAGGACTTGGTGGCACCAGCAGTACAGTCTGTAAAATTAGCAAAATCTAGAGAACACACAAAACCATCGGCAGTGGCATTTACAGGTGTATCTGGATTATCATCATTAAGGACCGTTGGATGGTAGGTAAAGGTGATATCATCATAATTGGTCATACCATCCTGAGTTACATTAACATCACTGCTATCTATGGCAGTATCTATGACCGTATCGGTGGTGATTGTCCATCTCCATTCTGCAGGCGTTGAGTCATTTATCTGAACATTATTCGATACTATGAATGCTCTCACTTGGAAGGTATGGTTACCTGCTGGAAGATCAAAGTAGGACTTGGTGGCACCAGCAGTACAGTCTGTAAAATTACCACCATCAAGAGAACACTCAAAACCATCGACTGTAACTACTACATTTTGGCTATTTTTAGCCGTGAAATTAAATGTTATATCATCATAATTGGTAGTACCGTTCTGAGTTACATTAACATCACTGCTATCTATGGCAGAGGTAATAAAAGTATCAAAATCAACTACAAACCATACCCAAGTAGCAGGTGTTTCGTCGCACTTATTATTTGATTTCATACAGGCTTGCACCTCAAATGTATGCATTCCCAATGACAATCCAGTGTAGTTTTTGTTACTGGTAAAATTGGTTGGAGAATCTATAAAGTTCGTACAGTCGACAAATCCTAGGCTATCATTATCTAATCGACATTTGAACTTATCAACTTGAGGTTGGTTGTTTATAACTTCACTATAATAGAAGGCTATAAAATTAGAAGTTGTAGAACTTACGTTAAGTACAGGATTGTTAAAACCATCTATGGCAGAGGTAATATTAGTATCTCGAGAGGTTTGTCCATACACTGAAGCAATATCAGTTGAAGATAAAACTATTATAACAGCAATTGAAAGTAAAAAAGTTATAAAAATTAAGAATAATGCATTTATCATTCAGAAATTGTACATTTTGTATATTTATCGATTACATATGTTTGAGGTAGAAAAATCAAATGTAAACAATCAATGTATAATAGTAACAATTATTTTTTCAAAAAATTTTAAATTATACTCTTACTATTATATCTATAATATAATTTCGTAAGTACCACTCGGAATCTTATATTCATGTGAATTAGTCTGTATCAGTTGAATACATTATTTTATAATGATTCAAGTTCAATTTGATATAATTTACACAGGAAATATATTGTGTTTCGTGGATATTAGACGAATATCTTATTCATTACTAAATTATTATACTATTATAAATAATCCAACAGTGTCCTTTGGGAGTTACTTTTTATTTTATTTGAGATTCTTATTAAATTGGACGCTCTCAATCCAACTTTTCTAATTGGTAGTATGTTTGTAGTTACTAATTCACTTTCGTTGTTATCTTGATTTTTCGTTAAATTGAATCTATCCAATAATTTATCTATTGTTAATTCAATACTTTCTCTATCATTTTTGTAGCTATTATAAGATGTTTCTCTTGTTTCAATGCTAAAATCGGTCCTAACGAGTTTTATTCCGACTGTTCTATACTGATAACCATAACTAGAAATTCTATCATACAGTTCATCAGTTAGACCATATAAGACCTTATGTATTTCTTGTCTGTCTTGAGTAAAATTCTCCAATGTAGATTCATTACTCAAGGAAACATGATCTTCTCTTGGAACGACCTTATCGTCATCTTCTCCATTAGCCACTTTCCACATCCACGTTCCAGTTTTCTTTCCAAATCTTTCTATCAAGACCTGAACATTGGCTCTTGCCAATTCGCCTATGGTTTTAATTTTCAACTCTTCTTTTAAGATTTTTTGTGTCTTACTTCCGATCCCTGAAATTCTTTCAACCTCCAATGGATATAGAAATTTTTTCAATTCTTCAAAATGGACAATGGTTAGACCATCAGGTTTTTGATAATCCGATGCTATTTTTGCAGCTGATTTTGTTGTTGCTACACCTACGGAGGTTAACAACCCATGACATTCGTCTTGAATTTTCTTTTTAATCTCTTTAGAATACCAGTCTACAGTCACATTCATTGAAGAAATCTTTCTTGTACAGTCCAAATATGCCTCATCTATGCTAGCCTGTTCCAAAGTATCTGCGTATCTTTGCAGTATTTCCATTACTTTTTCTGAGATCATATTATAGTATTTTTTGTCTACAGCACGTAATATCAAATTGGGACATAGGTTTAACGCTTTGTATAAGGGCATCGCAGACTGTACTCCCAATCTCTTAGCCTCATATGAACAGGTTGCCACCACACCTTTTGTAATGTTATTATTTTCTTCATCGGTCATTATGACGGCATGAGGTTTTCCTTTTAAAGATGGATCTCTTATCTCTTCACACGATGAATAAAAAGAGTTAATGTCAACATGGAAAATCGCTTTACCTTTCCATGCTTTGACCTCGTTTTTCGGATTATTGTAATTATTGACGCTTTGAACCTGCCCTGAATTTAACAATTTCCGGATAAAATTTATTTTCGAGATATTATTATTTTCCAGTACTATACCTACAAAATAAACTGCATCGGTATGAGAATAAGAGTTTGTACTTATATTATTTGATTTTTCAATGTCTTTCTCTTTTTCTTTTAACTTTTGTATCCACTTTTCCAGATTTTCGCTTATCTGTAAATACAAAAAATTGGATGTAATTACATTATATTTATGTCGATCAGACCATATCAGCGAAGTATTGTACTTTTTTAAAATGTTGTAGGTTAGGTCTTGATACCAAGATTGATGTTCAAACTCTATTGCAATTAAATATTTAAACTGTTTACAAAATTTTAAAAGGGTATTCAACCATTCTCTATCTTTTGCTAAAGTAAAAGTCGATGGCACTTTTAACACTATTGCAAGAATCTTTTTTTGAATTGGTTGAAGTTCTTGAAGAAATCTTTCTAATTTGTCATGGCTATCCTTATTAATATCTATATACTGTTTTGGGACCATTATAGTGATTTTAAAATCAATAGAATCAAATTCTGCCCATTCTCTAAGTGTTTGTCTAAATCTAGGTAAATCCGACAATATCTTCTTATCCTTGAAAATATCGAGAAAATCAATTTGTACAAAGTTAAAAAGGTGAGAATAATCCCATAAATAATCTTTTGATTTAAAAGTTGTCTGGCAAAGATTTTCAATTATATCTTTTCCTTCTTTTTCTTTTTTATTAGATGGAACCGTTATCTTTTGCCATCCCACGAAACCTACGCTGTATTTCAAGATTATATTACCCCTGCTCTAATTATTTATGGAATATTCAATTTTTAATCGTTTATTCATAATTGTATCTTTTCTATACATGCTTATGTCTGGGTCCTTCCGTAGTAATCTGTCATATTAGTTATTTCTGCTCTGTTGCATGATTCATAAATTTATTGATAATAATTCTGTGGTTGTAGTCTTTTATGTTGTGGATATAAACAAATTGTATAATGATGCTTTCAACATTATCTCTTTTACCATGTTCTCAAATTTAACAGCAGATACATATTCACCAAACATTCTCTTCATAGAGGAAAAGACAGATTCTACAACCCATCTCTTGCCATAGCTAACGCTATCCTTCCATTTATTAAAATCAGTTTTCTATTCTACTACTGCAAGATTTCTTTTATAGTGATTGTCATTTCTGATTCTAGCATTCTTTCTTACCTTTATTGCTGGTTTGATATCGTTGAATGAAAGAAATTGGAATATTTTGTTGTTATCATATGAACCATCTGATATCACAGTATTTACATCGATATTCTGTTGTCTGATAATATCATGCATTAGCATGGGTAATACTTTTGAATCAGGTACTTTGTCTGTAGTAACATTTAGAGATAGAATTTTTATCTTATTATTATTATTTATATCTACAGCTACATGAATCTTAAGATATCCTTTTCTACTTTTACAGTGCCACTTATGACGCATCCACTCTCCTCTATTTGTTATCTTTATTCCTGTAGAATCAATTGCTATAATAACATCATTACCTCCTAATTTGTTGTTGTTAACATGAATATCCAGTTTGTTTATTCTCCTATCTATAGTACTATAGTCAGGAATTGATGGGATTTTATTTTCAGCATGAGCTCTTACTATACCTTCAGTCTGCCTGAATGGAAGATGAAAATACACTCTTGCATATCCAAGTAATAAGAGAAATGAGTTGGGATAGTGATATGGTTCTCCAACTTTACCTTTGTTCATTTCTTTCAATTCATTATCCCAATTATCTATAATATCAAATCCAAGCATAATTTCTCCACGCTTAACAAGAGATTGATTATATTTTCTCCAGTTTATCACATAATATGACTATAACAGGTTAGCTAAATAGATTAGCAGTAGTAAATCATGCAACAAACCAGTTATTTCCACCATGGTAATTCTCGGTGCAGAAAATCACATTAAAATAAAAGATTTCTTAACCCGCTTTGAGAAATAAACGATGTCAATATAATATCAAAAGACTTGTTAATTTTAAAAGTGCTGAAACTATTTAAAAAGTTGCTCATAAATTTATTTGAATGTTATTGTTTACATCGTTTAAAAATACAGACATTTATGTATTCAGTTTTAGTTACTTATCACTGAGGTTTAACATATTTCTTTTTTTGTTCGGGGTTATTGTCAATCTTTTTAATATTTAAAAAGTATTGCAAATTATTTATATCTAGATAAATTATCATTAAAATACAGATTGCAAATAAAAGATAAAAAAGATATAGAATTTGGACTAACTATTCCACAAGGTTGGAGAGGTGGAGATCTACCATTAGAAGAAGAAAATGATCCGATTAAACAATACGAGTTTTCAAAAAAGATAGCCCTTGCTGCAGAGCAGGCTAGATTCAATTCCATTTATGCTTACGATCATTTTATCCCGCATTTTAGAGATGATGTTGAAAAAAATATTTTTGAATGTTTTACACTGATTTCATCAATTGCATCAATAACACAGAAAATTAAGATAGGGCAGGTCGTCACTTGTAATTCTTATCGCAATCCGTGTCTTCTATCAAAAATGATTGCTACCTTGGACATAATCAGTAATGGTCGGGCTGAGGTCGGATTGGGTGCTGGATGGTATCAAGAAGAATATATGTCATATGGATATGAATTTCCATCTCACGTTACACGAATCTCTCAATTGGATGAATCTTTACAGATAATGAAAAAAATGTGGGAGGAAAATACGATTTCTTTTATAGGCAATTACTATAAAATATCAAACGCAATATGTAACCCTAAACCGATTCAGAATCCGCATCCTATAATAATGATAGGAGGCTCTGGAGAAAAATATCTTCTTAAAGTTGCGGCAAAACATGCTGATAGATATAATCTTTTTTTTGGCTCTCCAGAGAAGATGAAAAGAAAAATTTCCATTTTGAAAAGCTATTGTAAGGACATAGGAAGAGATCCAGAAGAGATAGAATATTCTATCGTACTTCCTTGTCTTATCAGAGAATCTGAAGATGAGATCGATAGTATCTTGATTAAACATAAAAGGAAAGATAAAAGCATGAAAGAATATCTGCAGTATCTCGTAGATGGCGTTACAATAGGAACTCCTGAAAAAATAATTAAAGGATTGAACGAATATGTGAATGATGGAGTAAGTCACTTCATAATGCATTTTTTAAATTTGAATGTCAAAAGTTTAGAATTATTTCAATCACAGGTGATAAAGAATTATAAACTATAACCTTTTCTGATCGCACATAGAATTAGATAATAGGTAGGTTACGATTAGATAGTTGAATTGCATTCTCTTATTTTTGCTTTTAAATATAACGAGATCAATACTTAATACTTCTTCGAGCTCTGCTTCTACAATCGATGACATTATTTCATAAATCTAACCGATTACCAGTATACTGTATAAAAAGATCTAATTGACAGAAATAACACATCGATAAATTGGCAGTATATTTAACCGAAGGACTATAAAGGTGCTTTAAAAATTAGGACATTACATTTTAACTTTAAATTTTTTACCTTAAACTAGAATTTATCTAAAATAATTAGTACAATTCTTGATAGTTCCTTCTACAGATGTTGTTTGTACAGAAGAGATTCTTAATGACAATTCCATATAATTAAATAGTAAATAGGATTGAACAACAATATATCGTTCAAAGAAAAAATGAATTTGTGGGGAACTCCTGTAATTCTCTCATATGTGTCTATGCATTTTAATGTTAGTCGTCAGAATTTTGTGAATTTATGTTTAAATTGAAACAATGTGGAAAGTCTTCATTAGGAGATGAGAATACTGTCTCACCATTAATATTTACATTTTTGTTTATACACACGTCTTTTTGGACATTTATATTTTTTTTATATTTATAATCCTCATTTGCCTGCACGTTTGCAAAACTAGAAGAAAAGGTCATTGCAACTATTCCTACAATCAATATTGCACTTAAAATCACACTATATTTTGTTATATTCATTAGTTATCTATAATACTTATAGATATATTTGAGCTTAGGTAGATTATTAAAGATTTTTTTAAGAGAATTTCTATTAGTTAAATTATAAAAAATGTTTTCTATAAATAAAATATAATATTTTTATTCTAATTTTATAACGTAAAAAGTTTATTTATATTAAATCATCGGTGCAATGTCTTATTAAAAGGATTTTTTTTGTGTAATAGAGTCATATCAAAATTTTAGACTAATTTGGAGCTTACGTTTTAAGAATACAAAATAGTAGACAGACAATCTTAAATTATAGCATAACAGCCTGACGTTCCATTTTTTCTGACAATATGATAAAAATAATTATCAAGTCAAATTCCAGAGTGAGACGTTGTCTCCAGATGAAATATTATTTAAATAAAGTTTGTAGCCTTTTAACAAATTATCTTTGACGTATCTTTTTTCGACAAAAGCAAAATCTTTTTCACAGTTGGTTATAAGCTGAGGCTCTTCCTTAAAGAACGAATTTTTTATGAAGTCTAATGCATCCTTCCATCTGTAGGCTTTGATTCTTCCAACAAATTGACTATTATTAAAATTTTCTGTATATTTATAAACATCAAAGTAATCTGCTAATTTAATACAATTATCACAAAAGTTATCCTTCTTTCCGGTTTTAGAACAGTCAGGACACTGGGTGATCATGCTATGAGATTTATATAATAAATTCATATTTTAATATGTTTACTTCGATATCGTAGACACACTATATTTACCAGATATTTTTAATCGTCCAAAATACAGGGTAAGGTATAAGAAATATGCTTGTCACGCTACAAACAATGTAGCTATGAAATTGCACTTAAAAATGATTGCCGGAACAAAATTGTTTGACTATTGCGACCATGTAAACACAATGTCAGTATATGAATATAATCAAGGTTAGTAAATGGCTAGTTGTAAGATCCCAGTTGTTCAGAATTAATCAATAATCATATAATAGTCTTAGTATGTCATTCCTGTGATGTTTATCTCAAATTTGGGTAAATACCCACAAATAGATGTAATTCCATTTTGAAATTTTTTATATGCACAACAAACAACATATAATTTAGCTTATTAAACATTATTCATTTTTTTTATCAGTTATTATGTAAAAAAAAGTAGTATTTTTTTATAGATGCAATAGTTGTATATTAGTATGATAAAGGCGTATATCTTGATTATCTGTGAACCCGCTAATAAGTATAAGATTGCCAACAGTCTTAAAAAAATAGACAATGTGATAAATGTTGACATTATTAACGGCGCGTATGATCTAATCTTGGAAATAATGGTTAAAACAATGGATGATTTGAGAGAAAAATTTCAAAATGATATTAAAAATATAGATGGATCAATCTCAACTTTGACTTTAGTTACGTCAGAGGATTTATGAGAAGTATTACAAATTATTGGCATATTTGAAAATACTCTTCAATGTAGGATATGTACCACTTCATTTGAAATTATAGTATATTTATTCTATTTCTGATTGTTCAAATCTAATATTTTATAATAAATAATAATAAACCTATCTTTTTGTAAAATATCTACTTTACCTACTTTGTGTTTCTTAAAATAAGTTTGAATTGAATCCCAAGAAATTCTTTTCAGGTAAAAAAAATCAAAAATCGCCAAAACCTCCACCATCGAAGCCACCAAAATCTGCTTGGCCAGCACTTGCATCCATATCACTAGCACCAGCATCGCCAGTGTCTGTCGCTGCTCCTTCCGCCCCTGATTGGTCTATCTGTCCATCTGTCATTGAACTTTCAGTTGGATTCATTCCCATTCCCATAAAAGACATCATAGAAGCAAAAAACATCATATTCATAATTCCTGAAAATAACATCATGGGTATCCACATTCTATTAGAATCCATAAAGCTTTGCATTTGAGTTTTGTCGCCAGTTTGGTATAACTGTTGAAGGCGTTCTGATTTTTCATACAATTCTTGTTTTTTTGTGTTAAGAATTTCTATTCCAGTTTTGGCGATATCAAGTTCCACCTTTTTATTACCAAAAAAACCCTTTTTTACACTTTTTACTATCAATCTCTGGTTAATCAGATCATTAACGATTAACTCGACTTCCGCCTTAGAAAGTTTAGTAACCTTAGAGATAGAGTCTATTTTTTTCATTCCTCTCGATATAGCGTCCAAAACCATAAAATGGTTTGGACTTTCATTAAATCCACTATTTGAAGACATTATACTATTTTATACCTAAAAAGATATTTAAATGAAATGGTGATTACATTATAACATGACAAAATATGGTTTCATAGATAGAGCATGAAATTAATAATTCATTTATATTTTACAAACATTAAATCATCGAAATAATGAATTACAAATTGAAAAATTGATAATTTATCTTTATTTTGTCTTGAAGATGGTTAAAGAGTAAGTCATTTCACTTGCAATTCCTTAACCTGTGTGAAAAAATAGTATGAAATCTAAACTATACTGATCCATTTATTTATCTCCAGCATAATCAATATGCACATGGGAAATGAAACTACATTTTTGGTATTTTATAGATTCAGACCATTAGATTCTGAAGAAAAGAGTATAGCAAAACACAAATGGGACGAAATAAAGAGTAGCTTACCTAAGGATATAGCACTTATTGGAGAGTATGATCACGCTTGGGGAACAGAATATAATGGATTTCTAATGTTCCAATCAAATACAAGTGATCAGTTTTTGGAATGGTGGTCAACTTTTAAAGATGAAATCAGATGGTATGTAGAGAAAACTCACACTATCGTAGCTCGTAAACGTTAATTTCCTTTTTTAAGGAACATGTTATTTTTTTGATATATTTGATAATAATAATCTGTGGATTACCAGGAACAGGAAAAACATTTCTAGCTAGGAAACTATCAAAAAAGATAAACGCAGTATTATTATCAACTGATAAAATAAGAAAGGAAATAATTCAAAAACCCAAATATAGTTTATGGGAACGAGCTTTGGTTTATGATGTACTTTTTCTAATATCCAAATACTTACATTCTGCAGGAAATAATTGTATTTTGGATGGAACATTCAACCGGAAAAGATCTAGGGATGAAGCTATCGAAAAACTAGATTCCGAAAGAAATGATATATATATTATTGAAGCTATCTGCCCTGAAGATATTATATTTTCAAGACTGCAATCTAGAAAAAAGGATTATTCAGATGCAGATATTTCTGTATATCTAAAGATGAAAAAATTTTATGAAAAAGTGTCAGAAAAGCATTTGACTATAGATACAGCTAAATCTTTAGAAAAAAATCTTGAAAAAATAATGAACTTTATTGGTCAAAAAGAAAATTGTCAAAGAATAAGAAAATGAGATTAATTGTAAAATTAATTCGATTCTTGTTGTGTCTTCCTAAGATCAATTTACAAACTTATTTATGCCTAATTTATCAAATCAGCAGGATAAATAAGAATAGGTTAATTGGTACAGCATTATACAACTACAATATAATGTACAACAACAATATAATAAAATAATATATTACCTATTGTTAATAAATATAATCAAATACAATTATTAGCGCTTTTTTTATATTTTTTATCAAAAAGTTCAAAATGACACAAAGAATAAGATTTGAAATAATTCAAGTGGGAAAGATTCTAACATCTAATTCAACTGTTCTTGGTCCTCAAAATATTCTCATATATTAATAATTGGTATTAGATTAAAATACTAGTGATACATAGTAAAGAGAAAATAGTGTATTTTTATTGAAATTTAAATTTACTGGTAAAAATAAAAAATCTTAAATTGGATATACATGCAGGAAACTGACAACAGGTTGTTTACAGAACCTGACAGAAAACTAAAAAATAAATAATTAATATAAATCAAACTATATTATATCTTGAATTCCTCATAACAATTTATATAAGTATATTTTGACAATTTCAATAGATGCTATCGTTAAAGTTCAAGACAATTAATCCCACTACAGAAGAAATTCTTAATGAATATGAGAATATGTCATATGAAAATATTGATAAAACTGTAATTAAAGCTAAGAATGCGTTTAATACTTGGAAGGAAAATTTTAAAAAAAGAGATATTTATCTGCATTCTTTTGCTACTGAATTTAGGAGGAATAAGGAGAATCTAGCTAAGATTGCGACAATGGAAATGGGAAAACCGATAAAAGAAGCAAGAACGGAGATAGAAAAATGTGCTTGGACCATGGAATATTATGCTGATAACGGCCAAGTGTTTATGACTGACGAGATTGTTAATACTGATGCAAGAAAGAGTTTTATAACTTTTGAGCCATTAGGCGTTATCGCAAGTATAATGCCATGGAATTTTCCTTATTGGCAAGCTTTGAGATTTGCTGCTCCTTCTTTAATAGCAGGAAATACCATCGTACTTAAACCCGCAAGCGCCACTGTCCAATGTGGCTTAGAAATTGAGAAAATATTTAACAAAGTTGGATTGCCGGAAGGAGTGTTTCAAACAGTAGTTGGAAATTCAAATATCGCTGAATATCTGATAGATTCTAGTAATGTTAATGCAGTTACATTTACAGGAAGTGTTCCAGTTGGTTCAAAAGTAGCACAGCGAGCGACATCTCAGCTAAAGAAAACAGTATTAGAGCTTGGAGGCAGCGACCCGTTTATAGTATGTGACGATGCTGATATTGACAAGGCATCGGCAGGAGCTGTGAAGGGCCGTTTTATAAATTGTGGTCAAAGTTGTATTGCAAGTAAAAGATTCTTTGTAGTAAAGAAAGTAGCAAATGAATTTATTGAAAAATTTACTCAAAATACGGAAAAACTCCGTGTTGGAGACCCACTTGATGAAAATACAGACATAGGACCAATGATCAATCTCCACAGTCTTGAGTTTATACATGAAGTGATTCATAGTTCCATAAAGGATGGAGCAGAGCTTTTATTGGGAGGAGAAAGGTTGTCTAGAAAGGGATATTTCTATGAACCGACAATACTAAAGAATGTCACTCCAAAAATGCCCGTTGCAAAAGAAGAGACTTTCGGTCCAGTAGCACCAATAACAATTGTAGAAAACGAAATGGAGGCGATTAAATTTGCCAACGAATCAGAATTTGGACTTGGAGCCAGTATATGGACACAAGATCTAGATAAGGCCGAACGACTATCTAGACTGGTGCAATCCGGAATTGTGACTGTCAACAGCGTAGTAGTATCAGATCCTCGGGTCCCATTTGGAGGTATAAAGAATAGTGGGTTTGGTAGGGAATTATCAAAATACGGGTTATTTGAATTTGTAAATATAAAATCTGTGAGATTCTATGATCAATTGATACGTAATCACCATGTAGAATAATGTCAGAAAAGGCAATACGAAATTCAGGAAGAAAGCAGCAAGTAACTTATGGGAGAAAGATTAAAACAACAAAAAAAAGAACCAACTTTTTTTAATTTTAATCTGCTTCGTGGTATGTTTCTATTTGAATAGTGCTATGAGAGATATTGAACTTCTTGTCTAATAATGACATTATTTCTCTTAATATTAAATCTGATTTATTCTTATCACTTATAACCACATGAGCAGTTAAGGCATCCAGATTTGAAGATATTGTCCAAATATGAAGATCAAAAATACCTGTCACCCCCTTTATTTCCAAGATAGATTTTTTAACCTTTTCATATGATATATTTGGAGGAACACCTTCCATCAATATATGAATCGACTTCTTAACAAGTGACCATATACGAGGAATTATAAATAATACCAAAATAACACTGACAATTGGGTCTATTAAAGAAAAATTTGTAAAAAAGATTATAATTCCAGTTATTATTATACCGACCGAACCTATCGCATCCTTAATGACTTCAAGATATGCTCCCTCTATATTCAGGTTAGTTTTGGCGTCTTTTTGTAATAACGATATTCCAATAAGATTTATTATCAAACCAAATATTCCAATAGAAATTATAGATATTGAATCTAATGACTTTTCAAAATAAAAAAAGTTACGATAAGCCTCGTAAATAATATATGATGATATAAGAGATACTATTATTCCGTTTACTAATGCAGCTAGTATTTCAAATCTATAGAATCCATAGGTTTTCTGCGGTGTAGGGGGTTTTTGTGAAAACTTGATGGCAAACCAAGCTAGAAACAGACCACATATATCAATAAACATATGCCCTGCATCGGCTATCAAAACTAGACTATTTAATAAGAATCCGGCAAAAACCTCAACAGAAATAAAAGAGCTGGTTAATATGAGAACTAATTTTAAATTCTTTATTTGAGATCCATTAGAAAAATGAAAGTGCACGACAATATACTAGGGATATGAAACAATATCTGGCTTTCTAATTTTCTAATTAGTTTCATTTTATGTTTATCTATCCATTTTCAGTTATAATGGACAAAAAAGTAATTGATGAAATAAATTTTAATGATTTGTGAGAGAAATACTAGTCATTTCATTCAGGATGGATGGAATATTCTATAACGTAGAACTATCAGAGCCTAAACACAATATGATTTCTCAAGAAAAGAAGTAATAAAAAATAAACTTTATACGAACCGTTATACAAACGATTATTAATTTTATAAATCTCTCAAATGAATGTAATTATGATTTTTATTAATCCAATTAATGCTCTGCTATGGTCAATTAGACGAGATCAAAGAGATGTAATTAATTTGTATGATGTTCTTTCTCCACTAATGTACATTACCACAGGAAGTACCATGTTAAATTTTGGATATTGGTCTGATGAAATTAGAAAGCCTGAGGAAGCTCAAATTAACCTGTGTAAAATAACTGGAGAAATGGCAGAACTTGATACAGCAAAAAATCTTGTAGACGTGGGAAGTGGTTTATCGTCCCCAGCCATCTGGTGGAAAAATAGATATAATTCTCTAGATCTCTGTTGTATAAATATCAATTATAATCAACAGGTAATAGCTAATAAAATAAAAGGTAATTTTTTTAATTCAAAAACGTCAAAAAGATTTTCCAAGGATATTTGTCTAATTAATAGTTCTTCTATTAGTTTACCATTCAACAAGGAATCAGTTGATAGAATAATTTGTTTAGAGGCAGCACAACATTTCAAACCGTTAACTAATTTTATCACACAAACAAGATACATCTTAAAACCAAAAGGAATAATGGTCATCGCTCTACCAGTTATCACGAAATTACTCAATCCGGTTAAGAATTTATTAAATCTCGGAATTTTATCTTTTAGTTGGGCATCTGAGCATTATTTATTAGATTATGTTTCGTCGACTATAACAAGTAAAAAATTCAAAGTTATTGATATTGTTAAAATAGGTCCACAAGTCTATTCTCCGTTGGCTGAATTCTATATTAAAAACAGAACAAAATTAAAAGCTAAAATTTGTTGCAAATACCATCCTGTTCTAGAATATATTCTATACAGATCGATATTAAAGATGGATAAACTATCAAAAGATAAAATTATTGAATATGTTATAATCAAGTGCGTCAAAATGTAATTCTTTCAATATATATGATTAGTAACATAGTTAACGCGTTTTGAAAAAACATATTTTATAACCCATGAAAATCACAATTACAACCCTTAGAAAATTACATCTACAAATATCCAGATTAATGTAATATTATGTTAACAATAGTCTTACCAACTTTTCTTGATCTTGAGTAAAGCATTCTATTTTAACTAAATTAGTCATACTAAAATACGATAAACATATAAAAATTGTCGTAAATATTTTATTACATGTGAATATTTTTACCTAGCACAAACAAAAAATATTTTGGGAATAATTAAGACTTTCCCGTAAAAAGTGATATCTTCTTATCAAAGGGATTTCCTATATAAATTATATGCATTTCAGATTTGTCCTAACCAATTTGCATAAGTTTAAAAATTGCTATTCAATATAACTGAATACTAGATCCTAATTTATCTATAACTTACCTTGTATAACTGACCTTGTATTAGACAAGTTCATATAGACATATCAACCACATAGATCAATGAACGAAAGTACGAAATTGATTGATGAAATTGTTCTAATCATATCTCCTCCGGCCATTACATCTAATAGAAGATGTATAGGAGGGGAATAATAAAATGGAAAAAACCTTCTCATTGATAAGACCATCTACCGAAACGAGTAAAAAGGCAAAATTTTGCGTAACCTGTGGTAATTTAGCTACTCAAGAAGCCTTTTTCAATGTAGGCGATGGGGCTATTCTCATAGAACGATATTGTGATATATGTGCGGACAAGGAGATTCCGTAATCGTCACAAGATCATTTATCAAAAATTTAAGAGTGTTACAACATAATAGAATCTGATCGTTTCTACATTATGATGAAATATAACAATTATTCAATAATTATAAATAGATATTCTGGCTGTTTATTTTTTTTAGCTTCTGTAAAGAAAAAATAATAATTGTAACTAGGGAAATTCATCATAAGAACGAGCGATATTTACTATAAAATATTTACTAAAAAAGTATTATAATATATTAGCTAATCCTCAGCAAAGAGTTTGATTGAGATGAAAATGTTAAATAATTAAGGTATAAACTTTGCAATAAAGGGTACAAACTACATTATAGTAAAATATACAACACATTCTACAATTTAACGATATTATAAATCAAAATCTCATTAGGAATGTTTCATTTATGTCACATATATTAAGATAATTATGAAACAATTTATATTCCCTAAAAATATTTTGTTTACTAGAATTATATCCGATTTTTAATATTTTCTTAAATGTTTCTAATTGATATTTCATCATTATCATGCCAATCCCGATTCTACCCAATCTTATTTCATTTATTATATCTAATGGAATTCTTTTGACATATATTTTCGAAATAGCTGTTGCTAATACTTTTTTTATTTTATCGTTAGATATAATATTAGATTCACGCCTCATAATAAAATTCGATTCATTTTGTCTGATTACTTTAATCTTAGTGGAAGTATTTAATAAAACCTGAAGCACTTGTTCCGTAGTACCATTATTCACTAACAAGACCTTTTCATAAATATTAAATTTAGTGTTACTTGCTTGTTCAAGTTTAGAAATATCATTCAATGTAACCTGATAAGGATCTGCTATTTGTAAAATGTTTTTCATATATTATCTAGTAGTTACTGAAATTTAAAATCTTATAAAAAGAAAATTCTGTAAATAACTAGTATTATACAAATTGAAATTGTGGAGGCACTAAGAAGTTTGAGATGTGATTCTAATTTTCTTGATTTTTTATTATCACAATTTTTTCTTTTAATTTCTTTGTATTCTCTGGAATATCTTATTTCAAGAAAAGAAGCTAAAAACGTAAATAAAGCCAAAATTAATGGCAGCTCAGAAATAGTATTTGTCTGCATGATATAACCGGCTAATAAGGGTAGACTTCCCCAAGATAAGGCAAACCAAAAATTGTTATGAAAAACACCTCTAAAAAGCTCGAAATTATAAGCAAATAAGAAAAATCCTTCTATTATTCCAATAAATAATAACAAATTTACCGAAGTTATTACATAGTAAATTCCAATAATATATGCAATAGAAAGACCAACTATAACCATTATTTTTAGCTCTAACTTTGAAAAATAATTGCCCCATGGTTTAATTTTTTTTGAACCAAGATTGTCTGCCGCATGAGCTGATATTCCTAGTGCCAAAAAGTATATTGTAAATATAGCTACTACTCTATCCCAGTATATCGTAGGTGAAATCATAGATCCTATAATGGTAAATGAAATACACATTCCAGTATACGGGAGAAACAACAATCCAACGAATGCTCTGAATTTTACTGGACCAAAATTTGGTACAAACCATTCGTTAATTCTGGTAAACTCGTTCATGACTTAATGGCCGATACAATTGCAGCTGTTCCGCAAGTATAATACTTGTAAGTAACAGATTTGAATCCCTTTTTATCTAATGTTTCTACAAGATCCTTAACCCATTCACTTTTTTCGATGACATCGTCTAGGTCAGAAAAAACTAATTCCCACGGTTTAGCTATTTTTCCAATTAGATTTAATATTACAAAATATGACTTCCACATGGTTTGCATAAAGAAATTAGTAGGATATGTAAAGTCATGAAAAATTATAGATCCATTTTTCTTGATGATACGCCAGAGTTCCTCCACCAAAAGAGGAATATTTGCATACTTAGCTAGGTATGATGATAGTACTACATCAAATGTGTCTGATTGAAATGGCAAAAACTCTGCCACACAATTCGTTAGAAATGAGTATCTCATTCTATTTTTTGCCTTTATAATATAATCATATGTCATATCAGCTCCAAACATCTCTAAATTTGAGCTTGGAATAAATGTGGAATAGATCCCTGTTCCGCATGCAAGGTCTAGAATACGTATATGTTCCTCTTTGACATTTTTCGCAATATGTCTTTTCCATGATGAATCCTTTCCAAAAGTCGTGTATTTAACAACGAGGTCATAACTTAATGCGTTATCAGAAGAAAAGAATTTTTTTGGTAGAGTGTATACATTAAAATTCATCCTATCATAATTACTACTTATCTATAATATAATGTTAGATATCATCTATATATGGTCATTTCCTTCAGGATTTTCAAGATATAATTAGATAAATCATCATTTCTCTTATATATTCTTGTAATAATAAGAAATTCAAACTTTACGCCGTACAAAGGTAAATCAACAATAAACTGTTTCTCATAAAGTGTAAAATCTATCTTGTATTAAGAATTATAAATTCAATGAACTAGATGAAAGCAAATACACTACGTGAATTTTATAATAATTAAATGAGAAAATATGTTCTTTTGAGAATCACTTGATAGGTTAATATATATACAAGATTGGCGGTTATAAACTATGACAGTATATAATAATTTTCCAATGAGAGACTGGCATATTAAACATATGGAAAAAACTATTGTAAAGTTTGTAACAGGATTATCGCCTAATCCATCACACTGGGAAAAGAGACAGCATAAAAGATTTAATAATATATATCGCACTTGTGGAAAAATAAATCACGATATTAAACATGGAGTAACAAGTGAAGAAGTTCAAGATTTTTTGCAGAAAATTCACGACGATTCTTCTTTTTTTGATCTACGAAAAAAAGAGGGTGTAATAGGAAGGTTAGAGGAAGTAGAGAAACATTTTGGCCCTTCTAGAAATAATGGATTGAATATTTAAACAAAAAATATCATCTACTTTCTCGGGATCAATACATTAAATTTTGTATTAATTCCATCGTTCAAATGTAAATTTTTTTATTTTATACTTTATTACATCCTAGGTAATAATATTACATTATACAATAAATATTGAATAACTTGAATTAGATTTTAATATCTGAGGAATTCATTTACAAAATAGAAATAAAAAAATTCAGCATGCTAATTTTATAATTCATAACCTTTTCCATCTATATTATTCTCAATTCAGGGATCTTGTACAAATTTCCAGTTTATATTAAAATAAAAGTACATACTATTGTAACGATTTCATGAAAGAAATAATAGAGAAATATCTATGTATAAAGTTCAGGTCATGAAACAACATCGCAAATAAATAATACAACCCATGTTTTATCTATGATCTTTACAGGAGAATAGGTAATTTCATATTCTTTACCTAGAATTGTATCTGTCGTAGAACCTGTGTTACCATTTGAAGCATCAATAAAAGATCTTAATTTACTGAAATCGAAGATCTGATTACCAGTTATTTTTTCCAATATCTTTCTATCAGAAATTCCTACGTCGACTCCATTTTCGTCCAAGTACAGGATCAAATCGTTTTCGTTGGTTAGATTAAAATTTTGAATTATTTTACTGATAGTGGTGAGATTTAATCCTCCTGCCCAGATCCCGCTCAGAGTCATGTTTTCGGAAAAAACAGGAACAGCAATATTGGGTTGATTTTTACCTGTTGCTGAGGATACAATTGCATTACCCAGAGATGTACTATTGGAATTCTTTACTCCCTTATAATAGTCTCTTATTACAAAGTTATCTCGTGAAAGATTTTCTTGTCTTTGATAAGGTTCGTCTAGATACATATCTCCATTATTAAGAAGGAGAAAAACTGATTCAAATAGGTTTGTCTTGGATAAAATGCTTTTTGCAACTTGCCTTTTTTCTAATCCGTCAAAACTATTTATTCCATGAACAGTCGAATTTATTAAATTTGGATTAATATTTTCTGAAATCTGAGGTAATTTGCTTGTTATATCTAATAATATCTCTGCAACTTGAAGATATTCTTTTAGGTTAAGTGATAATAAATTAACTAAAAAGTTTTTGTCAATCAATGGTGAACCTTTTATAATCTTGTTTTCGATGTTCTCGCAAGAGAATTTGTTTTCATTCTCTGTATAATTTTGTAAATCTGAACATTCTTGCATTACCAAAAGTATTCTCACATTTTGTAATGTTTTATATGGAATATATGAAATTATAGCTGTTTTGTTATCTATTTTTTCTTTAGTAAATCCGCTTTCTCCTTTTAGTGCATTGTTAAAAGCGTCAAGATATGAAAATTTATTTGCTTCTTCAAACGTTCTATTAGAAAAAGATGGGACTTTACTTTTATCAGAGTCCCCTAATTTTACTCCAGCCTTATCTACTATGAGAATCCTGTAATTACTTGGTAACGCAAATGACTGTAATAATTCATTAAAAATATTTAGGTCAAGAGTTCCATATAATACTCCAATTATCTGATTATTTGAGAATACTGGAGTTGCCATAACAGTTAGACTCCTACCTGAGGATTTAGATACAATAGCATCACTAAGATAGGTTTTGCCAGTGTTCAACGTCGTCTTAAAATAATCTCTGAAACCAAGGTTGCCAGTAGTTAGATTCTTTTGCCTCTCAAAAGGCTCTTGCATGTATACATTTCCGTTTGGTAAAATAAAGCCTATTAGTGAAAAATCATCATATTTCACTAAAATGTCTTTAGCTAATTTTCTTTTATATGCATCAAAATTTTCAGGTATACCATTCAATTTTTTATCTATAAATTCATCCATTGGAAAGTTAGTTATTTGTGGAAGGGTACTTGTTATTTCTAGTAGAGAAGATAGTTTATTTAGCTTTGTTTCCAATGTATCAGATAGTATTGTTAATTCCACACTAGTATTTGTGAAATTAGTGTTTTTGATGCTACTCTCAGTAATTGTTTCATTATAAGGTACAAATATACTTTGATTATCAGTTTGAGTGGCCTCGGAAACATACAAATGAAATGTCATTAAGCTAAAACTGAAAATTGAAATTAAGAATATAGCGATTTTATAATTATAATATCTGTTAATTGATATATTAGCACTGCCAATCATTGATCATTTCTCCTTATCACAATCCGTAAATCCGTTACTTCTATTTCAATCTTCTCACCTTGTTATTAATTAGCTTTGTCTACATTATCTTCCAAAATAATATACAATTCATTTTTTTGTGATGTCCTTTAAAGTATTTTGTTAAAAATATAATTATTAATATTTAATTCGAAAATAAATCGTATATGTGAACTAGATATTTGTAATTGAGATGCATACATGAAAATATGAATATTATCTCTATTAATAGAATCAAATTAGCATATTTATTAAATAAACATTATGAAAAAATACGACAAGATATTATAGTAAAAATAATTTCATTTATACAGGGTGGGATTATTGGTGCCCAAAATATTCCTTTAATAATATAATCAGATATATTAATTAAAAACTATAACATATTGTGCTATCACAGTACGGGATATTGATATAGCAGTCATAAAAATACAAATATAATATTACAAGGACAAGCAAAAGATTGTAAAATGATTTTTTAAATCTTCGAATTCCCATTTTTTCAATTTACAAGAGAATTTATAACTAGTAGATCGAGTCCTATTTTGATGATAATTGATCTAACACAATCAATCTCTCAAACACTCAAGCAATTTCCAGGTTCGCCTGAGGTCGCATTTATAAAATGGTCAAAATATGAAATTCAAGGTTATAATTTAGAAGCAATGTTTTTAAGCACGCATACAGGCACGCATATGGATGCACCATCTCATTTTATCAAGGAAGGTTATTCTGTTGATAAGATAGACGTGAATAGGTTCGTTATGTCGAATACACATATAATTAGAATTCATAAGGATCCGAATGAATTGATCTCGTTAGAAGATATTGTCAATAGCGGTGTATCATTTAAAACAGGAGATTCAATCGTATTTTCAACTGGATGGGAAAAACACTATTTATCTGATAATTATATGTCTTCTAATCCCGGTCTATCGATAGAAGCTGCTACTTATTTGATAGATAATAAGATAAATACTGTGGCAATAGATAGTCCCAGTATAGACGTAGGTAAAGATAATTCCTTTCTAGCACATCAGGCACTCCTAAAAAATAATATTATCATAATAGAGAATCTATGTAACCTAGAAAAGATTAATAAAAATAATTTTACATTCATCGCCGTTCCACTGAAAATTATGGGTGCGACTGGTTCTCCTATTAGAGCTTTAGCAATTATCTAAAATATAAAAAGGAATTTTTAAATATTTCATAAAAATTAAATTATTTTTATTATGAGTAATATATAATATAATATAATAAGTGCCTATTAGAAAAAATATAAATGATAAATTAAATTATAATGTTTATTAGTTTATATGATGATCAATTTTTGGGGAGATCTATGAAATCTTAAAATTTTTAATATAATTTTTTTAATAAATCTTTTTTGAAGATGATTAAAGATATAACAATCACAAATATTCTATTCAATAATATTCCAGAAATTCATGCAAAATCTAATAAACACTCAAATATTATAGTATACTTGTATCAAAAATACAATGATAAAATTTACAAAATCATCGATCTTTTTCCTTCTCTTAATCTTTGTGCCTGTTGCCATTATATTAGATTCGCTACATGCAAATCACATTATCTTATTTATTATTGCAGTAATAGCATTATTACCACTTGCAAAGTTAATAGGAGATTCTACCGAACATCTTTCTACTCATTACGGTTCTACTCTAGGTTCTCTACTAAATGTAACATTTGGAAATGCTGCGGAAATAATAATTGCGGTAGTAGCTATTAATGCTGGTTTATTAGATCTAGTAAAGGCATCAATAACTGGAGCCATCCTTGGAAATATAATGTTAATTTTCGGTTTGAGTATGATTGCTGGAGGTATTAGAAGAAAGGAACAACTTTTCAGTATACAAAATGCAGGACTTCAGTCAACTATGATCTTCTTGGCAATAATAGGATTAGCAATTCCAACTGTTCTATCCAGTACTGTACTCAAACCTGTCGATATTGAGAATCAAATTAAAATTGAATTTTTGAGTGATGCTCTGGCATTTTTGCTATTAGGTGTCTATATCGCAGGAATAATATTTACATTTGTTACGCATAAATATTTATTTGTGTCTCCTCAGTTAGAAGAAGAAAATGAAACTTATAGTGATCACAAGAATGCAAAACACTGGAGTAAGAAAAAGGCTTTTTTGATGTTAGCGGTAAGTATGATAGGGGTAGTTGTGATAAGTGAAATTTTAGTGGGATCGGTAGAAGAAACCAGCAAAGAATTTGGTTTTGGGGAATTATTTGTAGGAGCTATCATAGTTGGAATAGTTGGAAATGCAGCAGAACATAGTAGTGCTATTATTCTTGCAAGAAAAGGAAAGATTGATCTATCGATAGGAATAGCAGCTGGATCTGGAACTCAAATAGCTTTATTTGTAGTACCTGTTTTGGTAATATTTGGAATAATGACGAACCAACCTTTTACACTTGAATTTACGATTTATGAATTAGTCACTTTATTTCTTGCTGCCATTATTCTTAATCTAATTGCACACGATGGAAAAAGTAATTGGTTTGAGGGAGTAATGCTAACTGCGGTGTATGTCATTATTGCAATGGGATTCTACTTCATAGGATAATTATTATTTAAAATCGTTGTAATATCTATTACTATTAATTGTGTAAAAATTTCATACATTGAATATATTTATTTTTATTACTTGATTACATGAATGTTGATAATATATCAAAAGACCTATACTTCTTAACTTAAATTTGTCTAATAGTTTTTCTTATTCTATAAACATTCTAAGGATTTGAAATAAAATCTTCATCATTAGACTAATCTCGTACTCGAATTATTTTATATTATCTTAAATATGACCAAAATTTGATAGGTTTGATCATAACATACTTGTGCATGGTGTGAATTTATGTTAGATAGTGTGTTTAGGACGAATTTGATGAATGATAAGAACTAGTATTTTTTTAAAGTTTAGGATGTGTGTTATGGAATTGATATATTAAAAATTTACAATCCTGGAAATATATATTATTGCGTTTAATTGCTTGTATATGTATTTCAAGATTTAAAATGTAATATTTTTGTATATTTATATAGATTTTGAGAAAAGGCATTCCATTTACTGGAACTGTATTTTAAACATAGACTTTTAAATATATGCTATTTGTTGCAACCATGAAAATCAATACTATGTTCTGAATTTTTTACGGGAACAAATTAATAAAATGGATATCTTATATGAGTGTGACCTTCTAGAAGCTATAGAAAGAAATGATCATATAGCTCAACTAAAGCATTGTTGAATCTGGGCTAGGCAAAGCATTTTATTATGCCTTCTTAAAGTTGACGAATATGAGTAATACTTATTTAAGAATTGCCCAAATTATACTTGGAATTATTGCTATAGGGTTATCTCTCTATGTGATTTTTAATCCTGCTCTTGCATTGGCATATATGATAACAATCCTGTCTATCATTTTGATTATTACAGGTATAGAACGGATTGTTCATGGTTTAAGCTCCTCTGAGTCAGCTTCGAAAACTTCAAAGATGGGAAATATTATTCTAGGAATTATTGCAATTGGATTTGGAATTCTTGTTGCTACGTATCCTGGATTTACCACTGGCTTTTTACTAACATTAATGGCATTAGGACTTTTATTCATAGGAGTGGCTAGAGTCATCACTGGATTATCTCAAAAGGAGACAGCAAAATGGTTGAGAATATTTCTCATAATTTCTGGAAGCTTCGCAATCGTAGCTTCTATAACAGTATTTGCAGTACCTCTGATAGGAGTTATATTTTTAGCTTTGATAATATCAATCAGCTTACTGGTGATAGGAATAGATAGTATAACACAGGGAATCTCTGGAAAAAAAATAAGACTGACAAAAAAATAGGAAAATCTTTTCCCTTTTTTAAAATAGATAAAAAATCCAAAAATTATTGCTGTTATCTTATATATTGTATGTAGACCATTGGAAAATCATATAAGTACTACAACCAGATATGCACTAGATAATTATTCTACAAAGATTTTTCTGACTAAAAATATTTAATTAGTTCACTCATAAAGTGTCAAAAAAATAGTAGTTTTCCAGATCGTTTTAAAATCCCCATTATAATTAAAATTTAGAATTTTTAGCAATTAATTCTAATACAATTATCAAATTGTATGAGGCTGGTAGTAAATCATTGAATATATATCCTTAAAAACATATTAAAATTTCAACAGAATATCTGAATCATAATGTCTTATAATAATAAAATGATCCATTCTAATTATAATTGGATAGACAATAATACGCGTTGAAAAGATCATTTCAGTGGATTCATGGATATTTGTTATAAATTATTGCTCAAGAAATAATAGACCCGCCAACTTTTAAAAAACTAGTATTAATTGGACTTCCTAAATGAACTATTCTTGTCTTCAGAAAATTCATATCTATTAGTTTTTGCAATTATATTTGTTATAAGTATCATACCAATTCTCACTCCCCCAACGTGGGCAGTAGTGGTTATGTCTTATACTTTAAATCCTGCTTTGGACGCTGTTCTTCTTTCAGTAATTGGTGCATCAGCTGCTACAATAGGAAGATTTTTACTGATGAGATTTTCTTCTATAGGAAGAAAAGTAATAAATGACGAACGTAAATCTAGTCTGGACAAACTAAAAGATTATTTGGAAAGAAAAAGATATGGATATTTTTTAGGAACTATGCTTTTTGCCTTATTACCATTGCCAAGCAACATGCTCTTTGTTTCTTACGGACTTATGAAAGTTAGATCATTACAGATAATAGCAGGTTTCTGGATTGGAAGATTCTCGGTATATCTTCTAATGATTTATTTATCAAAAAATATTTTAGTTTCAATTACAGATGAAATAGATCTGAGCTTTGCTTCCGTAATATGGATAGATGTTGCAGGTATAATTATGACTATCCTAATATTATTAATTGATTGGAATAAATTAATTTTCGAAAAAAAAATTGGATTTATTAAACCAAGAAGATTTATCTTTTAGATTATGAAATCCTAACACCGGTATCGGCATTGAAGAGGAGAATATCCACATACTTGGTTTCCAAAATGAGTTTGGTCCCATTTTTAAGAGAAGAATCTACAGATAAATTACTTACATGAATGATATTATTATTTTCAAGTTTAAATTCATATATTGTTTCATCTCCTAGCATTTCCACAAAGCAAAGTTCTCCTTTGAAATGCATAGAATTAGAATCACTATAATCAGCTAAAAATATATCTTTTGGTCTGATACCAAGAGATATCTTTTTTATAGATTTTCCAAAAGACGAAAGTACATCATACCATATCTTAGGAACGTTTATCGACATGTTCCCAGATTTCAAGGAAATTAGTTGACCATCTTCCTTTCTTATTATCTCAAAATTCAATATATTTATTTGAGGATTTCCTATAAAATTTGCAACAAAAATATTCTGTGGCTTTTTATAAACTTCTTCTGGAGTACCTACCTGTTGAATTATCCCCTCATTTAAGATGACTATTTTGTCCGCCATACCCATTGCTTCAGTCTGATCATGAGTAATGTATATTGTAGTAACGCCGACACGTTTTTGAAGTTTTTTTATTTCCGATCTCATTTGTATCCTCAGTTTTGAATCTAGATTGCTTAGAGGTTCGTCCAACAAAAATAGTTTAGGTTCTCTCACTAACGCTCTTCCTAATGCCACCCTCTGCATTTGTCCTCCACTTAATTCTCGCGGTTTTCTTTTTAATAACTCTGAAATGCCCAGCATTTGAGAGATTTTTAATACTTTATCTTTAACTTCTTCTTTAGATAATTTTCTCATTTTCAGAGGAAATGCGATGTTGTCGTAGACTGTCATATGAGGATATAGTGCATAATTCTGGAAAACTACAGCAACATCTCGATCTTTTGGAGGAATTCCATTCACCAATTTGTCGTCTATAAATATTTGTCCATCAGTAGGGTCTATTAGTCCAGATATACACCGTATAATTGTTGTTTTCCCACATCCGGAAGGACCCAATAATACTAAGAATTCACCATCTGCTATTTGGATTGAAAAATTTTCAATTGCTGTAAAGTTCCCGTATTTCTTGCTTAATCCCGTTACCCTGACCCTTGACAGATAATATCAAGTTATCTACACTTTCCATATTATTTAATTTTAGCCATTTTAATTATCTTATCTGATCATTTATAGATCATAATAGCCTATAGATAACCTTAAAAAATATCGTCTTGTTTATTGTTTGATGTTTAGCAGTAATGAAACTCATATTATAAAATTTCTTCAACCGAAAAATATAGCAATTTTATTAATCATACCACTTTCACTATTTTGTAGTATTACTGTCTTCAATGCAGTAATGATAATTAATTCTTATAGTCAGGAAGAGACCATTAAACTAACTGCCATTTTTGCTGAACCGAAAGAAAGATGGGATATACTCGTTGAAAAGGCTCTAGAGAAATTAAACGAAATACATCCTGACAAAAAAATACAAATTGAATACAGTGTTCTGCCATATTCAGATACAAGAACACAAATTCTTACGGCTATGGCTGGCAAGTCAGAATTGGATCTTGTTTCACTTGATCAGATTTGGCTGGGTGAATTTGCCGAGGCAGGATTTCTAACGGATATAACTGAAAAGACAAAAGTATGGAACAAGTCTTCAGACTGGTACGAAAATAACTGGCTCGGAGGCATATATAATGATAAAGTATATGGAATATGGGCATGGACAGATGTCAGAGCACTATGGTATTGGAAAGACCTATTGAATCAGTCTGGATTATCACCTGAAAAACTAAAAACATGGGATGGATATCTACAAGGATTTAAAATATTGTCAGAAAAACTAACTGATAAGAATATTCAACCAATACATCTGACCAGTGCAAATCATGTACCTGATATGTGGTATCCGTATTTATGGATGCTTGATGGTAACATATTAGAATTAAGAGATGGTCATCCATCAAAAGGAAAGTACTGGTTTCCAACATACAATAGTAAACAGGGTCTATTGGCACTTGAATTTTTAAGGGATCAAATTAACGCCGGCATTAAACCTCAAATAAACCATTTTTGGGGTCAAGAGTTTGCAGATAAAAAATTTGCTGTAATGTTAGAAGGATCTTGGATTCTAGGTCATTTCCCAAAAGAAGAATGGAAGAATCTGAAAGAGAAAATAGGTTTGATAACAATGTTTCCTGTTCCTAATAATACCACTAAAACATCTACCATGATGGGAGGATGGCTATTTAGCATTCCTGAAACTTCCAAACATAAAGACCTTACATGGGAATTAATCACTATTATGTTAGATCCTGAGGTCCTTATGCCTATGCTTTTGAAACAAGGTTATCTACCTACGCAGAAGAGCATTGCAGAAGGAAATTACTCGAAGGAAATGAAATCTACTATTCCGTATTATGAAGAACTGATTTCACTTATTCCTTATGCCAAAGGTAGACCAAACATTCCTGAATATCCTCAAATTGCAGATCACATACGCACAGCAATTGAGGAAGTCTATCAAGGGGCCGATCCGAAACAGTCTCTTGATAAGGCAGTAGAAGATTCAATGAAAGTGCTTGGATGGAAGTAGTGAAAACGAAATTCAAATTAAAATAAAAAGTAATATTAAACTAACATCCATAATTTTTAAATATTTTTGAAATACGACATTCGAAATGCCAAGTAACAGAGCAATCATTGAACCATATTTATATCTGCTTCCAAGCTTACTAATTCTAGTAGTATTCTTATTGTTTCCTCTAGTCTGGAATATTTATGTATCAGTTCATAATGTGTCTATTTTGACCATTTTAAAAGATTGGGAATTTGTTGGATTGAAAAATTTTATTGACCTTCTAACAGAACCTAAATTTTATGAATCTTTAAAATTAACTTTATTTTTTGCTGGTGGGTCGGTTCTCGCTCAGTTTACCATAGGACTTGTTCTATCTATTTTACTCAATCAAAAAATACAAGGAACTAATATCTTCAGAATGTTGTTAATAATTCCATGGAGTGTTTCAACCGTAATAACTGCATTCTCTTTTAAATTCATGTATGATGATAATTTTGGAATTCTGAATTATCTATTGAAGCAGATGGGATTGGACTCTGTTGGATGGCTTTCCGATCCAAATATCGCCATTTGGTCTATAGTTTTAACAAATATTTGGTACGGTACTCCTTTCACGATTTTGTTTTTGACTGCAGGTCTTCAATCAATTAACCCTCTTCTTTATGAAGCTGCACTAATAGATGGAGCAACAAAGATAAAGAGGTTTTTTTTCATAACGATCCCACTTTTAAGACAATTTATGGTTACAAATCTTATTCTTATAACAGTATGGAGTATAAATTTCTTTGATTTACAGCTTATCATGACTGGAGGAGGTCCGTTGTTTTCGACTACCACGATCTCGCTATACATGTACAGACAGGCTTTTGAATTTGGTTCATTCTCGGGTGGAGCAACTATCGGCATTTTTTTGATAATTATGAATCTACTTCTAACTTTGACTTACATAAAAATTTTTAATAGGAGAAGCAAGTTATGAAAAACAATTCTGGAAAAAAAACAAAATTAGTCTTGACTGATAAATGGCTTATTTATTCCATCATATTCATTTACATCTTTATAACTTTGGTTCCTCTTATGTGGATATTCTCTACCTCTTTAAAATCTAATGATGTGGCTGTCTCTCTTCCTCCAAAGATTTTCCCTTCTGATCCAACCATAGAAAACTATGTTTTTGTAATTACAGAACCGCGTCTACTTCATAGTTTGATAAATAGCCTACTTGTTAGTTTAGGCAGTACTGGACTAAGCGTGCTAATAAGTGCCTTAGGAGGATATGCTTTTGCTAGGTTCAAATTTAGAGGAAAGGACATACTTTTAAGTATAGTCCTTGGTCTTTTTATGATCCCTATCATCATAAATATAATTCCTTTATATCTTATGTTATCACAAGTAGGATTACTAAACTCTATATTTACACTTATGATTACTTTTCAGATTTTGATTATCCCTCTAAACATCTTTCTTTTGAAAAACTATTTTGAAACTATACCACATGAGCTAGAAGAGGCTGCCCTCGTAGACGGATGCTCCAGGTTTGGAATACTGAGAAGAATAATCATACCATTATCTACACCAGGACTTGCTATTGCATCAGTTTTAGCTTTTAGATTTTCTTGGAACGAATTTCTTCTTCCAATAGTTTTATCAAATAGACCTGATTCACTAGTTTTTCAGGTGGCATTATATCAATTTATTTCTATTTACAGAATAGAATGGGGTTATTTGACTGCTGGAATCAACATAGCATTGATACCGATTGTCGTGTTGATGTTATTGTTTCAAAAACAACTCATCCAAGGTCTTACAGCAGGTTCATTGAAAGGATAGACCAAAATCTCGTTATTGTCCTATTTGAGAAAAGGAAACGGAGGTAGCCAATATATTAAAACAAATGTTGGGAATATATGATTGACGATCGAAATAATAAAAAAACATTCATTTAGCAAAATTATGATTTCAAATAAATATCAAAGATAAAAAATACTGGTATTGAATAATTGTAGCCTAATTAATATAAGGATAGTGATTAGATATTATGAGAATTTAAATTAGATTTAATCCATACTAAAAAATTTTTTCTTTTTATAAATTTTCAATCATGTAGTAATTACTATTGAAAGATATGAGACAACACAATTTTATATCGAGTTTTTAAAAATATAAAAAGATAAAATCTAATCCTTCAAAATGAAAAATAAAATAAAAAAATATAATTTTACAAAGTTTATTATAATATTTGCTCTATTGCACAAATACAAAAAATATTAGTTCACATATTTATTCTGTTAATATTGTTATTTTAAATATTTTGCATAAAATAAGAAACAAATACGATCATTTTGTATTTAGCTTTATTGGAAATATGTATAACTAAATCTTAAATTAAGGAAAAAAGTTACTATAAATAATGATATAAGATTATTAAGATATTTTTTTTAGAATAATTTTAACATACCTATTTTAAATGGGAATGCAATTATTAAAATGTCGATAAAAATAATTGATATCTGTGAAGTCATACCTTTTCATCATTTCATTAATAATATTGATAGGCATAGGTTATAATAATCTAGAAGCCCAAGAGGTAGTAGATAACGAATCCCAAAATACCAATTTTCCTGGCATTGCTACTCCAACAGCCCATGTTGTAATAGAAGGAACGGATCTAGATGACAAACTTAAAGGTGGTTCGGGAGATGATACAATTGATGGTGGTAAAGGAGATGATACCCTGCATGGAAATGAAGGAGATGACAAGATAGACGGAGGTAAAGGGAATGATGTTCTAGAAGGTGGACCGGGTGACGATGAAATTAATGGTGACGCTGGAGAAGACGAGATTTACGGTGCAGAAGGAGATGACGAAATAGACGGAGGTAAAGGAGATGATATTCTAGAAGGTGGACTTGGAAAAGATCAGATGTCTGGCGGCGGAGGATCTGATAAATTTATATGTGATAAAAAAGACAAAATCAAAGATTTTAATTCTTTGGAACATGACCGCATATCGGGTAATTGCAAATATGTGGATAAAGGAATAATAGTACCAAAAATACCCAAATATCCGAAAAATTCGTTCCTTGATAACTCCTTATTTAGGTGATAACCATTATTTGATTGTCGATGTATATAAATGATTTATTTATACCTTATCTAGAATGATGACCTAAAATTATTGATGAATTTTTTTAATTCTTTTTTATTATTTGATATTTGGAATTTCATTTATAATTCCAAACAATTTACTATAATATAAGATTTGGATAAAATGCCTTCGCAGTCTCTCTTTTAAATAGAATATGACAATATGAAAAAGATATAAAATAACATTTATTAATATAATACCGTAACGGAAATAAGAAAGCTTGCTAGAATCAATATTAAAAGATAGATCAATTTTTTAGTAATTCAGTATAATGACAGTATAGTGTTTATATTAAATCACATGTATTTTATAAGAGTGTATTTTATAACATGCATTATTTTATTTATAGTAACAATTAACGTAATTATCCCTTTAAGTGAAATAAGTGGTCAGGCTAATTCTACTACTATTATTGAAAATGAGGCTGTAAATTCAGTTAATACTTCTGATTCCGGTTCTTATGGAACCATAAAGGTGGACGTCATAATTGAGGGAACTGTTAATAATGACAAGATCAGAGGGGGAGAAGGTAATGATGAGATATTGGGTGGTGGAGGAGATGATCTAATAAGTGGTAAGATGGGTAACGATCGATTAAAAGGTGACCAAGGATATGATACATTGAAGGGAGATGAAGGGGATGATGAACTTGATGGTGGGCCAGGAAATGATGAACTTGATGGTGGGCCAGGAAATGATGAACTTACTGGTGGAGAAGGTGCTGATAAATATATTTGCGATAAGATGGATAAAATAATTGGTTTTAATTCTGATGAAGGCGATACCAAGATAGGAGTATGCAAGGTTAAAGACAAAGGAGCCTTATCATCTTCATCTGATACTAAAAATGAAGATAAAAAGTCAGATAAAGATAAGAGTAAGGACAATTCGAAAGATTCAAATGGTAAAATATTCCCAACTAGTTAGATCTTGTGTAATAACACAATCTTTAAGGTATCATGTTACTCATTCATGTAAGTCGTTATAGTGAAATGTTATTGTTATTCATGATTCTGTAATTCAAGATATTGTAAAATATTAGAAATGTCACAATATCTTTTTGTTTGTTCCTAAATTTCATACAATTTATGCCACATTGCTTTATAATTTTTCAATATTCAAAATAAAAGACAATGATGTTTCAATCCTATAATGTATAATAATACAAATTTGTTAAAGGATTATTGCAAGGAGTCTACCTTTTTTCCTGTAACGGCACGAGTCAACGGGAATGGTTTTAAATTGAGTGCTCATGGATAAATAATTCTGGCTTGACATATTTTAATGTCTAACCGCTAAAATGATAATTGTATTTTTAACGTTGTTAATTATATTATGTATTTACAAGGATTTTTTCAATTTTCAGAGATGAGTACTTAATGAAAAATGAAAAATAAAAAAAAGTTAATGATAAATCATTTTTTGACATCATACACAATATTAAATGGGGTCTGTGCCGATCTCCTGAATCTACTAAAACCTGCCGATTTTATTATATCTCTTATTTTATTTTCACCTGCTTGAGCCCCTAGTGCAGGACCGTGATCCGCAACCGAATTCGGTACACATACGAGAGTTGAAGCAGCAAAGAAAGTCTTGCCAATTAAATTTAAATTATCTTCTAATTTATCATTTGCCATCGGTTCAACTATCATGCAAGTTCCATCAGATTTTAGAGATTTCCAAGCCTGTTTCATAACCCCTACTGGGTCACCCATATCATGCAAACAATCAAAGAAAGTTATAAAATCAAAGTCTCCTTCTAAGAATTCGTTGGCAGAATTAGTCATAAATTTTACCCGTCC
Organism: Nitrososphaeraceae archaeon; assembly: GCA_035297365.1. GTDB lineage: Archaea > Thermoproteota > Nitrososphaeria > Nitrososphaerales > Nitrososphaeraceae > TH1177. The sequence goes on from DATGZA010000060.1 coordinate 32,457, forward strand.
TTCCAATCCCTCTAATCGGACTTGCTGATTAGCCTTTTCGATCGATGGTAAATGATTATCGAAACCAAAGAAGATAGAATTAGGAAATTCCTTTGCCATAATGATAGTAGATATTCCGTATCCACAGCCAATATCAGCCACCTTAGCACCTTTTTCTAACTTTTCTTTTACTCCATCAAGCGATGGAATCCAGGATTTTACAAGATTTGAGATATAATTTGGTTTAAAAAAACGTGCAGTTCCTTCAAACAAGTCATTATGATGGTCACTCCATCTCAAACCCTTGCCAGTTTTGAACATATCAATGAATTTATCTTCATCTTTAAAGATAGAACGCATTACTTGATAAGCACCATGCAAATACACAGTACTATTATCATCGGCCAAAGCCATTGCATGTTCAGGTGGAAGAAAATATTTGCCGTTTTTCGGGTCATAATTTACATACCCGCTTGCCGCCTGATTTGCCAACCATTCTCGGACATACCTCTCATACGTATTAGTTTTTGATGCTAACTCTGAGGACGTAATGGGTCCAGATTTTGCCATAGCTTTGTATAATCCTAATTTCTCTCCAAGAATCACAAGCATCGCACTCATACTACTAGATATGTCCGCAAACGCTTTTTGCATGAATTCTTCAAGTTTCTTTTCAGAAATAGAACTATAAGAATTGGAATCCATAAAAAATATAACAAATTACTTTTATAAAAATATTTTAATTATAGAGTTTGAAAATAATCTCCATTGAACATCAATCAGTGCCAATATTTGGTATGTTGCACAACTATGAAAATCAATAACATGATATAAATTTTTGGCGGGAACAAATTGATAAAATAGATTTCTTATAAGAATGTTGATCCATCTTTTTAGTCAAAATTGACTATAATCATAGTTGCAATACAAAGCATCAATAAGTATTTCATAATATTATCGAGCTAATCATTAGATTCAAGTCAAATAAATTTATTACACATAATTTTAGACATAATTATAAATGGTAAAATTTTAACTGAATTCAATTATCACATAGATTAAAAAGAAGAAAATAATATTTTTCTAGATTTTGAAAACATTTGATAATCTAATTCATCGATAATATTTATAATAGAATAACGATCAGACAACATATGGATGTTTTTCCATCACAAGATGAACGCTTGAATCCATTCTCCTTTTATGCTAAAATGCGAAGTCATCATCATATTGAATATGATTCTAAGAATGAAATATGGGGAATTTTTCGTTATTCTGATTCAAAGGAAGTTCTTTCTAACTATAAGATTTTTTCGTCTGACATTCAAAGATTAACTCTTCTACAAAACGAAAGAGAAAATGAAAAAAAGAGAAGCAAGGCTAAGAATAAAAACGATCAAGATAAATATAGTAAAAATGTTGAAGTACAGACAGTAAGGCCTAGTATTCTTACATTAGATCCACCTCTTCAAAGACAATTACGGAATGTCATATCTTCTGCTTTTACTCCAAACACTATATATAACTTAAAACCAAAAATAGAACAGACTACAAATAATCTGTTAGATCAAGTTATCGAAAGAGGTCAAATGGATGTCATAGCGGATTTAGCTTATCCTTTACCTGTAACCATTATTGCGGAACTACTTGGTGTTCCTTATAGAGATCATGATTTATTTAGGCAATGGGCAGATAGATTACTTGGTCCAAATACAAATACGACTAATTTTCTCGATAGAAATTTAGAGCCACTTTTCAAAAAAGTTCAGATTGAAATGGATTCTTATTTCCATATCATCATAGAAAAAAGAAAGTTAAATCCTCAAAATGATCTTATTTCAAATTTGATAAAAGCTACAGTAGATAATAGAAGATTATCGCAAGATGAAATCCTTGCATTCTGTTCGCTCCTGTTGCTAGCTGGCCACGTAACCACGGTAAACCTTATAGGCAATACAATTCGATCATTACTTGATTATCCTAAACAATTTAGGAAATTAAAAGATGAACAAAACTCCTTGATACCGTTAGCAATAGAAGAAACCTTACGCTATAGGTCCCCCGTTCAAGCACTTTTTCGTTTTTTAATCAAAGATTCAGTTTTTCATGGACATAAAATGAAAAAAGGAGAAAGGGTAATAATATGGATAGGCTCTGCTAATCATGATGAAAGAATCTTTCGAAATTCTGAAGAATTCGATATTAATAGAACCCCTAACGATCACATAGCTTTCGGACATGGAATCCACTTTTGTTTAGGTTCAACTTTAGCGAAGCTAGAAGCCCAGATAGTGTTGAGAAAAGTAATAGAAAGATTAGAGGATTTAGGATTTGCTGATGATTATAGTGAGGACTCTTTGAAACCTCTCTATGATGTATTTTTACATGGAGTCAGTAATATTCCAGTAAAGTTTCGATCACTGCGAATAGCCAAATAGAAAAAGCCTGTTTGATATATCTATTTTATTGAATTTAGGAAAATAAGATCTTTCATAAAAACTATATGATACTGGTATAATGAAGTATTGCAATGTATATAGAAATAAAATTATAAAAAATCTTTCCATACCATTGAAAATTAACCCAAGAACTGTTATCTGATACATAATACGCAGAACACTAAAGATTATCATGTCTTCTAATTAGTAACGTGTAAACTAATTATCTGTTGAAATTATTAATTGACCTGTAAAATATTCCCGAAATTTATAGGAGAACGAAATTCTACTTTAGCATCGAACTGCCGGAAATGGGGTTCTGCAACAAATGGAGATCTTTTATTGCTTACACAATATGCAAAATTAAATGAAAGTTCTTTCGCCTTATATTTCTGTAGGATAGGCTCAAAACACATTCATTTATAATCTCTATTCAAGAAAATTTAAAAAATTAGGATTAATTCCTATCTTGCTACTGCGATATAAGGAAATCAATACCTTAAAAATAAACCCCATTTCTTGATCCTACTTTAAAACTAACATTACTAAGATTTTTGCAAATAATATCTTCAAGTTGTATATCGATTAACTAGATTTTTTGTAAACGGTGCAAATTAATTTTATAAAGTATATAAAATTGATAACATAATCAAGAAAAAGTTCAACGTACTCTTGCTTTCTATTTTAAAGGATTTTAATTATTATAAAAAAATGAGATTGCTATCTACCTAAAATATAGATAACACTCACACTCACGGAAACTTCGTGTTCACCTTCTAGAATTGGAGTTGATGAATCTGCCTCAGAACCTATAGATTTCGCAGTAAATGAAGGTCCAGGAAATGGCATTATAGGAGGAGGTGATCCAATCCCTCCAACTGCTATTGATTTGATTCCAACTATATTCATTCCTGCTGCAGAAGCAACTATATCTGCTTTCATTTTGGCTTTAGTTACAGATTCTTTCAATAAACTATCCTTGATCTCTTCAAGTTTCGAATCCGATAAGCTAAAATAAACATTATTGATATTGTTTGCACCAGCTTTTACTGCGGTATCTATCCATCTTGAAACTTGATCGATATGTGGGCTATCTACTTGAATCGAATTGGATACAGTAAAACCAGTAAGATCTCCGCGAGATCCGTATTGAGAATAATTATAGTTGGGATTTATGGTAAATGAAGATGTACTTGTTTCATTATCCTGCACACCTGCTTCTTTTAAGTTAGTAAGAACTTTATTCATAAGGTTAGTATTGGAAGATAAAGCTTCTTCGGCCGTGCTATTTGTAGTCTCGACTCCAAGAGAAACGATTACCTTATCTGACTTTGCATGACTAATCGCAGATCCAGTAACAAACAAAGTACTATTCGGTAAATCTGAGGCAGGCAACTCTGCATACGTAAGAATATCGTCTTGGATTACAGAGACAAATAATGCAAATGCCAAAACAAAAACGCCTGTAAATAGTGTTGCTGATATTACTCTCTTTTGTGAATTATCAATCGTCTTTTTTTTATTCATTAATACATATTTAGATTGAGCTTATATGAAAGATTTGCCCAAGGAATTTAATCCAATCTAAAATCATGCTTTAAATATATGCCAGAACTATTTTACCTATTCATAGATGTAAATTTAGTTAATATTATAACATGGAAATATCAATAATTAGAGGATATTGAAAGAATTGGATTACACTTTTTTCATTGCTGTGCTAATGGATAATTACACGGACTAGTTTTTTAATCTATCAAAATATACAGTTTGATAATAAAAGATAACCCAAATATTGTTTAATAAACATTCAAATTGATGAGTCAAGTAGAATTATTAAAATAAGTTAGCATATATTTTTTTAATACTTATCCAATTCGAAACTACGAAATGTTTTTAGTATTTCCTGAAAATTAATTACATTAATCCAAATAAATTATTATAATTCTATTCATTTCACATGACAGTCAACCTAAGTCGTGGAAATAAATAATATACATCAAATCTATTTCAGAATTTTTTTAGTAATTTTCTATATTAAGGAAAATGTTTTACGTTAACATGTCTCTTGTTGTTATTTTTACCAACTTTTTTCCTCGACCTACTTAAAATAACAGCTATCACATTTATCAGAAGAGTGTATTGTTCCAATTTTACCACAGACCCTGCAATGTTTTTCGGTGTTTATGGTAGCGTCATGAGACTTAACACGTTGTAAACAATGTCCGCATATAGGAGCATCCATCGAATAGCTTGATAAGAAGCCCTCATTGCATTGATTGCATTTCAAACTATATATTTTTCCTTTTGGCTTCCACATCTTTCTCCTAATCCAATTTATTACCATCTTCATAAGTGGAGAGATAGTCAGCATTTTATATAATTAACCTTTATTGATTGCTAGTTGCGAAATATACCTGCTGATACTTGGGGTTATTTTTAAAAAGAAATATAAAAGTACTTTAACAATTGAGGGCAACTAATATCACTAACAAGACTTTTTATTATCTTCTTTGGTAGATTTTCGTCGATATTCCAGTTATAGATATCTTAAGCATCGTTGTTCTATCGACTCTTGCAGATATGATTCAGCGAAGATTTGGTAAAGGTATAGCAGTTGGCTACTTTCGTTATTCCTCTATAAACTCTTTTTGTTTCTCACATGAAATTAAAATATTTTAATGAAATGTGACATGTAGTTTTGTATGGGTTTTTTCAGTTACTTGAAAGCTGGCCGGTTAATTTGTCCAATTGTAACTTTCCGGCCTCATGTACAGTTGAAAAATTAAACATGTCATTTATTGAACCTGCAATAGAATCAAACGATAAATCACCGATTTGTGCTAGTTGCCAATTATCTTCAATGAATTTTATAATAGAAGATTGGTCAATAACATGATGACTAACATAATTTTCCTTTGAAAAGGGCGATATTACAAGCATTGGTAATCTCAACCCGTATCCACATCTACCATCATAATTTTTTTCATCAATGGAATTACCACAGAGAAGATCGGCTCCAGAAAGAAGATCATATCCGGGAAGATCAGAATTCATAATTATTGGAGGCATCTCATGATCGTACCATCCACCTGAATCATCATATGCAATTATTATTGCCATTTCGTTCCACTCAGGTGATTCTTGCAATCTATTAATTGTACTTGTAATAAATACTTGTTCATCAAAAGGATCAGAGTATCCAGAATGCCCATTCTGATATGCTGGTGGTTTTAAGAAACTAATGTATGGAATATTTTGGGTATCTAAAGCATTCCAAAAGTCGGATATGTCGTATTGATGATTAGCTTGATCTGTATGACCTATCATATGTACAGCACTTGGCGGGAGGTGATGAGCGTTAGATGTCGATCTGAAATATTGGAATGGTTCGTGATGTACAACATAATCTGTAATGTTCTTCCCAACTATATTTTGGTGTGAAGAATTACATTCTGCTTTTCTATTCTTAGTAGAATTTTTATCTTCTGAAATCCAATTAGTTGGCTTAAACCCGCCTTGGAACCATCCCCAAGTAATATTTTTTTTATTTAATAGATCTCCTATATTCTTGCCGTCTAAGGAAATAGTTTGACCTTCTGAACAATCATCATAGAGAGAATCTAAATCATTTATCACTGTACCATTAACTACAAGGCTCTTAATGTTTGAAGGCGAAGCACCATGTGTTTGTCCTGAAATAAGATTGAGATGTCCTGGAAGGGACGGACCGAGAATAGAACTATGGAATGAGTCACTCATAGCGTAATGTTGTGCATAATTCCATAACGCTGTAACGGTATTGCCGTCAAAGTAACCCATGACTTGCGCAGAATCGCAATTACCATAATTTTGTGCAGGAGATTGTACAAATTTGTTCATAAGACCACTATTAAGTGACCTTTGTATTGCAGTATAAGTATGGTTATTTCCACATTCAGCAATCTTGGTTGCAAAAGAGGGCTCAAGACGATATGGTTTAACCAAATTTGTGTTATTCAGAATAAGTGCTTCTGTTAAACCATTTACAGAAGGAGTATCTTTTAATGGAATGAATGTTGACTCTCCTTCTTGGTTTTCAGAGTTTGGATATGTAGCAAAATAATGATCAAATGAATTATTTTCCTGAAATATAACTACAATATATTTTATACGTGTTGTGGTAATAGGGATAGAATCTAATAATGTTGAAGAATTAGTTACGTTTTCAGATTTTTGTGACGTATCAATTGTTTGAGCAAAACTGTTTGAAAAAGTTATGGTAGAAAACATTGATAAGATAAAGACAAATATAACATATAAAGTAAAATATTTTTTCATTTCAAACTTCTAACAATGGAGGTATTAATAAAGTTTTATTTTTATTAAGTGTTTACATAAATTTATTATGCAATATGTTGAACCGTCAATATTGAATGTTGATATCTAGGGGACAAGAGGTGAACTCAATATTATGTGTCTTTAATAAATATGTTAACAATATTGAATTAAAATTAGATTTACTCTTATGAAGTAGATTTTCTTCGTAAGATAAATACTAAATTGATATTCTATTTCATCAGATGTTGTTTCATTACTTGTTTCATGGTTTGAGTTACGATTGGTAGTATCCTTTGGTCATTAATTTGTGGAATTATATAATTTTCATCAAGATGTTGTTTATCAACCAATCCTGCAATTGATTGAGCCACAGTAACAAGTAGATCTTCACTTAAATACTTTATACGTAGATCTAGTAAAGCTCTAAGAACAGAAGGAAAGATAGTAGCGTTATTAATTTGATTAGGAAAATCTGACCTTCCAGTGGCAACTATTTTAGCACCTGCTTTTATTGCATCATCTGGAAATATTTCTGGATCTGGATTGCTTAAGGCAAATATTATCGGATTTAAGTTCATCGATTTTACCATTTGACTGGTTAAAACTTTAGCTTTTCCTGAAACTCCGATAAAAACGTCAGCTCCTTTTAACACATCATCTAGATTTCCCTTTATTTTTCCAAGATTAGTTTTGGTTGCTATTTCTTGTTTATATGGATTGCCGGTTAGGTGATCACGTCCCTCATAAATAGATCCGTGACTATCCACTACGACAATATTTGTACATCCTGCTGCATGAAGAATCTTATATATACCATAACCAGCAGAGCCAGCACCTAATATTACCACAAGGATATCTTTCAATTTTTTCTCCGATAAAGTGAGAGCATTAATTAATGCAGATAAAGTAATAATTGCTGTGCCATGTTGATCATCATGAAAAACAGGTAGAGAAATTTCATGTTTTAATCGTTCTACAATATCTAAAACTTTGGGTGATTCGATATCTTCAATGTTAATCGCTCCAAACATCGGTTCAACAGATTTTACAAATTTTATTATCTCTTCCTTATTTTGTGTAGCGATACATAATGGGATTGCGTTTATTCCACCTAATAACTTAAAAAGGACAGATTTTCCTTCCATAACTGGAATTGCAGCCTCAGGTCCTATATTGCCTAAACCCAAAACACGTGTACCGTCACATATTATTGCAACATTATTCCATTTAGAAGTATATTCATACGCTAATTCCTTATCTGTACTTATTTCTTTCGCAACATATGCAACACCAGGAGTATATATCAAATTGATAAGACCATTTTCTTTTTCAAACATATTTTCTACAGGAACACGATTATGAATCTCTATTTTACCTTTAAGCATTCTATGTAGGTTTAACGAGTCTTCTCTAATATTCAAACAAGAACAGGTTATCAGTAATACTATTATTATTTTGCTAAAAAAAGAAATGATTTTTTGATATTAGTCTTGTCGAATGGTAAAAATATTTAGCAATATTTATTTCAAAATTCCTTGTTAACATCTAAAATCTTTATAAAATTTACAGTTTATCTTTCGATGTGTTTAAAGATTGATCTTGAAACGATTATAACCTTACTGAAATGAATTTATGATGTGGATTAATCGAATCCTTACTTTTTCTAAAATTTCAGGTTTATCTATAACAAGAATCGAAATAACTCAATATAAATTTCCTCTTAATAATCTCTAGGGATCCGATTTGACCAAAATAAGATATTACACTATTACACTGTTTTGTTACTCGTTTCTTAGATTTTTAGTTTATTGTATCGTATACTTAACATTTTGAAGCTATGATACTCATTCAAACATAAAAGGAATCGAGTTTTCAACACATCATTTGAAGAAACTCTGAGGTTATCTAAGTCATAACAAACATTGAATATACATATCATAATAATATAGATATGAAACAATTATCGAGTTTTTTATAACATCATAAAATTATATCAAGATCTCTTTTTGTAGGCATTAATAAGAATAGATCTAGAAAGTAATCACAAAAGAGTGATCCATACTACTATTTTTGTATTTTGTCACATACTTTGTTTGTATTTTCCTTACATTTTGGACTATGTCGCCAGCTTCCATTCATAAAGTATTCAAGGTGTTTATCTTTGTTATTATCAAATACAACTCGAGTCTCACCATTTTTTGATGATTTGAATTTACTAAAAATTTCTATTTTTTTCATAATATTTTATTATTTAATGATAATAAGAACGTTGATAGGCAATTTTATTCTCTTTTCGTCGTTGTATAAATAAAGATTAACAATAATTTCGAATTTTGTAGAAATTTACTCTAAAAAAGGTCATATTATATATCCCTTATTTATAAATAATAATGGTCATTTTGATACCAAATAATTATCCTATGAGAGAATGGCATGTAAAAAATATGGAAAAAACAGTTGTTAAATATTTGACAGGTCTTCCAGAAAATGCTTCTCCATATCAGAAACGACTTTTCAAAAAATATGGTGGTTTTAATAAAGTTTGTAATCGTATCAAATACGATATAAAACACGGTGTAAAAAATGAGGAAATTGTTTTATTTTTAGAAAAAATAAAAACTGATTCAGATTTTTCTGATTTAAGAAAATTAGAAGGTTATCCAGATAGAATAAACGAGATTGAGACAAAGTTTAATGACATACATTTTTAACAAGGTAATAGAAATCAAATCTGAAAATTTGAATACTATAAACGGTTTTTAAAATGACATGTAAGGGCATATGCTTACGACACAAAGCATTAAAACCTAAAAATGGTCAGCGTTACATATTAGGTCAAAAACGTTGTCAGATATGCAATATTTTCATTATGTGGCCTATTGCAACATGTCCTTGTTGTGGAGGACGGTTAAGAACTAGACCACGAAATGGAAAGTACAAATCGATGTTAAATGAAAGTATAATACACAGTCGGATATTGTAGGTAGTAGTCTCCTTAAATAATACCTTAGGTGCAATTTAATATTCAATTTATTACAAATTCCAGAACCAGAATAGAAATATTCAAGATATTTTGTATAAGTAGAAAGCTTAAAGCGATATTTCTTTTCTCTACCACAATTGTTTATAGATTTCCTTAATCATCATAGATTATTGTTTAGATCATTTACTGGATTGGAATCATCTGAATTTGATTCTATTTCCAATGAAATAGAATCAAAATATCCAAAATAGGAGATAAAACGTTTGTTTAAGCAAAAGAACAAGATCGTTAGATGCAGGAAGACATTTCAAAGATTCAGCTGAAGTCAGATTCATAATGTTTCTTGTGCTTTACAAATAATACATAATTGACTTTTTCATATAAGGATTCTTGTTTGAGTTAGATCAATGCAATGTATATAGAGATATACGATATATTGAACTTCCAGTAAGAAGCCGTGTTCCGCTGCCTCAAAATCTATACAATCCTACAACAGGATCAAGAACAGTAGGCGGAAGATATTTCATCTTAACGATACTACCTATTATCTATTCTGACGTAAAATGTATTTACCATTGTAAAATATATCAGTACACTTATGACAGATGCCAGGATACCACATACATACTTTCAAGATTAATCTCGATGCCATTGCTCTTGAAGTTTAGCTCTGAACATTTCACCACAGAGCCATAATTAACATGAATTTTTTACAGAACTCAAAATAAATGTCGACAATTTTGCTAGGTAACATATCAAAAATAGAGTTTACCTCGGCAGAAAATATTTTTGATATGGATTATTTGATTATGATTATGATTATGTAACCGATTGTTATTATTATTCGCTATACTCTAAAGTCGATCCCAGAAAATACAAATATAATACATACAAACTTATCTTACCTAATGTTCTCTCAATTTCGGATAAACTTAAATATGGCAGGATATTCTCAGCTTTAGTCTTTCCTCTGCTCAACCTAATAATACGTCGAGATAATTATATATACATTTAAAGAAATACTTTTTGGAGCTTATAATAGATACATATATGATTAAAATTATTCCAAAGTACGAGGATCATACTTTAATAAGACAAATATGTTAATAATATTAAAAAATAAATGTTATATTAATACGTTGTAGTATCAATGCATCTTAATAAAAGTTTTTCGGCGCCGAAAAATTGCTTGATGAGATTTAGAATTTTGATAATATATATAATTAGTATATAATTAGAGGATCAAATTTAAATATGTGACTCATTATTAGTTAATTGATGGTTACACAATTAGGTGAAATCAGACGTGTAATTGTGGAAGATAAAGGTAAAAAAGCGAAGATCTTATTCGATCCTGCTGGGACAACAACACCACCTCTATGGTTAAAACTGTCAAATGACAGTACGAGTTCATTTGTAGCAATGGTATCAGCTGCTTGTACGGGATTTATCTATGGTGGTCCTGTATTCGGCGGTCCACATGTGCACGTAACATACGACACTGGCGACAACGAAGTTGATGAAATACAGATACATCGTTAGAACTTCCCCTTTCTTTTTTTTGAAGTTGGTGATATCTAGTTTGGAACAGAAATGAGATAGTTGAAGTTGAGATATAACCCACTTAAATCATATTATGCTAATAGCAGGATGGAAATAAGATTATTAACATATTAAATTGTATACAGAGGGGTTTAATGAAAATAATGCTTAGTTATAAAAATTAATTTATAATATGAACAATATGTCTAAATAATTGAATAATAAATTATTTTAATATTGGATAATAATAATAATAACAATACAAAAAAATCTGAATTTATTCCAGTACATTTATTGAAATAGATATAGATTCAAAAAATATTTTAATTTCAGATGGATAATCACATGTAATCACATGGTAATTTATATTCATTGATTTAACAATAAAACTTCAGACTATAGTCAAATCCGATCACATCAGGATTAAAAGCGATAGCGGTACCAAAATAAGCGTCTAACGTCACTATAAAAGCAATATTTTTTAGCAATTATTAGAAATGATAATAGGACTTTTATAATTGCAGAGACATGTATGAAAAAGTAATTATATAATTTATTATAGATCAGTTGTTCAAATTACTACATCGAATCATTTTTTCTCCCATTTATTTTATTTACTCTATCATTTTTTATAATATTCTTTTAAATCTTATTTTCTAATTTCTTTAATAAATCTCATGGCATATCCCTTTTCATAGTTAACAATTTCCTGACGATAAAAATTATACTTTATTAGATTCTATTATATTGTATGTAGTTTATTCGTAACAATTTAGAACAGAATGACTTTAAAGAATAAAACAAGTGGTATGGAATGTTTTTGCTAGGAGAAGATTCAATATGACTATTGAAAAGATTTACCATCCAATTTATTTAATCAATGAATAAGCAAATTCCATGAAAATTTATTTATCTATGTTAATTTATTCTCTAGATGAAAGAAATCAACAAGACTGATTATTATAATAATAATAATGATGTTGATGTTACATTTCTGAAATTACTAATTGAATCAATAGAATATGCGGATTTTCAAATACGTTCAGAACCCTTAATCAATTTTTGATTGATGATGAAAAACCTATGTTAATTCATACAGGCCATATAGACATGTAAAAAATATAAGAAAAATAAAAGAAGTTTTCACTTTGGTGAAAGTTAGCATATGTATCCTTTTTACGCTTTGAAAATGACAAATGTGGTAGAATGACATTTTCAGAATTTGCTGATCCAAAATTAGTATGCAGCGATTTAAGTTCAAATCTCAATATAATGGGATAGTATAAGATTCCGGTAGACCATATAGCAGTTTGGGATATAGTGTAATACAGTATGATATCATTCCTACAGAAATTTATAGAATTGCACAAATATACACCATATGCAAAAAGGGTTATTTTCCTCTGTCTCTATATAAAATGCGATCATTGGTAATATATTTACACCAGAAAAAAGTCAGATAAATATTATATAATACACAAATAAGATATTGTTTAATTTTACAGTCAAAAGCATTTATCTTCGCAATTAAATTAATCATCAACCTGAGAGTTAACTAACAATTATAGTGATTACATCTTTCATAGAAAAAGAAAAAAATGTGATTTATATAATAATTTCTATGGCGGTAGAAACTATAACAGCCACATTATGGCCAGAAAAAGTAACAGACTCTGTTCTCCCAGTAGTAGTTAACTTTAGTGCAGTTCGTTGTGGTTTTTGTCAAGCTTTAGAACCATTGTATAATCGATTATCTGGACAGTATAATAATAAGTTGATATTTCTAAAGCTTATGGTAGACGATCAAAATAATCAGGAATTATTAGATAGGATATCGATTGGAGGTACTCCTATGCTAAAGTTTTATTGTAAAAATAGAGAGATAGGTGAGCATATTGGATATGCAATAGAACCAGTATTAAAACAAAAGATAGAAACCTTTTTATCAGAAATGGAATTCTGCATTAAGAATAGTACGAAATAAGCCAAGTAATTATATTGTTGGTAAATTTAAAAGAGTCTCTTAGGCTAAGACTAATCCTATTTTCCAATGCGTTTTGTTTTCAACCTTGGATTATAAAAATAAATGAATAACTAAATCACCTGTAGTGTACATATTATTGGTCACAGTTAAAACTATTATTTTAGTCTATAATGTTTGGACACCAAGATAAATATGGATCTGTTACTTTATCATTCATCTGGAATAATATTTCATACCTTTCTTTCTAAATGACAATTAAGTTATATACTACAAAATTTCGAAAATAGTTTTAACTTCATTATCAAATTTAAACCAAACTTCTTTATATATTTGTAATGGGAGGGGACGGGTAACGGCCAAATTTGTATATAATTCAAATATCCATATCTCTAATTCAAAGACACGACATTCAAGTTTGAATATAGACATATAGACAGGTTTAACAAATGTCTGTAATCATGATGAACTTATTATCGAAACAATTTATGTTTAATTTGAGGTAATTTATATATAAAAACAAAAAGATATCGACAAGGTGAAACTAATAATTATCCGAAAAAATGGTTCTAAAAAAGTTTCAAATATAGTTTAATGCAAGGAATAAAAAAAATTGGGGATAATTTTATCTACTATTCTAAATCTGATCTAAATAAAGGTATTTACCGAATTCACTCCCGAGCCATATTCCAGGTGCATCTATACCAGCATTTCCAGGAACTGGTCCATGAAATAGTCCGTATGTTGTAACAGGTGGGCCACCTTCTGATATTTTTACGGTAACGTTCTTAACCAGCCATTTTTTATTCGAATCGTAGCAAAGGTACACGCTATATTTTGTATTGTTTACATCACTAATATCTATTCTAATGGGCTTTGTTGGATTATTTTTATCTGGGTTATTTACTGTCGAATTGGTGTCATTTTCATCTAGAACAAAATCATCTATATCCGCTCTTTCGAATGTATTGTCACCACTTCTAGCCAATCTAAACTCTCTATTTCCAACACCTAAATAAACCGGACCGTCAGCGTCAGCTCCACTTTCATCTGCTGTTTCTATATGTACTTCTATTCTTCTTATATGCATTACATATTTATTACATTACTTATCTTTAAATATGATCCTCTAATCATAGACCCATATTACTAAATATATTTATCATATTATTCAATGTTAAACAAAAATTTTTTCGGCGCCGAAAAATTACAATAAAACATTAGATCTTATAATCAATAGGATGGCTATAATTGGTCAGATATATGCCATCCTGTTGTCAATTACCCATCTTTTGTGTAATGATATAATTATATGGTATTTGTATTATTTATTATATTTGGTAACAAAAGTACTGCATAAGAAGTATGGTCCTCTCTATAATATAACGATCCTATTTTGGTATGTCTTTTTATCAATCGTAATATCCTACTTTTTCCGTTAGAGATTTCAAATGTAATAGTATCATTTTCCATTAAATTTAGAGAAAAAGCATATATTGATACTCAATTATAGCCGAAGGTCTAATAACCGTTATACTATTCAATTTCATATTGTACATTGATCCAAATAAAATATGTTATATAATTTAACCTTAGATATTAATTAGATTCAATGACTTAGGGTTTTACACATTATATGACTATAATATATTATCTAAATGAGTTCGGAAAATGAGTTACCTAAAATGACATTTTCTAATTATTGTAATATAATATATATTTTATAGAAATAATATATTATTTACATGAACAATTGCAATTTCTATAAAATTACGAATATCTTTATATAATTTAACTTGTTGCTCATATAACATGGAATCAGCAAACAAGACGCTGACCGATGAAGAGATGAAAAATTTGGCAAAATTATATTGGGCAAATGCAAAACGATCCCAGAAGAAATCAAGAAAACTAAGTCTTGATAAAATGCCAGGAGAAGAAGAGATGGAATCCGAGTCTATGGGTAAAATGCCAGGAGAAGAAGAAGAGATGGAATCTGAGTCTATGGGTAAAATGCCAGGAGAGTGAAAAAAGATGGGACATAGAAGAGATTTGAATAGTCTTAGTGCAGCTGACAGAACTGCCCTTGTCAACTTGATGCTAAATTATATCAATGATGATATAGTATGGCAACATAATCCTCTTAATCCAAACGCAATAGTTCACCATGAAGGCGAACATGCATTCATTACACACAGAAACTTTATTGGAGATTTAGAATCATGGCTTGCTTCACATGGTGGAAGCAAATTTGTTCCTTTACCAATGTGGGATCCTGGTAATTCAATTCCTTCTGAGTTTAATGTTGTAAAGCCTCAGGACAATAGCACTCCACGCCCACCTTTACAAAATCTTAATCCCAATATACCAAAACCTGCAAATCTAAATTCACCAGCATTATGCACCTTGACAACTAACGGGGATATACTTTGGAATAATCATGTTGATGGGTGGCATGGCGCAGTTCATGTTACAATTGGTGGTACTATGGGAGATATTACAATAGCACCGGCTGCACCAATATTTTTCTGTTGGCACGGATTTGTGGATGAAATCTATGAAGACTATCTAACATGTCGCTGGAGTGGATGGGAGGACCTTGGTGGTATAATTACATCTGCACCTTCTGTGGCTTCATGGGCAGCTAATCGTTTGGATTGTTTTGTCAGAGGGCAAGACTCTCATATGTGGCACAAATGGTGGAACGGTTCAAGCTGGAGTGGATGGGAGGACCTTGGTGGTAAAATCACGGCTGCGCCTGCTGTTGCCTCAAGAGGAACAAACAGATTGGATTGCTTTGTTAAAGGTCAAGATAATGCCTTGTGGTACAAGTGGATAGATAGTTCAGTAGTTCATGGTCACCCAGGAGTTTGGAGTGGCTGGCATTCTTTAGGGGGGATTCTTGACAACGCGCCTGCCGCAGTATCTTGGGGTCCAAACCGTATAGACTGTTTCGTCCGAGGAATGAACAACCATATGTGGCACAAATGGAGGGCATAATACTATATTCTATTTCTTCACCTTCCTTTTTTGTCCCATATTAATTTGTGTATGATTAATGTATAGTAGGTATTGAAAGAATAAGAAACAATGAATCATTGTATATTTTAAATGCAGTCACATCTCTGTTAGAAGAAAAGTTATGACATATCTACCCTTAAAATAGACATATTATCTCATAATAAGTTGTAATCTCACATTTAAATTTGATAAATGCGTCAGATTCTTTAAATGTGTTTATCACTCGTTTCAATGTAACACCTTCTTTCAGCAGATATATTTCTATTAAACTAACTCATTAAAGAAAGAAATAAAGATGTTAATTTTTACATCGATAGAATTCAGTAATGAAAAAGAAACCAAAAAACTAATGGAACTGTTAGAGGAAAATTAATTTAACACGTTAATTCTTACACATTCAAACGGAGGTGTGTCAACTGTTTTTAACACAATTTTGTAGTTCACAAATAGAAAATACTTAACCGATGAAAAGAATATAATAATTAAAAAATATACACTCTGTTAATTATATGAATTCAAATGAAATTGCTGATATCTTAGATGTTGTTGTGATTCCTATTGTGGTAGTACTAATTGCACTCCTTTGGTCAGATATTCAATCTTGGCATAGAAAAAGAAAATTTAAAAATTTAATTTGTAGAGAATTAGAAGAATTAAAGCCGCCAAAAAAGAAAGATCCAGAAAAAAATTGGAATGAACATTTTAATAAAAGATTAATTCATCGTGAGATTTTTAATAATGTCGCCGAAAATCGTGACTTTATTCTCAGCCTTGATCCTGATTTAGTTTATTATGTCAGCAACTTATGGAATGCTTATGATAATTCAGATTATGAACAATTCAAATACTATCTAACTAAAATTTTATCTCATTATGAGGTAAAAAATTCAGAATCTATTAAAGAGAAATGGGAAAATCTATTAAATAACAAGAATTAAACTTTTAGATTAAAACAGGATTGATAATTCCATTGAATAACAAGTCGATACAATTCTGAGGGCTTCCAATTTGCATTATAACAGGGTTCGGTAACATAATATTTAAGTTTTCAGGTATTTCAAATACGATTATTTTTACTGTTCAATAAATATAAAATTCTGATTGTGTACAATTCCCACCAGAGGCTCAGAATTCTAACCTCGAGTCCGCTTGTTTGGTTCAGTCATCAGTCGTTATAAAACGATAATATCGAGATAAACTTTTTGAACTTTAATAAATATTATTTGTTTTATTAAAATTATATTAAAAAACAAGTTGAACGTCCGGGCATGACGTTGATATCGA
The DNA here is from genome assembly GCA_035297365.1 of Nitrososphaeraceae archaeon. Classification (GTDB taxonomy): domain Archaea; phylum Thermoproteota; class Nitrososphaeria; order Nitrososphaerales; family Nitrososphaeraceae; genus TH1177. The sequence continues at coordinate 50,005 of DATGZA010000060.1, forward strand.
CTCTAAGCATTTAGTAATTTTAAATATTCTATCTAAAAAGGTTTATTTAATACTTTTTTCTTGAAATTAATATTTTCTATATATATTCCAGAAAGCAAATACAAAATAATTATAATAGAACCCTATTAATGAACTATCCAAATCCCGACAAGATTATTAAATATTCAGATGACCCTTACTTAAAAAGAGAATCCTATTAATAGATTTTGTATCAATAGTTTATTAAAATGTAATACAACAGTGGCAATTTATTTAAATTTATTTGTCAAATTTTAAGGCGCCGAAAAAAATTACTATATTCACAATAATTTATAATAATTAAGACAAAAAGATTAATAAAAAAAAAGGTTTCTTATGATAGGTAAATAATTATAAGTATTATATTTTTCTAAATCAAACAAAAAACTTAAAACTACAATAAAAAACCTTTAAACTCCACTCTACTACTCAAGCCTTAGCTATGTAATAGAACATTATAAAAATTACCAACATGTATAAAAACATCTTATTTTTTTATAATAACATGAAAGAAAAATATACAACATTATGTGCTATAACCATACTATTATTATTAACTGTAATCTCTAGCTCATTTTTTTTTCCAACAGCGAATGGTCAACAGCGACTTCCAGTTCTTTTGATACATGGTTATCTAAATGATAAATCAGTATGGAATGATTGGGTAATGGATCTTAAAGCACTTGGCTTTAATGTAAAAGCAGTAGAATTTAATGGAAATGATAAATGTGGAAGTGCCGCAGATCATGCGGAACAGTTAAGAAATATAGTTGAAGATTTCAAGACAAGTACTGGATCAGATAAGATAAACATAGTTGGTCATAGCAAAGGTGGATTAGATGCAAGAGTATATTTGGCTAATGATCTTGCAAATGATGATATTGCAAATCTAATAATGATTGGAACTCCAAATGCAGGCTCTCCAAGAGCAGAAAATAGAGATCTTGAAGTGATTAACAATGCCAATAAGATTTGTCGGCCATTTCCAGATCAAGCTATAAATGATTTAATACCTGGAGCTGCAGCTACTGAAGTAAAAAAGAATGATCATACTCAATATCATACTATTGCTGGAGACTGGAAAGCTATCTTTGACAGTGGGATGTTCATTTCCACACTTATTCCCACACCACCGTTTGGGATACTTGTTTGGGCACTTGTTTGGACACTTATTGATAATGATTGTATAGATGACGTAGCAATAGTTACTTATCAATTCGATGGAAATATAGAGATCGATGGGTCTGATGATGGAATTGTACCGCTCGAGAGTGTTGAATCAGGAGGATTTAACTCACTTGGGCATACAGATAATTGTCATACAAATTTGTTTAGCAATGAAGAGTTTAATAAGGCAATGACTATACTTGGGAGGCAATGACTATACTTAATGTTTAATTAAAAAAGATTATTGGATAGTAATCTCATTAAAACTTTATATTCCGTCTTCCAAATACCGATTCACTCCTTCTACTAGACATTTCTAAAATGGTGAGTGCATATAGTTTTTCATTCGAATCAGCTTATATGCTTTATAATACAATGTGTAAGTTCATACCTATAGCAGTATGTTTTATCTGTTTGGATACAAGAAATCTAATAAAATTCTCTGTTACATATATGTGTCTTACCTTTAGAAACTGTGTTTCCAAGGATAGAACTGAAACTTTTGATGATTATTGAGGATATCAAAAAAGTTTTTTACAAGAAAAAAACCGGTAGAGGACTGTGTGCCTGACCTTGAACTGAAAGGATTACTGACGTTGGTACAGTTAAATTAAATACTGAAAAAATTAGTAAAACCAATAAAGAAATTGTTCTCATTTAATATAAAAAAATAATAGGAACTATTTATTTATATTTGTCATACAAAGAAACATTCTTCTCTTATTGAATATTAAATCGAAATCATTATTCAAAATTTTAGTAAATATAGTATCAGCTGATAAGTGCTAAAATATTTTCGGTTATAAAGATAAATTGCCAGGCTATTAATTAGGTTTACATTTTACGTTATTATTTATTTATATATTTATTAAGTTTGTCGGATGTAGAATCGTGCATGTAATGGCTTCTACTACCTTACATTTAGTCATTATTATATCTCTTGATAAAAATGATATTAAACCTAATTTTTCGGCGTCGAAAAATTTGAGCCAAATATTTAAGTAGCCAATACAATGATCGATAAATCATAAATTAATTGACAATAAAATATGAATTGTGGAATAATGAAAAAATAGCATCTGAGTTATTCTAGTTATTTAAGCATGCAAGGGAATTTATTTAACGATGTTCTTGATAAAGAGTAATAATTGAATCTCTTTCTATAAGACAATATTGTCATGTTGTGGGTCGTTTGAGTTACAAATTTGTTACTAATCCATATTACAGAATGTATATTGATATAATTAAATTAACAGCATCTTTATAATAATAATTAATTCTCTTGTACATAAGGATTGGAATCTTCGTCAATCAAATGTGGGTTCTACTTTCGGTTACTAAAATATTGGATTATAATATAAATACATTCGAGTAATCCAAGTTTATAATATAGTCATTATTGTTTATAGAATCTTATTTATAAGTTATTTAATGACATTACTTAAACCAATAATACTATTATTACAAACTCCATTTCTTGTGAAATGAGATCAATTATCTAAAATCAACAAAACTATTGAAACAAATAAAAGATATAAAAATCAAGAATAAATTCATTACAAATAAAAGACAATCTTATAAGGTAAAGAATCGTTTAAATATAATAATGTCTAAATTTAAACTCCCATTAAAGAGGACCGATTTGAAAGAAGGCGAATTGGTAAAAGCTGAAGTAGGAGATAAATCTATTGTGCTTGGAATGGTTAAAGGGACAATATATGCAATGGATTCAGTTTGTTCGCACCAAGGAGGACCACTTGAGGAGGGATGGTTAGACGATTACGATCTTACCTGCCCTTGGCATCAAGGAATTTTTGATATACGCACCGCTAAAGGTTCTCCTAAAACAAATTGGGTTACTGATCATAACTCCTATTCTGTCGTTGTTGATGAGAAAAGTGAAGAAATTTTTGTAGAAATAGATTAGATATTAAATAGTGATCATATGTTATCTCTACATCTTGTATGTTCCCAAAACATTTCATCTGAATGGGCAAGGTCTGACTCATTGTTTACAATATGAACCTAAATAAAAAATATCTATAATATAGCTGGAGTAATAAAATTATAAATTTATAATTATATTTTTTCAATTGTTAAAAAATTATATTATAACAATAAAATAATTAGAAACTCAAGATTCTTACTCTTACTCCCCCGTAGGATATGAAATAGGACCTAAATATTCATAACAATAGACACTGATAAATATCAATCCACTAAACAACAAAGAATGAATTTTAAGTGCCAAGATCATAGCTATAGTCTGCTCTCACTATGTGTTATATATTTACGTTATTTAGATACTAGCTTATTCATTATGGATACATAATAATGAAAAGGATTAACGCTGTAAATCTGACCATTAAATTCTGCTACTATTCTGGTAGTGTGAGTTCCAAGTATGATATTATTTGCAATAACTTCATTAGTAATACCATCTATCACACTAACGGTATTTTGTATCACTACGTATAATAAATTATTCATAGTATCATAATATAAATGACGTACATGGTCATAGAGCTCGATTGTTTTAACAACAGAGTTGTCTGTACGGTTGATGACAGAAACCGTGTTGTTACCAGAGTTGGCAACATAGAGGAGGTTTTTTGTTGGGTTAACGGCTAATGCTTCTGGAAATTTAGCTACTTTGATTGTATCAATAACAGAGTTGTCTGTAGAGTTGATGTCAGAAACCGTGTTGTTACCAGAGTTGGCAACATAGAGGAGATTGTTAGCAGGGTTAAGAGCTAATTCTTTTGGGTTTTTACCTACTTTGATAGTGTCTGCAATAGAATTGTCTGTAGAGTTGATGACAGATATAGTTTCCTCTCCATAATTAGCAACGTAGAGGAGATTGTTATTTGAGTTAAGAGCTAATTCTATTGGGGCTTTGCCCACTATAATTGT
>DATGZA010000061.1:0-15032 GCA_035297365.1 Nitrososphaeraceae archaeon
TGTCTGCAGTAAAAGAGAACGCTATAATATCTATAGAAAATGCTCTTGTAACACACAAAAACATAATACCACAAGATCTGGTCATCAGAACAGACAACGTATCAGTATACAAACAGAGGATTTAGAAAATCAATATAGGTACTGGGATTGAAATTAGAACATATCTACCACATTACACAGAAGAAAACTGACACATCGAATCATTCCATACAACACTAAAGATGGAGTACACCTGATCGAATAGTTTTCAGAACTACCAGCAAGCGGAACTAGCAATCAAAGATGCATTTTTAGACTACAATCAGAACAGAATACACTCCACACTACAATATCTGACACCATGAATTCATTTCAAATTGGAAGATGCCACCACATATTGAGGAGGAGAAGATGATAAATATTGGTAATGAAAAATAGTATCCATAAAATAGTGGGAAAAGTTTTCCCAAAAAATAGGGTCAGGTCCAGATTTGATTAATTTTATCGAAAGAAAATGCGGCAGACTATACCCAACAGGTTTCACAACAAGTTTTCAAATCGAAAAACAAGACAACCAAAAATAAAAAAAATGTTTAATATATTTTTTCAAATGTCTAATCTATTTTGGAATTAAATTTAATATTGAATTTCCTCCTAATATATGAAAATTTTAATAAACACGACTTATTTACAATTTTATTGAAAAAATGTATTGCCTTCCATTCCTACAAGGGTGGTACAGGTAAGTCTACTATGAGTTCAAATATCGCAGCTCTGCTAAGCCGTAGAGGACTGAACGTTTTGCTTTTGGATATGGATGTTTATGCACCAAGCCTGCAAACTTATTTTAACACATCTCCAGATAAATGGATCAATGACTTTCTTTTTGAAGTAGCTGATTTTGATGAGGTTGTATATGACCTTACCAACAAAGTAGAAAAATTCTCTGAGGAATCCAATCATAATGAAAATTTAAAAATGGGTAAACTTTTTGTTTCCTTTTCTAATTCTTCAAAGAACGAGATCGCAAAACTTGATGGTGCGATACGTAGCGACTCATCAAAAATAGAATTATTGAGAAAATTTATTCATATTAAAGAAGAAATGGCATCAAAAAAGAATATTGACTATATCATAATTGATACAAGCCCAGGAATAAGATATTGGTCAATAAATTCTTTGGCTATTGCAGATATGATTTTACTCTCTTTAAAGATGGATGGTATAGATATAGCGGGAACTAGAAGAATGGCTAGTGAAATTTATTCGTCATTTATGAAATTAGGAGTTAAATCATATCTTCTTTTGAATAGAGTTGCAGGCTATTGTCTTCCTCCAAATCTTCAAGATTATTCGTATACGCCAGAGACCAATTATGCTGTAGTTCTAAATGAACAATCTGAAACCATCGAGAAATTGAAAAAAGATCTTGCTATGGACGTAATGAGCAGCGTCCCGTGTTATTGTGATATTCAATTTGATAGTAGCGAATTTATGACTGTATTGAAACATCCAAAACACCCTTTCACGGCCAAGATGAACGAATTGATAGATAAAATAGAAAATCTTGAAATGACAGGGGATAACAATTAAATCCAATTTATAATTTTTACAATTAAATCCAATTTATAATTTTTTTAAAAAATTATTTATTCGGAAAAAAATAAATAAAACAATTACTGTCAACAGTAAATAAATCTAAACCTTATAGAATTAGGAATCCTAGGCCATATTTTTTTAGTTGTTTTAAATTCAAATCCTTCTTTTATTATGGTCTTTTTCTTTTTTTGTTACCGTTAAACCTATACGGTGTAAATCAAGCTTTATGCTATTGTTGGTACTCTATATTTTATTTTTGAGTTAAAACCAGTAAAATGAGTTTGACAAGTTGTAAAATAACAATATCTTGTGTGTCTCTCACATATCAGATCTTATTGGTCTATATGACTTTAATTCTTAAAAAATATAATTTAACAAAAAGTTGAAAAATATAATAGTTTTTTGAAATATATGCATTCTTGCAATGAATTTATTTGAGTTATTATGATGTAAAACTTGGAAAAAATTCTAGCATCAATGAAAAAAAGCTTAATATTAAACCTGAAAATATCAAAATGTTTCAATCAAATATTATGAACCAAAATCCGAAAAATAGGTTTTCCACATATCCAGTCATTAATTTGAATGTAGAACTACATGAAATTGAATATTCAATGGACTCAATAAAATAACGTAAAATTGATTTAAAAGATACTTTTTAGAAAAGATTTCTGAAACAGGGACGTTATCAGGATCAACAACAGGCGAAGAACGACAACTGTTGACGTCTAACAGGAAGAGGAACAAGAATACTATGAATCACCTTACTATGAATCACTTCATGATGATCTAGAAATATATCAGATTATGACGAAAGGAAATATTGAAATATTTCTGAAGAAATAATGTGGAAAGAAGTCAAACACTTAATTTGGACATATTTGGTGGTGAAAAAATATTTAAATTAAAATTAATTTATTTATAAGAAATAATGAACTCATAAAGAGCGTACTTATTTCTTAAATCCCTGTATCATAAGAATCGAATGTTCTGTTTCCCTAGTATTAAGATAATAAATCTTTAATCTTCTCCCTATCCAGATTTGTAAAGCAAAGACTACAACCATATCTCTCCATCAAAAGACCACCTTCTATATTTACATCTCTTGCTTTATTAATCAAGGTTTTACTTATCTTGAGTGCAAAAGAATTATTCCTTGTTATTAATCCACATAAAGAAATGCATCTAGAGATAAATGATTCTTGTTTTAATTTTTTTTTATAATTAATTTTATTATTATTTGATTGATTCATTTCAAATTTAATTATTTCATTTACTAAGCCAATATCCTTTGCTTCCTGTACTGAGATTATTCTGCCAGTATAAATTAATTCTTTAGCTTTTGAGACTCCAACAATTCTAGCCAATCTCTGAGTTCCACCCCAACCTGGAGGAATTCCGATTGTTACCTCTGTTTGTCCAATTTTGGCGTTATTCGAAGCTAATCTTAGATCACACGCTAAGGCTAATTGACATCCTCCTCCCAGAGCATACCCGTTTATAGCTGCTATCACCGGGATGTCAAAATTTTCAATTTTGTTTAATAGTTTATGTACATGAATTGCATATAATTCAGCTTCATTAGGAGTTAAATTAGACACATAATTCAGATCTCCCCCTACACAAAATGATTTATCTCCTTCACCAGTGATAATAATTGCTTTTATTTCTTCATCTGCTGAAATAGAATCTAGAGTTTCAGATATTTCAGAAACTACCTCAAAATTCAAGGCATTTAAAACCTCAGGTCGATTGATTTTAATAATTAGTGTATTTAATTGCATTTCTGTAAGCAAAAATTTCAATCTAATAAAATTAAGTCAGGGTGGAAATAAATACTTATAATAAGTTAAGATTTGAAATTTCAAGAGTATATGAATATATATATAGTAACTAACTAAATTTCATATATTCTATAAATATCGAAAATGTCATTTTTAATTCTAATAAACATTTTTTTGAAAAGAATATGTAAATGAATTTTTGTTAGTAAGAATCGTTTCATCATATCTTAAATTATAATTTATATTCAAATTTTATCCTAAACTTAATAATATTTCATTACTAATTAAAAATATATTCTATTTTAGGTATATAAAAACAAATGCTATCACTTCTTAGATTTTAATCTAAAATTTTATTCTAAGAATGTTCTTAAAAATATATTCGAAAAGAAAAATAGTCTAAAGAGCTATATTTTTATGTGCAGACAAAGACAACAGATAAATTAAGACGATTTAACTATGCTTTGTTTAAAAATAAGATAATTCCTTTTGGTTTTTCCTTGATCTCGTTAGGATTTGCTCTTTACTTATTTATTGGAATGATTTTTGATCATCTGATATAACTTTCCGAATTTGACGATTATAATTTGTATAAAAGTATAAATTAAATCAGGGGATATTTTGACAATGAAAATTTTAATCATACATTAATTAAATTGTAAATCTTCACGTTCTCTTTTCTCGATTTTATATTTTGAATTCCTGCCTATAAAGTTGGAAATTGTTTTGAAACTTTATAGGAATATTTAAAAAAGTAGTTGTGCTATTACTTATGCTAATACATATCTTCGAATTTCATATTAGATCTAATTTATACAAAATTATTTTCTGTTATTAATTCAGAAAAAAATGCCTTAAATTTTTCAGATTTTAAGTACGTGTTGATGTTTCGAAATATTATTAATCCTTTTAGTTATATAATATCGATGAAAAATTTTTTTTTAAAATATATGGGTATAATATTGATAATTTCATCAATATCGTTGGCTGGCATTATTAATTTATTCGAATTAGCTTCTGGGAACATATATCAAGGAACATACAGTTCAAATCAATTTAATGGAACTGTAAATAAGGATCTCATCCAGGCAACGGCTGGCAATAATGTTATTACTAGTGGTAAAGGTGTAGACATTTTGGTTTGGTAAAGGATATGATACTGTTGCAGCTGTGAACCCGGTTGAGGATCAGATTTCAGAATGTGAGAACTTAATTTTCTCTTTAGATACAATAATTTCTTGTTTTGTCTAATGCTTTTGAGGAGTTTCTCAAGTTATAGATATATTTAACAGTAAATAAAAACAACGATTTATTCATTAATTTAAATTAGATTAAATAAGATGAGTCATTATGTTCTAAAATTAAAGTACACAATATAATTATTATTTTTAATTATACATTGTACGACGTAAACAATACTTTATTTTTAAGAAAAAATATTAGTCATCTCCGCCATCCTAATCGTTGTCATTGTCTTTCTTCTTCTTGTCATCGTTGTCATTGTCTTTGTTTATTGTCTTACACGGGCCTTGCTTTTTGTCGTCTGAATCAAAATCTATGGGCTGATCGTCTTTATCACAGATGAAAAGATCATATCCTGCTCCACCTCTGAGTCTATCTTTACCTGGTCCACCATCGATTATGTCATCTCCCTCTCCACCATTAATATCATCATCGCCATTATTTCCTAGAAGTTTGTCATCTCCATTTTCTCCGGATATGCCATCATTGCCTGCTCCACCTTTGAGATTATCATTAACAGAGGTTCCTTCAATGAAAACATCTATTTTTGGAGTGGATATATATGAATTATTAACATCCTCTACCTGATTTTCGATCAGTGTCGGTGGATTTGTTTGCGCATTGCCAAAATTTAAGGAAAATATCATAGAAATTAATACACCTAATACGAAAATAAACAAAATTTTATTCAAATCTAGTAATTTCACTTAATATTCTTCTAATTTATATTTTAAGTATATCTTGATTGTGAAAATGGTGTAATTAATAACACTTTAATGATGATATTTTGATCTTTTTATCTCTTAAATCTATTAAATATTATGTGCCTATTTTAGTTACTTTAATTACTTTCAAATAAAAGATATTTCCACATCATAATCTCAATATAAGCGGTCATAAGGATTTCCGTGATAAGGATTGAACTGATCACCATCGAAACCATCATTGAAACCATCATTGAAACCATCATTGAAATCCTCTCTTCCATTATTTTCAAATCCTGAAAATGGAGGTTTTTCCGCTAATGCTCTATCAATAATTTCACAATTACCTTGTTTTTCATCGTTTTCTAAAGAATTAAAATCAATTACTGTATCTTGTTCATCACAAATAAAGAGGTCTTCTCCTTTTCCTCCCGTTAGTTCATCAGCCCCTACGCCTCCATCAAGCTGATCATCTCCAGATCCTCCATCAAGCTGATCATCTCCAGATCCTCCATCAAGCTCATCATTTCCTTCATGTCCGCTTAATATGTCATCACCCTTTTTTCCAGATATTTCATCATCTCCTTCGCCTCCTCTAATCTTATCATCAGCAGAGGTTCCGTCTATCGAAACATCTACTTTAGGTTTAGGAACTGGAGGTTCGGGAATCTCGTTATTAACTGTAAAATTAGAATTATTTTGCCCAAAGACATTAGGAAAAGAAACTATACCGACTAAGAGTAAACCATAAATCATCACAAAAGATTTATTATTCATATCTAAAATTTTTTTAGATCATTTCAGATTTAAATTTATTTCCAAAGTATTATTGGTGAATCTTATCCTACTTTCTTATTGTATAACTTTCAATAAAAGTTAATAATTAAATAATCTGTGTATAGGATAAGGTAGAGATTTTGATTTATATTTTTTCGAATCTTGAAATTTAATCAGATTGTTTTTGGTTCAATAGATTTATTATATATTATATAATAAATCATAATGAAATCCAAGTCAATTAATTTTTTTTATTTATTAAATTTTTTCAGGATTGCTTTATAATCAAAGCTCATTTGAAATTTTTACAAGAGCAAAATATGTAAACTATACAAATTTTTTTTCATAGATATGGTAACTATTTACTAATAATTTATAAAGAGTAAAATCAAAATCATTTTATTATTTTGTAGAATGGATTCAGACATATGCAAAAATTTGTTTATAGCTATTATACTTTAAACTTTGTTTTCACTATTATTCATTAAAGATATATACAGATAATAAAATGATCTTTTTCAAAACTCAAAGGTCATCCATTCCAAAGACCTGAAAACAAATATTGCATTTAAACTTCTCCTTTCCAGGATTATTTGAAGTGATTTCAAGTTGACTTTTAGCCCTACATTTTGGGCACTTTCCATAAACAGTTTTTCTTGGGATATTCATGGTTCGCTTCGGCCAAATATATATTTATAATCAATATAAAAAAATTAATTTCACAAGTAATAATGCAATTACTGATCAGATAGTTAATATCTCTAATTCGTAAAAATTATTACAATGGACCAAAGTTTATTCGGTGCCTTCGTTATACATAGTCCTGGATCCTGTCCTATCAACAATTTGGAAAATAAAAGGATATTTCTTGAAATTAAAGATAAACTGGAAAAAAAGAAGTCGAAGTATGGAGTAAAAAAGATAGGGTTTCATTTACATGTCAGTACTCGAACATGAATGGATGATTATTTTTGAAGCAGAAAATGCTCATGATATAGAGAGCCTATGTATAGACGTAGGCATTGCATCTTTTAATACCGTAAAAATTGTTGCTTTAAAAAAATATGCAGATGTACAGAATAAAATACAGAAACAAAGGCACTAATACTTTTATCATAACACGAACTACTTTATTTTTTTTCGATTCGGTTAAAAAAAATTACGAATTAGATCAAATCTTGTTCCCAAGACGAATAAATTACCTAGAGTGCTTTTTTACGCTAGACTTTTAAATATGACTAAATCGTTTTGATAAATTAACAGAAGGGTTTCCCACATTTCTCATTTTTAAATTCAGAAAAATCACAATTTTCCGTGTAGATTATTGCTAAATTATTTTCCATTAATACTTTATTGACGTTAATATCGTCACAATATATAAAACCTATTTCTGTTACATATCTGTGGCTTCTACGTTGACCTTCAACAATATCAATTCGCCTTTTATATTAAGACATAAAAATTAACAAATTCCTTCGATTCGTTATAATTATCTTGTCCATCTTAGGATATATCGACTAATGCTAACCTTATTATGATATAATCGATGTCAAGTATATCACCATCAAAAACATAATTTAAGTGACCTTCTACTTCTATAGGGTCTTGATCTTCAAGATTACTGTTCAGATTTGAAGCAAGAATAGCAAAAGAAAAAGACGCTTATTATTATGATTAAACATATTATAAAATATATCTTTGTTATTCAACTGAATTAAAAACATTGTAATGATATATTATTGTATATTAAATTAAACATCATTATGATTCACATTCTACACTATCTTCATCACGATAAACAACGTGCGGGTCTGGAGACAAAATTGTAAATTTTTATATAAAATATCAACACAATTCAAGTTTTGTGATGGAGTGGGCATATACTCATCTTGATATGAAGAATCGCAGTCCTTCAATTGGGCTTCTGTTTTAATAGAAAAAGAAAAGAATTGTTGAACTCGTAACGAGTGTGATCATCAAACTGAAGTAATTTCTATTATTACATTTATAGTTGTTATTATGGAAGCACAGAAGTAGTTTTAAAAACTATTCTAACTTAGACATAAAATGAATAATTTTAATTGTTAGTAAATAAATATCTCTAGCTTCTAATAATAATATAATTGAAGATATCTGCTATTGTTTCTGATTACGATGGAACTATCTGCCCTACTAGTTCAATTTATTCAAAAGTTAATCCTATACCCGAAGACCTTTATTCGATCCTCTTAAAAATTTCAAGCAAAATTCCTGTTTGCATTCTCTCAAGTAAACCGTTTGATTTTTTAGTCACTAGCTGTACTTTTGCTAAAATTATATCTTGTATTCTTGGAATAGAGACAATTGTTTTTTCAGAAAAAAGTGATCTAAAAAAAATCGGGTTATCAACTAGTCATCTTTTGGATGACTACACTACAAGTTTTTATATTTACGATAAAGAAAAATTGTTATCGAATTCTCCCATTCTCGAAGATCTTTCCGTTCGTGTAATGGCTAGATTTAGTGATCTTAGGATTGAAAAGAAATATACATTTAAAGAAAATGTTCTAGCCGGTTTAACATTCGACTATAGACATCTGCTAAAATGGGAAAATTACAAAAGTAACATCGAGCCTATTATATTAAACAGAATTAATGAATATATCAAGAATAATTCATTATATTTAAACGACATTAATGTAAAGACATATACCAGTCATCCTTTTATCGATATATACTCTACTAAATTCGACAAAGGTAAGGCTTTAGATAAAATTAGACAGATATTGAATTTTGATAATAATGAAAAAATTCTATACTTAGGAGATTCCGAAAATGATGATCCTGCATTTTTGAAAGCTGACCTTTCAATAAATATACATTCAGATGAAAGAATTAATACTGAATTAAAGGCACATTATGGGCTTGAATTTAATGAATTAACAAATTTTCTCACTCGCTTGCACGATCTCGATTTTCATTTTTCAAACATGTTAACTATGAGCTAGTTTTCAATTTATTTTTAAAAATTATATTATTATACTCTATTGCATTATTCATTAATTTGCTGATAATAATATACGTTTGTAGCATCTTATGTTATCTAGGCAAAAAAGTTGAAGGCTGATACCTTAAGTATCATTTCTTTTACTACATCTAGGATCTAATAGAAGAAACATATTCTTCAAACACCGTACTGATACAGGAAATGATAGTCTTTGCCATCTGTCTCACCATATCTAACAACCTTCCTTCCATTTATCAAGGTTATCTTTCTGGATATTTACATTATTGTTTCTCCGATAGTGATTGATCATTGTACAATTGAAGTACTTTGTTGCTGGTTTGATTCCTTTAAATGTGAGTATGTTACGAATGTTGGTAATGTCATAGCAACCCTCAGCAAATGCTAATATTTGTTATTTTATTCTGCTTTATTGTTAAATCATCCACCAGTTCAGTTAGTACTTTCCATCATGAACCATTCATTGGTTACTTGAAAAGATGGGATTCTCTTCTTTTTTATGTCAAATGGTATCTCCATATTTTAGAAATTCTTTCTTAATATTTTATCTTTGACGTATCCATTCTCATCGGTTGATTGGTTCATTTCAATAGAATTAATTGCTATTACAAAATCATCATCGTATATTTTTGTTATCTCCACTGATTTTGTTATTCAATCAGTTTATTCGTCTGATTATATTGCTATTTCAGGAATTGATGATCCCCTATTTGCAGCATGAGATCTTACTCCAAATACATTTTGTCTATGCGGCAAATGAAAACAGGTTATCATGTAACCCAATTTCTCGGTTAATGAATCTCGACATATTACCATCCTCTAATTCGGTATTCCTATTGTCAATAATACACAAAGCAAGTAGTATTTCTGTTTTCTTTCCAAGAGATTCTTTGTATTTCTTTCGATTATAACCTATTATGACCATAAGAGGTTAGCTAAATATGTTAGGAATTATGATTTAGGCAACAAGACACTTTATCGTGTAATCATTTTTTATAGTTGACGATCTGATAATCATGTCTTATATTTCGAACCTATGTAGATTTTAGCCTATTATTTTATTGAAGTGATATACATTCTCATTAAAAGGATCTTAATATAGCTACAAAAATAGGAACCAGCACTTCCAATGTTTATATCTAATGCTAGGATCAATTTGTTATTTTTGATGATCTAACGAATAGGTAATACAAAAAAATATTCTTAGACTGATATGACTTCAAAATCCGAATTCTTAACAAACACAATTAAATATAATCAAATTAAAAGATGTTTTGACCTAAAATATTAAATTATATCTACTATCAGAACTTGGTTACTATATATAACAATTGATATAGCTAATTACTCAGTTGTGACTGAAAATAATCTTGGAGGCACCAATGAAGATAGGAAACAACAAGAATATTATATTAAAAATAAGAAACGAGAACAATCTTATAGGGAAAAAAATCGTATAGTAATTACTTCAATAATAGCTTCGTCTTGTTTAGCAATTATAAAATTCGTTATCGGCTTTTCTACAAACAGTCTTGGAATACTATCCGAAGCACTGCATTCGGGATTGGATGTCTTTGCTGCATTCATGACTCTATATGCAATTAGAGCAGTAATCAAACCACCAGATCTAAAATTCACGTACGGTTATGCTAAAATCGAGAGTATTTCAAGTTTGACTGAAATCTTGCTTCTGTTACTTGTAGCTGGATGGATATTTTACGAAGGAATAGAGAGGATGTTCTTCAGGAATGTAGAACCAGAAATTACAATTTTTTCCTTCTTAATAATGCTTATCTCCATAGCAGTAGATTATGGGAGATCAAGGGCATTATTCCGAGTAGCGAGAAAGTACGGTAGTCAAGCAATAGAAGCTGATGCCCTCCATTTTAAAGCAGACATGATCTCATCTGCCATAATTATTGTAGGACTAGCAAGTGTATTATTCTTACATATCCCAAATGCTGATTCCTATGCAGCAATAATTATTGCTGGAATGATACTGTATACCTCACTTGGACTAGGAAAGCGAACTCTTGATGTTCTTTTAGATAAAGCGCCAAAAGGATTCAATCACGTTGTCATGGAATCTATATCTGGATTAGAGGGTGTTAATATGGCGCATGATTTACGGATACGAAGTGTTGGCTCAACTATGTTTATTGACCTACACATAGAAGTTCCAAGGACTAGCACCCATGACAAAGCACATAAGATAGCTACAAACGTGGAACAGAAGATCAGACAGGCTATCCCAAATGCAGATGTTCTCGTTCATGTAGATGCTACAGAATCAGAGTCTGAAACTATTTCTGACAGGATAAGATTGATTGCAGCCGAGACTGAAGGAATTAAGAATATTCATTCAATATACTTATCCAAACTCGCAAGAGATTCAGGTGAATTTAAAAAAAATAGTGACACTTCCAAGTATAATGATGATCAGTCGTACAAGTCTCACGCAGAAACGCCAAATAAAACAACTAAATCATCACTTCACTTGTATCTGGATGTTCAGGTTGATAACCGTCTTGATCTCAAAACTGCACATGATATCGTTGAGTCTTTTGAAAAAATGGTAAAGGATGAAATACAAGAAATTGAAAATATCACATCGCACATAGAAATTGATACTAGTGAAGACATTAAAACTATGGGAGTTGAGAAAAGGGTTGCTGAATCTTATATGGAGAAAATAAAAAAATTATGTCTTGAAGTACAAGGTGTAGTAGACTGCAAAGATGTAGGTATAGTAGATATGAACGGAAATCAACACGTCACGCTGACTATACTCATTAAATTTTCCAAAACCTCGAAAATATCTTTACAGGAAGCTCACGAAATAGCAACGAGTGTTCAAGAAAGGATAATAAAAGAAACAAACGCGACTAGAGTAGTTGTTCATACAGAGCCAATTTGAACACTAGAAGAAATTTTACTAGATAATCAGATTCTGTAAATATCGCGGCTTTTATTTGATACAAATAATTTTACAATAGATTAAATTATTTATCTGTTCTTAAAAATCTAGTTTAATTGAATATTCAAAAACATTAATTATCTAGTTTAGTTAATATTATTTAATTCACTAATTGGTTGTAAAATCTAAGAAGGCTGTCTATGCTGCATTATTAGGTAACCTCGGAATCGCCATATCAAAACTCCTAGCTGCCATTTTTACTGGAAGTAGTGCCATGTGGGCGGAAACTTATCATTCGTTCTCAGATACAATTAATCAAGTCTTGCTCTTAATTGGCATTAAGAGCAGTTCTAGACCGGCAAGCGAACGACATCCTTTTGGATACGGTAAAGAACAATTTTTTTGGTCATTTCTTGTGTCCACAATGATTTTTGGTATATCTGGCGTTTTATCTCTTCAACAAGGATTAGAGAGTTTACTAGGTAAACCTCACATAATAGAAAATGTAGAAATTAATTATATCATTTTGGCGATTTCAGCTATTTTTGAATTAAACGCTCTAAGAATAGCTTTTGTTATTTTTAGCAAAAATATACATGCCCGTGGACAAAAATTAACGATTAAAACAATTCTGAATGAATTTCGCGAAAGTAAGGATCCTACCATCCTTACTGTTTTAGTGGAAGATTCTGCAGCGTTATTAGGTATTGCTATAGCCGCAATAGGTATTTCGCTATCTCATTTGACAGGAAACGTATTATATGATTCAATTAGTTCATTAATAATTGGTTTCGTATTGATGGGCTTCGCGTTCTTTCTTGCAAAAGAGAATAAAGCCTTACTTATTGGAGAAGCTATCTCAAAAAAGGATTCTAACAGAATTATAAAATCGATCTTGACTTTATCTGAGGTGAATAGGGTTATCACCATGCGTACCATGCACCTAGGTCCTGAAGATGTTATAGTCGCTATAGAAGTAAGCATAGTGGATAACCTGCTAACTGATAATATTGAAATTCTAATTGACAAGATTGAACAGAAGGTAATAGAAGTTATTCCTTATGTTAATCCATCTAAAATATATGTCGAACTTCAAGATGATAAAAGCCTAACCAGATTATAGTTATTAAATAGATAAATTCATGGCTATAAAATTAAGTCATCCTTTCTATTTAATGTGTAAGGCATCCCAATTTCTCTAATCAATTTGCAATATAATAACACCAGTCCATATTCATATAAAGATTTAGCAATTACTTTCGTATGTGAAATAGTTTTAAAATGAATTATTTATTCATATTAGTATTAAAGGTTATGGACAATATTACAAGATTAATTTTTCTCAACTTGTAGACAATTTTTAGTATTGGTGACACTAAACTATATTTTTTGTCAAATAATGAATTGATCTCATTATATCTAGATTTATCTTGAAAATTCGCTATTCCTGTATATGTTTGCCCTTTGATATTTCCCCTAATATCGCAAATCGATGCCTTTATATTGTTATTGTTCCTAATTCTCTTGACCTTTCCAGAATCTGCATCAGATCTAAAAAATATTTCATTGTTTTTTAATACAAACCAGACGGGAGTAGAAACTATTTCTCCATTCTTTTTAAATGTTTGTAAATTAATATATTTTTTATCATAAAATCCTTCAAAAATATTTTTCACCATTTGATTCTGTTTATATATACTGATTCATTGTATTTATTTATTATTTATAAATCAAATATATATTTATTTACTGATCATTATTTCGAGTAATTTACGTTATGTCTATTTTTATTAAATGTGTCTAAATAAGAATTAAATTTTATCTCTCTATACATTGTAAATTCTATATCATTTACTTTGATTATATCTATGCATCTTGTAATTACTTTTTTTACTACTACACTAATAATATAGGTTAATATTAACATTAAAAGAATATTAGGAAATTGTAATTATGAAGATAACAATAATCTCAAATATTGCTTTGGATAGGATAATTAATCAAGATGGACATATTATTGACAGTCTGGGAGGACCTCCCTGCTATTGTGGTCTTACCTCCAAACAATTTGGGTTTAAAGTTGAATTAGTTACTAAGTTCGGAAAAGACCTCAAAGGCGAACATCTATCATTTTTTAAAGAAAATGATCTTGACATCCATAAAAATATTTTTTCTGAAAAACCTACCACTAGGTTCACTATAAAAATTATGGAAAAAGGTAGAGAGATATCCTTATTTGCAAAAGGTGAATCCATTTCACTATCTGATGTTGAAAATATCAAAACGGATTGTTGGCTTATAAGTCCAATATTGGATGAGGTTCCAGAAGAAGTTTTGAATTACGTTATTCATAAAGATGATAAATTTGTAATGCTAGACCCTCAAGGCTACACACGTCATGTCGGTAATGGGGGAAGGATTTTAACCAGAAAAGGATTAGATTTTTCTCTTCAAGATATCGATGCAATAAAATTAGATCCAGATGAGCTTGAGTGTGTTTCTGGAACTATAGATTTCAATGAAGCACAAAAATGGAAATTAAAAAATAAGATAAAATTTCTGATTTTCACCGAAAATAAAACTGTTCATATGTTACATAATGATAAACACTATTGGCTTGGTATTGATGATGTCAGAACTAAAGACTCCACTGGTGCGGGTGATATTTTGTCTTCTGCATTTACTTGTTCTTATGTCAAAGAAAATGATTACTTATGGGCTTTGAGTTTCGGTGTAGGCGCATTGATGGCATCTCTAAAGACAAATAAGAATGGAACTGAAAAAATACCTTTATATAAACATATAGAACAGAACGCTTCATATAATTACAATTTAATAAAATATGAAAATATTTGATGATGGAAAATTGAATGTACTTAAAAATACAATCATATTGATTTACATTAAAACTACTGAACTAAGAATAACCAAAGTCATTTTTAAACTATTTCTGACGTAACTATTTCTGACGTAACTATTTCTGACGTAACTATTTCTGACGTAACTATTTCTGACGTAACTATTTC
>DATGZA010000062.1:0-74224 GCA_035297365.1 Nitrososphaeraceae archaeon
AGAGGTATTGTTAGGAAAAAGGATAAAAAAGAATGAGAAAACAACATAAAGAACAATCCTTTGAAAATAAGATTTTTCCAACGTCAACAATAGTCTCACCCACTCAAAACATTATATAAATTTGTTGGACGAATTTCACTATAATTTTGTTAGCTCCAAATAGAGTGAATTGAATGTCTTACCCCCTTAGAAGCAATTTTTTTAACGTTTAATGTTGTTCCGTATAATTACAAGGCGCAGCGTAACCCTAATCCTCTGCATTACTATACGTTACTATATTTTCAAGATATATTACTTGAGATAAACAATGTGTGCTGATTCTAATGCGGTATTAACCAGTGTTAATTTATAAGATTTGGAAAACAAATGGGTTTACCAATTGCTAAACGAATAATTGCTAAAAAGAGTTTTTGCAATGTTAGCAAAAAATGAAGATTTGCTAACACAATTTTCTAATAGTAAAGTAATTCTAGCAAAAGTTTGATAGCAGTTTTGCTACCAAATTGTTAACTATTAATTACTTTTTTTACCTTTATTTGTTAGCAAATACTCTTTATACCTCCAACTGCACCCCTAGAGGCGATGCTTCTCATAAATACATCTGAACTTTCTATTATGTTACTTTGCATCCTTACTCTATCTCCCAATATAGCCCCACCGGTGATAGGACTAGTAGGATCTACAGCAATTATGGCAACCTTGTATCCAAGGTTTTTTATCTAGAATCAAAGATTTCACGAAACCTTTCAATATACAAGAATGGACTGGGCGGGATTTGAACCCGCGACCTTTCGGATGCGAACCGAACATTACTACCCCTGAACTACCAGCCCTTGGATTCATTATTATTTTTTAAAGAATAATAAGTATTACCAGGGCTAAATAAAGTTTAAATAAAAGTTCAATTTTATTTTATTTCGCAAAAAGATAGAATAAATATACACAATAAAAGAATCTTTATATTTTTTTTATAAATTCATTATGGAAAATAAAATCATTTTATTTATAGTTTATTTTTAGTGATGATTGATGAATAATAAAATCTGGGAAAAACATTATATAGGAATAATTGACCTTGTCAAACAATGAAACTACTCTTAACCGGGATACTGATGGGTGTTCTAGTAGCTGGGCTTTTCATAGGTCCAATGTCTATAGGGATACCATTAGTTCAAAAAGTGATGGCTCAGGAAGATGAGGGACCAGTAAAACAAGTATTATTGGTTGCAAATGAACATCCACTGAAAATTGCTCCAGATAACATATTACATCCAGGCGGAATTGTATATGCCGCGATGACGTTCAACGGAACAATTCCAGGACCAGTGATTGCTGGTGATGTAGGAGATATTCTAAATATTACTATTAGAAATGACGGTAAAGTTATTCATAGTCTAGACTTTCATGCAGGAATAGGACCAAGCAACGTTTTGTCAGGAAATATTGCACCAGGTCAAACTAAACACGTAACCTTGCATGCCAATACTCCAGGTGCATTCATGTACCATTGTGGTGCTGATGCATTGAATGGTGTGTGGGAACACATTGCTAACGGAATGTATGGTGCTGTAGTAATACATCCAGAGGAAGAAGAGCCAGCAAAAGAATTCTATGTGTCATTTGGTGAAAACTATAATTCCGCAGATCAAGGTTTATTTAAAGGAACTGGTGGAAAAGTTGGAACTTTTGACATTGGTAAATTTGCCACTGAACAACCAGACCTTATATTAACAAACGGAATGGCTCACAAATATGTACCAAAAATAGGTGAATCAGCGAAAATAGTACTTAACGAAAATCCTGAAATATTTAAAGTCAAACCAGGAGATCTAACTAGATGGTATATCTTAAATCCAGGTCCAAATGGAGGCGTAGCTTTCCACTTTATAGCAGGTCAGATGACTGTCAGAGATGGTCAAAATGAAGCAGGCGATAACTATGGAACACAAGATATAATGGATGAAACATGGTGGGTACCTCCAGGTTCTGCATCTGTATTTGAGGCAACATTCCCAGAAGCAGGTCTTTATGTCGCTGTTGATCACAACATGAATCATGTCGTAAGAGGTGGTGCATTTGCAGTCATGGCAGATGAAAATTCAACAGATACCGATCAACCAGTTGGAACAGCAGTTGCTCCAAAGGGAAGTGAGAGTGCAGTTGCATCGTGGAATCAACCATACGTAATGAAAGAAGCAGCAAAACTTACACAAGTTAGTACAACTGCTGAAGCAGCTAATGCAACAACAACCGCAGCAGCTACAGCAGCTAATACAACAACAACAACAACAACAGTTACACAAAATGCAACACTAGTCCCAGAAGCATTTGCACAAGGTATGATGGGAAACGAGACTGGTATGATGGGAAATGATACTACAATGACGATGAATGCAACCCTTGCGTTTGCACAACAAGCAGTATCTATTGTCTCAGGTGCTTCTAACCCAAGCAATGCAGAATTCTTTTCTCCAAGCTCTGTAACGGTTAGTCCGGGAACAGAAGTAACATGGACAAATGATGACGCAACTATTCATACTGTCGTACAAGGTAGTGCTGAGGCTCCAGTAGAAGCAGGATTCGATTCTTCAATCATAAATGCAGGAGACTCTTGGGAACATACATTTGACACTGCAGGCACATTTGACTACTACTGTTCTTTACATCCCTTCATGAAGGGTACAGTAACAGTATCCTAACTTTTTTCTTTTTTTTAAAAATAAATAAAAATAAATAAAAAATAAAATAAATAACGTTTTCTAACAATAAACAAGATTTTTTGCCCTAAATAAATTTTCTATTTAATATTAAAAGCATCGCAAAATTTATTCTTATTTCTTATCGTAATTTCAGTTAAAAAATAGTAACATAATTATTGTTATTTGAACCTCATGCATTTCATAGATACTAAATGCAAAATTCTTGTGATCTATTGGTAAAAAATGGTAATGTTGTTATACCAAAAGTTGGGGTTATTCAAACAAATATCCTTATTGAGAATGGAAAGATAAAGAATCTTTCAAAAAGTATTGACAATATTTCTAGTGAAAAAATTCTGGACGCGTCAAAGAAATTCATACTTCCAGGATTGATAGACCCTCATGTCCATTACGGGGTTTACACGCCTATTGAAAATGCTGCAACAACTGAGTCAAGGTCAGCAGCAATAGGCGGAATTACTACTGTTATCAGGATGCTTAGATTAGATTCGCAATATCGACAGAGCATATCAGAACAGTTAGAAGCGA
Organism: Nitrososphaeraceae archaeon; assembly: GCA_035297365.1. GTDB lineage: Archaea > Thermoproteota > Nitrososphaeria > Nitrososphaerales > Nitrososphaeraceae > TH1177. The sequence goes on from DATGZA010000062.1 coordinate 3,249, forward strand.
GTGCTAAAAGTCACTACATAGATTATACAGTACATCCCTCGATTCTAATGACCTATCATCTTGATGATGTCTCGTATCTGTACAAAAAAGTTGGAATAAATTCCTTTAAATTATATATGAATCTGGGATCTGGTCTTAATCATATTCACATGGATTTAAATCCTAACGAAAAAATTGTTAGGAGTGGACACGTAAATATAACAGATGAATTTCTTGAGAGGATCGTGAAAACTACAACACATGATTTCAATGGAACTTTATTGGTGCATGCAGAAGATCCTCAGATGTGTTATGATTCGATAAAGAACAATATAGTCAATAAAAAACAGGATAGAAAGAAGAAGGAAACAAAAAATTATACTAACAAGACTAATAAAAATATAACTGGTAGTATAAAAGAAGACAATAAAAAACCAAATCTTCTTGAGATCTGGTCTAAATGTAGACCTTATGAATCTGAGGTAAAAAGTATAAAAAAGATATCAAGACTTGCTAGGAAATATAAATCGAACATATATTTTGTTCATATTGGTTCCAGTACTGCAATCGATGCTATACTAGAAGAAAGAGAGTTAGGTGGCTGTAATCTCTACATCGAAACATGTCCTCATTATTTAACACATAGTTATGATTATGCCAATTTAAGGGGAAAGGTTGTACCGCCACTAAGATCCAAACATGACGTTCAAAGTATATGGTATGCATTAAGAAATGGAATTATAGACACAATAGGAACCGATCATGTTGCGAACAGATTATCACTTAAAATTGTCGATGATGACTTGTTAAACTCGCTGGCGGGTTTCCCGGGAGTTGCTACAATGCTTCCTGTATTGTTAAGTGAAGGTGTAAATAAGGGAAGAATTAATTTGGAAAGGGTTTGTGAAGTAACAAGCTATAATACCTCAAGAATCTTCAATATTTTTCCACAGAAAGGGTCAATTCAAGCGGGCTCTGATGCTGACCTTGTGATAGTTGATCTGGATCTAAGGAAGAAGGTTACTCCTGAACTGTTACAGTCATACTCTGACTATACAATATATGAGGGATGGGAATTTCAAGGATGGCCAGTAGCCACAATATGTAGAGGAAAAGTTATTGTAGAAAATTCTGTTGTGAATGATGAATATCATGGACATGGAAAGTTCCTAACGCGTTTTATGTGACTGATTGTAAATTCTTTCAATAAATTTCTTTTGATAGTCTACTAATTTGATGTTCAATTTTTTTACTGTATCTTGTGCCAACACATATATTTATTCTGTTTCAACTTGAAATTTTAGTAAAAAAAGATCCATCAGAGTTTACACAGTAATAAGTAGTATTTTTAGTACTAGAAAATATTCCAACCTCAATCACTCCTGGGATACTCTTAATTTTAATTTCAAGTGCTGCAATATCAAATTTTTTTGTCAAATTATTAAATTCTGTGTCAAGGATAAAGTTTCCGTTTTCTGTGATGAACGGATATCCTTTTTTCAAAAACCTTATTTTGGGATATCCGCCAATCTGGTCAAGTTTTTTTGTAACCTCAACCCTCCCAAAGGGATGGACCTCTATTGGTATTGGCAATGAAAAAGTGGAAACAAATTTCTGTGAATCTGCAAGTATTACTTTTTGCTTTGCAGAATACATTAGTATCTTTTCTTTAAACAATGCCCCACCTCCACCCTTTATCATATTTAGTTTTTCATCTACCTGATCTGCGCCATCAATTACAAGGTCTATTTCATTGATTCTCGATTCATCTAAAAATCTTAAACCGCATTGTTCTGCAAGAATTTTTATTTGATAAGAAGTAGGTATGAATCCAAATACCTCTTTTCCTTCAAGTTTTGCTATCTTTTCAACAAGTAATGCTACCGTACTCCCGCTTCCTAAACCAATTATTATATCTTTATCGTTACGATCACCAATTTGGTAATTGTCTTTTTCTTTGGATTTGAGATTTTCATTTTGTTTTATCAAATTGATGAAAAACTTTTCAATGATATCATCTAGTACTAAATTATAGTAACTATTTTTGATATTGGTTTCCGTTTGACTGCTGTTTAAACGGTTAATATCGTTACCAGTATTGTCAATAGTACTACCCATATCACCCTCTTTATTGTTACCCCCTTTGATTTTCTCATAACTCTCTTTCAATATCTTTAAGATTCGCTAAATTACCATTAGATATATAACGTTTTATAGATTGTACATGTAATCTGATTTAAGTCGTTAATAGTCAAAATAATCGAATTCTTTTAATAACTAACATTTTTATACTATTTTGTAAGTTAATGTTCAGTAAAATCGGCTCTGTTATTTTATTGGTGGAAGACATGGAACGTTCTTTTGAATTCTATTCTAAAATACTGGGGTTAAAAACAAAGACAAAGTCCCCCGATTGGATCGAATTCTTTGATAAAGGAACTACTCTGGCTTTGCATCCAAGAAAAAGAAAGCTGGAAAAGGAAAATTATCAATATTCTAATATTAATATCTTGGTGGGATTTATGGTAGGTGACCTAGACAATCTGGTAGCAGATCTTCGTATAAAAAACGTCAAGTTTTTCAAAGAACCCAAACAAGAACCATTTGGTAAGCATACCATAATAACTGATCCTGACGGGCATTTGATTTCTATTGCCGAAATAACATCCAAAGAAACAACCGAAGAATTTGACTTGATAGGTTTCTTAGGTGCAGAATAATAAATAAATAAATAATAATAAATAATAAATAAGAAGTACACCACTCTTTTTCTATTTAGACTAATAAGGTATTTACTAGTTATCTAATTTTTGTCATCTGATAGAACAAAAAGTTACATCTTATGTTCTCCTTTCTGTATTTTCCCTATATCTGATAGATTTTTTAAGAATATTACTTTTCATGAAGAATTTTTAATATATTTCCCAATGGATTTCGGCTTTCTTTTATCTCTTTCTCTTTCTGTTTTATCTGTTGATTGATCTCGTTTTTCAATTCCTTTATACTTTCTGTCTCTCGTGTCGAGAAAAACGATCCTAAAGGAAATCTGTTTTTGCCACTATCTTTGTCTCCTTTATAGCCTTCACTATCCTGTCCATTTGTACTTAGCACGCCAGTTGATACTGTAGTATCTTGATTTTTGGTATTTTCATATACATCCAATAAAACCTCCTCATCATTTTTAGCCATCTTTAATCTGTTGACGTCAATATTGAACAATCCATAATGCTCTGTTTTCTGTTCGTGGATTTCTTGTCTGTTATTATTACTATTATTGATCTTGGTATAAGATTCTATGTTATTATCCATTTCCTCTTCTATTGGTTTTGTATAATCAAGGCGATCTAAAGCAACCATTACTTTCTCTTTTATTTCCTCAATTCTTTTTTTGTCGTCAGAGTCTTCGATGTTGCTACCATCATATCTAGTTCTATTTGTTTGATCTGATTTGTAATCCACTAATTCTCTAGATGCTATTATACTGTCATCGATTCGGTCGCTTGGATATCTTGAATTTTGTGAGGTTTTGTCATCTTCGTTTATATTAGTTTTGTCAGTTGAAGTGCTGTAGTTGTTGTTATTTTTTGTGATGTTAAACTGGTTTTTTCCATCGATCTTTATACCAGGTACAGGTCCAATTTTTTTATTGATCTCTATTATCTTATCGTCTATCTGACCGATTTTTGTTTCTAACAAGTTCATAAAATCATTTCTCAGGTTGACTAATTTTGTTATGTCTATTTCCGATTGCATCCTTTCCATGTTTTCATTAAGTGATCTTAATTGATCTTTGTATTTTATAAGCAACCTATCTCTTTCAAAATGATCTATATTGTTCTCTCTAGATGAAACCAAAATATTTTCAATAGCGCGTGTAACAAGGTCTTTTTCAAACTGATACAATTTTACCTCATCTTCTAATACCTGTTCGCTCTTCTTCAATATGGTTTGCCCATCATTAGAATGATTTTCAAATTGTTGTAATTGCTTTTTGTTACCGAATGTATTACTAGTCTCAAAAACATGAATAAATGATCTAGAGGTTATCAATCTTTGTTTTATCTGGTTAAAAAAAATTCCAAAAACGATTCCAAAAATAATTGATACTCCAGCTATGATTATGAGATATAGATCATCTGCAATTAACATACTACCGATACTACTCTTACAGATCTATAATGATATGTTTATTTAAAATAATCCATTCGCTAGAGCATCTCTCTAATTCAAGTAATTACTGAAATTTATAGTTAAAACTAATAAAATGATTATATTAAAGAACCTGTTTTTTAATCCAGTTATATTTTCTCATTTTTGGATCAGGATACCCACACTTTGAACATTCTTTTCCTCGTTTATGAAATGAGTTATGACCGCATCTTCTACATCTGATATGGACTTTCTTTCGGGTATATTTTCCCATTGAAGTTGTTCCTTTTGTCATTCCTTAATTTTACCCCCTTTATTCTTTAAAATATAATTTATATTATTTATACCACTCTATTATGATGGTGGCGGAGAAATAATCACTACATTATCTCCTCTTACAACTATAGTACCTAAATCTGCCGATTTTCCTTCGTCTAAAATCTCAACGGAGTCATCGAGCAACAAATTCATATGTTGATCGAATCCATGAAGGACTCCTCTAATAACCTTTCCTCCCTTTAATTTTATCAATACAATCTTTCCAAAACTTTCATCCAAAACCTTTACGGCCATATCAATTGACAATACTAAATCTACCTGTTACTAAGGAATGAATCATAGTTATATATTAAAATTTCACTAAGTTGCTTGTTACTTTAAATCAATCATGAAACCTTATTTTTTTCAAAAATAGTGAAATTCACAAGTAATATTATTTAGTTTATAGCCAGATTATACCTCTTTTTTAAAATCATTAATTGTTTCTTCTATCTTGAAAACGAGATCTCTCAATAGCTCTTTTCCTTTCTCGGCCGATGCCTTCGTGGGATCTCCCCACACACCATTTCCAGTTATTTTTAGAAAGGAACCTGGAGTATTAGTAATACTTGCATAAGCTATTTTTGATTTCTTTACGATTTTGTTTCCTTTTGCACTTATATTATTATTATTGTCGTTGCTACTGTGCACCTTACACGATAGCTTCGATCGTCGAGAAATAATATGACTATTCAAATGTACAAGATCTGGATCTATAGCCATTATAAGCGATGTCTCTATCTCGCCTGCATGGTCCAATACTCGCATCAAATGCCAATAATTGATAAAATTTATTGATACATTCTCGGAAATATCTCTATCTTCTGAAAATTTACTAGCATGATTTATTTCATTGAAAACGTCTTGGGATACATAGTGAAGTGCACCCATATTTCCATGGTGCCCATTCAATATTATGACGTCTTTTATTCCAAATTTTATCAATGAGATGCAGATCTCCTTAAGTACGCGTGAAAAAGTCTGATGTGTCAGTGAAACATTGAACATAGGCTCATGTTCAAAAGATATACCAAAAGATAAGACAGGAAGACATATTGCATGAATATTCTCTGATACATTTTGTGCAAGGTATTCTGCTATGATGGAATCAGTTGATACTGGAAGGTGGTCTCCATGCTGTTCAAGCGATCCTACAGGAATGATGGCAAATTTTGAATCCTTCTTAATTTTCTGCAAGTCGTGATTTGTCATGATATCGACTCTAATCATTTTTGTAATTGTTATCTGACATTTGTATTATTTAGATTTAGTATATTCTAAGCGAATAAAACTTCAAATATTTTCTTTTTTCCTTTTGTTAACTAACTCTGATATGCTATCTGTCATTAAAATCTAGAAATATGGTAATTTTCTTTTTATCTTTTTTGTGATTTTTCTATCTTTTTCCTTCCTTCTTGATGTGAACTTTTCCCCAATATACTTCCAGTTTCCCTTGAAGCGATAGCCTTAAAGCCTGTAAAAGTACGGAACTTTCTAGTCTTCTGCCTTTACTTTTGATAGAATCGATATCGTCATTTTCAAGAACTTTAAAAGAATTCTGACAGATTATTGGCCCTTGGTCTAGGTCTTCAGTGACGAAATGTGCAGTACATCCCACAATTTTTGCCCCTCTTTCATAAGCTTGTGTATAGGCAAATGCTCCAGGAAAAGCAGGTAATAGTGAAGGATGAATATTTATTATTTTGTTAGGATATCTCCAGACAAAATTTGGAGTCAAAATTCGCATATATCGAGCCAATATCACAAGGTCAATATTGTAATCTTCGAAAAGTTGAAGTATCGATCTTTCAGCTTCTGTTTGGTCTTTGTGTTCTATTAAGACAAATGGTATATTGTATTTTTTTCCAATAGATTCTAGAATTCCAGTACTTCCTATTATGATTGGAATCTTTGCCTTCAGTTCATTTTTCCTATATGATTCTAAAATTTTAAGTAAACAATGATCTTCATTGCTTACTAATATTGCAATGTTTGTGGGTCTATTTGGTTCTTGATAGTGAACTTTGATCTCCATCTTTAACTCTTTTGCAAGTGCCTGTAAACCAGAATTTAGTTTGTCTTGCATAAAATTATTAACAGAGGCCTCCATCTGCATACCAAAAAGACCCTTCACAACGTTCTGATTTATTTTTTCTATATTTGCACCATTTTTAAAGATAAAATTCGTAATCTCTGCAACTACTCCTTTTCTATCTTTTCCTACAACTGTGATTTCTATGATTGTTTTTTTGTTCCTTTTTTTACTTTTATGTAATTTGTTAAAAGCTAGACTTATCTTTTCAACGGATATTGGTGATGGTTTTGACTTTTTTTCATTCGAACTGTCAGGGGGAGAATGTATTCGCGAGACTTCATCATCTGATTTTGATGATGATGAAGATGGTAAGGAAGATGATGTTGGCGAGATATGTAAATCTATATTTACATCTTTACCGATCTTTTTTCTTTGGATATCCAAATTTATGAAATTTCAGTATCTCCCTAAATTAAATTCTACCTTTAGATCTTGAGAGTTTAAAATTTTAAGATTTTCTGAAATTTTGAGGGTTACAAAGAAAGAATTATTATTATTACTGTTATTTTCCTTGTTTTATGCTCTGCCATTTTCCTGTATTTTCTTGCTCTTATTTACAAAAAAGTTTCGATGATGCGAGTATATTCTCTTATCTTTGAATTCAGTAAAGTTTCTGAAGTTGACTCACCATACATTCTAACCAGTGGTTCAGTTCCACTAGGCCTTATCATTATCCATGTTTCTTCATCGATCCATAACTTTGCCCCGTCCAATGTATCAATTTTCATGGGATTTCCATGTTCTATACATCTGGTAACTATTTTATCTGCAACTTCCTTTGAGGCACAGTTGAACTTTGTTTTATATTGTGAAATATTTCTCAAAGAACCTATTAGATCAGAAAACGTTTTGAGATTTATTTTGCTGTTATTTTGTCCACCGCTACCATAGGTATTGGGTTGAGAATCGAAAGAATTATTGTTTGCTAACATCTCTAGAATCAATGTAGTTGTCATTGCGCCGTCTCTTACTTGATTCATTTTTCCGTACATGAAACCTCCATTTTCTTCCAATCCGATTATAGCATTTCTTTTTAACATCTCTCTTGATACCTCTACACTTCCAACCTTTGTGTATATAACTTTGGATCCGAGTTCTTCAGCTACAAAGGAAACATTCATTGAAGTATTTAATGGACAGACTATTTCTGCTCCTTGGTGCTTACTACTTAAAAGATATTTTACTAATATCGCAGCGGTTCTGTCACCAGGATGAACGGTTCCTTTCTCATCGCAGAAGATACTTCTGTCTCCGTCACCATCATACGCCACTCCGAAGTCGGCATTTGTATCTCTTACCATATTCGATAGATTACCTAGATTTTCAACTGTAGGTTCGGGACCTCTTCCTGGAAAATTTCCATCGATATCACTATGAATGGTAGTAACCTCACAGCCAAGGTTTTCCAAAAGATATGGCGCTACGAGAGACTGTACTCCATTTCCTAGGTCAAGAACAACTTTAAATGATCTAGATCGTATTTTTTCAGCATCAACCAATGCCAGAACTGCGTCCGTATACTCCTTTGTAACGTTATTGTCTATGTAAGTCTTATGTGTACCATTAATCTTTGCAAATTCTTTTGAATAAAAAATTTCTTCAACTTTTAATTCATCCTCCCTTGATATTTCTACACCTTCTTTTGAACAGGGCTTAATCCCATTGTACTCTGCAGGATTGTGAGAAGCTGTAATCATTATTCCACCGTTACAATTCTTGCTCTTTATGGCATATTGAAGACATGGGGTTGGAACCTGTCCTGCAAAGATGACATCTAAACCTCCTGAATTTAAAGTGGCCGTAACAATATTTGAAAGGATGTGGCCTGAATTTCTTCCATCATATCCAACTATTATTGGTCCCTTGGCAAAATAGGTCGCTAGTGCATATGTCAAATCCACTGCCAGTTCAAATGTCAGTTCTTTTCCGTAAATTCCTCTAACTCCATTTGTTCCAAATAGCCTTTTTCTAGGGACGTCTTCTGTCAATTGAATTCCAATATCTAATTAATTTAAGAATAGATAAATTTGGCTGTTTTAAATTGAAATTTAATTGCTGCGGGGATTGCCAAGCCTGGCCAACGGCGCAGGTCTATCAATCGTCCTTCGATGGTTGATGGTGCGAAGCTTAGAATGAATTGGTCAGCCTATTATCAATGATCATATCCTATAACCCTGTTCCTCAGGGATTCGTGGGTTCAAATCCCACTCCCCGCACTATTTTCGTGGATACACATGAACGGTTCATTATAATTCAGAATTAGACAAATTTCTGTATTTTGCATATTTTTCTTTCTTATATGTATTTTTTAGAACGGTATTAATTGACTGTGAGTAACACTGACTATGTATTAAGAAGCTAAATTAATTATGTTAAAAATAATTAGATAATAGTATGAATTTATGTTAGTTAGTATCTTATCTGGTTACTGGCAATCATTTTGTAATTGTAAACGAATCAAATATTTTTCCATTGTTTTGAATAAATTTTGCTGTAAGAAGTTGACCACTGTTAGTTATGTCAATATTTATATGACCAAAAGTGGAGCTTTGTTGTTTTGCATTAAATGGTTGCTGACCAATAAGTTTATGAAAGTTAATACCTCCGGTACCTACTATCATATATATTTCTCCCTCTGGGTTATTATATTTTGATGTATCTTTAGTAGTAACAATAGGATTAGTAACACTCTTAGAGTTGTATTTTAATGGAAATGATCTTTGATAATCATGTATGTGAGCTTCCAGTACCAAATCTATATCATATTGATTGAAAATCGGATGATATACATCTCTTAAACTTGCACTTCCCTGGCAGGATGTAATTTTGCAACTTGTAGGTGAAGTATAAAGAGGTTTATGCAAGAGTACAATTATCCACTCAGTATTTTTCCCATTAGTAGCCTTTGCTAGATCACTTTTTACAAATTTATATTGAGATGAGTGTGGAGAGTAGGATGTTTCGGTATTCATGACAATGAAATGAACATTCTGATAATCAAATGAATAATATGCATTAGATGGAAAAGGGAATTTTTGCTTGTATTGATTAAATCCTAACTTGGTAGTACTTTCATGATTGCCAACAGCAATTTTCATGTTGTCATGAATATTTCCTACTTTGGTCAACCAACAGCTGGCTGTAGGTTGATAGGAATAATCTCCCAAACCTAACACTAGTTCTGGAGAGCCTAGTTTGTTTTTGTTACTTTCACTTGCTATTCCCTTTGTGGTTGCATCAGTATTTGAATTACAACCCCAATCACCGACTGCTGCAAAGTTAAAGTCAGGTGTAACTGAATAAGCTTGAGGAATGTTTACCAAAATTCCAAAAATGAATAACAACGATGATGCCATTGTTATCATGATATTCCTTTCAATGATACATTTAAAATTTCTAACTTTCACTTTTCTAATCATATGTATTTATTATCTCCATTATAGTCAATTAACACATGGTATAGATAGATTTGTGAATATTGCTGTTCTTCCAGAATCAACTTTCTCATCACTATTAATATCGTCGAAGAAATTTATTATATATTTTCCAGGTGGAAGGTCATCAGCAAAGGTAGGTTCTTCAAAACCTCCTGTGCTATTTGTTTTAAAATATCCAGAAAGACCAGTAGAATTATCTTCCGCATTCATCAAATCCCAATGTACATTGCTATTAGGCAAAAATCCTCTGGTTTCCAAAAAAATATTAAAACCTTCTATCGGTCCACAATTAGGAGTAACAGTAGCATTAAGTTCTCCATATACAGGCACTTGTAAAGTAATCAAGAGGATATTACTAACTAAAATAATTAGCCAAAAAAATAGATTCAACGATCCCAGATTAATATTTGGCGTATTTAAATAAATCGCCATGATATATTGTCAATATATACTTGATGTAGTTAGACTTGTGTTATAAAATGCTTGGAGCCACAACAAACAACAACAAGAATTGTCTATGAACTGTTAAGAGATAGGATAGAAGAAACCAAACTTACTACTGTTGTTGGATTTGTTGGAGATAAAATGATCAATGCTCTGAAGAGGGGAGAAGTATTTACTTTTTACGGACAACAGTGTGGAAGATGTACCTATTTTACAGGTGTACAAAGATTTTGATACATGTTTCTGGTGGCAGTAAATAGAATCAAACTAAGCCTGACCAAACATGAAATGTATTCATTAATCTGTGCGTTTATTTTCTGAAAGATGTTCTTTTATTGGTAATCATTTTCTTTAGCACAACTCTGCTAAATTACTATACAATATCTGACCTAAGTAATATTACAATTTCTCTCTATTTACATTGATTGTTATCTTTGTGCGCTTGATAATGTTGACCACAATAATCTTTACCGCATTCATAACAATGCCAACCTGACAAAGTATAACAAACACTACATCTTCTAACTGGATTGTTATGGTCGTAATCTTTTCTCCCTTTTTTTGGACTCGGCTTTAGTTTAGGGCTATGACCACCTGATCCACGTTTCATCTAAATCTTCTCCTTACTCAAAATGAATAACCGATTGTAGTTTCAAATAATACACATCCTTGTTTATACATGAGAATATTTCGAGGGTTTTCCATATTCTGGATACAACTTTAAAGTTTGCTTCAAATTTCTTTAAATATTAAACAATCTATTATATTAGTTTTAGCTTTAATGATCGCACACTACAAAAAAATATTGTTATTTTTATAATGTGAATTGAAATTTTATTTTAACTATATATCAATTTTGATCAGCAAATTATTATTTAGAATTAGTTTGTAAAAAAGGAATTAATGTCTGGAGCAAAAGAATCTGTTTTATTGAAAAAGGAATGAATGATTTAAAAATTATCAAAACTTTTGTATCTATAAACAACTCTTCAAAAGAATTATGACTGAGGTAACGTTTTAATATGCTATATTTTGTAGAAAGATGGATGATCCCAAAGGGTGATATTAACTAATGAGTAAACCGTATTATGTTAAATTTCAAGTTCCAAAGGATTTAGTAACAGCTATTTACGAGGCAGTTAGAGTTTCTAGAGAAAGTGGAAAAGTAAGAAAAGGAACAAATGAAACAACTAAAGCTATCGAACGTGGAGTAAGCAAATTGGCCGTCATAGCAGAGGATGTCGAACCACCAGAAGTTGTTGCTCATCTTCCAATTATATGTGAAGAAAGAAACACACCTTATGTTTTTGTGCCGAGTAAACAGCAACTAGGCGAGTCTCTTGGAATTTCTGTAGGCTCGGCTGCAGCTACGATAATAGATGCGGGTGATTCTCAACACATTGTTGACGAAATAATTATCGCTTTAAAGAATCAGAATCCCAAATCAGATAAACAACAGCAACAACAATAGTAAGTTCTGAGGTGAAAAATGATCTATGAGTAAGACTATGGAAGAAAAGATTGTTCCTGCCGAAGTTATTCAGATAGTTGGTAGGACTGGAATTGCTGGAGAGGTAATTCAGGTCAGAGTAAAGGTATTAGACGGAAAAGACAAGGGAAGGATACTGACGAGAAATGTAAAAGGCGCAGTTCGCATGAATGATGTTCTTATACTCCGAGAAACCGAACGCGAGGCAAGAAAGATCAAGTAATAAGAAAAGTGGTGGAAACGTAACGTTATTAAATTATAACCAGCTACAATGTTTTTTAGGTAACTAAAAATGAGTAGAACAGCTGCATCTTTACGTAATTGCTTCTTCTGTGGTGAACGTATTCAGTCTGGAACTGGTATTATGCTAGTCAAAAATGATGGCTCGATTCAATGGACCTGTTCAAATAAATGTAAAAAAAATCTTAGAAACCTAAAAAGAGACCCTAGGAAATTCAAATGGACAAAGAAATACGTAAAAGGCGGGTTAAAAGCTGCTAAAGGATAACCGAATAGCTAAATAGATAACTATAATCTTTAAAGGAAAAATAAAGCTTAGTTTCAAAAAATAATAATCAAAATAGAGAGATGAATTTGATGTCTGAACAAACATTAATTGTTATTAAACCAGATGCCTTTTCCAGAAAATTGACTGGAAAAATCCTGTCACGATTTGAAGATAAAGGTTTTATTATAAAGGAACTAAAAACTTTCAATTTTACAAAGGAGAGAGCAGAAGAGTTTTATTCTGCACATAAACATAAATCATTTTTCGGAGACCTTGTCGCTTTTATTTCATCATCCACGGTCGTATCTTGCATTTTGGAAGGTGAAAACGCTATAAACACTGTTAGACTTATGATCGGTTCTACTAGATCTTTTGATGCCCAACCAGGTACTATTCGTGGTGATTATGGTCTGGGAGTAACTGATAATATTATACACGCGTCAGACTCTTATGAAAGCTTCATAAAAGAGTCGCAAGTGATTTTTGATAGTAGTATACCTAAGTGAATTTAAGACAGCCCGTTGTTGTAGTTTTGGGTCACGTAGACTCAGGAAAGACCTCATTGCTAGATAAGATTAGAGGAACGGGAGTGCAAGCTAGAGAGGCAGGTGGAATCACACAACACATTGGTGCCAGTTTTTTTCCAATTGAAACGATAAAAAAAATAACAGGAGTTCTATATGAGAAACTTGCCAAAGCCGATGAAAAGATTCCTGGTCTTTTATTTATCGATACTCCTGGACATGAGGTCTTTGCAAATCTTCGAACCAGGGGGGGTTCTGCTGCAGATATAGCTATTGTAGTAGCAGATGTCAATAAAGGTTTTGAACCTCAAACGCTGGAAAGTATTGAGATTTTAAAGAAAAGAAGAGTTCCGTTCGTTGTAGCGCTAAATAAAATCGACATGATCTCAGGATGGAAAGTATTAGGAGGATTAGGAAAAAAAAGTTCAAAAAAAACAGCCGCTAGCGCCCGTTATAGTAATAAAGATATCAAATTACCATTCATTACTGAAGAGATAAAACATCAAGACGCGAACATTCTTACACAACTAGATGAAAAAATTTACACAGTTGTAGGATCACTTTCGAGATTAGGATATACTTCTGAAGCATTCTGGAGAGTAAAAGAGTTTGATAAGGAACTTGCAATAGTTCCTATAAGTGCTGTTACTGGTGTTGGGATACCAGAACTCTTAACGGTATTGGTTGGACTAACCCAGCAATATATGAAAAAAAGATTAGAACGACGATCTGATCAAGTAAGGGGAATAGTTCTTGAAGTCAACGAGGAAACGGGCTTAGGACAATCTGCCAACATAATTCTGTTAGATGGTACTTTAAGACAGGGTGACATGGTTATGGTTTCTAAACGAGATGAGATTATAGTAACAAAATTAAAAGCATTACTTCTTCCAAAACCACTCGATGAAATGAGGGATCCCCGCGATAAATTTAGATCTGTCGACGAAGTTGTCTCTGCGGCAGGATTGAAAATTGTCTCTCCAGACCTTGATGGAGTTCTTGCAGGTACTCCTATCTATGTTGTAAATAGTAAAAGCGAGGAGGAAACAATAAGATCATTAATAGAATCTGAGGTAAAAGGAACATTCATTAGCAATACAGACTCTAACGGCGTGATTTTAAAATGCGATACACTTGGTTCTCTTGAAGCTATAATTGACATGCTTAAAAAGGAACATATTCCAATCCAGACTGCGGATATTGGTAATATTACAAGGAGGGATGTTCTTGCATCCTATGCAGTCAAAGAAAAGGATCGATATCTCGGTGTGATCTTGGGGTTCAATGTTAAACTTCTGGAAGATGCTAGTAAGGAGGCTTTTGAAAGAAATGTTACCATTTTTAATGAAAATATAATATATAATCTGGTTAGATCGTATACTGACTGGGTTCAGTACCAACGAGATCATGCTGATTCAATAATATTTAATGAAATACCTCCAATGTGTAAATTCCAGTTCATGAAAGGATTTGTATTCCGACGAAACGATCCTGCAGTATTTGGAGCCGAAATTCTTGTGGGAAAATTAAGACAAAAAATTAACGTTATAAACGAAGATGGTGCAAAAATCGGGACGATTCACCAAATTCAAGATAAGGGAAAGAATCTTGACGAAGCCACAAAGGGAATGCAGGTTGCCGTTTCGATTCGAGGACCTACCATAGGAAGACAGATAAACGAAGGTGAAATATTTTTAACTGATCTTTCAAGTAAACAGGCCAAACTTTTGTTAGAGAGGTTTGAACACAGATTGAACGAAGAAGAAAAGGAGATCTTTGAAACTATTCTTCGACTCAAAAGAGCAAAAGATCAAGCTTTTGGTTATCTTTAATATAATGACCAACCCTACACAATATATTTAACTTCTGTAAATCCTATATTTATTTATTGTTTATATCAGTTAAATTGAATTTTATATAGCAGTAATATTCCTGATATCACTATTATTATCAATGTACAAATAAACATTAAAAGAAAGCAAGAAAGACATCATTTGGGGAATAGTCGAAGAAACAATAGATCCAGTAATCCACGAGAATCTTAAAAATTTAAATGTTATTGACAGGACTTGGAACAACCTGGAAATCCACCTGAGGATTAAATTTAAAATTAGAATTATTAGTTATCTATTGATTCGTATGTTTTAAATGCATTTTATAAATATATTAGTTTCTTTAATTGATTGTCATGAAAACTATTGTGACGATTCAATTACAGCATGTTACTTTTGTACATTCTGTTATACCACGAAAATATCTAATCAAAGAAATTATTTTCCAAAATACAATCCAGCAAATAAGAACATTATATAACGATCAAGACTTGATATGTATTTGATATCTTATGGGTTACAAATTAGGAATTAGCGCATTACATGACTAACCGAATTCGATCATAAGTTATTACAGTAAGTAATAAATAATTATACGAAACAAAATTAATTCATGAAGATGTATAATGATTTATATGTTGAAATAATTCTAATCTTAAACGTAATTTTGATCCTATCTTGATAGTTTCATATTTTGAGAGATAATGTGTAAAATCTAAATATATTTTATGCTCTTAAAATAAGAAAAATATTATTTATTATTCATTTTTTATCAAATCGTAACATTATCTTTCTGTGAATAAGTTATTTTGTAAATAGATAAAATAAAAAAAATGACTATAAAAATATATTTTTTGTACGATGTTTATAGATACTTCGTGACCATTTTACTTTTAAGGTTGGTACCGAAATTGTAAAGCCAGCATTACTGAAGCTATAAAATAGATTCAACTAACCCAATATTTAGATCTACTTTTAGCCAATTTTTGGTATTATTTCATTATGTTATACCAGAAAATCAAATACCATTGGTATAATGGTATTTTGTTATTTTATTTACGCCCAGATGTTAATGTTAGATTTATGGGCACTCAATTATTTAGACAACCTTCTAAGAATCTCATTATTTATTTCTTCCAATTTTATTTGTTCACCCTTTCTTCCTGGAGTTTTCATAATTTGTTGTTTAACCCTTCTAAATTCTTCTTCTAATTTATCTTCATACAAAGAGTGTTTGCTACGTAGTTCGTTAATATACAATATTCTAAATTCTTCTTCTTTTATTTCGTCTAAATTGTCTGACATAATATATATATTATATTCGATACTATATTTAAAGTATCTATTTTTTAGAAATTTATTTATTTTAACATGTTTAATCTTATAATATTTACAAACGCAGTTATAAATAATTCAATCAATTTTAACTTTTGATTCGGTTCTTCTATAACTTTTTTTATTTTTATTTTACTTACCTGTATTATATTTCGCAATTGATTATAATCGAAGTAGTTATAAAAGTAATTATCTATATAGATCACAGCAGAGTTGTTACAATTTGTCTAGTAAATTATTAATAATATGTCAAATTGGCATCCTGATACTATTAATATTATCAAGCCGTTCGACGAATATAATTTTTCTTTATATACGACCTAAATTGATTTTATGAGACAAGCAACAAATCTGCTGATTCGACCTTTTGGATATTATTACAGATGTATTTACTTAAGGGAATCTACTAACTAAATAAAAAATTCATTTAATATCGAGTAATAAACATATTTAAAAAATAATATCTTGCCTATTAATTCAAAGTTAACATAGTAATTCCAAGGATATGATTAAAAATATAAATAGAAATTGAAATAAATACAGTAATATATATACAATGGAACAAATTATATATTATGTCAAGTCTTATAATAGAATCATATCAAAATTCAACTGTGAACACAATTCTGGATGACATTGCTAAAAAATACACTATTGATACTTCGAAAGATCGACTAAGCAAAGATGCATCTATTCAAGAAATCAAATTTAAGTATAGGACCTACTCCGAATGTGTAAAAATGTTGTATAAAAAAGTACAAGATCTGCAGGAGATTTAGGTTCGTACCTTCATTAGTTCAATGTCACCTGATGTACAGTTTTGTGAACCCCCGATGTGAGCATGTAAAAGTTCCTTTGCTTTTTCCTTCGATAGCTTTTCCATAGAAATATGGCCACATTTTTTACACGTAATGATATAACTCCACTTAATCAAATGTCTAACACTAAGATTGTTTTGTATTATCCTTATAACTGTTATAGAAATAATTGAATACCAGAAAAGATAATTATCTGTGAACATATGAAAACCTATCTGTATAATGTTACTTTCATTTCCGTTTAGCCTTCTTTAGCTATATAGTCCCCTGCAACACCGTTCTTTACAACATTTACAACAGGGTCAACTAGAAACCATTATCAGTAGTCTTCCTGACGATTTGATATTGTTTGTTATCTACTAATATTGTTTGTTATATATGCATCATCTTTCGAAATTCAATCTCTGCTTCCTTGTTCTTGTTTATTGTTATCCTGACTGGAACCTGGCAGTATTATCTTAAAACATTCCGTAAATTACTGCTTGCAATTATGGGATTCGTCTGGATTGAGTTTGTATTTTCTGCAAGGTTCAATAATTGTAATATTTATAAAGTCATTTAGTCACAATCCTTTTCTTGTCTTCTGCTGCTTGTACAACTCACTATAATTGCAGTAACAGTAGTGAAAACAACCTATCTCAAAGAGTTCTAATTAAAAGGATTCATACCCAGGTAACATCGTGTTGGTATCAATCATTATCTACTCTTAAAATGTTCCTTATAAAATAAATATTAAATAATTCTCTACCTTTGAGGAATTGAAGCAGATAGAAAGTATATTTATATTGATAGACAATTTGTTATTTATAGGAAGTAATGCGATATGAATTTTACATACCTGTCATATGCTATTTATTTTGTTATATAGTGAACTTATTCCTTTACAGTCATCGAATATGGAAAAATAAGAGATGATATTCTAAACCAGTATGGTTTATAATCTAGAATAAGAATCATGTATAGCATTTGAAACGACCTTTACTCATGAATTCAATCCTCTTATTTAATCTAAAAAATTCATTTTTGGAATATTATTTTAATTAAACAAACCAGAAAATATATCGAGAAAAATGTTCTTCTAGCAGTCAGGTGTAACTATTGAGCACATTCTATCAGAAAACATGGTTAATGATGCATTTATTTAAATTCAGTTCTAGTGTATTTAATTTCCTATTCTCAGGTAATTTATCTTGATATAAGTATAATAATGTGGAACACCTATTATAACGTATAGGATAGTGAAAAAAAATGCCGATGCTTATGTTAAAATGTAAAACCTGTGGCCAGGTTTTTCCAGGACTTTATGTCCCTGAAGGTAGTACTGATTCTTACAAATCAGCTAATACAAATACTGATACTCTTTATACCTGTTCAAGGGGACATCAGAATAAATATAATTCCCCCGATTATACGGATTTGTCATAATTTTTGAGCCTTACCAAAGTAGTATTAGTATCGTATCCAGATAATTTTAGATTACAAGAAGCTAAAAGTCTAATAGAATCATCATTTGCAGAAAAAAAATATAAAATTGTGAAAGTGGTTACTCATAAATTTTTAAACCACTCTAAATTTGGTCTGGGTTCTGGTAAAGCAGATGAAATTAAAAATTTAGTAAAAGAATCCGGAGCGGATCAAATAATTGTTGATGAGCGATTGACTTCTAAACAGACATACAATCTAGAGGATCATACGAATACAAATGTAATCGATAGAGAACGATTAATACTTAACATATTTTATTCTAAAGCTACTACGAATGAATCTAAATTGCAGATTCAACTTGCTGAAATTAAATACGAAATGCCTCGAGTCCGAGAAAGCGCAAGGATTTCTTCAGGAACTGAACGAGCGGGAAAAGGCGGAATGGGTGAGTACGTAGTCGATGTAAAGTTTAGAGATCTAAAAAGACGGGCTTCTTTTATCAAAGAAAAATTAGATAATGCACAACGAAAAAGAGAACTTTATCATCAACAAAGATTGAAAAGTAAAATGCCAGTTATTTCGCTGGTAGGATATACAAGTTCTGGAAAAACTTCGTTATTCAATCTCTTAACAGATCAAAACAAGGAAATATCAAATAATTTATTCACAACACTAACAACAACGACCAGATCATTTAAAATAAACGATAAAGCACTGTTGCTTACAGACACAATTGGCTTTATTAGCAGGTTACCTCATTATATGATCGACGCGTTTAAATCAACATTAGAAGAATCCATCGCCGCGGACTTGATTTTACTTTTAATTGATTCGTCAGAGAAAATAGAAGATATCAGAATAAAGTATAATAGCTGTCGTGAAGTTCTAAATGAGCTAAATGTGGATAAATCAAAAGTTCTAATACTATTAACTAAATTAGACAGGGTTAATTCAGATAAAATTGAGGAGATTATAAAAGATTTAAGAATTTCAAATCCAATAGCAATATCTTCGCTGAGTGGATATGGGATACATAAATTAAAGACAATAATAGACACGTATTCAAATAACCATGGAAAGTAACAATATTGATATTAATTCTTAATATTTAGATTTTTAAAATATACTTTTAAAAAAAGTATTAGAAGAATTTGTAGGAATCTGATTTCATGAGAATTGAGTCCTCGCATTCTTGGCAAGGTTTTAGAATCAGAACTTGAAGAAACTCTCTAAATTGGTAAGTCGATTGAAGTTAAATATAATGTAATTGGTCATGCATTAAAAACTGGGTTTGAATCTGTTTCTGATAAAATCGTTGTAAGGAAAAATACCAACAAGAAAGTATTATCAATAATCACAAAAATCAAAATTATTCCCCATCAACTATCTTTTCCTTTCAATAATCGTTATCTAGTATTAAACTCTACCAACTTGATAGGACCAGTATAGAATGTTAATATATTTGATTGAATAATATATAAACGTAGTAATTAGAAATAGAAAAATTCCAAATAACTGTAATTAATTTATTGCTTGTTACCTATAATATTAATGAAGTGAAGAAAAAATGAAAAACGAAAATAATTTAAAAGT
Source organism: Nitrososphaeraceae archaeon (assembly GCA_035297365.1). Classification (GTDB taxonomy): domain Archaea; phylum Thermoproteota; class Nitrososphaeria; order Nitrososphaerales; family Nitrososphaeraceae; genus TH1177. The sequence goes on from DATGZA010000062.1 coordinate 23,195, forward strand.
ACTGATGGTTTCCACCGAATATCCTCCGATGCAAGGGGGAATAGGAAGATATACAAATAATTTAGTGAACGCCCTAAGAAATATTGACATTGATGTCTATGTGTGTTCTGGAAGTGAAGGAAATGGAGAATACAAAGGACTATCTCCACACAATACAAATAATTCTCAATTTTTACTTAAAGTTGTAGATCAATTGCACCCAGATATTGTACATATTCAAATGGAACATGGATTATATGGATTAAAACTTAATTCTTTGCTACCAGGTCCGATAACTACTTCGCTAGATCATTTTTATTCCAAATGTGTGCAGCCCATAATTACTACTTTCCATTCTTCATATGACTTTAAACAATGGTTAAATTTAGTGTCTATTAACCAACATAAATTCAATATTAAAAAAATAACTGAATATTGGCAACGAATTATAAACTATAAAGCATTTCATGATTTAAATAAGCGAATTTTCCGTCAAAGTAGGGCCAATATAGTATGTTCTGATTATTTATCAAAGTTGATACCAGGATGTAAAGTGATATATCATGGTGCAAATTCGTATTTGTCTCAAAATGTTTCTAAACAAGAAGCAAGGACAAAATTGTCTTTACCAACCAGTTCAAAAATCGCTTTAGCGCAAGGATTTTTTACTTCTACTAAGGGATGGGATATTATTAACAAGATGAAAATTCCTGATGATTGGGTGATAGTTTTAAATCATTCAAAAAATCATTATAGTCAACAGAATTTTGATATAGATATCGTTAACACTAAAAATAAGAACAGAATAATCAATCTTGACAAAAAGTATCTTTCTGAATCTGAACTATCATTACTATTCTATTCATCAGATGTTGTAATTTTGCCGTATATAGTATGTTCTGGTTCAGGAGTAATGTTTGATGCATTAGCACATGGAACGCCTTTTATTGCATCTGACTTGGATTTTTTTAAAGAATTCAAAGAAATGAACTTGGGAATAGTAGTAAAAAGAAAACCAGATGAATTTGTAAAAGCATTAAAACAGATGGATGAAAATTATTTATCTTATAGGGCCACTATAGAGAAATTTAAAATGAGATTAGATTGGAATAGTATTGCCAATCAACATATGAAAATATATGTTGATACAATAATGAGAACACATTCACCTATTGGAGAAAAAGACGAACAGGTAATAATTCAGAGATAGGTTCTTAATTGATATGCTGAATAAAACAGAGATAATTTAAAAAATTAGTAAAAAATATCTTTCTTAAATTTTAGTAAAATAATTGTTATTTCAGTATTTTTATATAAAAGATTTTTGATGTCAATGAACTGTCTATTCACAAGCTGCTCTTTTTTCTAGGCTGCATGAAATATTATTATCTTCTATTTTAGAAAATTATTGAAAATCTTTATTTTAAAATATTTGATATAATAAGGAACAAATCTAGCCAGTTAGTAAAGTAATATGCCGGAACGATATGACCTTCAATTCATATCTAAGCTAACAGATTGGAAAATACAATAAAATTGTTCTTGTAACTATTTTCCTTCTTCAAATGAATCTATCATCTTTTTCACGACAGGTATGTAATTAGAAAGTATAGCATCTTGAGCTGTAAATCTGATCAAATATACTTTACTTTTAAATATTGTATATACTTGCATCTTTTGATCAATTCATCTTTTCCTGCTGTAGTAGAAGAAACCAAGGTATAAGTAGATTGATTTTCTTTTAACATATAGGGTTCAGATTCGTTTATTAGAAAATATTCCAACAATTTATAAAAAGGAATATCAAAAAATGATACTGCAATTATGATATATAAAACAACAAACCACAAAATCACTAATCCATTAAATTTATAAAGGACTATGAAGAATACACAAAAGACGTTGGAGTAATAATTCCTAGAGGATAAGCATTTTCCAATGATATAAAGAAGATAATCCCTCCACTTAATCAATCTAGGGTAACAATCGGTTTGAAAGATATAGATCATAGTCTGTTTGAGAATGTCTTGGATTGAATCGCCATCATAGTAAATCCTCTCCAGGGCTCAATGAATTTGTCCACTTTACCAGTACCAGCAAGTATAAAACTCATAGTAGGAAAAACTGTTTGCTATATTAAATTGGACACTACATGAAATAATTTAAACATTTTTATATTAAATATCTAACCTAATTTTTTAATGACTGACTTTATGCAAAATATTAAGATCGGATCTCTTATTATTTTTCTATCTCTTTCTCTACTGGCTCCATCTACTGTCTTTTTCTCACAAAAGGTAAATGCTCAAGCCCAAACCACTGCTTTATCGCAAGAACAACTATATACAGCCATGGCAAATATATCAAACTCTGACAAACCAAAAGACATTGCTACACTAGCTTATCTCTGGGGATATTCACCAATAACTGCACATCGGAGCTTTGACTATTTTACCAATCCTAATACTCCTCACGTAACGGGACAAGGTCCTGCAAACGAAATAAACTGCGCAAGCCAACTTGTAAATGCAAGTTTTACAGATGTAGTAACCCCTAACGATGATACACTATACTGTCAATCTTGGATGGATCTAGCAAAAGAACCACTCGTTCTCGAAGTTCCGTCAGTGCAAGACAGATATATTACATTCGAGTTCTTGGATGCCTTTACTAATGATTATACATATCTTGGGACACGTGCATCAGGTGCCTCAGAAGGTACTTACCTTATCACAGGTCCAGACTGGGATGGAAAGGTTCCAGCAGATATGACAAAGATATGGTCTCCAACAAATATTGCATGGCTTCTTAACCGGATTCTGGTTAAAGGTGATTCAGACGTGCAAAATGTTTATTCTATCCAAGATAAGATCAGTTTGACTCCACTTTCAGTATTTGAAGGAAATACAACAAAAACGCATGGAGCAGATGAAATAGTGGTTTCTAACCAAGTTCCGATTAAACCCCAGCCCGCTAACATACCATCAAGTGGTATCAAACTATATGATGAACTAGGACAAGCAATGATGGATAATCCACTTAATCCTCCAGACCTAGACCTCGTAGCCAAGCTTGCAAGCATAGGTATTGGACCAGGAAAAACACCATCAGTTGAGACAAATGACACAATAAAGACTGCACTGGAAACAGGAATACAAGAAGGTGAGAAGATGATAGAAGCAAGAATAGCAAATATTGGAACTGTTGTGAATGGATGGTCATTTAATACTGAAACAGGAATTTATGGAAATGACTATCTCACTCGAGCTGCTATTACTAAATTGGGATTTGGTGCCAATATTCCTCAGGAAGCTATCTATCCAACCACGTTTACAGACATCCAAGGGAAACCATATAATGGTGAAAACAAGTACGAAATTCACTTTGAACCTGGACAGACTCCACCAGTATATGGTTTCTGGTCTATCACAATGTATAACGAGGAGAAATATTTCTATGACAATCCGCTTAATCGTTATTCTATAGGAGGGTACACAAATGGATTAAAGACTAACCCAGATGGTTCACTTGATATCTATATACAGAATCAAAGTCCTGGCGCGGATAAAGAGTCAAATTGGCTTCCATCTCCTGCCGACGGTTTCTTCATGATCTTGCGTATGTATTTGCCGGCAGAACAGGTTCTGAATGGAACCTGGACACCCCCACCAGTACAGACAACAGGATGAAAATAGAAGAAAATAATTAGGATATATGAAATTTTAGAGAAGGTAATCTAAAAAACCTTCTTTTTTTTAGCTTGGTATATGTCCAATTTGTGTTACATATGATAGCAAAATGTTTTTTAATTGCATCAAAGTCTACAAAAATAATACATTACTTGAGTAAAAATTTTACATGTTGGTAAGTAATTGTGTCATGATACTTGTCGTAATTATTTGTCTATAAATTTAGTTAAATTATGTTTATTTTGCATTATGAAAACATTTTATATAAAATATTATTCAAATTTTACAATTCCATCTATTAGTCATCAATAATAATGGAATACTGAATTTTATTCTATTTTATATATATTCTTCAAATCCCGAGATAGTTTATACAACTTCATCGTTATAATTTTTTTTATAGATTATGTTGAGTTAATATGAATATTAAAACTGTCATCTTTATTGGAATGTTTTCGGTTTGAAAAAAATATATATTAATTATACTAACAAGCATTGTCATCATTGAAGTCATAATCCATATAATTTTGTCACTGACCTTTTGCTAATTGGTAAAGATCTTGCGAGTGAATACTAAGATATTCCAGAAAATATGATATCTTACCCAGAACATAAAACAAAATTAAAGGATTGGTTACAAAATGGAACAAACCTTCTTTTGTATTTTTGAGATTTGGGGGAATATTTTATTATACGTAAAAATCCATACATGTTTTTAATTTTTGTAAATCTTTAAAAAACAACGGGATTCATCTTTTTGGAAATATTACCTTTGCAGACTAACGCCCTATTGGAAACGACAGTTTAAATAAATACCGTTTTTTGTTTAGAACATTTCCAATATAAAATATTTTTTTTATTGGTAAGCAATATATGATAGTACAGTGGTACTAAGGATAAGAATCATTTATCATGTCTTCACTTAAAGTATACAAAAGAAATTCGAATTTCGTAGATTTATCTGATCTGGTTGCAGATATTAGTAGTCTTGGTCTAAGTAGTGCCCTTGAAAAGTATTACGATAAACCACTTGAAAAAGAAGCCAAAAGTATAGTAGCAGGTCCTAGTTTTTTAATGTTCTTGAACAAATTATTTCATATTCATATAACTACTGGCGATATAATAAAATTGGAATGTGGAAATGAAAGCAAATACTATATGCTATCCTTAACTGGGACGTGGGATGAGATAATCAAATTACAATAATTCTAATCGGAATGAGTGAATTCATAGCAAACATAATCACTTTATAAAATTCTGATCTATTGAAAAGATCATCTCATAATTAACAGGGATTTAAAACCCTCCACAGATGTGACTACGTTCAATTATAAAAATTAAATTAAATTAAAATTGTAAGTCCGATATTTTCAGTTTTTATCCTATCTTTTATAACTTTTGATCTTGTTGAAGTATCGAATTAAAGTAGAAATTGTGTAGAGGTTATATCAAAAAACTGTCCATTTGTCAAAAGAACAAAATTACCTATTGAAGTATTGCTATGATGTATTATTTGAAGACAATAGAACAGTAATATACTATAAGATATGAACATTACAACATAAATTATTTGAAATGAATTATTGAATACTGAACTTATTGAAACAGTTCATCATTATTTTAATTCCTTCCATCCTTCTTCTTTAGTCATCATTTCAAAATCTGGAACGATAAGTACATCCTCATCCAACAACTGATCTCCATCTTTTTTATAAAATCTTACAAAATCTCCCTCATATATTGCTAAGATTTCGTTCTTTCCATCTTTATCTTCATATGTTTTCTCTGTTTTTTCTCTATACATAGTATATATAATACATTGCCTTTAATCTATATGTTTCTATGGGTTTGGTGAATAATTAGATAATACACTGAATAACCAAGAATATCTCCCGAAAATAGATGGGGATATAGCTATTTGGTTTCTTTATCATAGTCATAATTGAATCACAACAATAAGACAAGAGGAGATGTTAGAACAATTATGCATATGCGAGATGATCTGTGTAATGACATTAAAAATTTTTTAGCCTTGAGCAACTAGAAAACATATTACGCACCAAAGTCGTTCTTTGTGGACTAGTCACTAAAGATATCATTTTGATTTGAGAACTGGACGTCGGTAGAAATGATATCAGGCTGATATGGATCTAGTTCCAGCTTCATTTCATAGAAGGTTTCCCGAATCAGGACAATCAGATAAGCAGAAAAGAAAAGAAGGAATCTCGGAAGAAACATCATGCAGGAAAAAGTTTGGTTAGAAAGAGAACACATTCATGGCCAGAATTCACTATCCTAATGTAAATCAACTTTATTACTTTTGAAGACCGTTGATTCCTTGGGCAACTAGGATGGAATAACAACCAAGACCGCATTTTTCGCATATAGGTTTTAATCCTTTATTATCTGCACTTCCTATACAACAAGGCTGTTTGACTCTTCCCATGTGATCTAGAGAAATAATAGCCCATGAAGGACATTGAACAGGGGTGGTTTCGACCCCTCCCCAGTTACCTTTCATCAAAGATATTTGTTTCTCAGAATTCACTATATAATCAGGATATATTCGTTTCATTGATATAATTTCATCTACGACACTATCACGAATGTCCCCAAAAGACAACCAAAGAGGATCATCTTTTATAAATGGAGTATGAAATTGAAATCCTATTTTGTTTACTTTTCCCCTCCATTCTTGTGCTAAAGGAATTGCGGTTGTATAATTAAGAGAATTGATGGTCATAGTAATCCATATATCCTTCCAAGCAGGTTTTCCTTTCCTGACTCCTACTTTTTCGATATATTCTAATATGTTGTTTCTTGTCTTTGAATAGGATCCTTTTCCCCTGATACTGTCATGAACTTCTTCTGTTCCATCAAGTGAGACCCAATAAAAATATAGATTCTCAAACTTCTTTAAAGGAAACGTACCATTCGTGACCACACAAACCCTTCTAGGCATTTCATTACAGAACAATTGTATGATATCAGGCCTTAACAATGGTTCACCGCCAACGAGGGTAACCACAAAGATATTTTGCTTTTTAAATGTATTATCAATTATCTTTTTCCAATCCTCAACACCTAGATCATGTTCCTCCTTTCTATTAAGCCACCAGTAGCAATGAGAACAATGTAAATTGCAAACATTATTGATATCTACCGAACCATATAATGCCTGTTTAGAATGAAATACCTTTATTCCTATAATTTTTTTTATGAAATTAAGATGAAATGGCATCTCGTGTATTAAATCAGTTATTCCACGGCCATAGATTAGATCTACCATAAATTTATTAGAATATACAAATAAATAAATATATTTATAAAGAAAATAGATAACTATTAAGTTAGATTTTAATGATCAATTTAGTTCTAGTAATAAAATAAAGAATTAGAAAATCATTATAATCTTATAATATTAAGTGTTGAATATTCTTATTTTATTTTCTAAATATTAGTATATTATATGGAATTTGATATCTTATTCATTATTAGCCTCGTTAATTTAAAGAAAAAACCTAGATCCCTATTTTCATTTCAAAATCCATGTTCAATTTTGGTCAAATTTGATTATTAAATAATGTATTTTTTTGAAAAATAAGGCATTCATGACTTTAATGACTTTAACTTTGAAAAATTTAGATCATTATATATATCAGTTTAGCGTATAATATATTACTAGATTTAGGATAAAAAATGTCATTTTTTCCGCTTAGAGATTGGCATCTCAAACATATGGAAAATACAGTAGTCAAATTTGTAAAGGGACTATCTGAAAACTCCACTAATTACGAAAGAAGAATGCATAGAAAATATGGTACTATTTATAATATTCGAAGACAAATAAGTCATGATATTGTACACGGTGTAACAAATCATGAAGTTATTTCATTTTTGCAAAAAATTGAAGGAGATCCGACATTTTCTGATTTATTAAAAAGTAATGGTGCCGTTGACAGAGTATGCGAAATAAAGAAATATTTTGGATTAAATAACGAAATTTAGCTTTAATACCTTCTCTTTTTTTAACCGTGGTTAGTAATCTCTTCTGTGTAGTTAAAATTTATTCTAACATGAACTATATAGAATTTGATACCCATTATAATAGAAAATGAAGATCGCTAAAATCGTGATATCTAAATAACAATGCAAGTAACTTCTATTGTATCTTGCGACTCTAATTATAATAGATAAATTTCATTTTCCAGAATATGAAGTATGAGTTTCTAACGTCTTTCAATCTCTAATTCTCTTTATTTGTATTTTTCTAGGATTCCTTCTAATCCTTTTTCACCAACTGCACCTACGGCCCTTTCGGCAACTTCTCCATTTAAAAATACAATGAAAGTTGGAATCGCATATACATCATATTTTACAGCAATTGATTGGTGATCATCCACATTGAGCCTTCCAAAACTTATTTTATCTGAATATTTACTCGAGAGCTTATCAAATACAGGCAGCATAAATTTACATGGACCGCACCACGTAGCCCAAAAGTCAACTAATAAAGGCTTAGTACTTTTTATTGCATAATCAAAATTTTTTTCGGATAACTCTATAATGTTAGCTTTGCTTGCATCCGTATCATTAGGATAATTTCCAATATCTTCATTCCCTTCATACATAGATTCTTTTTTAAAAAATGATATTTAAAATTTATTGTAGAAAAACAGTAACTCAATCAAATACATTTAAAACCAACATTGATCTAAAAATAAAAGAAATAATGATATAAAAGCATTTAATGGATAAAAAATTCTACAAAAAGTATTTAAATACCATTTATGAAAAGTACATCTAAGAAAAGTGGATAATAGTTTGACTAAACATATATTTTATGGAATATTTTAAAGGTCACTAAAGATAGTAGATTCGATAAGCGATAAAAATAAAATATTTTTCATAATCTTTCCCTAAAAAATTGAAGATAATAAACCGCAATTTGTTATTAAGGTAGAGAAAATGAAATAAAATAATTCGAATATCTCTCAACATATTTGGTGTAACTTGGTATTTTTAAAAATCAAGATTTTTACGCTTCATTTATCTAGCGAAAAATATTTGTAACATTCAGTAAATAATGCCGAGATTTCAAATTAAAGGTCAAGCAAAAATTTTACTCTATATTTCTTTGTATTTTCATCATAATCAATTTCCATCTCATGGTAGGTAACCGACTTTATTTCCAATTTATAATTGTGTTTAGAAATATCAGGAGATTCTCCCGAACCTACACATTCAATTTCATAGGCGACAGATCCTATTCGTCCCACATCTATTTTTTTTTCTTCAAGAATTAAATTCATTTCTGCTTTATCTTCGTTTATATGATTGTTCTTAAAAGTAGAAACAATCTGACTCTTGATTCTGTTACCGTTATCATCTTTTATGACTATACGGAGTTCGAAATATTCAAAGTCATTTATGATTATTTTACCAATATAAATTGCCAAGAGTATCTTTTCTATCCAATCGTATAACAAACTTTTCAGATCATGCCCTTGTGCCACTATTTTTGTGGTGATTTTTGATTCAACCTTTTCTACATCAAACATAGAGTTCAATGTACCCGTTGCTGCATTGAGAAAAGTTTCTGTTAGAGTATTGCCGTGTGCTTCCACTATCAAATCAGTCATATGATCCAGATATCTATATCCTCTTTTCTCAACCGAATCTTCTTCTTTTTCTCTTTCATTCTCAAATTTGCTCCCATTATTTTTACCATTAAGGTATTGGCTTTCATTGATGCCCTTTTCCTTTTCATTTTTGAATTCACTCCTGAAAAAATTACTGCTATTGTTATTGTCTGATGATCCTTGATAACTTTCTCCCAGCATTATGTCAAATACCAGAAAAAGATACCATATATTCTATATAATATTTTAATAAATCGGAAAATCTAAATCCCAACCTTTTCATCCCTTATCATACTTTGAAAGTAGATCTTCCAAGAGGAATGAGAGATTTAACCAGTAACGATTCATACTATATTGATTATATAAAGAGAAAATTTTTTGAAGTTGTATCAACTTACAATTTTCAGATATTAGAACCATCTCCACTGGAACTTTTGTCTACACTCGAGGTAAAGAGTGGCGCTTCAATAATAAACGAGATTTATGGATTTACGGATAAAGGCGGAAGAAGTATAGCACTTCGATATGACCTTACAGTTGGAATGACAAGGTTTGCAACCTCAAGACGTGATATGCGTCTTCCAATAAAGCTAGCATCCTTTGGTGGAGTCTGGAGATATGACGAACCTCAGGCAGGGCGATATAGATATTTCCATCAATGGGATATCGAGCTTTATGATAGCTTCGACATCGATTCAGATGCAGAAATCATAGAATTTGTTTCCAATTTCTTTGACAAACTTGGTATTGGTAATAGCATTATAATAGAGGTAAGTGATAGAAGGATACTTGAAGAATATATTAAATTAAACTTCAAGCTGGAAAATGAGAGTCTATTATCTGAAATCTTTAGAGCTATAGATAAAGTACCCAAAAAGGGCATACAAGATGTCTGTCGGGAATACAAAGAAGTAATAGATGAAAATTTATTAAAGGATCTTTTACAAGTTTTCTCATTTAAAGGAGATCTGGAAGATTTAAAATCCAATCCAAAAATAAATAATCTAGAATGTATAAAATACCTTGAGGAACTGCTTGTATCCTTAAAATATAGAAATGTTCCAAACGTTAGAATAAATTTGGGAATAGTTAGAGGTTTGGACTATTATTCTGGAATGGTATTCGAAGTATTTGATACCAAATCTGATGTAGGCTCTCTAGTTGGAGGAGGTCGTTACGACAAACTTACAAGCGTATTTGGAAGATCGGATATTGGAGCAGCTGGTGCTGCTGGAGGAGTAGAAAGGATCATTTTAGCATTACAATCTCGCGAAAATTTCCTACCGTCTGAGGAAAAAAATATAATTTATCTTGCAAATTCAGGAGAGGAGGTTCGAAATCATTTATTACGTCTGGTGAATTTTCTGAGAAAAAAAGGGTTTATTATAGAATATGATATCTCCAATAGGACACTAAAAAAGCAACTAAGTGATGCCTCATCAAAAAAGGCAAAAATTGCGATTATAGTGGGCCCAGAAGAAATAAGCCGTCAAAAGTTAAAGTTACGCAATATGAAAACAGGTTCAGAATCAATGGAGAAAATAAACGGAATAGAAAAAAGGATAGCTGAACTTCTTTTATTATAGTTTTAACATTTGAATACTTTTCATTTTTATTATTCCACTTCGTTTTTTCTCGTATACATTTCTGATAACAAGATCAGGTGGGTCATAACTTATGAATAAATCTCCTTCCTCTAATTCATTGGTATTATAGCTAATCAGGATATCATCCTTATCAATGCCATTGTAGACAAGTAAATTTTTGGCCTTTAGTATTATTTCTTCATCGGATGTGTTTGGAGCTAGAAAGACTCTCTTTGAGTAATTTATTACCATAATTATTAACAACAAGATACTTGAATAACCAATAATTAAATGTAAAAAATAATACTATAGTTTTATGCATTTGGTTGTTTTTTCTTGAAATTACTAAAATCAAATTTTGGTGACTTATCGTGACGGTCTGATCTGTTTTATTCATTCCATCTATTTCTTCTTATAGATCATTTCTCTTCTTGGATTCCACTTGATTCTTCGAATAAATGATTTTATCCTTATATGTTACAAACTAACCTCCCTCATACTTAGCTGCAAATTTTTTTTATAATTTGTCATTACAAGAACTAAAAATACGTACCAATCAAGCAAAAGGTATATTTGTATTACCTATCTATTCGTTTTTGGGATAATATTTACTGTGACAGATTCGATTCATCATGATGTTGTTATAATAGGTTCGGGGTTAGCAGGTCTTCGAGCTGCTATAGCTGCTGCGTCTACAGGAAAAAACAAGACTAGCATCGGTGTCTTCTCCAAGGTACAGGTCATGCGATCACACTCAGTTTCTGCGGAGGGAGGTACTGCAGCAGTGATCTTTGAAGATGAAGGAGATAACCAAGAGTCTCATATTTACGATACAATAAAAGGAAGTGACTTTCTTGCAGATCAAGACGTTGCTGAAAGACTAGCAAGCAATATCCCTCATGAAATATATCAACTTGATCATTGGGGTATGCCTTGGTCTAGGCGAGAAGATGGTAGAATAGGACAAAGGAAATTTGGAGGATATTCTTTTCCGAGAGCAACATTTGCCCAAGACAAGGTTGGATTCTACCTGATGCAAACTCTATACGATACCTGTCTTAAGTTTGATAATATTCATTTTTACAATGAATGGTTCTGTACAAGTATTTTAAAAGACAACAGTAAATTCAGAGGTCTTACTGCAATAGAGCTGAAAAACGGTAACTTTATCACTGTGAAATCACCAGCAGGAATTATCTGTACTGGAGGAGCGGGTCGAATCTACAGTTTCTCGACTTATGCATATTCTTCTACGCCTGATGGAATTGATATAGCATTTAGAGCTGGACTTGCTTTGAAGGATATGGAATTTGTTCAGTTCCACCCTACCGGTATCCTTCCTTCAGGTATTTTAATAACAGAAGGAGCTAGAGGAGAGGGCGGTTATTTGATAAATAATACTGGAGAAAGATTCATGAAAAATTATGCTCCAGAAAAATTGGAACTCGCGCCGAGAGATGTGGTCTCTAGATCGATGATAAAGGAGATAGAGGCTGGTCGTGGATTCAAACATGAATCTGGTTACGATTGTTTAAAATTGGATTTAACGCATCTTGGAGATGAAAAGATAAAAGAACGATTAGCAGGAATAAGAGAAATTGGAATCAAATTTTCTGGTGTAGATGTAATAGATGAACCAATAGAGATAAGACCTGTCTGTCACTACATGATGGGAGGAATTCATACTGATGTCGACGGTAGGACAGAATTGGCTGGTTTGTGGGCGGCTGGTGAGGCCGCATGTAACAGCACACACGGTGCCAATCGTCTGGGGGCAAATTCTACCTCCGAATGTATCGTATGGGGACGAATAACTGGCGAATTTGCTGCCAGTTTTGCACTGTCGAGCAAAGAAAAAAATAGAACTCATGATTCTTCAACAGAACAGGTTCAGACAGAGGAAAAAAGGATCTATGATGGCATTTTCAGAGGAAAAGGAGACGTAAATCCATACCAGGCCAGAAAAGAACTAACTGATACCATGGATGCTAAATCCTATGTATTTAGAAATGAAGAGTCTCTTGTTGAAGGATTGAAAAAAATAAGAGAATTAAAGAGTCAAACATGGAAGCACGTAGATGATAAATCAAAAGAATATAATACTAATTTTGTAAACGTCATGGAGATTGATGCAATGATGAGAACTGCAGAAGTAGTGTTATTAGGCGCAATAAATAGAAGAGAATCTAGAGGAGCTCATTCCAGATTAGATTTTCCTAATCGTGATGATGTTAACTTTTTAAAACATACTCTTGCCTATTACAGTGCAGATGGGGAACCTAAAATGACGTGGCACCCTGTGATAATTACTAGATATGCCCCCGTGGAGAGGAGATACTGAATGACTGTGTCTGAGAATTTAGATTCATCATCCTCTGACTCTAATGTGAACAAAAAGAGCATTGAAGCAAATCTTAGAACAAATAGGGAGGGGTTGAAAGGATGGCTAAACCCTTCACGATATGGATGGGAAAGAGTATCATATTGGTTGCAGCGTCTGACAGGCGTATTTCTTTTAGTGTACTTTGTGGGACACGTTTATGAAACTAGCTCTCTTGTTAGTGGTCCTGATGCATGGGCTACAATGCTCGAAATGACCCAGACAATATGGGGACATCTCTTCTTGATGACTGTGATAGGTGCAAGTACCTTTCATACTATAAACGGTATACGACTGATCTTTACACACGTGGGAATGGGTTTAGGCAAACCCGGTAGACCAGATTATCCATACGATCCTACTTCTATCAATACAAAAGAGCGTTCTGGAATATGGATAGCTCTTGTATTGGCAGCTGTAGCCATGCTTTATGGTGCAAGTGTCTTGTTTGGAGGCGAATAAAAATTGAAGAACGATTCACGAAGAACCGGAATTAGCACATCTCTTCTAAAAGAAAGCCAAATTATGAAGATCCATTATATCACTGGAGTTTGTGCACTAGTTGTTGTAGCAATACATATCATGATGCGTTTAATAATGCCATACAACATGTCGTTGGAATTTGAAAATGTTATTTTAAACTACAAGAACATATTTTATGCTATTTTGCTAGAAACAATTTTAGTACTTATTGCTATACATGGGTTTAACGGTCTCAGGATTATATTATTGGAGTTTAGACAGAATGAACTATGGGAGAAGAGTGTAAACATTTTTGTAATAATTGCGATGATAGGAATAATTGCCTTTGGAACTAGAACTATAATAGTTGCAAATGGCTTATCTTTAGGTTAAAAGAATGGGAAACATGAAGTGAAATAGAATGGAAAATAATAAAAACAAAAAAAGTTTTAATAATGAGAACAAAAGTAAAATTGAAAAGGAAATCAGTTTCGAGAATAAAAAAGAAAATATGAAAAATGAAGGGAATGGCAATGAACATTTTAAAGAAAGCATCAAGCTTAAAGTATTCAGGATGAATGCTGTCAGAGAGACAAAGAAGGATTCACCACATTACGATGAATTCCAAGTACCTGTTAAAAGATGGACAACTGTACTTGACGCTTTATTGCATGCAAAAAGCTATCAAGATAGTAGTATTGGTATAAGATATTCATGTAGGATGGCTACATGTGGATCCTGTGGAATGAAAATAAATGGAAAACCAAGACTGGCATGTTACACTAAAATATCTGAATTAGAAGGAGATACTATTACTTGTGAACCCTTGGCAAACTTTCCCTATATCAGAGACCTTGTTACTGATTTTTCACAGTTCTTTCAACACCACAAGAATATCATGCCTTACATACAGAATGAAAATGCAGACATGAAAGATAATAGTGAACTATCTGAATATTTGCAGACTCCTGAAGATGTAGACAAATTCCTACAATTCTCATATTGTATTAAATGTGGATTGTGTTATTCGGCATGTCCAACAGTTGCAACAGACACAAAATTTCCTGGACCCCAAGCACTATCACAGGCATATAGGTATTTTTCCGATTCGAGGGATTCAGATAAAACCAATCGACTGAATGTCCTTGATGATAGGCATGGTATATGGAGGTGTCATTTTGCAGGATCCTGCAGTCATGTCTGTCCAAAGGGAGTTGATCCAGCTTTGGGAATACAACTACTAAGAAACCATTTGCTAGGATTCTCAAAAAATGAAAAAAAGATATCTTCCTTGCAAGATAGATCATCTAAAGACAAAACAGAAAACGATATATAAAATAGAATTAATGATATTTTATTCTTTTAATCTTTTGTTATCGAAATTTTTAATCTACCTCCTTGTTTAAACTATATGATTTACTTTTTGCGTTTCTTTCAATATTGTATAATAATACTACACATTTTCTGTACACGGCGGTTGATTTTAGATTGTCTTCAGGATAGATCTCAAATCTGTGGAATCAGTATCACAATGAGGATACACCGTCTCCTCCTTAAATCTTGTACATGATATAAAATAAAAAATAAGTCTTACAAAGATATTCTATTTAGAACATATTTTTCTTTTAACAAGTTGATTTATATCACTTGAATAAGGTTTGAATTTACTATCTTACTTTTCTTCTGCTTTGTCCTTTTCAGGAAATTTACTTTCGTTTACCTGTTTGTTTATTGCCTCTGCCATAAAGTGATTACTCACATTTACCTTTACTTGTTCGATGTTTCCTATCTTGTAAATGTTATCTCTGACATCCTGAGCAATTTTAAAACCAAATACTGCTGGACAAAACGGACTTGTTAAATGTAAATCAACGTTTACTTGATTATCATTAATATCCACCTTATCAACCAATTCCAATTCCATTATCGAGACTCCGATTTCCGGATCTACTATTTTCGACAATTCATCAAAGATTAACCTACGGGTTTGTTGAATATCCTCAGACATCATACAAATTTTATCAAAAACCATATTTAATGATTGATGTGGATTAAAGATGTTCCAATATAATAACAGATTATTTACTGAATTGAGTTTAGATTACTAATGGAATAATATGCCATCTTTTGAGAATAGATAAATATATTATATTGAAATCCTGTTTAATATTGATAAATATTCTTGTATAGATCTAGACAGACCGAAAATCTAGATAAAAATGTTCTTGATTATCTTTCTTCCCTAGATGATGATATTAACTTATTTTATTATGATATTGTTGGAACTCAAGCACATTGTATGATGTTAAACAAAATTGGAATTTTAGACCATCAAGAATTATCAAGACTTCTATCTTCTTTAAGTGAACTAAAGGATAATTGCATTGATCAGGCGAAGGTTAGAAAGATACTATCATCAGATTCCTCTGAAGATATTCATGAACAGATTGAAGCCCTAGTAACGCAAAGTATAGGTTTAGAAGTGGGTGGTAAGATGCATACAGGACGTTCCAGAAATGATCAGGTAGCATTAGATATTATTATGAAAGCAAGGGATGACCTCCTAGTTATATCCAACCTCATAACTAACCTACTAAGATCCTTGATAACAAGATCAAAAGAATATCAAACAACGATTGTCTCTCTATACACTCATTTACAACAGGCACAAATAGGCACCTTTTCTCACTATCTACTATCATATTCTTACAGTCTATTAAGAGATCTCGAACGCTTTAATATGATCTTTGATAGGATAAATAAATCTCCGTTGGGTGCATGTGCAATTGGTGGTACTAGCATACCCATAGATAGAAAGTACACCGCTTCTCTGCTAGGATTTGATGGACTGGTAGAAAATTCTATTGATGCTACTAGTTCTAGAGATGTAATTATCGAATTTTTATCTTCACACGCAATCTTAATGACTTCCTTAAGCCGAATTGCCGAAGATTTTATTATCTGGTCAACTTCAGAATTTAATTATATCGAACTTGCAGACAAATATAGTTCAACATCGAGTGTAATGCCACAAAAGAAAAATCCAGATCCCTTAGAAATTTTGCGTTCACATTCATCTATTGTTACAGGCAATCTCCTTTCAGCATTGACAATAATAAAGAGCCTTCCAACCGGTTATAGTAGAGACCTGCAAAATATCAAGCCCTTATTGTGGAAATCTACTGCTATAGTAACAAATTCTTTGATAATAATGGTAGGAATAATAGATACATTTAAAGTGAACAAAAACATCGCATTAGAGCAAGCTAATAAGAGCTATGCAGTCTCTTTAGATATTGCTGAACAGTTGGTGATCAAATACAATATCCCATTTCGGCAAGCTCACAAATTGGTAGGACGTCTTGTACAATATGCGATAAAAAATAACGACAGTATTAGTTTAAAGGACATTCCAAAGGAAGAACTTTCAAAGAGTCTTGATTCTATTAATATACATATAGATATAGATGATTTACATACAATTGTTAGAGACACAATTTCAGAAAATTCTATATACTTAAGAAAATCAACAGGTTCTCCGAATCCGAATGAACAGAAAAAAATGCTGGAATCAATAGAAAATTTACTTATAGATACAGAAAATATCTTATCTAAAAGAACTAATATGGTAGATCAGGCTTTTAAAAATCTTCAACAACTGGTAATTGAAAAATGTAAATTAGATAAATAATATTTTTTATTAATAGTGACTTTGAAATGATAAAGAAATATTTTTTTAGGTTTTATTAATATTAAGTCATTCAGATATTAGTTCTAAATGAACGGAAACATTAATTGCAATACATAAAAGTAGCCCGGCCCAGATTCGAACTGGGGTCAAAGGCTCCAAAGGCCTTTATGCTTGGCCGCTACACTCGGCGGAAAAATATATTTTTCCCTCCACCGGGCTTCCGGGCATTATTTCGTATTAATAACTTGAATTATAATGTTATGAATTTCAAATAAATTTCTTAAATTGTACTATTGGGTCTTCCATACTATCTATAAATTTCAAAGATTTTTCACACAATCTTTTTTGAAATCCCGATACTTTGTATTTTTTTAGTTTATCATTATTTTTAAAATCTTTTTTCTCGTTTTTAATTTTAGAGAAAATGTTGTGTGTATATCTAGTTAACTCTTTTTCATTTCTTATTTTCTTTACAAATCCGCATCTTATAAGAAAGTTTTCCACGTAAAAGCTAATAGGTGCAATAGAAATGACTGGTTTACCAAGCAATGCTGCCTCCGCGCTCATAGTACCTCCAGCACCAATAAACAGATCTATCTCTCTTAATAACGAGGTTCCATCCACCACATTTTCGAGTATTTGAACTTTATTTTCATATCTCTGTTTGAAAAAATCTATTTGATCTTGGTATCTTCCAAGAAGTAATACCTTAGAGTAAAGGGAAAAATTTTTAACAATACTATCAATCAACGCTACAGAATTTTTCAGATTTTTGTTATCTGTTATATAGGATGCCTTTGCTTCTTCCGGCCTAATTAAGATAGTGAATTGGTTTTTTTTATTTTTTTTCGATATTGTATTTGACCATCCTCCACACTCTTTAATTTTTTCCCTCTCTCTTTTTACCCAAACAACAGGGTCAATTGCTCTATATCTGGTAATTTTTTCTCTATTGATTCCTAGATTTAACCATGCTTTATATGGTATAATCCATGGACAGAAAAGCCGGTCACAAATTGGGACACTTAGTTTCGCTACAGCCAATGCATGTGGAGAATCATTGAAGATATAGTGTTTTACACCTAATCCAAACGATACTCTTGAAGCTTCTGGGGAGGAAAAGGAGACAGTTAGATCAGGTTCAAAGGAGTTAATAATGTCTGCAAGTTTTCGAATTCTTTCACTGCTAGCTACTAATTTTTCATATCTGTCCTTTCCTCCATGTTTGCCAACTATTTTTATTCTTACTTTTTTTATTTTTGCTAACTCTATTGCCTCTCTGTAGTCTCGTCCAGTACAGAATATTTCATGTCCAGATTCTTCCAGATCTTCAACGAAATATTTGAAGAACATTATCTGTTTGGGGGTAAGAATATCGAACCAGATTCTCAAGTTATTGTGATAGTTACCATTACTTATCAATGAATACTTTTCTCTTTATCTTGAGAATAAGAAGATAAATCTGAATGAAAATTAGTTTATCCATTCATCGTCTGCTATAAAAAAATTAGGGAAAAAAAATAAATAACTTTACTAAGGAGGAAATTTCATATTTTATTGTCAAAATTGCCCTCGTCTCCAGAATTAGCTATATTCGGATTAAGTACCGAGGGCTATAATTTTGCTACATCGCTTGTCAGTGCTGGATATAAAGTTTCTATTATAGATGAAGCATCGAAGATGGGGATAACCTTAAACAATGATATTGCAAGAACCTATGCTACCGTATGTGATCTTATAGAAGACGAGCCGTTACTTCCTATTCAACCTTCAAACGATATCATTGGTAATGCTTCTTACCTATTCTTTTCACCAAAAATAAGGAAAATAGGTCAAGATGTAAAAATCGATATTTCTTCTAAATTTATAGATGCCATTAGATCGATCGATAGAGATACCTCAATTATTTATACACTTCCAACTGGTATTGGTGGAAATGATGAAAATATCGATATATTGGAACATACTACCGGAATGATGGTCGGAGAGAATATCCCTTATTATTACATGCCAATTAACTCTGGACCGATTCTCTCATCTAATACAGTAGTAGGAGGTTTTAATACAAGAAAGGATCCATTCCTTGAAAAGATACTCCAGATTATTAACAATCAACCGATATATCTGACCAATATTGTATCTGCCGAATTGACTTATGTTTCCAGGATACTAAGACATTATTCTGGTATTGCCAGCGTATTGGAAGTTTGTAAATATGCAAGTGGCTACGAGGGTGATAACCAAATAGTCGATAATTTCTACAAAGATCTATATCTAGATGATATTACAAACGGGTTACATGATCTAAGGATAATTCAACATTCCTTGCAAGGTAATAATCCATTGATATATCTGGTTAATGGCACTATCAAGAGCATAGAAAGCTACCTGAAAAATTTGATAGATAAAATCCGTTATTTGCTAAAAAAGAAGGAATTGAAAGCAAGTAAAACAAGAATTTCAATTTTTTGGGCATTAGATCTTTTTGAAATGCGAGGTGATAAAATCGATATATCTTTATTATTAGAATCTCGACTAAGAGATTATATAGGTGAGGTGGAGCATGGCGGAGGGAATAGTCTTGACAATTATCCCAGTGATAAGACTACAATCTTTATTGCCTGCTCTAAAACGGATTATCATCTCATAACTAAAGCCAATAATGTCGATTCAATAGTTATAAAGGCTAATCCCATTTGTGAGGTTAATTCTGATCTAATAAATGTCGAGAGATATTGAATATTATCTGAACCATTCAAGTGTGCTAAAAAATTAACAACAAGAGATCTTGTAATTTTTCAAAAAGAATATATCAATATATGATAAAATCCATTGTGATGTTTTTGTTTGATACTCTTTAGTTTTCTTTTTATTTACTTCTTTGATTCCCATTCTGACTTTTTCTTATCATATTCTTTTCTTGAATAAACAACTTTAGCGGGATGTCCTATCACCACAGTTTCTTCAGGTACGTCTTTGGTAACAACAGAACCCATTCCTACAACAGAATTTTTTCCTATTAGGATTCCCGGTTTTATTACTGCTCTCGCAGCAATTATTGCCCCATCATTCACTACGGTTCCAATCATCTTAGGACTCATTGGATAAGGATCATTAGTAAATGTAGCTCCAGGACCTATGAATACATTCTTTCCTATGACAGTCAGTGGAGGAATATACACAGACCCTTCAATCCTAGTATTATCGCCTATTTTTACATTGTAATCTATATGTGCAAGAGAACCAATCATAACATTCTTTCCAATTTCTGTATTATCTCCAACATATGCATAATGCCAAATCTTTACATTTTTTCCAATCTTTGCTGTATCAGAAATGTAATGAGTAACAAATCTTTTTTCATCTCGAGATATTTTTTGCTTCTTTTTTCTATTTTTTTCGGTAATATTTTCTGAGATACTATCTTTCTTCTTCGATTCTATTTTCTTTTCCTTTTCTTTATTATTCCTGCTCATTTTTAATATTTCATCTCTACCCTTCTTTCTTCGTACATATTAGGTAAGTCTTATTATTTTTATATCTTTATTATAGGTGCCAAGGATTTGCATGTTTTAGAATCTTTTCAGGTATATTGTCTTTCCATTTTGCCAGAAATTCCAAATCTTTTCCTTTTTCTCTTAACTCATCGGGTAACATAATAGGTATCTCGTCTATGATAGGATAGAAACGGACACATTTATTACAGTATAAAATACCATCAACAATTACAATAACCTTGTCTTGACGGGTGTACTCCTCAGATAATCGACTATCTCTGAAAGCAATATCATTGTTATTATTATTTTTTTGAATATTTTTTTCATCGTTTTCTTTTCCTTTTTTCTTATTTTCTCTAAGTTCATTAATTTCTTCTTTAGTATCCAACTCTATCAATTCAAGAGGATAATGTTTATCGATTGGACATGCCAAGATATCTAAGATGTTTCTTTTCATCTGTTTCTCCCATTCTTCAAATTCAAATATATTGGTGCTCCAGTTTTACTGGATAAAATTGCAGCTTCAGCTATTTTTGTTACGTTTGCTGCTTCCATTGGAGAAACCTCAGGCTCATTTTTCCTTCCCTCTATTACATTAACAAAACTATTTAATTCCAATGAAAGAGGTTCAACAAGATTTAATCTTCTTGGGGTAATGGAGGATCTTTCGTCTTCTATTGTTATCTCCTGTTTTATGAAATCGCCATTAATTATAGCATCAGTGCAAACAGCACTAAATTTTCTAACTTTTTTGGGTGTAATCCAGTTAGATGATATTACTGCAACTTTATCAATCCCAAAGCCAAGAATTATTGTTGAGAAGTCCTCAAATGAATGAAATATTTTTCCAGAACGAGCAAAGACAACATGCGGTTTCATTCCAAAAAGGTATATTGCAGTATCGATGTCATGTACTGCTGTATCATAGATTATCCCTACATCCTTGATATGTAATGGCATTCTGTTTTCCCTATGAAATTCCATCATTATTAAATCACCATAAGTTTTTTCTATCAGTATTTTTTTCACGTCTTGTACTGCGGGATTGAATCTTTCAATATATCCGCAGGTCAGAATGACCTGATTTTTTTTTGCGGTTTCTATCATCTCTTCACATTCCTTAAACGAGTAGGAAAGGGGTTTTTCAACGAATACATTTATCTTATTCTCCATTAACTTTTTTGAAACAATATGATGTGTTTTTGTGGGTGTGCAAACAAGACATCCATCCAATTTTTCAGAATTTATCATATCTTCGACTGAGTCAAAGTAATTCACATCATATTTTTCAGCAAGAAGCTTTGCTCTATTAATATCGGTATCACAAATACTTCTTAGTACTCCGATATCATGAAGGACTCTAACATGGTTTTTCCCCCATCCTCCAACTCCTATAATTGCTATCCTTGATTTCTCTTCTGTCTTTTTCTTTGGTAAACGTATTGATTTTTCCTCTGTGAGTGTCATTATGGTATCTATTTTTTTATTTTTCTGAAATATGTTTTCTTGCTTTTATCTTGTTATTTGTAAATCTTATTACCATACTGGTGTGACCCATTGGCGGTACTTTTCGTTTGGACTACTTGCTGAAACTATCTTTTGGTATAAATCCCGTATCGACCTTGTTATCTTTCCTTCTTTACCTTTGCTAATTTCTTTCCCATCTACGCTTATTACGGCTACTATCTCTGCCGCTGTTCCTGTGAGAAAGATTTCATCTGCAATATATAGTTCAGTACGAGATATAGGTCTTTGTACTATTTCATAACCTAGATCTCTTGCTAGTGTTATGACAGTATCCCTCGTTATGCCTTCCAAAATTGATGAAGACATATCAGGGGTATGGATGACGTTGTTTCTAAGAATAAATATATTCTCCCCAGGAGCCTCGCTTACATTTCCTTCTCTATCCAACATTATTGCTTCATCATATCCATTTCTCTTGCATTCTTGTGTTGCCAATACCGAATTCAGATAATTTCCTCCTGCCTTTGCTATCGGTGGTGTGGAGCAATCGTGGATTCTTCTCCAAGAAGAAATTCCTACTTTAATCCCTTCAGCACTGAAGTATTTATCAAATGGAAAAACTATGATTACAGTATGAGTCGGAGATCTCACGCTTACATTAAGATCTATACCATGTGTTCCTACAAATGTAATTGGTCTAATATAACAAGATTGTCTCATGTTACATTTTTGCAGTAATTCTACTATTCCATTCATTAAATCTTCTATAGAATGATTAATAGTCATTGAATAGATTGAAGCAGACTGAAATACCCTTTCAACATGTTCTCTTAATTTAAAAATATATAGATTATCCTTAGAACTATAAGCTCTAATCCCCTCAAAAACGGAAGTTCCATAATGTAATGCATGAGTTGTTATTGGAACTTGGGCCTTATCCCATTCAACAAACTCTCCATTAAGCCACACATACTGAGCTCCTTTAGTTTTCATATTTAAGAAACGTAAATTAGAGAATTAATAAAAGTTTTCTTTAGTACGCTAAAAAAAACCTCTCCTCGGAAATTTTACTCCTAATATTTTTATTGTTTCATCTTGTGCAGTTGCATACTTGTCGATAACACTCCAATTTTCTTTGATTATCTTCACTGCCTTAGTTGGTACTTTATCTTCCCACATTTCACCTTCTTTTAAACTTTCTCTTTTTCTGCTTTCAGTATTCTTGTTTCTGGATCTGACATCTGTAGCTTCTTTATAGATTAGCTCCTTGATATGGCTTGCAGAAATAGGGAGCCTCTTTGCTTTGATTGGATTGAATCTATATATTTTAAGTATATATCGTTCCATAGGGTCACCTGTATATGAGATAAACTTCTTTTCTGAGATTGTATTTATGACTTGTTCCCTTATCTTCCATGAATACGGTGAAAAAATTGGTGGAAAATATCTAATAAATGGTGAGTAAAACGCATAATTTGGAGATATAACAATATTATTATCATTAGGAAATACCTCCCTGATCATCAATTTTCTTAACTCATACGAAAAAGGAAAACTTCTAGTGCTGATTTCTTTCCCATTTAATAAAAATCTCACGGGGAAGATATATACCGTGTATTTTTTTTTAAGCCTGTTTATTATTTCCTCATGAGCTTTTGTAAAGGGGTTAAGATGCGCAAGGTACAGTGCTGCAATTTTATTCATTTAAATCATTTTCAAATTACAAAAAATACTGATAAGATATAAAGACTGATCCAAAATCCAAAAATTGATGTTAGTTTTATTAACTAACTAACTAACTATTGATTATCTTATGTCCTTTTGACTTCTATTTCTATGGTTGAAACATTTCTAGTTCTTCCGTCTTCAGATTGTACGGTTTCAGAACCAATCTTCACATCTCCTATCACATAGCCAGCATTTTCCATTCTCTTCAGTATGATTTGAGATACGTCTACTGCTCTTCCTATACTCAATCCTCTTGCCTTTATTGTTACTGTAGGTTGGTTCGCGAGTTGAATTAATGTTGATGTAACGTATGCCATTAATGGTTTTTTACCAATGTATATTGCATCTCTCAATTGAACTTGGTTGGGTTGTGTTTCCGTAACATTTTCATGTGCTTCTTCAGACATACTAGATGTATTTGAAAAGGATAATTTAAATCTAAAAGTCACTACCCGGTATTTTTCTAAATAAAATAATCTCTTAATTAAAATAGCGTTGTACCAAAAATGTAACTTATGAAAAAAGAGAGAAACAAACAACGAAATCGAGAAGATTCTTTTAAAATTTTTTTAATATCAAAATTACGTAGATCGAATTTATTTCAAGCTGGTGAGTTACGATTTTTTTTCAGCATTTTGGTTGCGATTTCTATCTCATTTACACTTTTTTTCCTACCAGATATCGAAACAGGAGGTTATGATCAAAAATATGCGAAAGGTTATACTGATTTCTTTAGATTGGTATTCGCTGAAGAGATAAACGGAACAGAGAACGCAGATAATATTACTGGTACCATTAATCAAGATACTATTAAAGGACTTGGAGGAAATGATACTCTTTATGGAGGTGAAGCAGGAGACGATCTAAGTGGTGGAAATGGATCTGATGTGATTTATGGCGGAGATGGAAGAGATTTCTTACGTGGAAAAACTGGTGACGATCAACTAGATGGTGGAAAAGGAAATGATAGATTATTTGGAGACAAGGGTAATGACGTATTAGTAGGTGGCAGCGGTAACGATACATTGATTGGAGGGCCAGGACAAGATATATTTATTTGCAATAATGGAAAAGACACAATCATTGATTTTAATCAGACAGAAGGTGATGTCATCCCCAATAAGGATTGTGAAATCATAAACAATTCTAATAATTATCCGACAAAAGATACAAAACCATCAAATCAACAAAAGATCTCTGGATTAGTAAATCAAAAGATTGATGAAGTATCTAAACAAGAAAGGCAAGATAGTATTGCTCAAACAAAAGATCCTTCTTCTAACATATTCGGGTTCTTTAAATGATCACATATAAAAAGAAACAAAATTTTGATTTTTTTTATACGGAATTTAACAAGGTCAGCCAAAGGTTTGATCCAATTCAAAAAAAATTAAGATAAATTAAAATGGATTATAGTTCCAATCTTTATAAAGTATTTATTCAAAAAATATGTAATTTTTCAGATGAAGATCATTCATACACTCAACTAACTGTTCTCGATTATCTGCTGTCACTCTTTACTTATCAGCATTTTGTATCATGGCAACTAGTGCCTGATATGGCAAATCATCGATTTATTAATTTCTTTGACACAAGTAACTTGAGATAAATAATATAAAAGATATATAGATAATTTGGTGATCTGGGGGATTAGGTGTTAGACGGTATTAAAGAGAAAATCAATATTGATGCCTATGACGGATCAGATAAAGACGATATATTTGAAGCAATTAGAAACCTGTATAGAAGAGGATCTTGATTTTTATTCAATTTTGTATTTAGAATCTGTATACTAAAAATATCAAATTTTGCTGGAATAACAATATTGTTAATTTTTAGTTATATCTATTTTGGACATTCACATAATATCAGATAGTTCTTTACGACGTACCGTAATAATATATGCAATTGTAATTATTTATCTTTTGTGTTATTGTCCTTTCTGTTAGTCACATTATTGAAATTATTGCAGAATAATATTATCTTTTTTTGTTGTTGAATTATTGAGTCAAGTATTTTGAGTATGTTTTAGTGTGTATCTTTAAGTGTTTTATCTTCAACAGATAACGCTTTGTCGTATTTTATCCCTGCCTGAAATAAAAAGGATTGTTCTCGTTACATCCTGCAGCTTTTTCAAATCCTATGTGTCCAGACGTGGTTACCATTTAAAAATAATTCTAAACCAAAACACGGAAAAGACCTATCTTCTTTTCTAAATCTATACGATATTAGTTTTTTTCATCACCACACCTACATCTGTCATTATCCAACGGATGTGTAAAATTCTGCTGACTAGATGCGATATCCTTCTAAATGTCTTAGACTTAAGAATTAGCCTTTCTCTAATTATACTTGATATCATTTTGTCGAACCTATTCTTTTTTTATTGTGGGTAGACGACCTATTTTTTTAGTTTTGTTCTGAATAATTCTATAGTCTTCATAACACATAAATATAAATATTTAAAAAAGATAATTAGAATGAATATTAAAATTTTGTTAATAGGTATATCTATTACTTTTCTAATTAGTGTATTATCATTTCTAGAACCTTTTTCTTATTATGGACTAATATCGGGTCAAGAAATATCAGATTCAATTGAAAAATCTAAAAGTGACTCGAATTTAAGTCTAGAAGATATATTTAATCGTACATCCAACTCTGTTGTTCAAATTACAATTATAGATCCATCATCCGGTTTAGAAAAAGGCTTAGGTTCTGGTTTCGTTTTCGATAAAAACGGGTATATAATAACAAACAATCATGTAGTTCCTATTGATCAAAAATTGGCTCAATATATAGTAACTTTCCCAAACGGAAATACATATGATGCAGAAATTGTAGGAAAGGATCAATTTAGCGACCTAGCTGTGGTAAAAATCTCCCATTTTTCATCTTCTGATTTGATCCCACTTCCGTTAGGAAATTCATCGACTCTTAAAGTTGGAAATACTGTAGTTGCGATTGGAAATCCATTTGGACTTTCTGGTTCCCTGACTGTAGGTGTAGTAAGCGGCTTGGGCAGATTGCTCCCATCATCAGAAGAAAATAGTGATGGTCCTCGTTTTGGACCATCAACTGCAATGACCTTCAATATTCCTGATGTCATACAAACAGATGCTGCCATAAATCCTGGTAATTCCGGGGGACCTCTTTTGAATTTAAAGGGCGAAGTTATCGGAGTCAACTCTGCAATATTTTCAAATACAGGTTTATATTCAGGAATAGGATTTGCAGTTCCGTCCGATATTGTGAAGAAAGTCGCTCCGTCCATAATTGCAACTGGAAAGTATTCTCATCCTTACCTTGGAGTGGTAGGGATGGACGTCACCCCTGCGCTAGCAAAACTATTTGGATTAGAAAAGACAGCAGGATTTTTGGTGACTGACATAACTGAGGGTAGTCCAGCAGCAAAGTCAGGTCTGCGGGAGGGTACAATATCTTACAACAACAGAGGAGAGTTTATAGATGCACAAGGGGATATAATTGTTGGAATAGATGGAACTCCTGTTAGAAAAATAGATGATATACTTACTCATTTAGAAAAAGAGAAAAAAGTGGGCGATACAGTCATTTTAACTTTGATTCGCGACAAGAAATTTGTAAATGTAGAATTAAAGTTGGCAGAAAGACCTACTCACTCTGATATTTCTAGATCTTCTGGGACAGAATTGTTTGATGATTCACAATCCCAATCTCCCAACGGTGGTATGTATTCAGAATGTTTAAAGATTATGCCAAAAAGTTTGTGCGATCTACTTCGATGATTTACACTATTTAATAGTACGAATAAGTTTTTAACTCAATAGATTTCACTTTTTGCCAAATTTTCTACCAACGGAGGCACATAACAAAATACGGTCTAAATAATAAATGAAATTCATGGATTGGTCGTGAATATTTTCACAAAAAAAAACATAAAGATTAGTATTCTATTTCAATGATATGTTATGGATTCGCAACCATACTATTCGATTACTCGCTATTTGTAGTCTTTGGTCAGATTCAATTAGTATTATTTAATTGATAGATTCAACATAAGTTAAAATCATATAAATAGGAGGTAAAAATTTTTAATTTTTACTTTTATCTAAAGATTTTTTTCTGTATGTCTCCAATTTCCATCGAATTAAAACAGAAAACCCCCTAATATCTCACTTTCAACTCCGATTTTGGAGAATTTATCAAAATATGGAGATCGATAAGAATGCTATTAAAGCTGAACATTTGGGAATATTCTGGATACAATATTTCATGAAAAAGACAAAGGTAACTATTATGAAGATTCTTTTTGTGTTGCCAGAAATCCAGTTAATAGAAAGATAAGTTCACATAGGACAAACGATAAACCACAAGCAATGAATTTTTTCCGTAATGTAAGGGTATTTTTTACGAAATTGGTAAAAAGCAATTCAAATTTTTATGATTCTACCGAAAATAAAATCAGTAACTCATACATAGATAGTGAATTTATCTCATCCCTATCTTCCGCATCTCTAAAGTTAGAGAGTAATCTGGGAATAAAAAGTACAGGAAGGTGTGGAATATGTGTTAAAGATGTAAATTTAGAATCGTTTAATGACATGAAGAAATATGTTGAAAATTTTCTAGGGATAGCTTCCGATGAAAAAAAAAATGAAAATCTATCCTTTTCCTTTAATTCCTTTCTTGATGAATATAATTATCTTTGGTTTATATTAAATGGACAAAAAATTGAAGATGTAGTGGCTGGAATTAATGCGGTTGGAGATACTATTCACGAAAAGGGATTCTCTCGACAATTGCTTGCTGCTGTTTTTGAGTTTACAAGTGGATATGAAAATCGTAACGAAGAGACAAGGAATTTTGTTGAAGGTATGCAAGTTAATAATAAAGCCAGTCAATACCTTATCTATAATTATAAGCGTGACAATTTCTATCCTTTTGTTCCAACCGGTACTATATCGCAGAATGGAAAAAGAAAAAGAGATAACCAAATGGAAGTAAAAATAATGAAGGAGATTTCAAATGAAATACCCTTTGAAGAGGACCTTTCTCGATGGTATCCCATTTGGAATATACCATTTTAAAATAGAAATACATTTAGCAGAATTTCAATTATGTAAATCTAGACAAGAAAATATGAATGACGACATTCTGACTAAGATAAAAACACAAAATGAAACGTTCAGAAATCGAATTGATAAAAAAATAGATCTAATAAAAATATAAAAATTTCCTTATTGATTGTTTTTAACTATCTGGAATTAAACCTTCTTCCTTGAAGATTTTTTTTAGGTCAGTCAGAGCGAGATCCTGGTTCGGTATAATAATATCGGATGAGGTGATCTCAGAATTCTTAAGTTTTTCACCTTTTGAAGTAACTAGATCATTCATTTCTTCAATCTTTTCATGTATCTTCTTTTCGTTATCGATATGATATTCAGCATCGGAGCTACTATTTTTTTTGACCAAGTCTACTATCTCATTATCTAATGTATTGACTTGATTAACTATTTCGCTACTTACTCTAAATTGACCTTTACCTGTTATTCTGACTATTTGAACTTGGTTTTCATAAGACATTAGTATCACCAGTCTGAAATTTATGGATTATTTGTTTCAGCCTTCATTTTCGCTAGTTCTTCTTCAACTGCGCTATCTAGTGATACTTTCTTGAGTTCTTTTTCGATATCTGTGTCATTTGGCTCATAGCTTTGTGTATAATCTGTAAGTACTCCGGACTCCATCATTTCGTCAAGAGCTTCTGCTTTAGCCTTCATCCTGTCCGTCTTTTCTTCAACTCTGTTAAGAATCATCCCAATGTCTCCCATCTCTTCAGAGATTCCGGAAAGATTTTCTTTTATCTTGACCTGTGCTTCTGCGGCGGAATATTCTGCTTTTATCATCTCTTTTCTGGTTTTAAATTCATCAATTTTTGTCGTAAGACGTCGTTCAGCATCCTCTAACTTTTCTTGGTCTCTTTGTATTCCTTCTATCTGTTTATCTAGGTTGTTTATCTGAATTGTGATAATATTCTTTCTCTCTAGTGCTAGTTTTGCCAGGTCCTCTCTGTTGGATTTCAGTGAGCGACGCGCCTGATCTTCCAAAGTCGCGATGTTAGCCGCAAGTTTTGCTCGTTGCATCTCAAGTCGTTTCTTTGAAGTTACAACTTTAGTAATATCTTGTCTTAACTTGTTTATCAGCTCTTGCTGTTTCTCAAAAGAATAATTTAAAAGTTCTTCAGGATCTTCAAATTTTTCAGCAATATTGTGAGCTTTTGCCTTAAAAATTGATGTAAATCTTTCTAATAAACCCATCTTAGTTAATAAAATACGTGAAGATTATATTAATGTTTATTGGTTCATATATTAGACAAGAATTGTTTTAGGTTTTTGAATGATGTGTTAGTATCTAACAACTTAATACATAATAATTCTTGAGATTTGATATCGTTTTCAATTTTTTTCCAGTTTATTTTTTAATTTAATAATTATACTATAATTTTATATTGGAAAAGATACGCTATAAAATATGTATTCAAATCAATAATAATATTTTTCAAAACTACGTGAATTAAATTCGTATATAAAAATATGATAAATCAAGTGTTTATATCCTGTATGCATCATAAAGAGATAAATATCGTTATCTTTTTTAGAAAATTATTGACGTTCAAGATTGTTATTCTAGGAATTATTATGATATTGATTTTTCATGCCCCTGCTATTTTTGCTGTACCGTATGGAAGCTATCAAAGCGAGAATTTTAAAATAACAAATATGACAGCAATATACAAGGGTAAATACATAGAAGACAATTATGAAATTCTTGGGATAATTGAAAATATAGGAAATGAAACTTCCAGTGAAATCCATTTAATAGCAACTATCTTTGATAAAAACAATAATTTGATTGGAGTTTATGAAACAATTCCTATTTTGGATATAAGTAAAAAAGGTAATGATTCACCATTTAGAATTGATATTTCTACTAACAGTTCATTGTTTGATCATTTTAATATAGAGATTGGTGGTAAATAATACCTTTTACGGTATATCCTGAAACCAAGAACATATTTTATCCCTCGAAAAGACATTTATCGATATTAACTACGTAGAGTACTTCCCTTGTAGCATAACAATTTTTATTTTTTATCACAATTTTTTTCCCGGACACCATATCTTTAACTTTGTTCTTCTTTTTTTGTTATTATTCCTTTTATTGTAATAGTCATCGAAGATGCGTTTCTATTTTGGATATAATAATTATGATTGTTTAACTATTCTATTAAGTGAATTGCTGGTTTTAATTGACAGATGGTCTTTTATTCTGTGGAAGATTTTGTACTATTACTTAGAAAAATATTTTGATATTTCATAACATTGTGAATTGTGCTACATTTTGTTTTTCTTGTTTCCTTAAATAATTATAGGGTTAAGGAATAATTTAATATTGGCAAGGTGTTGACTTAAAATATCTATCTTGTTTCGATCTTCGCCAAAAAGAATAATAGTTTTAGGAACTCTTGTTATTCTTCTTGTAGTTGTAACCCTTGTAGTTATTGGCTTGATGTCAGGAGGTAATTATGTTCAATACAATCCTCTACAAACACCATATCCAAATTCTCCCTATCCGGTCCCTGTTCCTGCACCTTATCCCTATGGCTCGCCATTTCCAATTCCTTTTCCTCCTCCTATTCCATATGGAGGAGATGGTTTTGATTTTGATTTTCCTAGGGAAGAAGAACATCCACTTACGCCAGAAGATGACCTGCGTTCTTTTGATTCTCCATTCGAACGAGACGTTCCTTCATTTGATGACCAGTCTCCACTTATCCCAGAAGATGACCTAAGATTCGCAGATGATCTCTATAGATAGATATTATTTATCAAACCGTATTTTCTTTCTATAGATAGATATTATTTATCAAACCGTATTTTCTTTTTGGTTTTAAAATAGTCTGACGCACAAATTTTTGACCTCAGTTTGGGCAACTGTTAACTATGATTATACCTATAGAATATTATTCACCATTTTATTAGATGATTATTTGTAGAATATTCAGTAAAAACCAAATTTTATAAATGGATTAAAAATAATCATAAGATAATGTCAGGAATAAAAAAAATGGTCAATATCAAGGACATAATTATCATAATAATCTTGATTATTGTTGCTGCGATAATAATAAAAGTGTTCAGCTCGTTAATAATTATTTTAATTATTGCAATAGTTGGTTATTTTATATATAAGTGGTACATGCGTTATAAAGGCAGGTAATTTATCTCAGGTTGCTTATTACAAAGAGACTTAATATGAATCTCTTTGAAACAACTTAAAGTCAATTTGCTAAATTCTATAATATCGAAAAAACTATTGGTTGTCCGATAAATTACGGTATTATACTGGCTAACTAAATTCTCTATTTTCTATAAAGATACAAAATAAAAGTTTTCAAGCACATTAAAATCTTTATCCAAGAGAATAAATGAATTGTTGTTAATCTGTCTAAAATTATATAAAATTCCTTAAATTTAAGGAAATGGAGCCTAAATAAATTATGAGCTGTAAACAATATCATTCATAAAGCAATAAAACCAGAAAAAATACACTTATTACAAATCAAAACTAGCAAGTGTTTTTAATTTTAGTTTCCTGCACAGATACCTTGAATTCTCTTTTTTATAAACTCTTTAGGATAGTTAATCGCTGAGAATTGGCCAGAAATGCAAATAATTCCTCGGCTTCCTCTAACTCTGAATTATCATGATTTTTTTATCCGATGCTCTTTAGCTTATAAACGGATGCACCATCAAAAAATATCATCTTACTCTATAATTATTTAAGATTGTCTAATTATATCGACGTACGTGAAATTTTTACTGGAAATGTCTTATTTTACTGGATTTCTTTAAGCTGTATTAAGTAACTATTGAAATTATAATATTCGCATAATGACAACAGGAAAATATTTCAATCGAAATGTCTTAGATATAGATACTCCTTATGTGGGACATGTAGTAAGAGAAAAGCCCGATGAAATATTAGTTTTTGGGGAAAAAATATAAAATATGATATACAAATTTTTAGAATAAAATCTGTAGGCAGAAACGTATTGATTAACATGACTTTCGATGATATTGAAAAATTTTCTTCGGTCAACAGAAATGCACCATTGCCTTCAAATAGTAGGCAATATGCATCTTGGAATGGAATCACTAGCGTGAATCTTGCTTCATATGAAGGAAAGTATCCTAAATGTCTATTTAACAAAGGGGTAAGACTTGAAAATGAGGATCATGAAGGACATGTAATAAGAGAAACTGAGGATAAAATATTGATATTTGGGCACGAAAATTTTAAAAATGATGTGCCTAAATCAAAAATAGCTACTATGGATCGAAATGTCATACTCGGGTTCGGTTCGATCTGGCTCTCAGTATACAAGGTTGGTATGTCTTCTCCTTTACCTCTCAATTCTCCTTCACTTCTAAGAGAAAATTAATTCGTTTATGATAATTTTTAAATTCATGTTTTGTAGTATAAATGATTGATCATATGGTATCGGGAAAATATTTCAACAGGGGAGTTAAAGCGTTAGATTCACCAGACATTGGACGTGTAGTAAGAGAAACTCCTGATAAAATAGTAGTTTTTGGGGACAAAAATACAAGGTACGATATTCCAATCTCTGAGATTAATCAAGTGGGTGCAAACGTGCTTATTAATCTCAATCTGGCAGAAATCGAAGAAAAATATAGTGTAAATCGTGAGGAACCACTTCCAACTAGCCGTAGAGACCCTTGGGGATCAGAAGATAATCAAGTGGATTTAGGTTCATATGAAGGGAAATATCCGAATTCTCTATTTAATAAAGGTGTAAGAACCGCAAATGAAGATTATGTAGGACATGTAATGAAAGAAACTCCTGACAAAATCGTAGTTTTCGGAATAGGGAACGATAGATTCGACATTCCAAAATCAGAAATAATAGCAGTAGGAAGAAATGTTATTGTTCAAAAGAATTTTCCAGAATTGGATGTCTACAAGGTGGATAGGAATTCGCCATTGCCAACCGGAGAACCCATAGAAAAATTGAATGAAGAAGCATATCCAGAATATTATCATGGACCCAAAGATACTTAAAAATGGATCTGACGGATTCATGAAAAAATAATCTAAATTGTTTATTGAATCTTTGATTTCCTTGGTAAATAACCTTAATTTTTTTTTGGCTTGAAGATAGCTATATTCATCATAATTTTTAGAAATTTTTAAATCGACTCTGCTAATTCAGGCGATACACTTCGCATAGAATTTTGTGAATCATATTCTTAGCTTAATTGAATAGTTTTTTCCTTCTTGCCATGATATTTGCTATAATCACATAAAAAATCCAAGCAAATAACGTTGTAATTATTGAGATTATAAAAGCATCAAGGATAACGAATTCGAAAATTAAGTAAGTTGAAAGAAATTTAGCAAAAAGATAAGATATCTCTGCGAACCCAATTACAGTAATTATTTTTCCAAGACTGTATCTTAATTTCTGTATATTTTTTCTACGATCAAAATTTTGAGATCTACCGGTATTATCTATAAAATATAAAATTATAAATGAAGCATTATAAATTGAAAAATCTGCTGCTAAAGAAACTGATGATATCAACACATAATTTGTAGTAAATACAAGTGCAGCATGATTTACTATGAAAATATCCAATATCGCAGTTATTATTGCTGCTACAAAGATATTCTTGTTAAAGAGAATTATATATTTATGTTTCTTGTAAAAATTTTTAATTGAGTAATCATCCATCAAAGTTCATCTTTAAAACCGTTTATAAATATATCTTATAATCAGAATCACCTTCATCAAGATATAACAAATTCTAAAATTACAGAAAGAGTATTTTTATATAATATTATGAAACCTGCAGTAAAAAAAGCAAAACCCATTACTTTTAGGATAGAAAACAACATTTTAGAAACAATTAGAAAGAAAGGAGAAAGAGAACAACTAACTAATAGTAATCTCATTAATAAAATTCTGGAAAGGTATGTTGAATGGGATGTGTACGAATCTAAAGTAGGCATGATGCCGATTCCAAAAGTTCTTTTAGACAACCTTTTAATGGTCGAATCAAAGAAGAAGTTGTCGAGTTAGCTACTAAAGTTGGGAGATATGAACTAGAAGATGCTTCTTTATTTATGAATAAAAAGAATGATTGGGAATCATTTCTGAGATGTTTGAAAAGAGAATGCAGAATACATCCATTGAAATTAATGATAAAAAAAGACAATAAAAAACATACTTTCATAATAAAACACAATATTAGAGAGAATTGGTCACTTTATCATAAAACGATCTTTGAATTACTTGTTAAAGAAAATTATAAAAAACACGTGGAAATTAGATATAATAATCGACTCATTTCGGGCCTGTTAACTTAAGGTAAAGTAATAGTCATATTATATAATTCTATTAAGTTCTGAGCTGTTCTGTGGTCACTTTAAGATTTTTTCAATTCTATTCTTCTTTTTTCCTTAACTTAACAGGGCAGAATTGGATGCAGTATTTCAAAGACAGAACTGAATGTTTTGATGATTACTATCCTTGTACAAAGAATAGTATAAAATGTGATCTATCACATGGAGACAATTGGATCAAATTATTCATATATCTACATAACACCAAAATCAGAAAGACAAGAATATTCAATATAGCATGTGAAATAGCCTTAACTTAACAGGACCTCCAATTCTTTTTGTTATCTTTAAATTCAATATATTCTGTATCTTTTATTTTACAACTCGGTTGTGTATTGTGTGGTCTCCAGTCTTTATTTTGTTAATAACATATTCTATTTTCAAAATACTTGTCCTTCCAATTGTAGAACTTTTTCAGGATATGTAATATCCATTACAAATACCAGTACAGCATCTCTTGTGTAATCTTTCTTATGAATTAAAATAAATTTTGTTTGTTAGTCTATTTATTATACGCTTCATAGCTGATCAGACACGTTAACTATCTCAATAAATGAAATTTTGATCTATATTGGAAAGTACAACAAATAGAATAGCACATCAGAAATTTTTCTAAATTCCGTGATTAATACAATTTTAGCAAGGAGAACAGGATTTATTTGTCTCTTAGGCACTAGTTATACTTTATATATATGTTTTAATACTATAAATACAAAATTAAGATATGCCAAAAACATTTGCCAATGGTCCAACACTGATGATTTCTGGTTCTTGTATTAATTTTAACAAAGAAAGAATTAGAATAATTGAGCATATAAACGAATTAGAATTGATATCACACACAAAAACTGATTACGAAGTGTCATCAGAGGGCTCTTCTTTAGGATGGGACTTTTTTCGGATTTATTTTGAGCAAAATTTTGTCGAACGAATATCCGAAATTTTTCCAGAGATGCAAAAAGAAGTAGGAGTTACTTTAGAACAACGCTTCGTAATTTGGTTATCCAAGAGATTTAAAAAAAGAAAATTAGATTATTATTTGAAACTAGAAGAGATACCTTATGAAAAAACATTAGGTTTTAGACTTGATCCAGAAAACTATCGTAATGAAGAAGATCTGGTGGATTTACGCTAGCTTTACTTTCTATTAGCTTTATTTTATTTGTAATTTTCATTATTTTCCACATTTATTGGTTAGGCACTATGAATAATCTGTCATATACTTTATAGGACAAGTAACATATTCAAGATTATGAGTTATGGATACGAGATAGGTCCCGGCGATAATCAGGGCATATCAAATAAACAACTTGCATTGATATTTGGACTAGGTATAACAGGGATTTTTCTAGTATTTGCTATTTTTATTTTTCCAATACAAAATCTTTTTCGCGAATCAGTTAGTGAGCAAGTTGTAATAGTTAGTAAAAGTGATGGTGAATGTGTTGTAAATAGTCAAGATCACCCAAGAAGCATTCCTAACTGCAATTATGATGTGGGTGATAAAGTACAAATCACATACAAATATGGCACTGCTATGGTTGAGGATCATAAAAAAATAAATTGAGGCTGTGATGTGATTTTTTTCTACACTCTCTTTAAAAATCTAAATTTACCTCATGATGAAAATATAAGATAACATTAAATCTTTGAACAAGCAATAATTTGATATGGTATTAGAAGATGAATTAACCAGAAAGTTACTGGATAAAATAATCCAGAATGTTATTTCATGTTTGCCCATGATAGAAAGAATATCTAAAGTACAAAATGAAAGAATCAAAGAAGAGATAGGAGTCGTTAACCAAAGAGACTTTATCATAGGGGCTATATGGTGTACGATATTAGAGAAATTCCTCGTTTCTTCATATCTTTATACTGGAAAAACTATTACCTATGAACAAGGTTTAGAAATAAGTGAATATACATTAGATAGAATTTCAGAGTTATCACCTGAGATCAAATAAATAGATAATTATTAAATGTGACAGTACGGTAATACTTTATATCATGAGGTTCACAGAATTTATATTAAAAAAACCCAGATATTGTCTTAAATTAAGAATTAAAATTATGAAACCGAATTACCAAGCCAATAACAAATTTAGTGACCTATAAACCACTCATAATTTGATTTATTAGTTTTAGTGCATTTTTAGCGCTTTTTTCTTTATCTTTTATCTCCAACATGATATCTAAATCAACAGAAGTAATTGCGAGAACAAATTCCTTGAATTGTTTCATATCCAAAGTAGTAGAATGTTTTCCTTTTCTTTCATTTGGCTCCTGATTACTATAATCAATCATTATTATTCCATCTCTATGATTATACCATGTATCGCTAGCCCTTTGCAAGGCATCAATTAATGACAAATTATCTCCAAAACACTGATGATGAAATGTGTCAAAAAGAATTGGTATGTCTGTATTCGATTGAATTTCTATACAATCATTCAAATTATAAAGATGATCGTCGTTTTCGATTACCAACCTTTTTTTTACTTTTTCAGAAAGCAAATTCTTGTAATTTGATATGAATTTTTTCTTTGAATCTTCTCTGTCTCCATAAACTCCTCCAACATGAATTTGAACTTTTGCAGAGGTATCAAGTCTCATTAAATCCAGAACGTCTGTATGATACTCTAGTTCTTTAATACTATTATTCACAATATCTGGGTTTTTTGAATTTATGAGAACGAATTGGTCTGGATGCATAGATATTCTCATATCATTTTCTTTTATCAATCTGCCAATTTTTATAAAATCAGATCTAAAAGATTCTTTCCAGTCGAATTTACATATTGAATGAGATGCGAATGGAATTATATCTGAACTTATTCTAAAAAACATGAGATTGTTTTCTATATTATACTTTAATATTTCAACAAGAGTGTCAAGATTATATTTTATGGATTGAATCAATCTTTCTTCAGTGTAAGAAGATAATCGAAATGTTGATACAGTTTTTTTTCCAATTGAATGATTTATACATGGATAACCGATCTTCATAAGCAATTATTTAATACCATCGAGAAAATTAAGATTTTTTTACTTATTGAAAGACTCAATTTATTGTAAATTAAAAATATCAGTTTTGATAAAAATGTAGACAAATTTACGCGGCTTTTTTTCTTCTGAATTTGTGAATCATGTTATAATTAATCGACTTTTTTTCTTAGTTGAGTACGAAAATTTTGGTGATTGTATTTTCTAACAAGTTGGCACTATGTTAATTTTTTTTATCTCTAGTCTTTATATAAATAGGAAAAAGATATGATATGTTAAAACAAAAAGGTTGCAATATGGTGATTTTTTATTGTACCGTTGCTGGCTTCATTTCAGCTTGGGCAATATCTGGATTACTTGTAATTGTAGATATTGTTTCAAATACTCCTACAGGTACATTTTTTTCGGTCATAGGAGTATCAATTGGAATAGAAGATCCTGTTGTGGCTCTGTATATTGGTTTTAGATTACATGTGCTAACTGGAACTGCGGCTGGAAATATTTTTGGACAAGTCGCATCTTTTTGGAATAAAGTATTTTCCAACTGGCATCAGACGGGGGATACCGTTTGGAGTAATTCAGGGAATAGCATTGTGGATTATAATGTTCGTTCCTTTAGTTACTCTGGCAATACAAGCCAAACTTGAATCTCTTGTGACCATGGCTACAAATGAGAATTTCAAAAACATTGCATTTCATTTTATTTTGAAGGATTGTATCCAGTGATCATAGGTGGATCATTGATAGTTCATATAGTGTAGGGAGTTTTACTGGGATTTATTGTTGGGAGAATGTCAGAACTTGATTTGTTTGTTCACGTGACTTTCAATAAAAATGTATGATGTCTTTGACGAAATTACATACAATAAGATAGTAAATATGATAGCCATATCAAAAATAAGTACATTCAATAAAAAGTGATCCAAAAATGGATACATTAACAAAGTCATATACAGATGATCAGTATAAAAGTGGATTCATTTTTTGTTACTAAGGATTAAAAAATATATATAAAATATCTATTTGAAAATATTATATAGTGTTCAACTATTGGAGAGAAAAATAATTGAAAAATAATCAAAATCAAGAGAAAAAATTACGTATTTTAGTAACAGGAGCAACTGGATTTATAGGTTCAAGGCTTACTAGAAGATTAATTGCCTTGGGAAAATATCATATTCGTTGCATGACTAGAAATCCAGATGAAATATACCAAAAGATATTTGGGTTAAGTAAGAATATTATTGAGATAGTAAGGGTAGATGCTACCAAATATGAAGAAGTATTAAAAGCCTTAGAAGATGTTGATGTAGTTTTTTATTTAATTCATTCAATGGAAGGTACATCTTTAAAATGGAAAGAATTCTCGTACAAAGATAGATTAATAGCTGAAAATTTTGCTAAAGCTGCCTCAGAAAAAAGAGTAAAAAGGATAATATATTTAGGAGGTCTAATTAATGAAATTAATAATCTTTCCGAACATATGCGAAGCAGGAAGGAAGTTGGAGAAATTCTCAAAAAATCTACGGCCAAAGTTACAGTATTCCGTGCCGCAATAATTTTAGGAGCAGGAGGTGGATCATTTCAAATGCTAAAATATCTAGTAGAAAGACTTCCGATTATGGTGTGTCCCAAGTGGGTTCAGACCAGATCACAGCCAATAGCAGTTGATGATGTTGTAAACTATCTTGTGACTTGTTTGGAGGTTTCAGAAACACAAGGAAAAGACTTTGATATTGGAGGGCCAGAAATAGTCACCTATTTTGAGTTAATGAAAAGATATGCAAGCACGTTCAATAAATCATTAAGAATACTAGTTATACCTTTTTTAACTCCGAGATTATCTTCTTACTGGATAGACCTTGTCACGCCAGTTCAGGCATCTTTAGCAAGACCATTGATTGATAGTTTGAAACATGAAGCCACAGTTAAGGATGAACAAATTAGAAAATTAATACAATTTGATCTTTCTACTATTGAGCAAGCCATAAATACGTCTAAAAAAGAATCGGAAATCAAATCAAAAATTCTAAAAATAAATGAAAAAAGTTCCATTTCATTGAACAACAAAATACTAATTATATCACTTTTATTGTTGGCAGCAATTGGTTCAACATATTATTTTTTAGATACACGACAAGATGTTTTTCGGCCATATTGGATCGTTTTAAGTTGTTTATGGTATTTTGGAATATTCTTTTCTATTTATTTTGTTAGATATGGCGCAAGGCTTGGATCTCTCATTGCAGGGATTTTAGGATGGATAACAATAACATTTTGGTTATTAGATAACATTCGCTTGGTTTATGACACATCTATTATAACCTCCTCACCACCAGACCTTATAATGACTATTAGGAATTTTCTAGGGGGTATGATATCTATTTTGGTAATATTATCATCTCATAATGTCTTTCACAAGATAAGATTATATAAAATATGATAATGTGATCCAACGATAAGAAAATTAAATCTCTTCAAAATATATTTTTTATTCTGGGCGTATTAAAATTACCATTATCCATATATTTATTATAAAAATATTTTGTTAATATTACCGCATTTCAATAATTATATTAAATTAGATTAAATACTGTGAAAACCTGATTTATTTGAATAATAATTTTTATAGTGCTATTATATTATAACCAATACTAAATTTGAACCTAAAAACAAGAAATTAACATTTTAAAAAAATCAAATTGAATAATAGGGTTAAAATTAAACATTTATGTATTCATTAATATGGCGTATAAAATTACTTATTGATTCATTATGCAAAATACTAATTTTGTTCTGTTTGTTTTGATTTTCTATCGCCATGTCCCCGTTAAATGCAATAACCCCTGCTCCAGCAACTACTATGTTAGTTGGATATTTTTTATTTATTTCATTTATTAATCTTATCGCGGTATTTTTGTGTTCTGATAATGTCATGCATATTATTACTAAATTCGGACGTTCTTCACTGACATATTCAACTATTGATTCGTTTGGAGCTGATGGCGATATATTATATACGTGATATTTTTTTTCTAATAATAGCGATTCAAGTATCTCGGACCCAATCTTGTGTATTTCTCCCTCCGGAGTACATAAAATGACCTTTATCGGCTTTTTCTTTTCTGTATCCAAACTATGAAACTTGTTATTTAATATACTTATTAGGTTCGAAGCTGCGTTACTACAAGCGTGTTCCGTGGCAACATCTAATTCTCCTTTCTCCCACAGGTTCCCTACCTTTTGCAATACAGGAATTAGAATAAATTCGTAAAAATCAATTAGATCAATCTTTTTCGTAGAGCTAGAATAAATGTTCAATACTTCATTTATATCATAATTAATCAGGGCTTCAAATAATCGGTCTTGAAATATCTTTTCTGAATCTTTATCTCTTGCTTTATCACTAAATTTTCCAAAAAATGATATTACGTTTTCTGTTTTGCGGTATTCTTCCGGAATATCATCCATGACTAATTTAGAAATATTTCCTAAATATTTGACTGTTATTTGTTTAGGTTTTTTTTCGGTCCAGACATTTTTTACTAAATAAGCATATGAATTATTTTTTAATTTTTTTACTCTGATATAGACCATTTTTAGTCACCGCCGTACAAGTTATACATAGAGATAGTCAAGTTAATAGAATTTATCATAATTGTATTTAGTGTTCATGTCTATTTATACATAGTGCTAAATCTGTTACATAGTGCTAAATGTAAAATAAATAAAATAAAAATTTTATTCGACAAAATATTTATCATATTGCTTTGGAATCTGTAGAATATACTTAAAGTTCAAAACTATGTCATACACATTAATTAGATTTTTCTATCTTGTACCGTCTTTTTAGACCGAGATTCGAACCAGATATTCGATGGGGTCGGCCGGATTTGAACCGGCGGTCTCCAGCGCCCGAGGCTGGAATCATGCCAAACTAGACCACAACCCCGAAAATCAATAAATGTATTGAAGGTCACCGTAATTATTAACTTATTTTTCGATATAAAAAGTCAATTCTGCAAAAAACATATGATTTCTATATCATTTTTCGAGATATTATTGTCTCATTATCCGAGTAAAAATAAACTTTTACATTGCATAATCTCGTCAGTTAATCTTTAAAAAATCAATATCTAATTCTAGAATATATATCTTCAATGTTCCATAAATGTTCTGGAACACCTTGAGGAGTTTTAGTTTCTCGTATCTCATTTGTTATATTTTTTAGAATAATACCTTCCCTGACCAGATCATGTACAATCATTGCAGCCATAGGTAATGCACCAGTTGCGCCAGGGGAATTATAATTAAGGATATGCAACGATGAAACATCTTTTAATAAGATAGTATCTGGGATAAATGAGCCTTTATTATTTATTAGAATTGATCTTATTCCGGAAATTCCTCTCCTATTAAATTTCTTAGGATCTATCAATGGAAGAAATTGCTTTACTCTATTTATCATGGCTTT
The DNA here is from genome assembly GCA_035297365.1 of Nitrososphaeraceae archaeon. Taxonomy (GTDB): domain Archaea; phylum Thermoproteota; class Nitrososphaeria; order Nitrososphaerales; family Nitrososphaeraceae; genus TH1177. The sequence continues at coordinate 66,268 of DATGZA010000062.1, forward strand.
TTTAGATAGTGAACTATTTGTTTCTGTTAATATCAAAGAAAGAAATTCTTTATCCATAACTAGTGACCAAAACCCCTTTTTTCTTACTACTTCTTGTATTCTTGGAAACACTTCTCTAAAATTTTTTCTTATGTTGTATGCATAGGCTCCACAAACTGGTAACGCATTTGGACCGACCTCACAATGACCATCAATCCTGACAATCCAATGAGGATCAAGAAAAGGAAATTTCTTTTGTCTAGGCACCGTGTAAATACTACGAGACGTTAAAGATTCATATTGCTTCGGTGAAATCCAGTATTCTCCTCTAAAATATAAATTAATGAAGTCTTTTCCAATTCCGAAAGAATGTGCAATTTCAAGAGAATTTCCTCCAGCAGCGTTGATGATGTAGTCGGTCTGAATTGTTTTTTCCTTTCCTTTGTCGGACTGTATTGTTAATGTGTTTTGACCCTCCGACTTTATTCTTTTTACCTTGTGAGAAAAAATGATACTCCCTCCTCTAAATAAATAATCATCCTTTAAAAACTTGGTTAGGAGAGAGTAATCTACACTTGCATCTCTTTTGCAGTATATCGATGCCCTGCATTTCACATTAGGTTCAATTTTTCGTGTCTGATTGAAATCAAGAAAAGAAATGTCTTTCTCATCGAGCCCATTTTTTATTCCCCATTCTAAATATTTCCTTAGAGTATCTATGTCTTTATCTTCTTTTGCGATTTCTATTACTCCATCGTTTTTAAAATAAATATTCTTAGACAGAGAATATTTTTCCCACATCTCGTATCCTACGTAAGCGATTTTTCCAAAAATTTTCTTTTTTTCTGGATCATATAAGAAAGGTGAATGAACTTTTCCAGTGTTTCTAGAACTTGTGTGGTATCCCACATCTTTTTCCTGTTCAATGATTATTGTATTAGCTTTACTATTTGATGCCAAAAAATATCCGATAGAAACCCCTAATATTCCTCCGCCAATGATTGCAATATTGTATTTTATTTCTTCCACCTTTTGTTTAGAATTAGATGAATGTAATTCTAATAAGATTTTTTTTATTAGCAGATATGAAATGTATCTTGTTTTAGGATAATCTTAATTACTAAGTTTCTATTTTTTAATATTTATTATTATTTTTATACTATCTTTTGATGTCGACTTGTAAAATCTCTCCTACCTGCGGATTTCCCATAATTTGATATTTTCTTTTTGGCATTGTTATCTGTATAACGGTTTTAGGATATGTTTTAATGACTGTCTGTGGTTGTGATTTTAGTATAGCTTCTAGTAAGGGTTTTATCTGTTGTTTGACCTCGTCGTCTGTTACTGTTCTATCCACAGCCTCTAATATCATCTGTTGTTGTGAAATAGGTTCTAATTCTATATCTTCACTCAAAGATAATGTAACATTGGATCCATTGTCCACCAATTGTTTTATCATATACTTACTTGTTGCCTCAGAATTTTCCAAATTTTTATTACAAAGTAAAAAATAAATGTAATATTATTAATTGTTATTTTTTTATATTTTTACAATTCAAGTCAAAATATTGACTCTAAATAATATTATTGAGTATTTTAAACAGAATACATTATTCCACCAGATACAATTGGCACTTGTTCAACTTTGGCAAGTTCTTTGATCCTAGCTATTATTGCATTGAACCACAAGCTATCTATGCCTTGACTCCATATTGTTATCTTTTTGTAACTTTTTTTTACGCCATCGTGAAAATAGCCGGAGCAATCTTCTGCGGTAATATTGCAGTATTTTTGACTAACTTCTTCTATTACATCTGAGGCACTTTCAGGTAAATACAAAATAGTTAGGGTTGGAAAGGGGATTGTACTAGACGTTTCTGTTGAACTGCTGCTATTCTTTTCGTTCATTTTCAATAGATTAAATATTTCCTGTAATAAGTAAATTTCGTCTTCATTGTATTGGTTATAAAACTAAAAATTCATAATTCTTTGTAAAGGTATTAGAAATATTTAGGATTCTGTTATCAATGAGATTATTTCGTCAAAGTTTTTCCTGTTTTTCTCCTTCTTATACTCTCTTAGGTTCTCAACCATCAAGTCTTCCTTGTTAAAATCCAATATCTTTTTTATTTTTTTTGCAAGTAATCCGCCTAAAATTAGAGAATGTGTTATCGAAGTAACATTTGTAGTTCTTCTATTGATTGAAGAGCTCTCAAAATCTATTATAACAACTTTTTTTTCATATGAGATAATTATATGATTATCTATTCTTGTTAATTCACCATGATCAAGATAGATTCCATCCAAGTGATAACATTGTTCCAAGATCTCATTTATTACCTTTTTTACAGCCTGTTTGGAAATTAGATTATTGCAATTACTCTGTTCATCAATCCATACAGAAATTTTTTTTCCATCTATTAATTCCATTAGAATAAAATCTTTTTTCTGATCTATGAGTTTTGGACCAATATCTAGTAAATTTGCAATTATCATCATTTTTGCTTCTTCATACGAATTCTTTCTAGGAGAATCAGACCTTCTGATTTTTAAGGCGAGATTCTTGCCCCTGTTCGTATTTACTTTGACAACTATGCCAGAGTGACCTTTTCCGAGAATATCTAAATTATCTATTTTTGTAGTACCAGAAAAGATAACTTCTTCTACCCCCAGATCAATTAATTCTTTAATCCTTTCTTGATATACAAAATAATTAAATTTTGGATACGAAATTAAATGCTGGACTATTGGAGAATTTATATCAATCTTCAAAGATCATCGAATTCTTGAATATAAAGTCATATAATACATCCTGATATATAGGATCCTTTCTTATTTTTTTACTATCTAGGAAAAATAATCCAACTCCTTTCTTGAGGTCAGATCTCAATCCTTTTGGAATTCCTATCTCTGTGTTACTGGTGATTACTTCCTTTAAGAATTCTATTATGTCTTTATTCTTTCGTTCCTTCAGACAAGAAATTTTCATTTCCTCATTTATCCAAGTGAATATTGAATTGTTCTTGTTCTTTTTGATAAAATTGCTAACTTCGTCTTTCATAAAAATGTCTGGTCCTTTATTAACCATATAAGACGGTAATTTTTTAAATTCTAATAATAAGATGATTATTGCAAGATTGCCCTCATCCTTTATGTAGCATTGATTCTTTATTATATTGAATTTAAAAGAATTTGCTTGTTTGACAATAGCTTTTGTCAGTTTCTTTAATTGTCCGGATATTACATCTGGACTTCTACTACTGTAATTAAATTTTATAACGACCAAATTTGAAAGTATATTATTCTTTCTCTGATCCGCAACTACTTTGGTTACTTTGTTAAATGATTGTTGAAAGTTAAAAAAGTACATCGAAGGATGTTTCAAAAAAGTTCTGGAAGCCATTATGAATTTTGATAAACTTTCAGCTGAGATAGCAGCACCTAGATTTCTATTTTCATCAATTGGGTCAATAATGATTATGGGACTACTAAATTTGATTTCGTCAATTTCCTTATTTTCGTGTGTAGAAATCACGGCTTCTTTTTTATCCAAATTGGAAATATTTACTAGCACATCTTTAAATGTATTATATTTTAAAACCAATACTTCAGAAACATATCCACTAAATCCAGAGGTAAGCATTTCTGCTCCATAGATTCCAATAGTTTTTAAAAATTTTTTTAAAATTCGTACTTGATCCTTTTGCTCCGTGGATAAATTCTTGGTCATATATTCTGTGTGATATTGGGACCTATCTGCAGCACTTTTCCAATTACCTTTTTCTACAGCATAGCAAGGTACAATGTTGATTCTGACTGGACACTCCTTTTTGTTTTTCCTTACAAAACCCTCGACATAAGGATGTTCTGAAAATCTTGTTCTTGGTGTGTACTTGGATAGTGATTTGAAACCAATGTCCATGGCAATTCCCTCAAAACGACTTTCGCTAACTTTTTTGTCTATTAAAATGAAAATATCAATATCTGTGTCATTTTTTAGATTTGTACCTTTTGCAAATGAACCACCAGACTTTATAGCTACCACTTCTGGCACCAAGTTAGTTTTGATTTCATTTATTATCTCTTTTTCAACGGAACGTAGTGTTTTTAATTCCAGCTTATTGGGTTGGCATGCTTTCAAGGCTTTTTCAATAACTCTATCGAGATCTAGTGCAATGTGATTTTTGATGTTATTATTACTTGTGGTAGCCGCCACTTGATGTTTGATGTTTGAATTTATTTTATTTTTTGTTACCATCTTCTTTTTTTGCACTTTGTATTTATCTATTGATGGCATAAACCGATAATAGGTTGGAGTAAATTGGCCCAGTTGGTCTGATATCACTTTTCTTTAGATAAATCTTATCAATTATGTCCTGTCCAAATTTCATGCCCTCATATTTTTTACATATCTCTTTTATGTTTTGAATCTTTGTTTTCACCCTAAATATAGTTAAATGCGGTACAAATTTATTGTCTGTTTTAAAGCCAATTTGCTTCATTTTTTCGTTAATCATATTAAATATCTTTATTAGATGTTTGGTCCCCTCTTCATCTATTCCTATCCATATTATCTTTGGAAACTTTATAGAAGGAAATACTCCTATGCCGCTATATACTAATATTGTTTTCTCAAATTTTATTTGTGAAATTTCTTTTTTAACCTCTTCTACTTGAGAGTCATTTATCTCTCCTAAGAAAAATAATGTAAAATGCAAATTATTTACATCAACTGGTTTTAGATAGTTTTTATTCGCAATAACTTGATCTAAAACCTCTTGCTGTATCTCTCTAAACCTATCTTTTATTTCACAGTCTACAGCAATGAATGTTCTCATTATGGATAGTCAAAATACTAAAAACATATAATCATATCTTTTTAATCTGTCTTGTTAGATTAGTCTGAATATTAGTTTATGATTGATTTCTGTAGCTATTCGGTTTTATAGCTCTCAATTTTTTTATAATTCAGTTGTATTTTTAGTGATTAGATTTTTAGATTATCAATTTTCAACTGTCTTTTTCCTGCATTATTTTATTGAAAACTCTGTCTATCTCTTCTATAGATTCGATATCTATATCCTTGTAGTCTTTTTTTAGGATATCTTCCAACATGCTTTTAGTAAATGTTTTCATTTCAAAATGCTCATCTATTTTGTTTTCAACAATCCCGTCCTTTAATTTACAATTTGTTTGTTGACGTGTTTCAACAGTTGTTGTAGGTTCCAAAGTATGTAACGCATCACCAATATCATGAATCAACGAAATCCTGATAGATGTCTGCTCAATGACTTTTTTTGATGTATCTAGAATTCCAATATCCCTTCTGATTCTATTCAATTCTTCAAATAGCTGTCTTGCTTCTTTATGTCTGCCTTTTTTAATTAGATCTAAAATCTTCATTAGCGTGTTATTTTCTTTTTCTTTTAACAATGGATAAGCCTGATTTATTTTAGACATTCTTTCAGGAAAATCACTGATGGAAAAAATATCACTCTTTTTTGAGTCTAGCGGAGGATCTTCTTTATCATTTTTATCATCTACTTTTTTATGATCTGCTGTTTTCCTGAAGAAATTCCACATGTCAAAAGAAATCTTTTATGATTTAATAATATCGTTGTTTGTTTATGTAAATTAATTGATTAACTTTCTTAAAGATCGTGATTCATTGTATTTAGTAAATAATTAATTGGATTTGAGATGTCGTAAGAAAAATCGAAGATAGTTCTATTAAAATCGAAATATTTTCAATAACCTATTATTTAATTGTTTTAAATTCTAATTTTGGTTTACTCGATTTATACTCTGTAGATTTTGATTACTTTTATGGATTATGAATCTAATATTGTCTTAATTTCTTTTTAACTGCTAATTTTTTGAAGTAAATTTTCTAAGGTAATAATAGGTAACATATTAAGTTCATTTAAGGAATTTTTCCGATCCTTGATGAAATACATAAAAGCAAAAATTAACTTTTAATTTTGTAAATTCAGCTAATAGAATTAATTACTTGAAATGGGCTGATTAAAGAATTCACAATTTTGACCATTCTATTATCTGTAAACTTAAAATAATTGGAAGATTCTTTCAGTGTATTATGTGGAAAGTAATGATGCCTAAAAAAATAGTTTTTGGGGCAAATGCTGCAAAGGAGTTTGAATATCCAAAAAATTCTTTGATTATTACTACTACTAGCCCAGAAATTTATGAGAAATGGACAGAGTACATGGGAATAACAAATTACGAGATTTATGATAAAGTTACTCCGGATCCTTCCATTGAAACAATTGAAAAGATAAAGAATGAATTTGAAGGAAAGAATATCTCTACTTATGTCGGACTTGGTGGTGGCAGCTCTATGGATGTCTGTAAATATCTTAGTAAATTGACAGGTGTCCCAAAGATTCTCATTCCGACGACATTTGGAACGGGAGCAGAAATGACTACGTATGCTGTAGTAAGCTTTAGTCACAAGAAAAAACTCTTACAGGATGAAGCCTTTCTGGCTGATACGGCAATAGTTGATCCGTACTTTCTACCAGGAACACCATTTAATATCATGAGAAATTCAGCTTGCGATGCTGCTGCTCAAGCTTCTGAAGGATACGATAGCAAAATTGGAAATCCATTTACAAGATTTTTCTGTAAAGAGGCATTTGATATACTTGAAGATGCAATAATGAATGACAAACCTGATCTTCTTCCATATGGCGCTATGCTGTCGGGAATTGGTTTTGGTAACTCTTCTACAACTTTGGGACATGCACTTTCATACGTATTTTCTAATGAAGGTGTACCACATGGCTATTCTCTATCTTCTTGTACTACAGTAGCACACAAATTTAACAACTCTATTTTCTATGAAAGATTCAAGAAAATATGTCAAAAGCTAAAATTCGAACCTCTTACTTTAAAACAACGACTTGACGAGGCAGGTGACGTCATCATGCCAGACAGAGGTCATCTTGATAACAATCCAATAGAAGTTACAAAGGAGGACATTATCAAGTGTCTAGACGAGATTGTGAATAAAAATCCTCTAGCATGATTTTTTACTTTCATTTCCCTATAAAGGATTCATAGTTATTAACATTGTAAAGGATATAATAAAAAAAGTAAATTGTAAATCTGTTTTAATATAATAATATCAGTTAAGAAACCTTTAAATTCATAATATTGAATATCAAGTCCAGATAGCGTTATGACTACAACCATAAACAAGTCGATAACAATTAACTCTCCAGTTAGCGAAGTTTTCACGTATTTTGCTCGTCCTGAACATATGGCTGATCAGTTTCCAGAAAACATGGGACTTAATGTTATTCCAATTGAAGTAAAAAATGGTTTTGGTATAGGGACGATTTTTAGAATAAGTGGCGATTTCGATGGTAAAAAATTAGAATGGGATTGTGAAACCATTGACTATATTCCACATAGAAAGATCGTAGCAAAAATGATTGAAGGTCCATTCAAAAAATGGAAAATAGAGGTAGATTTTGAAGAAATTGGCGAAAAGACAACAAAAACAGGGATTAAGGTTGACTATGATATGCCAATGGGTCCATTAGGTGGATTTCTTGATAAAGTAAAGCTAAAGAAAATTGCAGAGAGGGGAATTGAGAATGGGTTGTATAGAGTCAAAGCTTTGTTGGAAGGAACAGGTTCAATTCCAGTATATATTACACTTGATGCATATCGCCAGATCTTGAAAGAGAAACAAAGACTGAATTGTTCCGTTTCTGATACTATTCTAAAATTGTTTGAGAACCAAAAACAAGAAACTGCCCAACAAACAGCATAAAAGCTCTTTTTTGTTTTTATCTTTTTAATTTTTCTGATAAGTCCCTCCAAATTTTACGTACACTTTGTGTTTTTCCATTATGTCAACGCATCTGCAATATAATATTACTCGGAGTAACTCCGAGTAGGGTTGAGTAACTCAGTCTAGGAGTAAATCTGTTGTCTAGAATAAATTCAC
>DATGZA010000063.1:0-71558 GCA_035297365.1 Nitrososphaeraceae archaeon
ATTCGCTGGAAGTATATATCAATAATACCGTAAACAAACGTGCTATATCTCTACCTATTTGAAGGTTAAGAATAAAGAAAACCTTAATTGTCCACCGTTTCTTGATAATTTAGACATCTTTCTGGGAAATAATCTGTGCATTCGGGCAATATGAGATAAAAGAAATTCGATACCTTTTTTTACTTTTCTATAATGTTCAATTGTAATTGATACGTTAATTTCCTTTTTTTATGTTCCAATAAATTGACTAATATTTTAAAAATATGTAATATGATAATTAAAAAATAAATCTTAAATATTATTCATGATACTGTAACATTGGACTCTTATTTTTGTACTGCTATCGGTGTTACTGCCGACGGGTAGGTTATGTATTGGGCTTACTATACAAGTATAGACAATAAATTATAGAGAAAAAAGGAGACTAAAGGAAAACGACATATAATCTATCTACAACAATCAATAATATTGAAAGAGATGTTCTTAATAGAGAAAATAAACAATTATTATTGAAATTCTATGAGTTTATGAAAAGATTATTATTGAAATTCTATGAGTTTATGAAAAGAATTGGAATCGCTGAAAGATATCAAAATAATAGCCTGGAAGCAATCATAGCCTATAGTAAATCTCGTGGACCATTAATTTCCTTTTATCAAATTAAAGAAATAAGTAAAATATCTTCTTATTTGGATACAAAAATAAAAACTATTGAGGAAGATTCAGATAAACATTGGATTACAACCTGGAATGATCAAGTTGTATGAATCAAATATTTTTTCAGATGGATGTATAACTGTAAGGATAAAGATATTGACGATGTTCCATTTTCAGATTGATAAACACCTGAATTTGTAAGAATAAAGAAGAAAAGTAAAAGGATTAATCCATATCTTGAAAACGAATTGAAGAGTAAGGATTTATGTTATTTTGACTTTTGAAAATAGTATTGGCATTAAGAGAATTGTTCTGATTTTTTAAAGGATTTTATCGAATCTGAATACAAGTTACTATATAATGTAACAGATTAATATATATAAATATGAAACGTATTAGAGAATTTAGTAAATCTCCAGTATCTATAAACAATTCTTAGTATTCTCATCCCATTTATGTATCTATTACGGTATATCAATCCCTATAAAAATGAAAGAAAAGGAATTATTCTTTCACTCTTAGCGAAATAGTTAAATTAAATAATTACCTGATTTAATTAAGGCTTTGGGAGAAGATAAAGATGAAGAAAATGAAAGTCATAAAAAAGATGTTAGTTATAATACCAAACTTAAAAATGAAGACATAGAAGAAGAAAGATCAATCGATATAGAGAATAATCATGATGAGGAAAACACCAAAGAAAAAATAATAGAAAAAATGACTGATAGAAATAATAATAATACACATAGCAAAACAGACACGTACACTAATAGTAATACATTATCATCTATTGAAAATAGAATTATTTATGATTTACAAACATTACTATCACAAAGACAAGAAAGGCTTTGGAGTGTTTTACATGAGCGTTATCAATACAATACATCAATAAAGAGAGGACAAGACTTTCTTCTCAATCACGTTGATTCTAAACTTTCTCTTGCGGTAATGTATGCTGATTTAGTAGGTTCAACAAAGATGAGTATGGTTTTACCAGTCGAAAAAATGGCAAAAATAATCAAAGCCTTTTCTCATGAATTGTCTTCCGTTGTTGAAAGTTATAATGGATTTGTATTAAAGTACGTAGGAGATGCAGTTATTGCGTTCTTTCCAAGTGGCTATAACAAGTATCTGTCTTGTGACACTGCATTCCAATGTGCTAAATCAATGATTAATGTAATAGAAAATGGTATTAATCCAATTTTAGAAAAAGATAAAGATAATTATCCAAAATTAGCTGTTAAAATAGCAATAGATGAGGGAGAGAATTTAGCTATACAATATGGATATGATAAAAGCGCACCTATTGATCTGATAGGATATCCTATGAATGTAGCAGCAGAGATGGAGGAATCCCTGACAGGACCAAACAAAATTTCTGTTGGAAATAATGTATATAAATTGCTACATCCTACAATAGTATCAGAATTTCAAGAAATACAGATAAAAGAAACAGAATGGAAATATATTGATCTGGAAACTAATTCGCTATACAAAGTTTATACAACGAAATAACATTTGTCTGTATGGGAACTTTATAAAATTTATATGCAAGATATTCTGTTAGAGGATTTTACTGTAATTTCAATTATAGCTGTTATTACTTAAAATAAAAAGTCAATTTGTCCTAAATTACTACACACACCAATATTAAGTAATATATTAAATTAAAAGTTTTGAAAATGCTCAAATTTGTATTGATTATTATTATTCATAATAATAATCTAAGATTATAAAAAACGTTGAAACAAAACAGTAAAAAAAGAAAATTTAAAAAATGATACCAAAAATAAAAAGAAATAAGTATTAAAAAAATTAAATCTTCTAATTTAAATTCTAAAAATATTTTGAATAAACCTAAACCTAAAAAAAGCAATAAATTGAATTCAAAAACTAAAAAAGATATATTTTTAAAAAGATAAAGTGGAAGAGAAAAGAAATTTGATACAAATAAGCTAACTCAAACTGGAAGTAGGTCAGTGATTCCTTTCCAGTTTCAAGAGATGTAGTAAAATCAAGGACAAAGAAAATTAAAAAATAAGTTCAAAATAAATCGACTTCAATAACAAAGAAAAAGAACAACAACAATCTTCCATCGTAGCAACTAAAGAACAATAATTAAAAATTAATACAAAAAAAGAACCAGAAGAAGTGATTGTGACTGCAAGTTAAATAAAAAATTTGGTAGAAGTAAAGGATAGAAATCAACAAGATCATAGCCCATCATTTTCTGGCAATACTACTACCAGTACTATTATAGATGAAGAATCATGCATGAAAATAACACTTAGTTACAGGGAACCAGTAATGGATAAAGTTGCAGCAAATAAGAAAGTTCTCTATGATCCCAGTAAACAAAAAGGAAGTTCTTGACAATCTTCTTGTCTTTCTATATCTTTCATAATTTTTTAATCCAAAATTTCATTTCTTATTATATTATATAACAAATAAGTTTGAATCATTCATAATACCACAACGTTAGACTCTTATTTTAACACAGTTATCGGTATTAATTTTGATGGTGAATACTCATATGTTTGTAGTTATATCATTCGAACACATAAGGTATCTTAGTTATAGATTAAATACATTAAAAAAATACTAAAAAATATTTTTACAGGTATACTTATTTAATTTATGATGATTGCGCTATTTTACATTTCTTAAAGCATTCGAAATATGGAATTTATTATACCAAAATAAAGCCCCTGACATTATAATAAAATCTGTTATATAGAATAGTTCCCAAAACCAGAGATTTTCTGAATTGCTTGCTACAAAATCATTAACATATCCATCATCCGCTATTGCATTCACTAATAATGACAATGAAGAAAGAAACCACGGGATATTGTACTCATAATCTTTACGTAAGATTAAAAGTATTATTAAAGAAGGTATAATTAATATAAAGTCTAAAATAGGATACAAAAGGGTTACGATGAGAGCTATAAAATCATTTTCAATGTTAGAATCATAAGAAAGAAGATTAACTAAATTATAACTAATAAAGAGAGTTGTAAAAATTGATGCCGCAATAACAATTTTGGATTTTATTTTAATACATAATGAATGTAATATTATAAACAAATGTAGAGCAAGAAATCCATATCCAGCAAACCATAAAGCATCAGTAATAGTTACAAGTCTTTGTTCTTCTATTCCCAATGCATAATAATCATATAAAAGTGTAAAATCAGCCGAAAACCAAAATATAAGACCAAGTGTAAGAAACAAATATGATTTACCATGAAGTCCATGAAATCCATATCTACAGATAGCGATAATACCTAAAATCGAAGCAGTAGCTGCAGTTATATTTAATATGAAAAGAGAAACAAAATGCTTACTATACGCTTCTGAAAATATTACATTAGCATTTGCAATTATTATAACTATTATCATTGAAAAAACATAATATTTTAGTGTTAATCTATGTGCAGTCTTTTCATTTGAAGGCAAAGTTTATTGACAATAACATAACATCTTTTAGATTTTTAAGGATTCGTCTCAATTAAATTGATAATTATGTAGTTATAAGTAAGTTATCGTCTAAAACCTCCACTCTTATCTTGAATGAAGAAAAAAGGCGATTTCAATTTCTTTGATAAAACAAATAAGTAAATTGTTATTAATATAAAACCTAATAAAGAATATCTATTTTATATATATTTTAGTATAATTTTACCTAATTTTTACTTTTAATTATAGTTTATAAGTTACAAAAACTATACTAAATTTAGTTAATAATATGGCAAACTTAAATGATGAAAATAAGCAACAAAATAACAATATAAAAGAAGATAAAGAGAATTTTTTAGACAATCATAGAGAACTGTTAGAAAATATAACATTAAATATTCCAGATACAACAAATAAGCTTACTAGTACTATCAATGAATATCAAAATACAAATAATGACAGTCTTGAAAAAATTTTAGATACAGCAAACAAATATCAACAACAAAATATTAATACAATCCAATCAATCTCTAACAATTATGTAGAATTACAAAAGAATATTCTTATTACTTATCAATCAGTATTTTCTAAATTTATAAATAAATCTTATTGGAATAAATTTATTTATCCACTAGGATATACAGATGTTTATAATGATACCAACCAAAATATTACAGATAATAAAATAAATGCTAAAAGAGGAATAAATGACTTTGTATTTGGTTATACAGAAACCGTTAACAAATGTATGGAAATTGCACAAAAAAACTATAATCATTCAGTTCAAAAATTCTTTAGCTTTGTAAATGAGATTCAAAAATCTTATAACTACTAATTTTTATTTTTTTATTCTACCGTAAAAATTATTAGTTGTTTAATTTCGTGAGTAATACTAAATGAAAAATTTTTCTTCAAAAGAAATAAGATTTTCTGGTGATTCAATAAAAAGTTGTGTAGTTTTTATTGATTTGGTAGATTCTACTAAAAATACCATTACAATGGACAATTTAGAACATATTAGAATCTATTATTCTAAATTTATGAATTCAATATCAAAAATAGTTAAAAATTATGGTGGGAAAGTTATCAAAAATATTGGTGATTGTTTATTATTATATTTTCCAAAAGTATCTGATAATAAAAACGAAAACGCTTTTAGAGAAGTTATTGAATGTGGCCTGAAAATCTTAGATTCCCGCTATGCTGTTAATCAAGAATTGTCCAAGCACCATCTTCCACCATTCAGCTATAAAATTAGTATGGATTTTGGTGTTTTAGATTTAGCTTTAGTTGGTGATTATAGTCAGATAGATTTATTCGGGTCAACTGTAAACCGTTGTTCAAAGATAAATTCATCGCTGTCTATTTCAAATCAAATAATTATTGGAGATAATTTTTATAGAATTTTAAAATCGTTTTCTAATATTGCTAACAATTATAATTTTATAAATAATGGTGAATGTAAGATAACCGAAACAATTGGATACCCTACATATAGTATAAAAAAAGTAAATAATTTATCTCTTGATGAAGGTAATACTACATACTTTCTGAGGAAGAAAATGTCAGGTTCCTATACTGACAATTTTACAGTAGCTAAAAGTGATAAAGATCTGTTTTTTCCTAAAAGAAACAATACCAAAAGAATAATTTTAGTCGATGATGACCCAGATGTACTTTTTACCTATGAATCATTTTTAAAGGATAATGATTATGAAATAATTTCTTTTACAGATCCTTCCAAGGCATTGAATTTTATTAAAGATCTTCCAAATTTTAATGATTTACTAGTAACACTCGATATCCGAATGAAAGATTTGAATGGATTCCAATTACAACAGCAAATAAAATCAATAGACCCAACAATCAAAATTCTTTTTATAACTGTTTTAGATATATCAGATGAAATATTAACCGTAGTTCCAGGTTTATCCAAGGAACAAATATTGATAAAACCCGTTGATAGAAAGATATTAATAAGTACTGTTAAAAAATTGTTAAAGTAGTAAAATTCAACTTTATTATTATTAAGATTTAAAGTAAATCATAAATAATATCCCTTTGTACTATAACATTAGACTCATATTTTTGCACCGCTATCGGTATTTATTTCTATAAACTAAAACTTTCCAATTCTGTAAATGCTGCTATAATTGAGCAATTCTATGAATTGCAAAAAAGCAAATATATATACAAAACAATAAGAACTTAGGTATATGCCCAAGTTCCTTGATGTTCACTCTTTGAAAGGATTTGATGAAGAGACTTTAAGAAAATTGCAACAGTCTCCTGTAGATGAATTCGGAATTACACATATTAACATAATGTATAACAAAGAAGAAGACAAGTTCTTTTGCCTTCTTGACGCACCCAATAGAGAAGCAGTAGAAAATCATCATCATAAACACGGCGTCAAGTGTGAATGGATAACAGAAGTGAAAACTACCTCTTAAGGTACTATAGATTCTATCACTTTAATTAAATATTTGATAAATAATATTAGCAAAATAAAAGCAACTAACAATTAGGTTATTTTATCTTTTTTCGAGTTCATAAATTATAATTCTCGCGTTATCTTCCACCTAATCTAATATAGGTTCGAATTATCTAATTTTACTATTTTTGTCTCATTACAGAAATGATAATTTACACGTTCGTAATATATCTATATAATATTAAATAATTTTAAAGAATAAGTATCTAATACTAGAAGCTAACTATAAGTTAGTAGTATATTCACATTAGATTCTTATTTTAGAACCGCTTTAGGTATTTCTCCGGACTCAATTGCATGACTTCTATACCTATAATTCTAGGAATAAAAAAGTCTCAATTACAAGAAGTTCCTTTTATCTATAGGTCCAGACTAAAAACCAAAAAAAGGAAATAGGAGAGACAAACAGAGAAAAGTTCATTAAATATAATCAATGTGGCATTTATGTGGGAAAATTTTTACTGACAACAAGTTTTTTTACCTTGATTTTAATTTTACTTCTGGTAACTCTGTCAATGTAATGTCAATTAGTGGAGGGAATTCTAATACTACTACATTTATAAATAATAATACAAATCTTGATATTTCTAATTTAGTTTACGAGATAGATTCCAAGCCTTTTAATGTTTCATATGTAGAGTGGACAGAGAAAATGGTGGCAATGGACATATTCTATTCCTTGGGATAAAAATCCCTCATACGATGATACTGGAAAATATTGCAGTGAAAATCAAAGTGGACCAGTTTGGTTTCTAACTTTAGCTTATAAACATGCAGTTACCCGCACATGTGATATTCCTGAAAATACAGCTTTGTTTATAACTCTATTAAATTCTGAATGCTCTTATGCAGAATTTCCGTTGTTAAAAACTGAAGAAGAACTAAGAGAATGCGCTAAACGTATCCAAGACCTTGTAGTTAGAGTAAATGCTTCACTTTATAAAGTACTTGTACCAAATTTAGAAAATTATCGTGTCCAGACTGATATTTCCAATTTTACTTTACCCGAAAATAATATTTTGAATTTATCTTCTCAGACGACACAAGCTGTTGCAGATGGAAATTGGTTATTGCTTAAACCTCTCAATCCTGGAATATATGAATTAAAAGCAAAAAGTGATATTAATGCAACTTCTACAATAGAGATTAATGGGAATAAATATAATGGTCCTGTTGGATGGAACTATACGACTAAATACATTTTAAATGTAAAATGAGCTAAAAATTAAAATAGAAATTGAAAGATCACATAAAAGGAGAAATCTCTATTATCTGATATAAACAACATTAATAAAGCTATAAAATATTATCACATTCAGCCAGATTTGTATGTAAATAAATCATAATTCATACCAATATTACCCGCAGCAAATTATATATTCTGAGTCTTAGAACAATTTTAGAATAAGTTACATTACTAATAATAAAAGCTAAATACAAGTTGTGTGAGGTCTACTACATCGACGATTCAACTGTCGACCTATTACCCGAATATATAAATGAAACACTATCATGTTATGATGATGATCTCCATCAGGTAACAAAAGCTATAATCAAATAAATACGTTAATTTATTTTTATCATTATCAAATTATTTTTTGTGTTAATTATTAATCAAATTCAAAGATGTGGTAAAGATATAAGATTATCTTTAAGAATGTAAATACAAGGTGTTAGAACCCTAATTCATAAGTTCTATTTGGAAAATGATTAACTTAATAACTCATCATAATAAACAAAATTTTACAATATCATATATTAAAAATAGAATATTATAGTGTATTTAATTCTGTCTAATCATTCAGTATGGGAAGAATCTATGATTAAAGTAAATTGTCCAAATTCAATTGGTAAATCTATCGATATCATGATAAAAACTTTTATAGTATATTTATTTTTCAATTAACATGAAAATTCTATCAATAATATCTTTGATTGTAGTATTCTCTTTGTCTTTATTCACTGTTATGAGTAATATGAGTACAGTATTACAACATGTTAACGGACAAGATCTTGAAGAAAATACTGGTGAAAAATTGTATGTTTTACTATTTGAACAAAACAAGATAGGGAACATAGATAACTCTACTAAAATTGTATCTGCTATCGTAGGTAATAATTTAATTAAAATTGAGGAAGAACTATTAGAAGAAATAAGTTTAACACCCTCTCAACAATTAAAAGAACAGATGAGTGAGATAATTAGAAACGGTACGAGTGGATTATCTTGTAATGCTTCTCTGACTTCAGAGGATGGAGAGAATGTTGGAATAGATTGTATCTCGTCTGGAAAGTATATTATTTGGCATATCTATCCAAAATAATATACTATTTTTTGAATTATAAGGATTTACATTCTAAGAAGAGGATGAGGATTAATTGATAAAGATATGACATTTAGTCATACAGATGACTATTACAGAATCATGTGAATTGAATATATGAATTATAGATTATTCAAATGATGTATTTTATAAACAAATAATGGATGAAAAAGAAAGTGATTTTTATCTAAATTACCAAGATTTGCATATTTTCCATTTTGAGGTCGAATCAAGTCGTGTATTGAAAAACATGGACTACTAATAGAATTCATGCTCTATCAACAATATTTCAAAGCTGAAAGATATTCCCTGCAGAGCGAGCTCAATAAGTTTTTATCCAATAAACCTTGGTTTTATTAACTCAAAATATTCTAATAAATTAATAGTTAAAAGAAGATAAGGAGTTTAGAGTAATCTAAACTGGGTTCTTGATACCAATAGCAAATTGTTCAGATAGAGTTGACATACTGGATTAAGATGGTTTTATAGCATAAAATAATACCATAGAAAATGCTACGACTAACAACATAATCATATTTTTATCATTTTCCTTCATAAAATTATTAAAAAAATATAAATTTTCTCTCTTTTTCTCTAATTGTAACTAATATCTACAATGATTCTATTATAACTTTCTTTTGTTTTCTTCTAACAGAATATTAAAATAAGTAAATCACGTGTATAACAAATATGAAATACAGAAGTAGAACCGAAATAGTGAGTAATATACTTAACGCTGCAAATGGAGGCACAACAAAGACAAGAATTATGTATAAAGCTTTTCTAAGTTATACCCAATTAAAAGAATATCTTTCTGTTTTGATAGAAAACAGCCTGATAGAATATATTGATGGGACTCATACATTCAAGACCACCGAAAAAGGATTAAACTTTCTTAAAATGCATAACGAAATGGGAGAATTATTACAAACTACCATCGAAAACAAGTAATTAATATTATATTTTGATGCATGGTAACAATTGAAGAGTCTTCAACAGCTGGTGAATAATCAATAACCAACTATGACCCAGGTGATACAGCAATTGTTAATAGGCTGTATTATTATGTATATTTAACTCCGAATATTATTCGTACTATGCAGTAAAAGTCTTGAGTTTTTATCTCCCTGCTTCCGTTATAATATAATTTTTCGATAATTTTTAAAAATAGCTTTACATATAAGAATATTACGTTAGCAATGTTGGTAACTTTTGAAAACTTTATCTATATCTATGACTATTGAAGATTATGGAAAATATGATTGGAATGCTTGCAAAATCATTTGGAATAGATCCAAAAATTGCGGCTGTAGCCGTGAGCAGTGCAACCAAGCTATTTCTTCAAAAATCTACTCCCAAGGCTGCTTCAGGTCTTCTGTCTGCTTTACCCAAAAGTATTACCGACCAATTTGATGACAATGATAAACAAAAATTTAAAACAACACAAGATAATGTAAATCGTTATGATTTGATAAAACAATTGTCAGAAATAACAGGTATAAAAGATTTAGACAAATTAGACAATTTTGCAGATGTTGTACTGGATAGTATAAAACAAAATACTAGAATTGATTTAAGTGATGGTCTTGATGAAAGAGAATTATTAGAAGGGTTGAAGGATCTATCAAGACGACAATAATCTGGTCAATTTTAATTATTTAATTTTGTCGTGTCATTTTATCATTAAAGTTCTTTCTATAGTATTTTGTGTAGGGAAGAATAGTATGCGAATATTCTAATTAAAAGTACAAAATAGCAAAGGTGATTTTATCAACATTGTTAAATTACTAATTTTTTCTTTCAATAAATTGGAAACTGGGAATAAGCACAGGCTGATTTGTATATTCACAAGATAAAACAAGGATAGGGATTATTATTTTCTCTCTAGTATATAAAAATCATATATTTTATTATTTGTCTATGATAACTAATAATCATTATTAATGTAAAATATAAATGCTGTGAAAATTGTATGCGCAAAGCGATGAGCTTTATCCTTCATTATAGTATAATGAACGTCTTGATGAAGAATGTAACATAACTTTTGATTTTAGTTTTTTGTAGGTACAATTTTATAATTATTTAGTGAAATCTTGATATTTAGTTTTGTAATATATAATGCATTATATTGAAATTGAAGGTTAATATCCATACATACTGCTTATAGTATTATTATTTTTTAATTTGTTAGATATTATTAGTTGCGCAAACTTCTTTTTCTTCTTTTTATTTAAATTAATTAGTCTATTCGTGTAGCAATATTTTGTTATAATTCTATATCTTACATAGATCAATTTCTGTGCAATTTAAATAAAACGTATAGTTTTAGACAGAGGATTGTTTAGAAATTTTCATATAATATCACAGAAACCAATTGTACTTTCTTAATATGTACGTATATTTCAACAACGACTTCTTATTTTACACAAATATAAGAAACATAACTGATGTTTTAAATATTTCTTTATTATTACTTCATCCCTGCCTTTTCTCCATTATAAAGGCAATTTGTAATACAATAAGTAAATTTAAATATTATTGATATTGTGACTATTACATTAGACTCTGATTTTTGTACCTGTATAAATATTACCATCGTCGGCTAGGGGCCACTAATTTTCTAGACTAACACTATTTTACAAATTCAATCATTATTTAATATCCTTTTTGCTAATAATTATATTTTTTTTAATTAATATTAACATCATATGATAAAAAGATAATCCCAATTTCGATGCTAGAACGTCAATATTTTTTAGAGCATATCTTGAGGATTCATTACCTGATGATGATAAGATAAATTCATCTATAATTTTTTTAAATCTATCATCATCGTGGTGATAAAATATCATCATATTAGCTTGAACACAACATAGTTATTAAGAGATTGTCAAAAAATTTATCAGCATAATATACAATTGCAATATTTAAAGTCTCTAGGTAATTATCTGGTATATAACAATTACATACA
Source organism: Nitrososphaeraceae archaeon (assembly GCA_035297365.1). Taxonomy (GTDB): domain Archaea; phylum Thermoproteota; class Nitrososphaeria; order Nitrososphaerales; family Nitrososphaeraceae; genus TH1177. The sequence continues at coordinate 11,909 of DATGZA010000063.1, forward strand.
ATTTATGATAATTTACTCGACATATTGAAGCAATTTTCTACCAATGTACTTTTTATATAAATTAGTATTTCTTTATATATTTTTGTTAAAATATGGTAATACCTTTTTTGTAAACTTTTGAATAAATTGTACTTCATTTGGACTTGTACTATGTGTATATACTTGGGTAAAACCAGCTTTGAAATATTCTTCTATTGGTTTAATTAAATCCTCTATAGAGGTAACTATTAGTATTGATTTTTTTAATTCTTCATCTGTTACTTCTCGCTTTGCTGTTTCTTCTAGTACTCGTGGATCATTTATATCTCTATCAAACGCATCATCTATTTTAGAAGTTCTCCAAAATTCACATGATCTGAAAGCCTTGTCATAGTCTTCAGAATAAGAAATCTTAGGTTTAGCTATTTTTTCTAGTTTATCAGGATCTTTTCCCTCTTCTCTTGCTGCTTTATCAAATATATCGAATGTCTCCTTACAGTCATTTGGCTTTGAAGTAGTAATCAATCCATCAGTTAATTTACCCGCAGTTTGTATAGCTTCTTCTCCTGAACCTGCCATGTAAAGAGGAATATTAGTAGAAGGGGGAGTATACAGCTTGGCATTTTTTAGTGTAAAATACTGACCACTAAAATTTACAAAACCATCTTTATCCATCATATTATCATCATTTTTATTTGATGACGGACGTTTTCCTTTAAGAACACCATTGCTATTTTCTTTATTCCATAATTTTTTTATTATTTGAATAGCTTCAGTTGTTCTTTCTAATCTTGTTTCTGCAGAGGGCCAATCAAAACCTAGAGATACTTCATTCATAGCTTCCCCCGTACCGATTCCAAGACCTATTCTTCCAGGATATAATACATCTAATGATGCAAATGCTTGTGCTATTACACCTGGGTTATATCTATATACAGCTGCAGTTACTCCGGTTACAAATTTCATATTTTTCGTTCTTTCAGCGGCAGCCGCTAGCCAAACCCATGCAAAGTTTCCATAACCATTAGTATGTGACCATGGATGAAAGTGATCACTTGTAAGAGTCTGATCAAATCCACCATTTTCGGCTTCTTTTACAAATTTAATTAGATCATTCATTGAATATTGTTCTTGTGAAGCCCAATATCCTAATTGTTTCACATATTTTAATATTTAACATATTTTATTAAGGTATTATAATGATAATAAAAAAATGCGACCACACGATAACTCCTATGGTATATAACTCTTCTTGTTTTATCTCTCTTTTTAAGTTTCTTTTTTTTTGATTTTATTATTTAAGTAATATGTGATATATCTTACAATCCTATCTTGATAGAATCCATCACCTTCGAATAAGCGAACGGTAACTCATCAAAAATCGAGGTTAGAATACAATAAATAGATGGATTGTCGATAATGATACACTTAGTGGTATATATGAATAATGAAATATGTCTCTTGTTTGTCATTGAATCCTAATTCAAAATACTTGCAAAGGTGGGATCTATAATGATAATTTTTGTTTAGCCGGTGACTAGCAATGTAGATTTATTGAGTCATCAATCTGATGTTTCTAGATAAACTGATACAGTACCTATCATAAGGAGTTTATTTAGCTAAAAATAACGATTTTTAATTTGTCTTAGAGTTCAAGGAATGTAGTTGCAGATGAACGTTGTGGGTTTTATCGTTCTAGCCTAGAATATGCAAAAATTTGCAAAGGGCACTAGTTCCTTTTTCATTGATACCTAAAAACATAGTATTAATTCTATAACAAATTTCAGGATCTAAGAATTTATTCTTAGATGTTTTTCGGAATAGGGAATTTATATTATATATCTTATATCTCTATAATCTAAAGAATCAGTTTATCTGAAATTAAACGGCTTTTTTGGATTACATTAGATGAATTTAATTAAAGATTTGAAAATATTTAAGTTTGTAATTGTTCTTATTACCTTAGAAATAATATAATATGATAAAAAAGATATCTAAACAGAATAGTAAACAAAAAAAAATTAAAAATGATACCAAAAAAGAAAAGAAAAACGTATTAAAAAAAAGTAAATCCAACCTAAATTCTAAAAATGTTTCAAATAAATTAAGATCTAAAAAAAACAGTAAGACTACCAGCAAAGCTAAAAAAGATATAGTTTTAAGAAGATCGAGTGGAAGAGAGGAGAAATTTAATACTAATAGGTTAACTCAAACCGTAAGTAGGTCAGGTGTATCTTTTCCTGTAGCAAGAGATGTAGCAAAATCAATAACAAGGAAAATAGGAAGATCAATCCAAAATAGATCGACAGGTAGTACAAAGAAAAAACAACAAGGATCTTCTCCAACATCAACTAAACAAAAATTGAAAATTACTTCAAAAAAACAACCAAAAAAAGTGCTTGTTACCGCAGATCAAATAAAAAATTTAGTAAAGAACGAATTAAAAGACAGAAATGAACAAGATCATAGCCCATTTTCTGACAACGCCAATACCACTAACGTAGGTGAAGAATCATTGACGGAAATAACACTTAATGACAGAGAACCAGTAATGGATCAAGTCGCAGCAAATAAGAATAAGGTGCTCTTTGATCGCAGTAAAGGAAAACGGTAAAAATCTTCTTTGCCTTTCTATAGCTTTTTTTAATTTTTAAAATCCAAATTCCAAAATTTCATTTTCTTTTATCTCAACAATCCATATACCTTTTCGACCCAACAATAATAAAATACGTAATTTTGATTTTAGTTCAGTATAAAGTCCTGGAGCAAATTCTTGTGGTGCATCCGGTAGGCTTGGTATTGCACCGCCCTCAGGAAATCCAGCTAATGTTTCAACTTGACCATCTTTAAAAGGCGAATCTCCATTAAATATCAAAGATAAACCAGATTCTTCGTTTGTCATTGTCCATTACTGATTATGCAAATTCAATTCTTCCAATTCTCTTACCTCTGGCATTTTAGAAGTATCAACTTTTGGAACAGGTAAAATTTTGTTCCAATTCACTCCTAATGTTTCTAATGCTTTGGCAAATACTTTTTCATGTGCTAAATCTCTTACAATTAAATAAGATATAGTTGCCCTCCATGCTTTATTGTCGCTCATCTGATATAATCTACATTTTTGAAGTCTACCTGTTGTCTTAACATTAAATTATAAAGCATGTTTAAGACTAAGTTTCCACTATCATACACATAAGTAGCAGAAGATGGGTTGCCAGCAGCATCTACTGGTCTAGAACTTTGGGCAGCAACGAGATAATGATGTATATTTGGGGAATCAAGGGCCACAGAAAGGGGTAGTTCCGTAGGATCTTTCTGTTGTGAAGAGCCCTCCAATAGCACATTAATTGTATTAGCAACTAATTCAATATGACCCACCTCTTCTGCTGCAATTGACCTCAATAAATCTTGATATGGTTTGGCATCTCCTCTAAAATTTATATTCTGAATAAATATTGCATCATAGTTCTCATTTCTCCAAATTGTCCTCCAAGTCCTTCCTATAATGCATGTGCTGCTTTGGGATTAGGCTTGTAATTCCTAGGAATAGGATGGAACTTTATTTATCGATATAAACATGATCTTATTAGTTTCATAAACTATATAACGATTGTAATAAATGAAATCATATTTCCAAGTTTCTAGAACAATATCATAAATATCAAGGCTTTCAATATTTGACTTTATGAAATATCAGTCTCTAAATGTTAATAAGATGATTGATGTGAATTATATTTTATATTTAAATAATTCGAAGTTTCAATACCCTAGTTCCTATGCTATCGTTTCATAGGATGAGAGGCAAATTTTTGAACTATTATATATCGCAAGCTGTATGTTCATGAATTGTAATCAGGTTAGTGGAAAAAATCATTAATAAGACAGTCTTTGCAAATATTGATCACAGTCTAGTATTGATAGATACTAGCCGCCATTATTTTGGATGATCAACTTTTTTTCTACTTAAGCACACTTTATCTATTGCTTCATCGTCATCATTGTACAATTCTTCCAGGTTGTTATTTTTCATTGAATGTAAATAACAAATAGTTTTTTCAGTATTTTTAATTTTTTTTAGAATCTTATGACTTTATAACATTCTAGAAACTTAGCTAGAAATAATCCATGTTTGTTACCATAAATTTCGATAGGAAAAATATTATATTCTGTCAGTTAGATGACTAACCCTTATCATAATGCTTTAATATGAAAGCATTGTATATATCAATTTGTTAACTAACAATTTAATTTTTCTCTCCTGTTCACATTATTAGTTCGTTAGAATCGCAAGATGTAAACAAACTATCGAAAACTGCTATTTGCATTATAATTATGATTTAACAATACGATTGTCTATATAAAATTACTACATTTTTTTGAATTGATATCTGCAATCCTTAAAGGTTCTGGAATAAATTCGGTTTTTTTGGTAAGTTTTTTAATAATATCAATTGCCGTTTCTAAACTAATTTTATGTCCTACACTAACATAGACATTTTTTTTATTATTCTTGCTAATTTTATATCCAAGAATTGTCTTATTATATTCGACATAATCGTTTTCCATTATTGATCCACATAATAGTGTCTTTGCAACACCTATTGTTGGTTTGTCAATCATAATACCTATGTAGGATGCCAATCCACATTTTCTTGGATGTAAAATTCCATGACCGTCAATTAATACTAAATCAAATTTATTTTTTAATAATCTTAAAGTTCTTAGTAATGGTTTTGCCTCTCTCAACATAAAAAGCCCTGGAATGTATGAATATTTAGCAATACTTTTTTTATTTGCTATTTCGATTATTTCTAAAGTATTTTTATTAACTATTACAGCAGAACAAAAAGCATTTAAATCCTTATAAGAAACATCTATACCACAAACATTACGAATGCTATTATTATTCTGATAATCATGAGTTATAACCTTCTTGGCAAATTCATTTTGTAATTTAATAGTTTTTGTATAATTTTCCTTCATTCTTTAAATTTGCAATATATCTTATCTACTAATTTATTTATTGATATTTCATAGAAACCTAAATACAGTGTAGTAAAATTCTACCCTAAGACGTCATTCCTGAAAGATAGTATTACCAAAAAATGACATATAATTATCTAATTTTCATAATTCTTCTTAATAAAAATACTTCTTAATTTGCTTATAAAATAGAATAGAATAAATATTACTAATAGTACGATTTAAAAAATAGTAAAGATTATTAGACTGTGTTAGATATTTAACATTCCATTTTTACTTACTGGTATTATTTCTAATTCATTGTGTATTGACTGATTGTCCTACTGATTTTATGTAACTAGCATTTGTTCTTACCAAAGTCTTTAGATTCTCACGTGTTTGTTCTAGTGCTGTATTGTATACCCTCATATTTGACGCTAGAGTGTTATTTATGAGATTACTCGTGTTTAATAGATAACTTGTGAAGTTATTCACCAATACTGCATGATTTTCAACAATTTTCTGTGGGTTATACAAGTCCCATAATCCCATGGAGTTTACACCACTTTTTCTATCTACCTGTGATTGAAAAGAGTTTATTACTTCTTTTTCTGCTTCAATGAAGTCAGAGGCAATATCTTTTATAGTTTGAATAGTTTGTTCTTGATATTCAGCAATACGTTGTGTGTATTTTGGAATTTCTCGCGTAGCTTCATCAGTGGTTCTCTTTATATTATGTAAGGTGTTGTCGAGTGTCTTGCTTATTATATCTTGTTGTTGATTTAAGGTGTTATTGTAGTCTCTACTTGTTCTTTCATTGAAATTATTGTTGTCTGGACTAAATTTAGTTGTATTTTTTTCATTTATCTTTTCTTCTTTTGCTGACATAATTATACATAAGTTACCTAGATATATAAACTAATGTACTAGTATCTAGTGTATAATCACATTCTTTAAGTACACTTTTTTTTATTGTTTAAATTTTCCAACAATTGGAAACTTTTTATTTGTAATTCTAAGATATCTTTGGCATTATTTTCATTTTTGAGTATTCTTCTTCTTTAATGATGAAAAGATTTTGATACGTTTTGAGATTATATTTATTGCTAAATAGGATATAGAAGAAGCAGTTATAGAAGATATTATAGCTGCTTCAAAAGGTCTCAATCCTGTTAATAATAATTCAAATAATATTATCCATCGTGATATATTGTTAACAATGTCAAATATAGACCAAGCAAACACCATCTTCTTTATTATTTGTTTTAGAATATTGAAATTAATCTGCCTAGTAAATTTATCGGTGTATTTTTGTTTGTTGTCGATATGAAAAAGAACTATAAAAATGACCTTGTATATTATAAATCCAACCAATACTGTTACTGTGGAAGTTAATACATTATTAGGAGAATAAATCGCATATAGTTCAGCTATAACAGCACTAGATAAAAATCCAAATGTGCCAGCAATAAGTAAATCCTTATTCATTAAAATAGTTTCTCTATATTTCTTGTAAAAGTTAGTAGTAAGTCTGTTGAAAATTCTATTATTCCTTGTATTATTTTTTTTACCCAAATAACAATTATCTAAATATACACACCCCTTTATGTCTTTAAAGATCTGATTTAGCTAAATGAGAAGGTGGTTAGTAATTTATATCAAACAGCTACAACAATAATAAGATCAAAGTTAACTACAATGACATTTACTTCCTAATCATCCATTTCAATCTTTTAAAAAAAATTGTTTGCATATTTGTATAATGTGGTTGCTTCACAATCCACCTTCTAAATGTTGTGATAATTTATTCATTTTTGTATAGAATCTATTTTTCATTTAAAAATTGTTATTTTAAGATTCATTTTGTCTAGCTTATTGAATCTTATAATACCAATTTTTATAACTTATATTATTACATATACAGCTTGTCATATTTTTGAAAATAGAATACCGAGTAAACTTAATTATTATCTCATTTTACTAATACATTAGACTCTTATTTTCACATTGCTATAGGTGTTACTCCCGACGGCGCAGCCCAGTTTTCTAGGGTTCACTATTTGATATTGAAGTAAGGAAATCAATCAATCAATCTTATTATTTTAATATCATAATTAGATAAAAAAACGAATGTCTGTTCTGATTCGGTTAATTATATAGATTTGATCAATTTACCATTTAGTAAATAAAAAATCGTGTAAGCTTGCAAATTAGTCCAAATTTCTAAATTCTGTTCTTATTTTGATATAGATTTAACTTTGGTTACAAATTTTCTACTCTTTACCTGTTTTGAAACAGAGCAAAGAATTTCACAATAAGTAACATCCACACCTTCAGCGAAGCACAAAATTTAAGTCTAGCTTATTTGGATCCTCAGCTAATTATATTTTGATAATTTTTGATGCATTTTGAGCAGTTTCTTCAGATACACAATCAATATTTTCAACATCAAATGGCTCTGTTCAGATAAGCAGCAAAAGCTATAGCTGAGAACGTTCTAAATATACTATGAAAATTTGAAAGAAATAAAACATCTTCTTTTATTGTAATGTATTCTCTTTATCTATACTTTCTTGGTCTCAGTTTAAGAAATACTTCCAAGGCATTAACTATATTTAGAGATCGGAAGAGAAGTTATGTTTCTGTTTGGAATTGGATTCAGAGATTTGGATCCTGTCAGATCTATAAGACAGAAAGAATTTCTGCATTCATAATAGATGAAACTATAATTCAGATTGGTAGTCAACATTTCCGGTTGTGGATCTGTATTGAACCAGTACATAGTTCTGTACTTGGAATCTATCTCTCAGAGGAGAGAAACATGATGGTTGCTGAAAATGAAAAATTTATTAGGTCTCTGGTATCAAGGTATGGAAAACATACTGTGTATACAGATAGAGGTACATTGTATGAGGAAGCATGTAACGTAATTGGATTAAAACATTATCTACATTCTTCAATAGAGAAAAGTCCAATGGAACGGGTCAACTAGTTTTTGAAAGACAGAATAGAAAATTTTGATGACTATTATCCGTGTATCCAAGAAGAATGTAATCTATTTCACGTACATAACTGGATACAATTCTTTGTTTCGATGTATAATGATACTATAGCAAATAATAACAATAATTATTTTCAGTTAGAGGAGATGATTATTATCTTAAATTAAGAGCCAATCAAATCTCTCCTCTTCTGCAATTTCCTTAATCAAATCTTCCATTTCTTTTTGTTGCTTGCTTGTTTCCTCTTTCATAGTTATTAATTCCCTTTCCTGTTCTACTTTTGACAATCCTTTTCGAATTAGTACTTCAGACTTTTGAGTGTGAAATTTTCAAGCCAATTGCTTTACCAATTTTTTGCTCAATTTTTTTTATCATTTAGTTTTCATTGTAAATGTTACAATAAAGTTAATAAGTATTTTAACAACTGATGTAATAGTGATTATTAAAATATTTATCTAATATGTTTAATAGAATTTCTAAGCGAAGAATTCTCTTAAATATAATTTTTAATAATAAAAATATGAGTCTAATGTTTAGGACTTTATCCACCATCTTATCAAAGAATATCCACCATAGATGAACCACCAAAATGATTTAAAATTACTATTAATTGTTGGTCCAGATAGTTTGCATTTTTAATATTTTTTAAAAAGTATTAATTGTAAAACTAGAGGCATCACAATTTCACGTTATACCAATACCTAGTTTAATTGTCCCTTGATATTTATACTAAATCCTGAAGTTATTACAATAACCTATTATACTAAATGAATATTAAATATCTAGAATCTTGGCAATTTACTATATAGGATAAACAACTCTTATTAGTTTGTTATTTTATCAAAAAACATTGGTCGAACGCCTATCCACAGGTATAAGTGATCTTGATACACTCATTGAGGGTGGGATACCAAAAGGGTTTACGGTTTTATTAGCAGGTAATCCAGGTACAGGTAAAACTATACTTGCATCTCACTTTCTTTATGAAGGCCTAACACTTAGGGAAAGTTCTGTATACGTTTCATTCAGTGAGTCTAAAACTCAATACTACGATAATTTTGAGCGATTTGGAATGAATTTTATAGATTTTGAGAAAGATAATAAATTTGCATTCTTAGACTTTTCTGCTGTAACAAAGGAAGGTATAGCAGATGCACTAGAACAAATTATTGAAACTTGTAAAAGTATTGATTGTAAAAGATTAGTAATTGATTCCTTTTCTGTAATACAACTTGCTTTTGATAGTATTATCGAGTCTAGAATTGCCTTGCAGGTTGTTTTAGGGAAGATGTTAAGAGCTGAAGGTGTAACAACTATACTGATAGTCGAGATTCCTTTTGGAAGCAAGAGCATAGGTTCAGGAATGGAGGAATTTGTGGCTGATGGTATTATACAAGTTGAACATGGTTTTACGGAGGCAGTTCCGCTTATTCTGAGGGTAATTAAAATGAGGTCTACTTCGATAATTAGGGAACCTCATGTCTCTTTTATTAAAGAAAAAGGTATGGTAGTATATCCAAAACAACCACTAAAGATTAATCTCCCAGTTTCAACCGATAGGATTAGAACTGGGATTTCAGGTTTAGATGAAAGAACTCAGGGAGGACTTTTCAAGTATTCTACAACAGCATTGGTTGGTGCATCAGGTACAGGTAAAACTACTTTTGGATTTCAGTTTGTTGCGGAGGGGGTTCTTGATGGTCAGATTGGCTTATTCTGTTCTCTTGAAGAATCGCCTGATGACATTAGAACTGGTGGTCAATCCATTGGTTACGATGTGAAGAACCTTGAGAAAAAAGGACTTCATATACTATCTTGGGTCCCAGAAAATCAGAGTCAGGATGCATTTATTTCAGAATTAGCATCTAATATAGATACCATAAAACCATCACGTATAGTGGTAGATGGATTGTCGGCATTCAAATATTCATCTAATCAAGAAATCTATTTAATCGCAAAAAGGCTATGTAATCTATTTCGGAGTAAAGAAATCACTTCTGTAATAACCATTCTACAACCCCAGCAGCCAGGTATTAATGTAACTTCACTTGGTTTATCGTCTATTTTTCACAATATCATTGTTCTCCGATATTTCGAGGTAGAATCACAAATAAAGCGCTCGTTATTGATACTGAAAATGAGATCTTCCAATCACGACCAGTCAATCATAGAATTTTTGATTGTCAGTGATCGAGGAATGAAAATAATAGGTCCAATGAAAAAATATATAGGTATTATGAGTGGTATTGCTCAGAAAACCTATCAACGATCTACTGATAGGGAACAAAAGATAAAATTTAATGAGAATATGGAGAGGCGAAAAAGAAAGCAAAAACTTCCAATACATCTGAAAGAAATAGGCAAGAAAGAAAAAAATATGAAAAATAAACGTAGGAAAACAATTTACAAATGATAATATTAACAAGAACAAGAAATAAAGTTTCAATATTCTCAATAACTTCGACTGCTAATGAATCTAACTTAAATAATAGTGATTTATGACTCATGTCTAAAAATATTTCCTTTGAAGAAGTTTATGCAGAATCTGTAGATAATGCGATAAAAATATTGGGGGATATTGTTTCAAAAATCGTAACTGATTATTTAACACATAAATACTCTATTGATATTACCAAAACAGCTAATAAACCGCATATACTTGACGAAGCATTAAACCATGTAATAGATGGTGGCAAATTAATTATTGAAAGAAGGATAATAAACATTCTTTATAAAAAAATAGGATTGTTAGAGAATCTTTCAAGTACAGATATTGTCTCATTCGAAGAACGTATAAATGAAGCTCGAGAGAGATATAACAAACTTCTAAAGAGAAACTTATAATTTTTGGTTAGTTACATTTATCTTATTTATACATACTAACTGTTGTCCAAATTAGAGAAATTATCATTTTTTACTCAATTGGTTAGACCAATGGCAATAAAAAGCCAAATTCTGCCCCTTGGCCTATATCTTTAGGTTTATTCCTACCCCATATTTTGCCACCATGTTCTTCAATAATCTTCTTTGATATGTATAAACCAAGTCCAGTTCCACCCTCATATTTGGAAGTACTAGTAAATTTTGTAAATAGTTTTGGCAATATTTCAGGATCGATTCCCTTACCATTATCCTGTATAGTTACTGATATTTTGTCGTCATTATCAGATTCTTGTTTTCTTATTTTGATATTAATGTTACCATTTTCTGTAAATCTATTTGAATTATTTAATAAATTATATAAAACTTGTTGTATTCTATCTCTATCAGCATTTACAAATAATTGTTTTCCTTTTTTTTCTATTTTATTGTTATCATTTATTTTGTCCTTGTAATGGATGTGGTGATCATAATCATTGTAAGATAGTAATAATTTAAAATCGTTATTATTATTTTTGGACTCATTGATGAAATCTGTCAGTGTTTCATTTACTAATTGAATAATATCAAAATTTCTCTTGTCTAAATTTAGATTATCACTTTCTATTTTGGCAATATAAAAAAGGTCTTCTGTCAATCTGTAAAGTCTGTTTAAATTTCTATCTAATGGTTCAAGATATTTTGGAAGGTTATGTGGAAAATTCTTTATCATTTCAATATATCCTAAAATTGACTGAGTAGGGGTTCTAAGTTCGTGAGCTGCCATGTTGAAGAACTCTATTTGTTTATTCTTTTGTATTTCAATCTCTTTATTGGCTGATTGAAGATTCTTATTTGTTTTAGCAAGAGCCTCGAATGATATGCGCAAGTCAGAATAGAGATCAATTAATTCTTCATTTTTTCTTTCTAGTTGCAAATTCTTTTCTTGTATGTGTTGATGTAAATCTGTTTGATGCCAGAGTAAATTAAATATGTAATGATAAGAAGAAACGATATAGCTTCTAGTAGTAAGGATTGCAGAATCAATATTTTGAGAAAAGTTATTACTAATATTATCTTTTAATATGACTATGAATACTAAACTTCTATCAACCACAAAGAATGAGGCAGCAGAAGAAGTTGGAATTCCTTCTATTACTTTAACTTCTATACTCTTGTTATATTTATTGTCTATTTCTGGATTAATTGATTTATTAGACTCAGTTTTTTGGATTAACACTTGAACTCTAATGCTCTTTTTAAGAGATCTTAATATTTCGAATATTCCGCTTCTCTTATAAGAAATTGTATTACTATTGTGATAGATCCAATGTATTTCACCGGCAGCTGACTTCAGAATTTCTATGTGTTTTTTCAAAACAACATTAGAATCATGTATGACTTTTAGATCTTCAACTCCTAGATGATCTGATCCACCATCATACATTGATATCTCATACAATCAATATCGAACCTGAATATATATAGTATTTCCTAAGATTTTTGTATCTGAATTTATGGATTATTTTATTATTCATCCTTAAACTTGGATCCAGTGTTGATATATTTTATCAGGTGAATGAGTATAACTTTCTATAAGAATAAGATCATTCAAACATTCATTTATTCATCCTTTGGTTATGATCATATAGTTATAATATGTATTAGCCCACCAAAGCATATTTTTATTTTTTACTTTGTATTATCCTTTATTTTTCATATTTTTATTCATATGTTTTTCATTCCAATGGTTTATAAAATATTCAATTAAAGGTTCAAAATCACTTCTTGTTACATCTTCTTTTATATTTTTATTCTTTGAAATACTTGAAAATTTACGTGCGTACTGTATACACGTCCAGCATCCAACAAGCGGAATTAAAAATGCTAAATAATATCCAGTATATCTTCCTGAAAATTTCCACGCTTCACCTACAACACAATACTTTGAATCCCGCTCCATCATGAATTTATCCACTCTATCCAATCCTAAAGATAGTTTTTTAGACCAAATTGGGCATAATTCATTAAATGTAATGTTTTTAGTCACCGTGTCTTTTGATGACTCCAAATGCTTATTCTCTTCAAAATCAGCATTATTCTTATCATTACTGCTACATTGAGGAAAATGAATATTAGATGTACTAACCCTGATCATCATAGTGTATATACGAAAACATACATATAATGATTTATTATACCGACAGTTTAGCTTTTCTTTCTTGTTCTTCTTATTAGTTCTTAAGCATTACTAGATGTGTACAAACAAACAAAAACTAAATCAATTAACTATTACATAGTAATAACAGAATTAAAGACACTGTAATACACAAAAAAAGGAAATGAAGTAATAATGATTTCTAAATCACGTTAAACAGACAGACTAATACGAATGAGTTTAATAGACAAAATGAGAAAATAAAACTTCTTTTTATTTATTATATATGATTAAATATAAAAATAATTTTAAATATTATCTTCTTAATTACTAAAACATTCTACTGTTATTTTGCATCGCTATGGGCATAAATCCATACTTGTATTGAGTCTGTATACTAAATGAATTAAAGTCTAATAGAGTATATGTGTAAATATGGTAAAATCGTATTCCTGGAATTACGAAATTGGGTCAAAGGCGTTACAGTATCTCTAACTATAACATAACAATAAAATGCCTACTTCATTTGACCAATAACGTTCTTAATTCTTCTTATTAAATAAAAGGAAAGCAAAATATTTTGCAATCTACAAACCTGTACTTTCTTATTGTTTATTATCTCGCTTCGAATTTTAATAATGGGCTTTTAAATACTGTTAAATGATATCCTTTATTATTAGAGCATATATAGTAATTAAATATAATAAAAGGCAAAGAGTGACTGCAAAAAGGTCTAAAAAAATACCTATAAATTTTCACATCATCATTTTTATTTTCTAAAAAATATAATAAAAAAATAATTCAAATGCTATTAGCTAAATTCAGATAGTAGGATTATACTGCATGGAGGATTCCGCTCCTGGCGGACCAGCATTTATCAGTGTTGATACGGGTTATTGGACAATATATATTAATAATAATTAGTTACTTCAATAGATTAGAAAATCAGAATTTCTAATCTCAAATGATCTAATCTCAAATGATTCAAGTTATCAGATGTTTGGAATTTTTAATCAAGAAAAAATCTTTTCACAAGTTAATTTTATTGATGATATAGTAAAATTTTTAGGGACATGAAGAAAAAGGAAACAGAAATTGTCTTAATTAATAGGACCGAATTTAGTATTGAAGTTCACATAATTACAGATAGAAATTTTAAAATAATACATCAAGTTTTCACTAGTTTTTGGATTGATACCGTGGTTTTTTGATCTAAATCCTATTACACAAGCATTACTTGCTACTTTTTTTACATGGTTTGTTACAGCCGTTGGAGCATCTTTAGTATTCTTGCTCAAAGATATGAATAGAAAAATTTTTGATGGGATGTTAGGATTTGCTGCAGGAGTTATGCTTGCTGCTAGCTATTGGTCTCTTCTTTCTCCAGCATTAGAACTTTCAAGGCAAGATCTGATGCCATGGTTACCAGTTGCAATTGGTTTTCTATTGGGAGGTATATTTATTAGAATAATCGATAAAATCTTACCGCACCTTCATCCAAATCTGCCTCCTGTAGCCTTAGAAGGCCCTAAAACAAAGTTAAAGAAAAGTAATCTTCTAGTCCTTGCTATTACTATACACAATATTCCTGAGGGATTAGCTATTGGTGTTGCATTTGGTGCTGCGTCATTGGGTTTACCGGAGGCAACTCTAGGGGCTGCAATTTCTCTTGCCATTGGTATAGGTTTACAAAACTTTCCTGAAGGCCTTGCTGTTGCTATGCCACTAAAACAAGAAGGATATTCGACCAGAAAAAGTTTTTTTTATGGCCAATTATCAGCTTCAGTTGAACCAGTTGCAGGTGTTTTAGGGGCACTCTTTGTTTTTATAGCTCAGCCACTTTTACCTTATGCCTTGAGTTTTGCGGCAGGTGCTATGATATTCGTTGTTGCCGAAGAAGTAATTCCAGAATCCCATAGACGTGGTAATATAGACTTAGCAACCTTTTTTCTGTTATTTGGATTTGTATTGATGATGATCCTTGATGTATCTTTAACTTGATTGTTAGATCCAGAAAGATTATCATCGTTTGCTAATCGATTCTTTCAGATACTTCGCCCCATATATTATCTAATATTCACTTTAAGATCAGGGTTTTTCTTTTATTCTTTTAAAGTTTTGATAATTTAATAATATTTTATAAACTCTAGTATTTTTTCTGTATCCAGTGTTTAATGATTTTGTCATTTAGAAATAATTTTTTTAATTGTCTATTTATTTACGTATTTTGGATACTAATTCTAAGCTTATACTGGTGTTATTTTCTTTTAAAATTTGATATTATTTTGATGATAGTGTAACTCTATTGAAGGTATAACAGTCATGGGCTTTAGTCATTTGTTGAATATTTTTCTTATAAAGTGCTTTCATATCAATGTATGTTTTTCTGATTTTAAAGTCTCCATAGATCCTACAAAATAGGAGATACCAAGACCCTAAAACAAGAAGAAAAAGAGTACTATTCAGACAAGAGGAAAAGACATTCTGTATGTAAAGACACAACTGATCGTCAACAAAGAAGATATAATTTAGTATAAATCAAATCACAACAAGAAGACAGGAAGACGACATTCCTACACTTTTTACAACAATGAATATCCAATTATATTATCTAATGTAGAAACCATTTCGATCTTTGGTAAAAGGAATAGAAAAGAATTTTCGCAAATTGAAATTTGTCGTGACTACAAGAAGAAAAGTGATATTGAATGAAAAGGATAAATAGTTTAGCTACAAACAGTGGAAAGAAGAGTAATGACAATAGAATATACGTCATTTGACGAATAAAGAATTTCTGTATAATGGCTACACAATACAGTAACAGGTAAAAAGCACATTATGCGATATCATATATTGTATCCGGTTTTTCATTTTACGTAATAATGAATTGTGTCTCAGCATAAAGCTATATCACATCATCTATAAAAATTAATAGTGATCTATTTTAATTAGTTGAGAGGTTTTATCTGTTACAATGAGTTTGCCAGATCTTCTTTTTGGAAACCATATAATCTAGCTTAATACGCTAGGACATATTTCTATTTATCTTAACAATCTTATTTAAAGCATAATAATTCTTTTCAATTTAATTCTCGAAAAATAATTTAAAAATTCAAGTGTTTTGTTATGGAATCTAAAAATATATGAAATTTAGAAATTAAAATCCTAAAAAAATTAGTTTATAAAGATTTCCAACCAAAACCTATATACCTTTAAAGCTTAAAAATAAAAAATGAGTGAATCATTAGAAAATGATACTGTTAAAGGAAGTGAATCTGATTCATTTGAACTTAGTTCTCCTGATTTAGCAGTTATTTTATGTACAAAAAATTCAGGTAGTACAATTGAGAATGTCTTGATAAATGTAAAAAGTAGCTCATTTAAGCCAGATATTATAATAGTTGATGGTTTTTCTACAGACAATACAATAGAAATTGCAAATAATGTTGGTGGCGTTAAGATAATACAACAAGCCTTGAAAAAATTTCCGGGTAAAGGATTAGCTATGAAGGCTGGCTTGATTGAGGCAATAAATGGTAATATTAATCCTAACAATCCAGGAAAAACCTATAAAGCTATTCTTTTTTTAGACTCCGATATAAAAAATATTAGTCCTGAGTGGGTTGATGATTTGGCAAAACCGGTATTGGAAGGAGGGTTTGATATGACCAGAGGCTTCTATCAACGACTCCCTCGTGACGCTGCTGTAACTAAACTTATTGCAAAACCTATGCTACGAATTTTCTTTCCTGAACTATCTCATATTGAACAACCATTAAGCGGAGAGGTATGTTCCAACCTTGCGGTATGGAAGAAAATGCTGGATTGTAATCCTCCTGATGGATGGGGAATAGATGTTTGGCTCTTAATTGAGGCAGCCGTTTCAGGGTATAAAATTAAAGAAGTCTATCTTGGAAATAAAAATCATTCTTCGTTTGATGAATATAAAGATGATGTTTCTGTACTCAGTAAAATGGCAGAACAGGTATCATTTGCTATTATAAAAGAGGCTATAAAACACGAAAGATTTGAAACCTATAAAGAGATAGATACATAATTTAAAAAATCAATAGATTTTTTCGTAAATTGATTAATTAAAAATTATAAAAGTATAGAAAAAAAATATTCTCTTAAAAATGTAATACCTAAAGATTTAGGAACAGTTTTAGCGAGAATATTTGTTAACATATAAAATATATCTTTGTCTGTTATTGAATCTGAATTCTATCTCTTTTGATATAGATGAAAATATTGTTTAGGAACTCCTCAATAACGATACAACGATGTATTGGCATAAATTCAGAATCCTTCAATTCCAGTAAATAAGTATTTTCTTACCTATTCCTCTCTTCAATGGGCCACTACTTGATGTTGTGCAATTTTTGTGCTCGATTGAACCCACATTCGCGTTTAAATCCTGTTTTATGAGGAACGAATAATCCTTCATCAATTTCAATTTGACACGATAGTTTTAGATTTCGCATCTCTTCAAATAGAGTATCATGATTGGTTGTCTAAATATTTTTAATGTTCTTT
The DNA here is from genome assembly GCA_035297365.1 of Nitrososphaeraceae archaeon. Classification (GTDB taxonomy): domain Archaea; phylum Thermoproteota; class Nitrososphaeria; order Nitrososphaerales; family Nitrososphaeraceae; genus TH1177. The sequence continues at coordinate 29,405 of DATGZA010000063.1, forward strand.
CTATTGTTTTTATAATGATATGTACTTAAAATCGTGTTCTGTATGCAGGGATACTTAATGTATAGATGTAAACAAGATGATGTATTATATCTTGGGAATCGTTAAATTCTCCAATATAAGTTCAAGTAAAATCACGCAATTTGTATGTCAACATTTACATATATATCGTTCATACTCTTAAAATAATATAATGATCGATAGGGCCATCTTATACATGTTCTTCCTTTCTATCTTGCATGACAAAAATATACCCTACTTTTGTCACATTTCCAATGAGTTTTATAGAACTAATCTCATGCATGAATCAGACATGATATTATAAATTTTGTAGTTTCTGTTCCAAATTATAGGCTATTATCTTCAAGAATAATAAGCCCATCTACTATGAAATCGAGAGATGTAAGATTACCAAAATTACAAGTAAAATTGTGAGAATAATATGCGTATGTATTATTCTATTTAACTGGTTAAGAATTCTTAATTTTGCAAATCTCATCAAAATACCACTAATAGTAAGTGTAGTTATGACAATGATTAACGATATAGAAATAAAATCTATTCCCCTAATTAACAATACTCCATGAAATATGCCTGTAAAAAATCCAATTAGATTCAAAATAATATGGAAATTAATTATTGGTCTATGTTCTAGAGAAAGATTTCGCGTTAGACTGTCAGCTCCACCTAATTTTTTAACTGATAATCTCTTTACGCGTACGTATAAAATGAATGGAATATTAGCAATTAATCCACAACTAATAGAAAGCCATCCTAATAATTCTGCATTGTCATGTAAACTTCTATTATGATTATCACCATGAGCATACTGAATCAATAACAATAATGAAATTGATATTGGTACTAATATGTAATTTCTAAAAAAATTTTTTTTATCAATTGACTAAACCATTATTATTATTTTTTTGGTTTGGAATGATTGGATTTTCTTCTGATTATCAAAATTTTGTATAATGCATATGAACTTACGGCAACAATAACAATTATTGTTACAAGTATGATCAAACCGGCAAAGTCATTATTAAAAATTTGAGAATCGTTCTCAGCATGTATTCTAGCACGTTCTCTTTCTTGTACTCCAAACCCCTTCTTATCATCAACTTTTGAGTCATTATCAGCATGTATTCTAGCACGTTCTCTTTCTTGTACTCCAAACCCCTTCTTATCATCTTGTGAAAATATTGTAATATTGAAAAACTGAATATTAAAAAATAATATTATTGTGAAGGAAAAAATAAATAAAACAAATTTGGAAATAAGAAATTTCATCCATTTACTGAAAACTAACGATTATATTTAAACATTCAAATTATACGTATCTTATTAAAAGTAATTCCAAGTCAAATACAAAAACCTCATCATTTGACAGCCTATTCAACAGTTACAGGTTTCAGAAATAAAATATGTATGTATCTTAGAAGAAAAAACTTTAATCTAGATATAAGAAACTATCTGTTAGGACATTTCAGCTAACATATGATTCGTGGTATGATAGATTAAAATATGTCTAAAAAGTTATCAAAAATAATATCAAATTTCAATTTGAGTTATATTATTTTAAATTTAAATACAACTAGAGGAACTTAATTATACTTAAAACCCGTCTATATTTTCATATTTCACTTGTTAGTAATACTTGAAAAATATCCACTTTGGTTAAAAGAAAAAACGGCTTTAATTATTTAGGATTACTATGAACATGTTGTTAATTTTGCGATATGCGAGATGCGGGATTTGAACCCGCGACCCCGAGCTTGGGAAGCTCGTACCCTAACCGTCCTAGGCTAACCTCGCAATATTGAAAAAAATACAATTCAGATATATATTCTTAATAGTTATTTTCAATTTGTTTCTATTTTTGAATGCTCTAAAATACGTTAGGGAAAGGGTACTGGAAGAATAAATGGTGCACTATTAGTACTAAGAGACGTTAATTCTTGAGATGGATCTTCAAAGATCATTTTATTATTATAGTCCAACGATTCAATTGAGATGAATTGTTCTTTAAATGTTTCATGGGATTCGCCACTATTAGAAACGTATGAAGATGAACCACCTAATGCATTATTTATCATGAATGTGAGATATGATTGGGTGTATTTCGATGGAAGATATTGTTCTTTAAAGGCGAAAATAACTGGAAAATCCTCAGCAAATACAAAATTTGTAAACGATGATAGAAAAATGAATGTACAGACAAGCCCACTTATTAATAAAATCTGTAAATTCATTTTTGCTCGCAATATCTAGTTCTAAATAAATATATTTGATTTTGGATAGTTCAATCCATAGTAATCTGTGATTATATTTGAATGGAAAATAATATGTAAAATAATATTAGAAGATTAATACAGATAAGAGTATAATTGAAATTTGATATATCTTGTTATTGAAAGATTTTTAAAGATAAAAATATAATATTATTTTTAAATCAACTTATAAAAAGGAAAACCTAAAAATTTCTTAAACATTATTAAGTTTTATCATCTAGTGGAAGCTTGAAGAAAAAAGTAGCTCCTGTGCCGTTAGGATTGTTCTGAGCCCATATTTTACCGTGATGTGCATCAACTATATTTTTAGAAATATACAGACCCAATCCAGTACCTTTATCAGATTTTGTAGCAAATTTACAAAATAGACGAGGATAAATCTCAGCATCTATTCCACTGCCAGTATCTTCAACACTAATAAGTACATCCTGACCTTTCTTAGTAACACTGATTTTAATAAAACCTTTTTCTGTAAATTTCAATGAGTTACTCAATAAATTACTAATTACTTGATTTATCCTCTCCTTATCTCCAAAAATCCTCACATTAATTGGTTGATAGATAGCTTTAATATTTTTGGCAATACCATCTCCGGAAGATATACGTTTCTGGATATCTTCGATGGAATCAGAAAGAATATCATTAAGATCAAAGTAATCTTTTTGAAGGACTAAAGAATTGCTTTCGATCCTAGTTACATCGAGGATGTCAGAAGCTAATCTATCTAACCGTTTTGCATTCCTAATGATTAATTTAATTTGTTCTTCTTGAACTGTTACAGTCTTGTCCTGGGGATCAAGGTCTTCTTCTATTAACTCAACCTCTCCTAGAATGGGCATTATAGGGGTTCGTAATTCATGAGCTGCAATGTTAATGAATTCTTTTTGCATTTTATCGTGTACCTTTAGCTGTTCATTTGCTTCTTCCAGCAGCCTATTTGACTCCACCAAAGACAGATTGATATTTTCTAATTGTGACGTTCTAGTACTAACTTCTCCCTCTAACCGTCTGTTCCAGGAAAGAATTAGATATATTATTCCAACGGTGACTGACCCAGTAATTACAACTATCAGAGTACTGAAATTATTTTGTTGAGCTATCAGAGAACCTACGTTACTGGCAAGCTGATGTGGAAAACTAACATATAACGTCCACAGGTATTTATCACTAATTACTATTGGCTCGTATGATAAGGTTACTGTAGTTCCATTATACACTAAATCTTCCGCAAGGGACTTTCCTTCAAGACCTTTCTTAAGAATACTATTATAATCTCCCCTGAGATTCTCTGGAATTAAAGATTGAAATTCGGTGGAAAGATAATTGTTGCCTATCAGAGACTGATTTCTAGCATAGATTATCACACCATTTCTATCCATTAAACCAACATTACCGATAATAGAAGATACCATTTCATTTTGTAAAAATATACCCAAGGATTTTACACTTATTGCAGCAACAATTACCCCATCAAATGTCTGCCTTATGCTATAGGTATCATTTTGATGTTTTATTATTTGTTGTTTTAATATAGGATATGAAATGTATAAAAAAGAGGAGGGGCTATCTTCTGACTTGATCGAAGTACTATAGTAAGGAGATAATGTCTTTTTTGGGTATAGAAAAAAAGGTTGATTTTGAAGGTTTAGATTTGTATTGAGGTTTTCTCCTTGATAGATTTTGCTAGAGCTAACTATTCTACCATTAATATCCATCCAATAATATGCATCAGTTATTTTCAAGGTTGATAGCTGTGCAGTATAAAGAAGGTTTTGAATCTGGTCAAGATCGTTTTGCAAAATCATGGGAGAAGAAGTTAAGAGTTCTAGATTTGAAATAATAGAGTCTAAACTATGAACAAGAATCCTAGAAAGGTCATAAGTCTGTATTCTTGCATTAGAACGGATATCTTCCTGAGCAATCTTTTTTATCTCATCTGCAGTAAATGAAGCCGACTGATAGGATATTATGGAAAGAAAACCAATACCGATTATTATAATTATCAAAAGAAAAGAAAAATTGTTTTTTATTATGGAGAAACCTACCAACTGCAGACAAATAAGAAGATTATATTCTAATAAATAAATCAACTAGAAAAAATATTATAGAAAAATCGTATACTAATATTTTCTTCTTAATCTTATCCGTTCCCATGAAAGTTATAGCACTGCCTTAAAAACAAGAAACTGTAATTCAAGATGAAGTTCTAGAATATTTAAAATATCAAATTACCTATTTTTATATCTTCTTCTAGTTTTGTTACCACAAATTGTGCATTCAGTTACCTTAGGTGAATAACCTTTACCACAGGTTTTACAAAAATTGATCCATCTGCGGATTTTTGAAATTTCAGATATACCTAGAGAAATGATCTTAATACCCATGATCTTTGATACATTTTGAACACAATAATCATCTGAAACTAATGGATATCCTAATTGATAAGATAGAGAAATAATTGAAATATCCGCATCAGAAAGTCTATCTATGTCTCCAGAACTAAATGCAGTAGTTCTGGTCATTGAAACGGATTCAAGATTTGGTTCCAGTTCGAATAATGACTCTGAAATAATTAACGCATCATAACTCGAAGTCAAATTCGTTAAATGACGAACTTCATCAAGAATCAACGGAGTAGTGTAATATTTTTTACCATCTGAAAGATGAAATCCAGAATAAAAAGCACTAGAATCCAATACAAATGCTTCAGAATCCAAGTTTTTCAAGTTGCCTTAACCCTTTTTTTCTTAATCGAATAAATCTAGCATTAATTTCATATCTTTTTATGGTAATTGGTTCTTCTGCGTCTACTAAATATCTGTCTTGCCCATCCACTATCAAGTCTACATTGTTATTACAAATGATTTCTATATCATCTGGAGGGATTATGAATTGTGGTAACTTGTTGATAGAAGCTATTGGATTGATAATTAAACAATATAGTTCCTCGTGCACTATTGGACCACCTAGAGATAGACAATGTCCTGTAGAGCCTGTCGGAGTAGATATCAAAATTCCGTCCATACGTTGAACTATCTTGTCTCCCCGATATTTTATAGTAAATGTCGGTGTTCGTGTAAGATTTGACCTGAATAATAATACATCATTTAATGCAGGAGGGAATAATTGGTTTTCAGAAGAAACTTGAATTCTTAACCTTTCCTCATAGAAATAATCACCTTTTATAAGTGCGTCAATTGCACTACTAATTAAATCAACTTTAATTTCTGATAAGATTCCTTTAGTACCGCCAACATTAATACTAAATACAGGAATATTGCTTGGATAAAATCTAAATGCACGTAAAGTAGTTCCATCGCCACCAAGACAAATAATAAGATCAACGTCTTCAACAGATTTAAAATTTAAAGGTATTGTAGGAGTACCAGATATTTCGAAAGGCGGAAATGAATATACTTTGATATTTTTTTCCAACAAAACTTTTGTGATGCGTTTCTCGAATTCAGCTGCAAGATCATTTCGATTTTTTGTAATTATAGCAATGTTACGGATCTTGTCTTTCATTAATAATATCATATTACAATTTTATAGTCTTAAATGCATTATTATTCATATAAATTTTAGTAGTTTTATCTGCAAGAGAGACTATATTTTAGAAAATCACAAGATAAATATTTAAATTGTCTCGGAAATAAAGCACCAACAAAATAATAATCTGTATAGAGGGCCGATAGCTCAGCTTGGTGGAGCGTTCGACTGATAATCGAAAGGTCGAGGGTTCAACTCCCTTTCGGCCCATCATCTTATCATATAATTATGAATCTAACAATCAATGGATAAGTCAACAGAACACTATTAAATGAATTGGTATGAAAGAGAAAAAATAATTAGAGTTATGTTTGTGGTTACCTTTATTTGCTACATACAAGTTTCCAGTGCGAATCAACAACAATTCCCCATGGCGTTTTAAATTGACTGTCTCTAGTACCTTCAGATCCCCACATTCCTTTAAAATGATATTCCATGAATTAGAATCCCTCTATATCGAATTTCTCGACATAATGGTTGCTAAAAATTATATAATGATTTACTTTTTTTATTTGTAACTCTTACATAATCCTAATAACTTTGCGATTACTTCTGGATAATCTTGTTCACCATCAAGATCATTTCTACCTATACTAAATCTATGGATGACAATATCATATAAATAATATAATGATGAAAATGATCCTATAAAAATCAGTTTAACAAATGGAGAAATAGGATCTATATCTATAATTAGAACATAAGCAAATACTAGTAATCCTATTAAACCTATGATCCATAACCGAGAACCGTCAGTCTTTAGTAATTCTACAGAAATTCCACTTTGTTCTTGCACCTCGTCTTGTTTGCTATTTAAAACTGAATCTACACATATGTGAATATCACGGTTTAACAACCCATGCTCGATTCCTGTCCAAGCACATCCACGTAAGTTTTTTATTCCGATTAAAAGAAAAGAAAACCAAAGAAAAACAACATATGAAATACCCCCACCACTAAAAATTAGTAATGCGATGTCATAGATATTCATAAATTTAGTACTTAAATACTCCCACATATTATTCGCTGATGCGATACTTATTAAAAGTAAACTAAAACCTGTTCCAAAAACCAATCCTCTTCGAAATGATTCTAGTTTATGTATATTTTTTGTATCTGTAATGGGAACTCCCAATATGCCTTGAGTATATTTGCACTACTATTAGAAGAGTTCGCTGAAGAATTGAAGATATTAAATAAAGAACTTCAGGATTAATCTCAGTTTCTAAATTTTTTAATCAATGTTATAACCCAAAATTGCTAATCCCTAATAATCGGTAACTTCTCACTTAAGTAAAGCTTTGGATGGTATTTACTATCACTTTGTAGTTGATATTAATGATACATAGTTATAGAATAAAACAATTCAATGATTTGATAAGCACAATAGGAATTCATTTTCTTAGAATTATCGATTTATTAAAAAGGTCAGAAACAAATTTTCAGGTAGATAGATATCCTTAGTCAATAGTTATAAAAATGTACTAAGGAATAAATTATATACTATTTTAATAGACAATTCATGTCTGGCAATTTTAAAAAAATTATCAATAATTACGAGATTCAAGATCATTAAATTCTTTCATAAAATCTATTCCTAAACGAGAGCAAGTCTTCCATTAATCAATAATACAAGCAAGAGGATTGTTTAATTAAAAATCTATAACTATTTGACATCCATTTTTAGAAAGAACTAAAATATCAAAGATCTAAAATCAGTTCACATATTAAATTTAATAAAAAGACTTATCTGTATCACAGCACCCTTCAAATCTCAATTAACTTTACGATATTTTTTTCTTTGTTTACCTCCAGTGCATACATTTTTGATAAAGGATGAAGTAAATTAACACAGAGTACATCATTAATTAAGACAAGTTGAAAATGGAAATCAGGAAATATTACACCAGAATATTTATTTGAAACATCAAACGTCTTTAACATAAATATTATATTCATATGATTCTTTAGATTATCTAATGCTGCAAGGTCTATTTTTTGATCCGTGTCTATATCTATAATACTAAATATAGGAGATTGAGATTTAAATTTCTCTATCTCATCAATAAAATCATATGACTGCATATTTTCTGTAACATGCTGATCATTTTCAGAATTATTTCCAGATTTTTTAAAGAAATTAATATATCTGATCAATTCATCATCATGATTTTTAATTATCTGATTTAATAATAAACTATATGAATTTTTCAAACTATAGTCTAAAAATATGGAGTATAATTTTTCCATCGATTCACTAATAAATTGTGATAAAAAAATAATAGCGGCATTGATTCCAATTCTAGGATCATATTCAATCAGGACTACAGACTTATCTAAAAAACCACCATTAAAATCTCTGTCGATAACCTCATATCCAGAACTAAATTTCTTAGCAGTAGACAAATTTGAGGATTTATCTAAATCAGATTCAGAAATTTGGATCGACGGTGAAGAGGGATCTCTATAGGATTCAAATGTCTTAAAAATACCTTCATGTAGTGTGAATAAATAAGAATTTTTTATTACATTTACTCCTCTTAACTTATTTAAAGATATTTCTCTGAGATCTCTTCCGTAATAATTTTTGTTCCTTAATATCACTACCCCATCAACTAAATAATCCAATGTGGATGTGGCTGTTCCTTCTCCGACTAATATTAGACGGCCGCCCGCTCTTTCTAACCAAGTCTGTAATACTCTTTCGTTGTTTAATCTGGATTCTCTATCCATAAAAGATGCCACACCATCCCAACTGTCGACAATAATTAAGGGAGCACGTACGTCCATAAGTTGATTTGTAATTCGTTCAAATAGGGACTCTGGTTCATCCAGTCGAGCATCTTCGAAAAATGGTCCAAACGTAGTTTCAGTTTTAGAAGATTTATTATGTAGATTGGAAGATTTGATTTTAAGGTATTTATTTACCCATTTAAAGTAATAAAATAATTTATTTGGAGAAACTCTAGTAGATATGTAAAAGAAATTATTTTTAATATTCAATTCCTTTAAAATAGCAAGACACAATGCTGTTTTACCGATACCAGGTTCACCTTTAATTAATAACGAATAAGTTTCATTTTTAAGAAAAAGTAATAGTTCATCTGGTATTTTAAAAGCTTGATTATTTTTGCTCAATAATAATACTCACCCAGAGAAATAAACATCTCCTATTATAATAATAGTTCTTATCATCAGAATATAAAAAAAATCTTTAAAAAAATGAGGTATAAAATTAAGGTAACCATGGATTGATATTTTTCTGAAATCGTAATGAATCTATTAATCCTTCTGCATAACCAATGCTTAAGACGGCTAATTCATATTTATTTTGATTAAGAAATCTCTCTGAATCAAGCAAGTAATATTCAGCGTTTTCTAGTACATTGTACATGCCCTTATTATCAGGTTTATTGTTCTTAGTAGAGATACTATTTTCTTTATCTAGAAATGACTTCATTTTTTTTAGCGCTTCTTTAGCTTTTGGGAGATATCTGTTAACCATTGATACGGCAAGGTGTTCGAATAGTTTTGTATTATCAGATGGATTGTCAAAATTTTGATAAAGTGATGTTATAGAATCAATTTCAGTAAAGTGAAGTTGTCCGGGAATGATTATAGAATGAGGTCCTTCACCAAAATCAATATTTTCAAAAGAATGAATCTTTCCTGATTGAATTTTTTGAGAATCCGTTCCAATTCTTGATCCAACTATAATAAAAGTTTCCTCTGATATAATTCCATATTTTAGATCTTTTTCAACTTCCACTAACATTTCAAGAGCTAATTGAGGATTTAGAAAGAAAAAATCTTTATCATCCTTATTGTTATATTCTGTTAATATCAAGGTATGATTTCCTACTTTGAGATTTTCATAAATAATATTATAGACACTTATTGCAGATGGAGGATCTGACATTATTGTAGTGGTACGACCAAATTTATAGTTATGAAGGCCACTTTCCCCCATGAAAGAAAAAAGTCCAGAAGAGCTGTGAACAATACGTGTTTCAATTAAATTTCTTTTAGCTCTGATCAGTAATTCATTCATTGTTGTTGCCATAAATGGGTCACCATAAGTTACTATTGCAACAATTGCATTTTTAGATTTGGAAAGTATCTCTTTTCCATCTTCAATAAACCAACGTTGCACTAAATTAATTTTTTTTTCCTTTTCGGGATCTATAAGTTGAGCTAGTTTTTCTATTTCTTTTTTACTTATGTAACTCGTAAATCTTTCAATATAAATTATCTGACAACCTTTCATAATTTCTATAGCATTTAAACTTATACTGTTACAACCGTCTATTCCTATTCCAACAAAGTATAACATGTTATTAAAAATAGATAAGATCGTCTTATTATCTTTGGGATATAGTAGGTTTGGATTATTTTCTTTGATAATTGTGTAACCTGGACATATGAAAAAGGGATCTTTTAAAGACCTCTATTCCGGTAATATATTCCTGGATATCAACATGCTCGTCTATACTATGAGACGAATGAGGATCTCCCGGTCCATAAGTAACTACAGGTATTTTAAGCGCATTACCAATAATATTCATGTCACCAGTGCCCGTTTTTCGTAATAAATTCGGTCGTTTTTTACAGACATCCAGAATTGCAAGAACTAGAGACCTTACCAATGGAGATGAATGATCTGCTTCAAATGGATCTGTAAAATCTTCGATTATATAATTGGATTTTATTCCTTTTTGACTAGATATATTAGAAATTACTTTATCAATCATGTCCAATACTTGTTGACATGTATTTGTAGTAGGAATCCGTATGTCCATGGTAAGCTTACATTTTTGAGGAGTAACATTATGACTCGACCCTCCAGTTATTTCCGTCAGACTGCAACTTATTGAACTAGTTTTTTTTTCACTATTGTTTGTTTTGTTAATTTCCTTTTTTATGGCCTGCCAAAACTCATAAGATTCTTCAATCGAATTTTTTGCTAGCCAAGGGGCACTTGCATGAGCACTTTGGAGGACGTCGCAAATTAGTTTAATTGCTAATCTACCTTTATACGATATCGTTATGTTCTCTATACCGCTCGGCTCACCAAAAATGGCATAATCAACACCTATATTATTTTTAACAAGTTGTTTGCTACCAGTAGCGCTTCCTTCTTCATCTACTACACCTGCGAAAATAATAGTTCCGTTTTGTTTAGGAAATTCCGAAGCTGCTAAGAGCATGGCGATTAAAGGAGCTTTAGCATCTGAGGCACCACGACCATACAATAAACCATCTTCTATTCTGATAGGCACTTTATTTGGAACTGTATCCATATGTCCGCAAAGAAGAATCCTAGGATATCCTGTTCCCTTTGTAGCTATAACATTTCCTACACTATCTATCTGAGCTTGTTCAAATCCCAGATCATCAATACATTTTTCCTTAAGCATATTAGCTAATTGAGATTCAGATCTTGAGGGTGTATAGAACTCTATTGCTCTTTTTAAGAGCTCCACAGCATAATTAGGTGAGACCAATTTTAATAATAATATTAGTTGTATTGCAAAGAGTAATCAACTATCATATCTTGAATTGGTACTCCTGTTACTCTGACAGTATTTTTAAACTCTGTTGTATTATTAACTTCGTGAACCAATAAACCATCTCGTGAACTTTCCATAAGATCTACTCCAACTATTTTTCCATCTACTGCTTGTGTAGATTTTATACATATATCTTCGAGCTCTTTTGTAATTGGACATGATTCTGCTCTGCCTCCTAAAGCCATATTGGTTTTCCATTCGCTATTTTCCGAATAACGATATATAGCAGCTACTACTGTATCGCCTATTACTATTGCTCTTATATCTCTAGGCGGTCTATCAACAAATTCCTCAAAATAATATATTTGATAAAGTGGAAACATATGTTGTCTATCTTCAATTACGGCCTTCGCTGCATCTTTGTCTTTTAGTAACGCAATTAATCTTCCCCAACTTCCAATTGTAGGTTTAATTATGGTCGGATATCCAAAAACATCAAGAGCAGAAAGTGCGGCTTCATATGAAAAAGTTGTTATGACTTTGGGAGTTTTTATTCCAGCGTTTTTCAATTTCATATGTGTAAATAATTTATTACCACAAACAATAGAAGTATTAAGTGGGTTAATAACACTAGCTCCCAAACCTTCCAGTGCAGCAGTAGAATGAAGACTTTTGAAATAACTAACACATCTTTGTATAATTATTTTATTAGAATAGCTAGGACCGTCTAGTTCCAAAATTAGATCTTTACAATCCACATTCGTTATGTCAATTCCTCTTTTTCTAGCAGACTCGTAGATAGCTTTTTCTTCCCAGCGTATATTATCATAAAGAAGAGTGAGGGAGGTTGTGTTCTTTCTCTCAGTCACTGTCCCCAATCCTCGCCAACTACTTGAGATGGCTTAATACTGAATCCATCTGCTCCCTTGACTAGTTCATAGCTTGAACCACAATCTGGACAGGCAACTATTTCGCCTTCAATTGAATCATCGGGGATTCTTATTTCTGCGTCACATTCTTTACATTTGACCATATTCTTTTACTCCTTTATCACATTTGGCGATCCTTCATTAAGTATTTTTCTTTCTAGACGTTCATCCAGAAACAATTCTAAAACGTCACCCATCCTAAGTTCCTTTAATCCACGGGCGAGAGTTTCAGCCTCATGTTTGCTCGTTTCGAGACCCAATAACGATAAAAGGTAAGCTGCTCCGTTTTTACCTGCTAGCTCGCCAAAAACGATTTTTCTTCTATTTCCTACAAGTTTGGGTTCAATTATCTCATAAGCAGAAGGATTTCGAAGAATGGCTGCAAGATGTGTTCCTGCTTTATGCTTATATGCACTATCACCTACGATCGGTGTAGATTCTGGAATGTCCAGACCTGTATATTGAGATATTGTTTTTGATAAATCTTTCAACATATGTAACCTAAAATTATTGCTAGATTTGTAAATGAGATTTAAAGCTATAGAAGTTTCAGCGAGAGAAGGTATTCCGGTTCTTTCTCCGAATCCATCTATTGTTGTGTGAATCTGATCTGCACCAGCTTCACATCCAGCCAATGCATTTGCTAGTGCCAATCCAACATCATTGTGACAATGAACATCAAGTGAGCTCTTGGAATTGTCAATATTATCATAAACCATTTTCACCAAATTATACATGCCATTTGGTCTCATAATTCCAACAGTATCAGGGATACTTATTCTTTCAACGCCCAGTCCATTAATTTCTTTGCACATTTCTAATAGAAATGAGGGTTCAGTTCTACTCGCATCCTCCATTGTAAATCGAGATTTTAATCCATGGGATTTTATATATTCGACTACTTCTATTGCTCTCATTTTTGCTTCTTCTCTAGAAATTTTTAATTTAGCACTTAAATGTATATCAGAAATTCCCATATATGTCGCTACCCAAGTAGCGTTAGTTTTAATTGCTGTATCCACATCAGATTTTATTGCCCTAACATGGGCAACAATATCTGCTTTTAATCCTTGTTTAATTATGATTTTGGTTGCTTCAAAATGATCTTGAGAAACAACGGGGCTGATCTCTATTTGATCAACTCCAAAAGAATCTAACATCCACGCAATTTGAATCCGCTGTTTGCTAGTAAAAGATACTCCAGGATGTTGTTCTCCTTCTCGTAGAGTCGAATCTAGAACCTTTATTTTTTTTTGTCCCTCACTTACTTTATTATAGTAGTGCGCATAATAGTTAGGATCATCCGATTTTAGTGTCATTGTAATGCATCTAAAACATCTTTCGTATATGATATAAATGTTTATGACGAAATTATTTAAAAAAAAGCGAAATCATTCTAAGTTGATGAGACTAAATTTCGGGATATAAATAAAATTACTTCAGAGTTTTAAGGATAATCACTGTATTGGTATCAGAAACACCTACAATTTTTCTTACATCATCAATGTATGAATTTATTTCGGAAATAGTAGAAGCACTTATTATTGCTGCAATATCATATTGTCCAGTTATCTCGTATACTACTTTTACTCCTCCCAGATTCAACAACCTAGAGGTGACGGTAGAAGTATCTGAAGTAGAAGCGACTGAAATTAGGGTTATTGCGCTTGTCTCTTCCTTTTGATTTACTTCAATAGTAAATTTTTTTATTATTTGATTTTCTATTAAATTTTTAACTCTTCTTCTTACTGCAGATTCTGAAAGTCCGACAGAAGTAGCTATTTCTACAAATGATTTACGTGAATCATTTTGTAGGATCCGAATAATTTGTTCATCAAAAGAATCAATATTATTTAACATTTCTTCTAACCTCTTCTTTGCTCAATATATTATCCATGATTTCCAAGGTTTTTAATACCTTTACTTCATCTAACACTAAAGGAGGAAGTAACCGAATTATATTTCTGCCTGAATATAACATAAGAAGTCCTTCTTTTATTCCATCCATTAAGACATCTCTAACATCAAAGCGTAATTCTACTGCAAGCATCAATCCTAATCCTCTTACGTCTCGAATTATTTTATGTTTTTTTTGTAGTTCTAATAATCCATTTTTAAATAAATTTCCTATGTGAAGAGCATTTTCTACGAGCTTATCTTCTACAATGGAATCAATTGTAGCTATTCCTGCAGAGCAGGCAAGTGGATTACCAGCGAAGGTTGATGAATGCTCACCGATTTTTATGGAATCAAGAATTTCAGGTTTACAAAGAGTCAAGCCCATAGGCAATCCACCAGCAATACCTTTGGCAAGACACATAATATCAGGAGTAGTTTTCCAATTTTGTCCGGCCCACATTTCCCCTGTCCTACCCAATCCAGTTTGGATCTCATCAAAAATTAATACTAGATTATTACGGTCACAGATTTCTCTAATTTCTTGTAAAATTCCATCTTCCGGGACTATTATACCAGTTTCTCCCTGGATTGGTTCAACTATTACGGTTCCGATACTTTCATCCAATACCTCCTCGATCACTGACGGAGTATGGGGTGGAACAAATTTTACTCCTTCAAGTAGGGGCTGGAATGATTTTCTATATTTCTCATTGAATGTTACAGATAAAGCCCCGAAAGTTTTTCCATGATATCCACCATTCATAGAAATTATTCCACTTTTTCCAGTATACTTCCTCGAAAATTTAATTGCTGCTTCTACGGATTCTGCTCCACTATTACTAAAGAAAAACCTTGAAAGTTGTTTCGGAGAAATTTCTGATATTTTTTGCAGAAATTTTAATCGTGTATCATTATAAATCGACATGTGACAAGTTATTAAATTCTCTACTTGCTCCTTAATTGCCTGTACCACCCTATCATTACAATGCCCAACCAAGGCGACTCCATATCCTCCCATACAATCAATATATTCTCTGCCAGATGTATCCCAGACTGTCGCGCCTTTCCCCTTTGCTATATTGATAGGAAACCTCTGGTAGATGTTTCCTACATAAAGATCCTCGCCGTTCATTTGCTAATCACCGTACAATTATCATGAGAAAGAGCTGCAGATATAGGATTTTCTACATTGCCCGATGCAATAATCGCTTCTTTTACACCCATTTCTATAGCTTCCGTACAAGCAAGAACTTTCTTTTCCATTCCATGACCAATTTTGGGCAGTGATGCCTTAGCCTCGGTATAATTCATATTTTTCACTAACTCATCCTCTAAAATTAAACCATTTACATTGGTAATAAAAATAACTTTATCTGCCCTCAGACTCCCCGCAATATATGCCGCAGCCCTATCACCATCTACATTTAGAAATTCAGTTTCCTCACTCAAAGCGATCGGAGAAATGATAGGAACAAAACCATTTGACAATAATATCTTTATCAAAGCAGGATCTACATTTTTTATTTTTCCAGTATATCCTCCATCGATTGCCATCTTCCTTCCCTTTGCATTAAGAATAACCAATTTTTTCTTTCTTTCTGCTTTTATGGTTGCACCATCAATTCCAGAAATACCTACTGCAAGGATATTACTATTCAATAACATTTGGACAATGGCTTTGTTTATTTTACCGGACATCACCATCGTATAAATCTCTACAGTCTCTTTGTCTGTATATCTACTCCTCACACCTCCTGGAGAGACTATAAACTTTTGTTCCTTACCTAATTTATTTCCAATATTTGTGACTTCTTTTCCCCCGCCATGTACGAGAACAATTTTTTCATTTTCCAGCAAAGTTTTGATGTCAGAAATAGTAGAAGGATGTAATCCATCTACTATACTTCCACCTATTTTGATAACTATCATACTGGAGTCAGAGGAGTGTATCTGAGACCATCCATTTCATCAAATCCAAACATGACATTCATATTTTGGATTGCAGATCCTGCGGCACCTTTCATTAAATTATCAGAAGCGGACAGTGCAACAACACGTTGATTATCTTCATCTATATCAAATCCGATATCACAAAAGTTTGAACCTATCAAAAATTTCGGATCGGGGAACTTGTAAAGTCCTTTTTTATCTTTTATGAGACGTATAAATGGTTCATGACTGTAGAACTCTCGATAAACTTTCCAAAGATCTAACTCACCAATGGGCTTGTTGAGAAATGTATGATTTGTAGTTAGTATTCCTCTAACAAGATTTACCGCATGAGGACTCATACTAATCTTGATCTCTTTTTTTGCTAGGAGACTTAATTCTTGTATTATTTCACCAGTATGCCTATGTTTTGCTGGTTTATATGGTCGAATTACTCCGTATCTCATGGCATGATGAGTACCTGCGTTAGCTTGAGCTCCTGCCCCAGAAGATCCAATTTTACTATCAACAACGATATGATTCGTGTCAATAAGATCATGTTCTATTAAGGGTTTAAGTGCTAGTAAAGAAGTGACTGCCATACATCCTGGACACGAAACCAATTTTGCGGTTTTTATCTCCTCGCGATGAAATTCTGGGACACCGTATATAGACTTGGAAAGAAGTTCTGGATATGGATGCTCCCATCCATACCACTTTACATAATCTTTGGGATTTTTTAATCTAAAATCAGCAGAAAGGTCTATAATTTTAACATCGCCTTCGTAGAGATCTTTCACTATTTGATTTGCACTTCCATGTGGAACTGATACAAAGACCAAATCACATGAGTCTAAAACTTTTTTAATATCCATTGGTGAAAAAGTGAGATCAATGAATCCTTTAAGACTTGGATGAACTCTATGTACGTATTCCCCTGCTTGTTGTCGAGAAGTCACCATATTAAGCTCGACTTTTGGATGACTTACAAGTAGTCTAATTAACTCGCCACCAACATATCCTGATGCTCCTATGACTGCTACCTTCATTATGTTAAACTATAGATCAGAATATTGCTGTATCTTATGAATTTTATTATAAGTGTAAAAGAATAATCCTTATCATTATTAAAATTAGGTATCTTCTAGTAAGAATTATTTCTTTGAAAACTGAAGAACATAATCAATCATGTGACCTGCAATATTAGATTGCGATACCTGAGAGGCCCCACGAAATTCGACATTGCTATTAATTTCATGAACTACAAACCCTCGAGTTTTATCTTCCATTACATCAACACCAAGTATTCCCCCGCCAACTGCTTTCGATGCATTTAGAACAATCTCCTCAAGCTCATTAGTTAAAGGAGCTAGGGCAGTATGACCTCCTCTGGCTACATTTGTTCTCCATTCATTCTCTGCAGAATAACGATATATTGCAGTTACGATTTGATCTCCTACTACAATACATCGAATATCGCGTGGCGGTCTCTTTATCATTTCTTGAACATAATATATTCTTGAAAATGGAGAATCGTTTTCTTCCCGTGTTTCTATCAACATATTTGCAATCTCTTCATTTCTTACCGGAAAAACACCACGTCCCCAAGATCCCACAATTGGCTTTAAGACAATTGGATAACCAAGTTTATCGATCAGAACTTTAAATGAATCTGAGTTAAAGCAAAGATATGTTTTTGGACCAGCTACTTTTGATTTTGCTAAAATTAGGGATGTTCTTAATTTATTTCCGCATATTTCGCTTACTTCATACTTGTTTATTACCGGATATCCCAAGAACTCTAAACAAGAAGTGATATAAAGTCCTCTAAAATGACTGATACATCTTTGTAGAAAAATATCTCCAAAATATTGATTATCATTAAATTCAGTACTTATTGAAACAGATTTTGCATCAAGTAATCTAGTATTAACTCCTTTCTTTACTGCATCATCGTAGAGAGCTTTTTCTTCAAATCGTAGTTTATCATAAATAATAGATAGTTGCATTTTTTTTCAAATTTATTCTCCCCAGTCTTCTCCTACAGATTCTGCATTTTTTAATTCAATGTTACCATTTGACTTTGAAGATATTTCAAAGTCACCTCCGCAATCAGGACATGAAACAATTTCGCCAACCACGGCATCGTCTGGAATATTTATTTCTCCTCCACAATCACTACATTCTTTCTTCATTCTATTGTTCTTCTCCTTTATTCTCTTTTTTATTTAAATTAATTGCTATAGAATTTGCAGTAACCGATTGTAATCCCCATAATTCAACAAAACCCTTCGCTAATGTTTGATCAAAAATAGAACCAGAAGAATAAGTTGCCAATTCGTTTTTGTACAAAGAGAATTCTGATCTTCTTCCTACAACCCTTATAGAACCGTTTTGCATTCTCATCTTTACTGTTCCTGTAACTCTGTTTTGCGTTGCATCTATAAACCTATCCAAATCGTTTACCAATGGATCTTGCCATAATCCTGAGTAGGTCATCCAACTCCATTGTTGGTCTACCAAATGTTTAAATCGTAATTCATAGGAAGTTAAAACCATTTTTTCAAGATCTTGATGTGATTCGATCAAGACACAAGCAGCTGGACATTCATAAATTTCTCTAGATTTGATACCTATTACTCTATCTTCCACATGGTCAATTATGCCTACCCCATAAGACCCTGCCTTAATATTTACATAATTTATCAAATCTGCCAAATTCATTCTTTGTCCATCTACACAGACAGGAATTCCCGCTTCAAAATCAATTTCTAAATATCCTGCTTTCGGATTATCAAACTTGACATATTTGAAACACTCATCTGGTGGTTCATTTAATAGATCCTCTAGATCGCCACCTTCAATAGATCTGCCCCATAAATTTTCGTCAATGCTATATCTCTTTACCTCAGTATTTACAGGTATTTTATGTTCGTTGGCAAACTGTATTTCTTTATCTCTTGTCAGATTCAAATCACGTATCGGAGCAATAATTTTTAGATCAGGATTTAAGCATCTAATAGTAATGTCGAATCTTATTTGATCATTACCTTTTCCGGTACATCCGTGTGCAATGTATTTTGCATTTTCCGTTGTTGCTATATCTACAGCTTTTTTAGCTATTAAGGGCCTTGCTAAGGCTGTAGCCAACGGATATTTATTTTCATACAATCCATTTGCTTTTATAGATGGAATGATGTAATTTTGGGTGAATTCTGAGGAAGCATCAATGTTATGATGTTTTATGGCGCCTACTAGTTTAGATCTATTTGCTATCTCCTCGAAATCATCATTCTGTCCAATGTTTACGGTAACAGTAATTACATCTAGATCATGCAATAACTGTAAATACTTTATACATACTGAAGTATCAAGACCACCCGAATAGGCAAGTACGCATTTCTCTTTAACCATAGTTAGGCGATGCCAATAATTACATTAAATTTAAACTTTTTGGTGATACTAGATTCAGATACTAGATTCAGATACTAAAGAATATGATGTACTGTTGGTAAAATTGAGTGAACATGCTAAATGTTTTTGTATTCTATCAATAATCTTAGATTATTGTATAGAAGATATACAATTGATGAAATTAAACATAAAGTTATTGAAACTCTGAAAAAGAATGATGCAGGCATGTCTAGTGTCGAATTAGCTGATGCCATTCATGTAAATCGAATGACCATAACGAAATATCTTAACATTTTGGCAGTAATAGGATTAATTAAAAGAAAGAAAATTGGTTCGGTAAATATTTGGACATTGGAACCGGGCGTGATGGAATTAGAACTTCCTTTAAACTATTTGCAGATTCAACAAAATTTTATTACTGCATTATTAGGTAATAATAAGAATGAAACAGGTAAAATATTATTAAGTACTATTTATTCAGATAGGGATATTATTAGAATAATCAAAGAGATTTTTATTCCTTCTTTTAATACTTTGAATGAGATTTACAATCGAGGAAGATTAGGAGAAACAGAATTAATTTCGTTAAATAACCAGTTATTTGACTTGATGATTTTACTCTCACAGCATCATCATAGAGAAACAGCTAATTATGATGTATATAATATATTCATAGCAGGAAATGAAGATCAAACACATAATTCTAAAATTGCTTCAATAGCATCTGAAATAATAGGATTTCATACTATTTATGTAGGAAATATAGAAATGCATATAGATCCTTTTTTTGATATAGACATTCAAAGATATATAACCAAATTATGGGATCGTAAAAAAGGATTAAAGAATATATTTATCTTTTCCTCAGAAGAAACTTCTCTTCGATTTCTATTTACAACTGCGAAATTTTTAAAAAATAAATTGACTGAAGAAATCAAGATAATCCTATTCGTTAAACGAGAAATTCTGTCGATTGCAAAAGACCTCAATCCCGATTATGTAACCTCGGATATCAACAGTCTAATTGCTTGGCAGGAAAATTTGAAAAAATATTTCTAGAATCAATAAATTTGGAAGTAAAGGATTAAATTATTTATGGGAATCGTTTAAACTATTGTTTGTCATAAATCGTATTTTTTTGAGATTTTTTTTATATAATTAAGGCCATATTTAAGATCTGCTGTATAGTTTTTAGGAGGGAGAATAATTTCAAAACTGATATTATTTTTGTAATTAATATTCTTTAATGATTTTATTATCACGTCAAAATCTATATGACCTCGTCCTGGCATTAGTCTATTGTTATCAGATAAGTGAATATGTTTTAGAAATTTTTTACTGTCATTGATTGATTCAGAAAAATTTTTCTCCTCAATATTCATATGATATGTATCTAATAACAGGAGTAAGTAGTCATGATTGATCTTTGAAGAAAGATCTATCGCATCTTTGGCTTGAACAAAATATGGTGTCGAATATCTATTCAAGGGTTCTAATAAGAGATATACACCATATTCTTGGGAGAATTTTGATAGATCTGATAAAATTGACATTATTTGTTGCAAAGATTTCTTTTTTTGTCGGGGAGAAATATATGTATGATTGAAATCTTGTAATTCTGAATAATCAGATAACAAACAGATATTAAAAAAGTTTCCACCTAAAAAGTTACACATTTTAATACAATTTTGGATATATGTTATTGAATATGATAATTTATTATAATCATTTGTTAGAAGAATTGGAATATGTTCATTCTCAACATCTCTTTTTGTCCACGCTCCCGTTACTCCGATTACTGATAAATTATAGGACTTTATATTATCCCGATATTGTTTCCACGAAAATTGATTTGGCGTTCCCTCAATTTCTATTCCATCATAATTACATCTCACTAGATTTCCCAGAATTTTGTCTAGTGATTGAGTGTCATGGAATGAATTGAGTGTGATACAATAATTTATCAAATACAGCACCATATAATGTGATTAGATAGAACCAATCAAATATTTTCCAATATCTACCACGTTGATGGCATTTTCAGAATCCTTTTGAATACCAGATTTAATATTAGAAACATAAAGTGAATAACCCTCCGAAGTTTGGGGATTGAACGGTCGTCCATGTGAACCTTTAATTAAATTAGTTTCAAATGGAATAGATTTGGTTTGAGGATTAATGAATAATTCGAGCGGATCATAACCTGGTTTTCTATGGATATCCACACGTTTAGCAAAATCTGGTGCATGTTCCTTGTCATACCACCAGTAGTAACTAAACCATTTATTACGTTTTGAGACTGCTATAATATCTCCTGTACGTTCATGGTTAATATTAAAAAATTTTTTCTCTTCGTTAGTTATTATTATTTCTATATCTGGAATATTTTGAAGAATTTTTAATACGTTGCTGAATTCTTGACTAGATTTAATATAAATATTAGCAACTTGATGATCTACTACAGCAAATGCCTTACTGAATTCAAAATCTACGTATTCTTTTCCATTTATCTCTCTAACATTTAGCATAGATTTATCTCTAAGAACCAAATTGATAGGGATAGCATCAGTAACGTTATTAAAAGAATATTCTGAAAAAATTACAAATTGAGTATTATCGTAGATTCCAGCGTTTTTTGTAGATTCGATAATCCTTTCAACAAGCATATCAGCGTTTACTAGATCGTTATGAACTTCACTACTATCTTTTCCAAATCTTTGAGCTGAATAATCAACATGAGGAATATATGTAAACATGAGATTGGGTTTATATTTTTCGATGGTATATTGAGTTGCATTACAAATCCATTCACTAGATAAGTGTGATGCGAATGGCCCCCAATATTTTGATAAATCGAAATTGCCAATTTTTTTCCCAATCTCTTCATAATAACCAACAGGTTTTGAATAACACCACATGATCATCTCATTTTCTAAATGGATGGGTTTTGGAGTTATTATAACATCTGAGTTTGCATATAGAGTATTCTGCCAAAAAAGTACTGCAGTATTTAAGTTAGGATCTCTTCTCTTTACAAGATCCCATACTCTAGGAGCTTGAACTAACGAAGAATATTGTTCCCAAAATGATACATTGTATGTATTACGATCCATAAAACCGTTGGATACGATTCCATGTCTGTTTGGATATTCACCAGTTAAGAAGCTAGTCTGTACAGAACAAGTAACTGCTGGAAATACCGGTTTTAGTTTGCAATATTCTCCAAGGCTTGCAAGATTATTTATTGTAGGAAGATGGTTCGAAGCAAGATGTTTTTCTTCTAATCCAACTATATCAATAACTATGATATGTCTTTTCATGAAATTGTAATAGTATTTGGGTATTACTAGATTTAAAGAATATGGTTTAAAAATAAATTTTTTCTATAACATGTGTCCTTTATAAGATACTAAAAATAAAAAGCTATGTCATATACATCTTTTTCCCAAGAAATATAATAAGAGGTATTAGAAGAAGTACGGTGGATCCATATAAATATCCTATGCTATCGGCTATAAAAATTGAATCGTATATAATCATAAAAATTATGAGCAATGATATTAATTTTTGTATGGAGATTTTATTTTTGTAGAAATATAGGTGTGAATAAACTATAGCAACTGTAAATATTATAGTATTTATTATTGAATCGAAGTTAAAGATGTCAATAAAAATTAGAAACAATATTGAAAATATTATTAAATAAATTATAGAAAATGATAACAGAAAGTGATTCTCTGTAGAATCTATTTTAACCTCATTTCTGCTTGTGAATGTGATTACAAAAACATATAAAAATTCAAGAAAGAGGATAATAATAACTTTAAGGCTAGTAAATTGTAGATCGAACAAGGAAAAAGAAATACTAGAACCTAATAGAACGTTCAAGCTTCTTATCAATCCCATATTTACAGATCCTGGGGATCTTTCTTTTGAGTATAAATTATAGATAAAAATTAAAACAATTATTATAACAGTTATCAAAAAGCCAGTGACACTTGTAAATATAGATAAAATTAACGAAGATGAAATAGATATAATGTAAATATAGAGAGAATTCTTCTTTGGAATTTTGTTTGAAGGAAGTGGTCGTGAGGGTCTTTCTTTTTTATCTTTTTTTAAGTCTACATAATCATTTAAAACTATTCCTCCAATATACAATAAAATAGAAATAGATATCAATAAAAGCAGATCCATATAATTTGTATCCTTTATATGAGTAAATAGAAAATATCCAACAAGGATATTTGGTATAGTGGTAAAAATATTTGGCAACCTTATGAGAGTCAAGTAATTTGTTATAGTATCAGACCTAATCACATTTACACACCAGAGGAATGCATGTCATTAACAGAGGAAATATAGCATTGCATGGTTTGTATATATTTACAAGAGCAATATAAGAAATTCCAAATTAGTATCAGTAGCTTTATCACTTTTCTATTACAAACTGAAATTAATTTATTGTGGACACCAGTATACTCTAGAGATTTTTTGAAAAAATATGATAAATAAGATAAAAAAAGGATTACTAATATCATTTAACAATACATGGTCATAGATATATAATATTATAAAAATTAAATGGAGGAGGTGGGATTTGAACCCACGAACCCCTAAAGGACGGGATCACCCATTATTCAAGATTTGATCTTGAGTCCTGCGCGTTTGACCAGGCTTCGCGACTCCTCCAACTCAAAATTAGAGTTTTTTAACAATTTTGCCTGACAATAATACAATTTTAGCTTGGATATTTAGAGTTATCATCCCAAATCAACTGACAATAGATCCGGAATTTTTAATCTAAATTTGATCCTGACTAATTTTGATACCAAAATTCTGATGATTTTTGTACTCTGTTTTGAATTTAAAATTACGTATATACAATAATTTTTTTCTTCTTGAAAAACAATGATCATCATTAAACACAAAATGAAATATAACGGAAGATTTTCATTTTATTTGCAATACCAATATGCAGCAAGAATAAATATATTTTCATTAACTTTTAAATTGGCGATAATTTTTTATGAATACGTTATTTGTTTTTAAATATGAGCATTTTTTCATTATTAAAAAATATAAAAATTATAGCATCAAACTCATGAGTTAATTTTGATTCAACTATAATGTATTTAATGGGTTATATAATTGCAAACATTTTCTTTAAAATAAGACCGCTGTGAGTATGCCGTCAAATGAAAATTATACCAACTTTTCCACTAATTTCAAAGAATTTAATAAATATCAGGTGCAAATTGATTTAGCATTTGTCGGATCAAAATAATAGTAATACACTCATTGATGAATTTGCCAGAGATGTAAAATATGGATTGGGCCGAAAAAGAAAGAGACTTGACCCAAAATACTTTTATGATAAGACAGGCTCAGAACTTTTTGAATCAATTTGTACTCAACCCGAATATTATTTAACTAGAACAGAATATAAAATAATCCTAAAAAATATAGGAGAATTAGTTAATTATTTTGACAATCAAAATGTGTCCATCATTGAATTAGGTAGTGGTAGCTCTAAGAAAACCAAAATAATCCTCAAATATTTTCTAGAAAAACAAGAGAACAAATTGCATTATTTTCCAATAGATGTATCTTACGAAATGTTGTTCAATAGTAATAAAAAACTGCTAAAGGATTTTCCAAAAATTACGAGTCATCCAATATCCTCTGATTATTTTGATGGAATAAGACAAGCTAATGAATATATTCATTCCAATGGTAACATTCCAGATAAAAAATTAATACTATTCTTTGGTTCAAGTTTGGGAAACTTTGAACCAAAATATGCGATAAGCTTTTTAAGATCCATTAGAAAAGGATTAGCCCCAGATGATTCTTTTTTGATAGGATTTGATCTTGTAAAGAAAAAGGAGGTTTTGGAAGCAGCTTATAACGACGGAAACGGAATAACAGCTCAATTCAATTTAAACATTTTAAGGAGAATAAATAATGAATTGGATGGAGAATTTGATTTAGAATCATTTAAGCACTTTGCTTACTTTAACGAAAAAAAAAGTAGAATTGAAATGCATCTTGTTTCAAAAATCAAACAAAATGTTAAGATAGGAAAAATTAACAAATCATTTAATTTTTTAAAAAATGAATCAATCCACACTGAAAATTCTTACAAATACAAGATACAAGATATTAAAAAATTCGCTAAAAAGAGTAATATGAAGGTGGAAAAAAACTTTTTAGATGATAACAACTGGTTTAGTTTATCTCTGTTAGTTCCAAATTAAGATTATTTTGCACAACGAAATCCTGCAAAGAGGATCCGTTCGTGGGGTTTGAAGTAGTTTCTATAGCTGTTTCGAATTTGACGTCGTGGTGTTGCAAAAGATCCGCCGCGTAAAACTTTTTGGTTTATAGCCCATTTATCGGTGTACTCCGGAAATTTTGGTTGAAATCCTGGATAAAGAGCGTATTCAGAGTTTGTCCATTCCCAAATATCACCAATCATTTGATAACATCCGTAGAAGCTCTTTCCCTTTTCATAACAACCACATTTAGATGTTTTCCAAAGAAATGATTCTAACAGATTGGCGTTTTCAGGCTTTGGAGAATCATCCCCCCAAGGGTAAATTGTTTTTCTATTTAGATCTTCGTTCCAACTAGAAGCCTTTTCCCATTCTGCTTCAGTAGGTAACCTTTTTCCTGCCCATCTTGCGTAAGCATCAGCTTCATAGTAACTGATATTTATTACAGGTTCCTCGGGTTCTACTGGATTTATTCCAAAAAAATCCTTTTTCATCCAAACCCCCTGCCTTTTAAACCAATAAAGAGGACATTGCCAATCAAATTCTTGAACAAGATCCCATCCATCAGACAGCCAATACCTGTATTTTTGGTATCCACCATCGTCAATAAATCTCATGAAATCTTCATTGGATACGGGTGTAGTATCTATTTTAAAGGGATACAGAAACACTTTGTGTTCTGGTAGTTCATTATCATAAGAGAAACCTTTTCCAGAGAACCCAAGTTCATATATTCCACCTGGAATAGATATCATCTCTTTACTTTGTTCTTCTGAAATAGTTTTCTCTGGGTCCTTGTTAACTTTAAAAGGTTTGTAGTTATCATGTGGATCGGGAAATCTCTCGAAATAGTTTTGAAAATCATAAATCATCAATTCTTGATGTTGCATTTCATGTTGATTCCCTAATTGTATATCATACAGGATGTTTGGCAAAAGATGGTTTTCATTGCCTACTGCTTCTAAAAATGAAATGACATTCTTTTCAATTTGCTTTCTGTAAAGAAGACTCTCTGATACAGTAGGTCGTGGAAATCTTCCTCTTTCATTTTTTGGTAAAATTGTTTCAAATTTTTGATAATAAGAATTTAGATAATCTAAATTTAGGTTTTCAAAAGATACCGTAATTCCATATTTTGTCAATATCTTATGAAAGAACCATGTTACATGAGCTATATGCCAATTTGGCGGGCTTCCAAACGGGTCGGATTGAATAACGGCATCCTCTGTCTTGAGGGACTTGAAAAGGTTATCAGTTAATTTTCTGACATCCCCAAATTCAGAAATAAGCGACGAAATGCCCTCAGTTATCACCTTAGTCATCAATATAATTTGTCCTTAAAATTAATTAAATCTTTACCTTTTTTTAAAAACGTGAGAACAAAAAAAAGTTGTTAAACAATAAATTGACATAAATAAATATAATGTAAATTAATCGATTAATATCTGCTGGAAGTTATGTACAAATGAGTCGTTTTTTCTCCCCTGATAGTGAACCAAATCTACTAGAAAAATTAGTTAAGAATTCTTTCCGGTCAATAGATGAAGGATTGTATGAGGTAGCAAATTTTGATCATACACATGATGCAATGAGTCTTACAAACAACATTCGTTCCATGATCAATATAAGAAAAGTACCGATCATAACGGAAGTAAAATTTTCTTCTCCATCAAAGGGAAATATTGTTGATAGTCAAAAGGTAAATCCAGTAAATATAGCTAATCAAATGATAAGTGGTGGGGCTATAGGACTCTCTGTTTTAACACAAAAGTATTTTTTTAACGGCTCGATAAATAACTTTATAGTTATTAGAAAAAATGCTAGTGTTCCAATGTTGATGAAAGATATTATCGTGAGTGAAAACCAAATTGATTGTGCTAAAAAAATTGGCGCGGACTATGTATTGTTAATAAAGACAGTATTTGATAAAAATTTAGCTGAAGCAAGTATAGAAAAATTTTCAGAGTATTCATACAGAAAAGGATTGAATGTTTTGTATGAGGTTCATTTAGAGAATGAATTCAAGGAGATACTTGATTTTAAGGTGGGCAGAAATGATTTAATTGGAATAAATAATCGCAATCTCGACAATCTGAAAATTGATTTAAAAACTACTGAAAATCTGTTGAAAAAATATCACAAAGGAAGAAACTTGATTGTAAGCGAAAGTGGCATTGAGAATACAGAACAAATAAGATATCTGAAAAAGGCAGGGGCAGACGCATTTTTAATAGGGACGAGCATAATGGAAAAAGCTGAAAATATCTCGTCCAAAGTAAAAGAACTCGTTAATGGTACGAGTAGCTACTAACCAGCCAAGAGCCCCCCAAGAAATCATCGGATTCTTTAAGTAATATCGCAATTCTAGCCAATATTAGATTACCTTCGTTAATTGTTTGTTGTTACAAAATTGGTATATTGCCTCATTTCATATCGTCCCACTAGTCATAAAGTTTTAATTGTAATTTTAAAATATTGTCTCCATAATTAGAAAAATAGGAGTTCCCTGCCGATAATTTAATGAATTTTTGTTTATATCTGTAATATCTTTCTGTATTGGTTCTGGAAATATCTTACCAAATAGTAATTGCGAAAATATTTACAGAAAAGGAAGAAAAAGGTTTGTTATCAATGCTTTCTTTTTGTTTATATCTTCAAAATATCATTCGGATAGCTATTTGTAAAGACGCTGCTACATAATATCAAATTGAATTTTTAACAAAAAATATATTACTTTATTGTAAATATTACACAAATTTTTGTTTATATCTGTAAACCTCTATGATTTCAATCAATTAAAATTGGATATTAAATGAAGTTTATACCTCAAAAGTTATGGAGGTCTATCACTTGGATTTGATAAAATTTATTTGTAATCTTACTGACTTTTGCACTCTAGAAAAAATTCGAAAGTTAGAAAATTCTAGTAATTTGCAGTTTTGTGTAGAAACTTTTAGGTGATTGAGGCAGTTGATATTCGTCAAACCAGTATCGACAGTACTGCATTCCAGAAATCCTTATCATGCATTCCTATTATGCTCGAATTTTTTTTTAAAATGTTAGTATCAGGTGAAATAAATAAATTTTAATATATTGGTACCAGCCCCTTCAATATTTTAGTAACGGTGATAGGAATTTATTTGGTATATAATTAATTATATCTTCTAATTTTATACCAAAATTAAGTATATCAATTCATATTGTCTATAAATTGATTAACAGCATTACAAGATGAAATATAATTTTCCAAAAGATGGCAGATATGGAAAATTTGGTGGGAAATATATTCCAGAAACCTTAATTCCTGCTATAGAAGAATTAGAATATTCATATCAAAAATATAGCAATGATCCGGATTTTAAAAGAGAACTATCCGAATATTTGAAAGACTATGCAGGAAGACCAACACCCTTGTATTTTGCTAAAAATCTAACAAAATATGTTGGAGGCGCAAAGATTTACATTAAAAGAGAAGATTTGCTTCACGGGGGAGCTCATAAGACCAATAATACCATTGGACAGTGCATTCTAGCGAAAAGAATGGGCAAGAAGAGAATAATCGCAGAAACAGGGGCGGGACAACATGGTGTCGGTACCGCTTTAGCATCGGCGGTTCTTGGACTTGACTGTGAAGTTTATATGGGTTTAAAAGATACTGAGAGACAGAAACTTAATGTCTTTAGGATGAAATTATTAGGATCCAAGGTTCATCCTGTACTATCTGGTTCACAAACACTAAAAGATGCAATTAATGAAGCACTACGGGATTGGATAACCAATGTCAAAACTACCTATTATGTAATTGGTTCAGTAGTTGGTCCTCATCCTTACCCAATGATAGTTAGAGATTTCCAGAGTGTTATTGGAAAAGAAATAAAACAACAATGTAATGAGAAATTTGGTGGGTTACCCAACGCAATAGTTGCCTGTGTGGGTGGCGGCAGTAACGCAATAGGTTCATTCTATCCCTTTATTGACGATAAGGAAGTATCTTTGTATGGAATCGAAGCAGGAGGAAGTGGTACAAAATCTGGAAAAAATGCTGCAACTTTAGTATCAGGATCAATAGGAATCCTTCACGGGATGAAGACCTATCTACTACAGGACAGCACAGGACAGGTTTCTGAAACTCATAGTGTATCTGCGGGCCTAGATTATCCAGGTGTAGGTCCAGAACATTCCTATTTGAAGGAGATAAGGCGAGTAATTTACAAAGCCTGTACAGACGAACAAGCCATACAAGCCTTCATGACACTATCAAAACGTGAGGGAATAATTCCTGCACTCGAATCAGCTCATGCTATCAGCTATGGGATGAAATTAGCTAAAAATATGCGGTCAACAGAAAAGATTGTCATCACTTTGTCGGGAAGAGGAGATAAAGACGTAGAAATAGTTCAAAAATATATTGAGAAATAATTGGAGATGGCATTATTGACCAAAATTATATCAAACAGAATAGATAAAAAATTTAAAGAGCTAAAAGAAAAAAAAGACAATGCTTTAATATGTTATGTTGTGGCCGGATATCCAGACATAAAAACTTCTGAAGATATTATTGTGGCTCTGATTGAAGGGGGTGCAGACATGATAGAGATTGGAATTCCTTTTTCAGACCCCATTGCAGATGGTAATACCATACAAGAGGCTATACATCAATCCTTACTATCAGGAATTACACCAGAGCAGTGCTTAGAATTATCATACAGAATTAGGAACAAATTTCCAGACGTACCATTAATTATAATGACATATTCTAATATTTTATTTAAGAAAGGTTATGAAGAGTTCTTGAGCTTGGCAAAGGGAAAAGGTATCGATGGATGTATATTGCCCGATATTCCAGTTGAGGAATCAGAAGAATATGTTACTGCAGCAAGAAAGACAGGAATTGCTACAATTTTCTTGACAGCTCCTAATACAGAAGAAAAGAGGGTGAAAGATATTAATGATATTTGCTCTGGATTTTTATATGTTGTTTCGGTATTGGGAATAACTGGTGAACGTAAAAAGTTTGACCGATATACATATGACGTAATAAAGAAAGTTAAAAAGATAACTAAGAACAAGTTACCTATTGCAGCAGGATTTGGAATAAGCAAACCTGAACATGTAAGAAATATGCTTCATGCGGGTGCAGATGCAGTGATTGTTGGAAGCGCTATTATAAGAAAAATAAAAGAAACTGAAAATAAGAAAAAGTTACCAACTATATTAAGAGATTTTACAGTGGACATGAAAAATGCTTGTCATGAAATTAGAGGAAAATAATAGAGTTAAAGTATTATAAATAATCAACAAAGTACTAATCCCGAGGTATCTTTTGCAAATAACATATTATTAATACTAATATGATACGATCTTCCATGTCTGTTTACTATTAATTCGATATCATCTAATGTTTCTGAAACCAATTCACCCTCATATTTTTTAATTACAACATGAATAGTTTCATGGGATATCAGAGATTCCATGAAAGGTTCAATATATTGAAAATCATTTTTGGAAGTCATCGCACTGGATCTGGATTGAATGATAATCATGGTATCTTCATTATCATATGTAAAATATGCGGGTGAATCATCAATAGAACACGCGAAAAAAAAATCTTTAATAGACATCAGAAGTATATCAGAATATATTTTTATTAACTGTATTTATCAGAAAGACATGAAATTCTTTTTATTACAAAAAATACATGAATTAAAAATCACAAATAAAATATTTATAGAATGAAATATTCTGCCTCAGGATGATGCACTACTATAGCAGCAGTGGACTGGTCTGGTATTATCTGTCCAGATTCTGTTAAAGTCATTCCTGATTTTGACGGATCTAAAAGAGTCCATACTAACTTATGTTGAGAAATGTCTGGGCAGCTCGGATATCCCCAGCTATACCTAAGACCACGATTAGATTCAAGTTTTAGATCTTTACGGATTAAGTTGTTAGTCCAATCAGCTAATGCTTCAGCAGTTTCAACTGCAAGACCATGTAAAAAATATGCGTCAGTATATAGATTTTCTAAATTCCATTTTTCGATAATCTCAGAAACCTTCACTCCCACTGTAACTGCTTGAAATGCCACGATGTCTTCCTTCCCAAAATAGTCAGTTATGCACAGGTTTTTTCTCTTTGTAGAACGCGGAAAGTCAAATACAACCTGATTACCGTCCGGAGAATCAACAACAAGTTTATTTCCGTTGTTATG
Organism: Nitrososphaeraceae archaeon; assembly: GCA_035297365.1. Taxonomy (GTDB): domain Archaea; phylum Thermoproteota; class Nitrososphaeria; order Nitrososphaerales; family Nitrososphaeraceae; genus TH1177. The sequence goes on from DATGZA010000063.1 coordinate 61,412, forward strand.
ACATCTAAAGTAGCCATACACTACTTTAGGTGAAAATAGATCTTCATCTATAACTTTTTTTTTCCATTCTATAAATAACTTTTCTGATTCATCAGATAATCCCTTTGCTGCCTTTCCCCGAAAACTCCAGGAAAGAACAAAAAGCGATTTTTTATTTATGAATTTCCACACTTCGTTGAGGTCGATACTCTCTGTTTCAAGTCTAATAGGGATATTAATATGAGGGGGTATTGGAGGTTCAACTGGTTTGATGCCGCTATGTGGAAGTATTTTTTCAGTTGTCTCTATCGCAATTTTTGATTCTTTCCATTGCTGTAATCTTTGTCTCCAATTTAGTACATATTGATCTCTGGTATCAGACATTATATTGTTGATTACATTTAATCCTTCGAAGGCGGTCTTGCAATAGAAGACACCTGGTTCATAAATTTTTTTTTCTTTAGCAATTCTGTTAATATAATTACTGTTTATTGCGGCTCCTCCACACAATACGGGTATCCTCAAATTATGTTCTTTTGCGTAATCTACAAATATCTGCATCTGTTTTGATGTTGACACCAAAAGCGCAGAAAGTCCAACTGCATCTGCTTTTACTTCTTCAATTTTCTCAAGAATATTTTGTAATGGAACCTGTTTACCAAGGTCATATACTGAATATCCGTTATTTGTCAAGATAGTTTTAACTAGATTCTTTCCAATATCATGAACATCACCATAAACAGTACATAATACAATCTTACCTTTTGATACATCTTTCTGTTTAATGAGATATTTTTCGAGCTCCGCAACAGCTGCCTTCATACATTCTGCAGATTTAAGAACAAATGGTAAAATAATTTCTCCCGCTCCAAATTTATCTCCGACTTCTTTCATTGCTGGAAGAAGAGTATCATTTAGAGTCTGGACAGCAGCATCATGAATATCTTGTTTAGAAACAACGTCAAAAAGTATCTCAAGAGAGTCTATCTTCGTTCCTTGTTCTTCTTTATTCTTATTTGTTATATTGTCCTTTATTGCGCCAATTACATCTCGCTCAATACCATCTGGTAATCTGTTAACAATTCTATAGTAACATTTTTTATCATAACTCCATTTAGGATCTAAATCTAATTTTGTAATCTTTCCTATTCCCTGATTTGAGTCCTTTTTGTTTTCAAAATAAGATATTAATTCAGCTAACGCATTATTATTCAGATTAAAAATCAGATTTTCAACGAGTTCCCTTTCCTTAGGAACAATATCACTATATGCTACTATGTCTTTAGGATTTATTATCACCGAATCCAATCCGGCTTTTATTGCATGATATAAAAAGACTGAATTAACTATTTTCCTTGCTTGAATTGGAAGTCCAAAACTAACATTGCTTAAACCTAGCGTGGTAAAGCAGCTGGGAAGATTTTGTTTTACAAGGCGGACACCTTCTAATGTATTTTTTGCAGAATCAAGAAATTCTTCCTGTCCCGTAGCCAAAGTAAATGTTAATACATCAAAAAGGAATTGCCAGGGTTTTAAACCATATTTCTTTCCTGTTTCAAATAAGAGCTGGGCAGTTTCTAGTTTCTCTTGTGGGGTCTTAGCCATTCCCTTTGGACCAATACACATTGCAATTGCTGGTAATCCATATTTTGCCATAAGAGGTGCTAAAAGATGATATCTGCTTCCATCTCCTTCCAAATTTATTGAATTTATTATTGGTCTTCCTGGAATCTGTTTAATTGCTGCTTCTACTACAATAGGATCTGTAGAATCTATTACCAACGGTGCTTCGATTTCTAAACTTAGTCTTTTGACTAGTTTACACATGAAATCGAGTTCGTCGGATCGTTCAGTAGTAGCAACACACACATCTAAACAATGAGCTCCTTCCTCAACCTGTGTTCTTGCTAAATTTACTAACCCATCAATATCATCACGTAATACCATATCCTTGGCTTTTCTTGAGCCTTGACTGTTTACACGTTCTCCAATAATAAGTGGAGGTGGATTTTGTTGTATATCTACTGCATTTAATGCAGAACTAATTCTTGGGATCATCAAATTTTCTATCCTCGCTAATATCTATTTCCTCTTTAATTGAGTATACAGAGTAATATTCGTTTTAATAATCATATAAAGTATTGATAACAATGAATCATTCTGAAGGTTTAGTTAGGTTTGTTTATTATCATTTTTATAATATTTATTAAGCATTTTGTGTAATTGTGAAATGTGCTCAGGTGTTGTACCACAACAGCCTCCTATGATTCTGACTTTCTGAAATTTTAATATGAACTCCTCTAATTTTTTCCTCAATTGTTCTGGTGTCATCTTGTAGACTGCTTTACCTCCATCATTAAGTGGCATTCCTGCATTGGGAACTATCAATAGAGGAAGGTCATTTTGTTCATTTAACCATATTACGCTAGGAGTCATCTCATCTGGACCTGTGGAACAGTTTAACCCAAAGACATCAATTCCCATATCACTAACAGTTGTAAATGCTGCTTGCACATTGGTTCCAAGAAGCATCTTTCCGTATTGGTCCAAAGTAACATTCGCAATGAGTGCAACCTTCTTTCCTAGTTTAGACATTGTATTCCTGCATGCCTCTATTACTAACTTTACCTCAAGAATATCCTGACTCGTTTCAATTAGCAAAGCATCAACACCTCCAAGAATCAGACCTTCCGCCTGTAATGCAAAAGATTCTATTATCTGTTCTAACGGTTTTTGACCCAAATCTGGATCATTTGAGCTTGGAAGAAATCCAGACGGACCCATCGAACCTATGACATATCTCGGTTTATCGTGAAATTCATTACATACTTCTCGTGCCAATTCAGCTGCTCTTTTGTTGAATTTAACTGTCTGATCCCCAAAGCCATATTCATCTAATTTGAATTTGTTGCCACCAAACGTATTGGTCTCTATACAATCTGCACCTGCATTTAAGTAATTTCTATGGATTTGTTTTATCCATTCTGGCCTACTCAATATCAAACCATCGTTAAAACCATCTTTATTATTCGGAAAATCCTGAGGTTGTGGGTTTAATTTCTGTATTTCTGTACCCATTGCGCCATCAAAAAGCAGTATTCGTTTTTTAAGAGCCTCAGAAAAAGATTCATTCATGTGAAACATAATCGGATAGAATAAAGTTCAATTTATTATATTCTGTTGATGAATGGACAGATTCGCTTTTTCAGGTTAGATGTTTTTATTTTTACCATAATCCCATGTCGAAAAATATAGTGGTGTAATTTCCAAAATAACCGAATTTCCATGTTCAACGTTTTTTAGTAGAATTTTTGCCATAGGGTTATCTAAACTTCCTAGATATTTAATCATGATTTTTTTAGATATCATTAAATTGAAATCAAGTGATTGAGAAATTGCTGTTTTGCCTTTTCCTCTTACTCCTTTGTATGGAGGTTTGGAATCATCTATGCAGAAATATATGGTTTGGTTATTTGAGATATTTTGGATCTTTTTTGAGTTTCTAGCAGTTTCAACATATATTTTATTCTTGTTTGGATCATAATAGTACCAAGTTGGATGAATATTTGGGTCCTTTTTTTCATCTATTGTACCAAGATGAATGTTATGTGTTTGATTAACAAGAAAAGATACAATTTCATCTTCCGTTAATGGATCACTAAATCCAGGACTAGCGTTAAAAATTTTCATGATAAAAAGAGCTCATAATAGCATATAAGATTTTTTGTTTAATACTCCAAATAAATAATATTTATGTTTTGAATATTGAAAAGATATAAAAAGGTTAAAAATTTATTTATTATTAATCTATTAGATAATTATTATGACTATTGTTTACTACTAAAAGGATATTAATTTTGAATCATCAAGAGGATAGACGTATGTATTAGCCCGTTCATCTCCAATTGGAGACGAATACAGTAATATAGAGTCACGTAATTCGCTGCCATCAAGACCTGAGCCACCAATACCAAGAGTACTTTCTTCCAACATTTGATAATTATGTGGATCAATCAGGGTTTTACCGGGATAGGGTTCTAGAGTTATTCTCTCTTCACCAAGGACACCTGCAATTTTAAATCCATTACACATAATTCTACCTCCATCATTCAGAATTAGATCTATTTTATGATCCTTTCTTAAGGATAATAATGCTTTGAATAGGTTAAATGTTGAACCAGTGTTAATGTATTTTATAAAATCAGATTCGGGTATATATTTTGAGCCATAATCGTATCCTTCTTGACTGGTCAAAAAAATGACTTTTCTGATATCTTGGTTCAGAATTGCAATTTCTTTTTTTAGATATGATTCAATTATTCCAGATTTTTTAAAAGAATCTGCTGTTCGGGAAACGATAATAAAAAAAGTTGAATCGCGTTTCTGTTTGTATTGTTTATAAAGTTTACACAAATCATCGTATACACCCGAATGGCTGCTACTAATATGATTACCGAAAAAAGTCCAATCCCAGATCTGACTTTTACTTGCCATAAGGTTATAAACACTGAAGAGAATTGCCCTATAACCTATTAAGATTCTATGTGTTGATGCAAATACATTGTCACCGATATTTCTTTTATTTCCCGTCAATTTTATTACCCCACCTCCAGGATATCCAGGTACCTTGTAAATGTATCTTCTACTCTTAGGAGCAAATTCCGCAGCAAGAAAGCTAGTTGCCTGATATGGGATTTTTAGTCGAGATATGTACTGTTTAGATGCCCCTATGACAATCTTTGGTAAGATGGAAGATAAGAATTTTAGTTTTAAGTCATCCTTAGTGTCAATGACCTGAATACCACGTTTAAGAAAATGTTCTAATTGTTCAGAAGTAAGTTTATTCTTTTCGTACAACTGATTCAGATTTTCTTTAAAATTTTGTTCAATAATGCTCATTATGGTAAATTATATATTCAAATATACCTAGGATTTATATTGTTACTTCATATACTTTATAGGTTTAGATTTCTATTGTAAAGATTTTGATAGGACCAATTTTAAAATATAAAAATATAATAACATCCAATATTGCAAGGGTAATTAGTAAATTTCTAAGACAATATTAAATATAATTCAGACAATCAATATTTGTAAGTATAAATTTGATTTATAGGCCTGCAATTAATTCAGACAAAGAGCAAATATTTGATTTTTGTAATAATACTTTTGAATGGGGTGATTATATCCAGGAAGTCTGGGATTGCTGGATTAATGAAAAAGATAGTTTGTTACTGGTGGCACAAACAATGGATTCGATATCATATGCTAATAAAATTGTTGCAATGATACATGGAAAATTATGTCATAAAAATATGATTTGGGTTGAGGGAATAAGGGTTCATCCTGAATATCGAGAAAAAGGCATTGCATCTAGTTTAATTAAAAATATTCTTACATATGGAAAAGATAAAGGAACAACTCTAGCCTCGTTGATAGTATCTATAGATAATATTGAATCGAGAAAGCTAATGGAAAAATTGGATTTCAATCCAGTTTCTAGATGGATATTTGCAAGCATCAAAGGTCTCAAGAATATCTATGAGTATTGTCATATAATAAAAAGAGCAGAGATTAAAGATCAGGAAAGAATATACAATTATTTAACAGGATCAAAATATACAAGATATGTTAACTCATGGAGGTGGTACATACTAACAAATTACGATTTATTTAGGATGATAAAAAAGGGTCAAATATATTTTTTTGATGATCAGAATATCCGAGGTATTGTGATCATAAATATAACAGATTTTTGGAATGGCCAAGACAATTATAGAATTGTCTATTTGGATGGAGATTCTAAAGAGATAATTAGTAGCATGTTAGAATATTGTATATTTGTTTTTTACAATTATAACAATTATTATCCACAAAAGGATAACAAAGAGCAAAAAGATAAATATGAAACTAAGTATAATAGAAATGAGAGAGTTCAAATTTTCTGTCCAGATACTGATTTTAATTTCTCCGTTCTAAGTGACCAAAAGAAAGGATATTTTACAAAACTTATTCTTTATGATAAAGAGATATAGTATAGAAACAACAAGATTATAGAAGAAATAAGATAAAGGTAGTACCAGTCTATGGTTAAAGGTTGCTGATAGTTACTTTTAGAAGATTTATATTTAATATGTATATAGTAAAAGAAACAAACATAGTGGTATTTGTGGTATTTGAGTTTTTAGTTTAATTAGAATTTTTAAATGTTTGCTATAATTATTTAAAAAATTGAGATATTCTGAGCTGTTGTCCATAATTTTTGTAAAGTTTACTTTTATGTATCCAATCTGAAATAGAAACTTTGAAATCTTTGCATGAGTACATTAATGCAGATTGAAAATCCTGAAAGATCTCAGACGATCCGCTTCGTAGAACTTCTCTTATGCCTTCTCTTATTTGCCACACTCCAAGAGGAATGATATAATCTGGATGTATCTCTCTAAGGATCAATACAGCACTTTTTCTTTTCATTCTTGACAAATATTCTGCAACCGCTAATCTTGCTGCAAAGTAGGCTCCTGCAATCTTTGGGTAATGATCTAAACCATCTGCATCCTCAAAATCTGATTCTAATACAAATTTTTTATCCTTTCCGTCGTACCAAGCTTCAACCATTTCAAAACTCCAGACTTCACTTGGAAGTAAAATTACAGAATAATAATTTGAAAAATGGTTATACTTCATAACAGCAAATGAATCTATTGGAGGATTATGTTCTAATTCTTTGATTAAATACGTAGATATTATGTCATCTGTTGCAGAGATGCTCCATCTAGTTGGAACTAGTTTTCTATTCTTCTTTTTTCCCAGCATACCCAGGCTCAATATCTTATTTATTTGACTAATCTCAATCCCATTTTTGTAAAGTTCTACTACTGCGCTAGCCGCTTTAATATCACCATCAGAAAAATAATATTCAATTTTTTTGTTTGTAGTTATAGATGATACCTTAAAAGATTTTAGATCAACTTTGGGTCCGAAAGGAGGGGATTCAAAGTTGAAACTAGAATTCTGACTGAAAATATTCGAATATAACTGGGGTTTCGAGTGGAAATTCATTTCGCTTTCTGCGGATTTGGAAGACATTATTAATTCCTGTAAAGAAGTGATGAATCTTTGATTAACGTCTGTCACCTTAAAGGAATTTACACCACGTACAAGAGATAAACGATAATCTAGAATTTCCTGTAGATTTTTTCCAATCCACATTTCTGGAGAATCCAAAACCTTTGTATCTCCATGTAGTGGAGGGACCATAGGACCTAAACTCACTCTAGGATATCCATATTGTCCTACAAAAACAGACGGTGGACTTGCACCAGAAATACTGGAAGAAAAATTTTTTAAATTTTTATTAAGATAGTCTATCCAATATTTTTCTAACCGTTCTTTAATATCTTCGTAAGATGACACCTGTTTTACTTGACAAAATATTGTTTTTATATTATATTAGTTGTATCATAAATTTATTTAATCCAAGTTTCAGTATTACATACATGATTTTATTTCGTTTGAAGATAAGAAAGACTGTAAAAAGAATTGACAAAGGAAATTGGTAGATACATGAATAGTAGAATTTAATGGAGATTTGATAAGATTAATACGTAATACTCTATTATTTGCTATTATATTTTGATTATACTAAAAGAGCTTACGAAAAAATTTGATAGTTTTACTGCTGTTGATAACATCTCCCTCACCATCCAAGAAAATGAGGTATTCGGACTTTTAGGTCAGAATGGTGCAGGTAAGACCACAACTATACATATGTTAGCCACCTTGTTAAAGCCTACCAGTGGTACAGCCACTATAAATGACTATGACATAGTCAAACATCCAGCCAAGGTAAGGGACAACATAGGAATTGTTTTTCAAGCTCCCAGCAGTGATGATATGCTAACTGGTTATGAAAATTTGAAAATCTATTCATATCTTTATAATATCTCAAGCAAAGATAGGGAAAAAAGAATTTTAGAGTTGTTAGAATTGGTGGGGTTAAGTGAGAGAAAAAACGATCTCGTCAAGAAATACTCTGGAGGTATGAGAAGAAGACTGGAAATTGCACGGGGGTTAATACACAGACCCAAAGTTATTTTCTTGGATGAGCCTACCCTTGGATTGGATCCTAATAGCAGGAAACTTATGTGGAAATACATACAAGAGCTGGTAAGAGAAGAAAAGATAACTGTGATACTAACAACCCATTATATGGAAGAGGCGGATTTTCTTTGTGACAGAATAGGGTTCATTAATAGGGGAAAGATCATCGCTATCGATACTCCTTCAAAGTTAAAAACCATGATAAATAGAAAAGTCGGAGGAGATATTGTAAAATTAACATTTAAAAATACAAAAAAAGACAGTGCTAATATCGAATTTGATAGAGATGATCACAAATTCGTTTTAGAAACAATAAAAAGATTTGATTTTATAAATGACTTTAAATTAGATAATAATCTATTGACTCTGACTGTTAAAAATGCAAGATTCAATTTACCGGTTTTACTAAAAGTATTAGATAATGTAGAATCAGTGGAATTCTCAGAGACCACACTGAATGACGTCTTTTATAAATTTACAAATGAAAATATCAGTGAACAACCAGAAGGAGGATTCATGGAAAAGTATGCACAATATGATTAGAATTATTTAAACGGAGATAAACTGATTTGAAAAGTACAATATCACAAACAAGTTATTATATTGTCAGAAGCATTTATGCTATCTGGTTAAGAGAGATCAAGGTTTTCTTAAGAGAGAAGAGCAGGTTAATAGCTTCATTATTTACACCTTTATTGTGGTTATTTATTGTCGGTTCTGGCCTAGGATCATCTACTAATACTTCTACTGGTAGTGAATTTAGTTATCAATTATTTATCTTTCCAGGCATAGTTAGTATGTCCATAATATTTACGTCAGTTTTTTATGGAGCCTATATAATATGGGATAGAAAATTTGACTTTCTAAAGAGTGTAATGGTGACACCTGTAAGGAGAGAGTTCATATTTTTAGGGAAAACTATAGGAGGAATGACAAATTCAATGATACAGGTTATTGTGTTACTGTTTATTGGATTCTTAATAGGGGTTGACTATTCTGCTCTGTCGCTAATTCAAATTATTTTTATTAGCCTATTACTATCTTTCCTGTTGACTTCTCTTGGTCTTGGTTTGGGAAGTTATATGTACAGCTTGGAAGGATTTCAGATGATAGTAAGTTTTGTTGTTTTTCCTCTATTTTTTTTGAGTGGTGCTCTATTTCCACTACACAATTTGCCACAATGGTTATATGTATTAACATCTGTTGATCCGGCAACATATGCAGTAGATGCCCTAAGAATTTCAATGCTAGGAACAGGAAATTTTATTTTTGCGTATGATGTTTTGATATTATTTGGTTTTACTTTAGGATTTGGTCTATTCGGAATGTTATCATTTAAGAGGATGAAGGCTGTTTAATAAAAGAAAGAGGATATTTAATTAAATTATATATTTATTAAATAATGAAATTATTGATCCAATGACATAACTATATGTTTATCCTTAATCAGAAACATTTAATTGATCATAATGTAAGTAACAAAAAGAAAAATAAATTACACATATATAAAATCAAATAAAAATATCATGATAATCAACTAATAATTTGATTTGTGGAAGAAAAAATGAATTTCATTTGGTTAATAATTTCAGTGTACATTTAATAATAGCATTCATTTATTTGAATAATTTGAGGGGCTATCGTCTAGCTTGGATCAGGATACCATCTTCAACTTGAAGGTATAAGCCTGGGGCGCTGGCGGTCGTGGGTTCAAATCCCACTGGCCCCATATGGTATAAGGGGTCAGTTGAATTATTAAAGTTTTATTATACAATAGACAGAATTGGTATTTGATAAAAATATCATATTACAATAATAAAAGAAATTTTGCATTATCTCCTCTATTAGAATGAAAAATGCATATTCACAATCCAAATGGATTCTGTAGGATTTGAACCCTTCTATAAAGTGGGACCAGTTACTAATAAAAGAATTGAGTTATATTATTAGTAATAAAATCCTTACAACATTATGTTTATTAAAAAAGGATTTTAGATTGGATTTAGAGAAATATTATTGTAATCATATAACTATGATACTTTTACGCCAGCATTGTCTTTATCAT
>DATGZA010000064.1:0-2436 GCA_035297365.1 Nitrososphaeraceae archaeon
ATCTAATAATTTCTTAATTTCCTCTATAGTAGGCGCTCTATCATTAGCATAATCTCTATGTTGTGGTTTACCCTTTGCTATTTTTTTCCAATTTAAAAGAATATCATTCATTTCACAAAAGAGTTTAACTGATTTGTAATAGTTATTGATGGTGGATTCTGCAATTTCCCGTTTTCTAAGCCGTTCCTTTTGAAATTCAATATATTGCATCAATTGATATTGAGTCCATCGAAGATCTTTTTTTGCTTGGTCACGAAAATAAAAACATTTCTCCTTTAAGGTTCCCTCTAATCCAAGATAGTCAAAGAAGTATTCCAATCTTCTAGGATATTGTCTTTTACTATCTGGTGCTTTAAGAGCGTATAGAAAATTCTGTAAAGGATCGTCATTATATTGTAGTATTGCCTTACTTGAGGTATTTTTGAAATCCGTCATCAATATGTTATTATCGTATATATTTTACATATAAGTGATATAAATAGAGGCATATTTGCAACGGGCCCGTCGGGAGTTGAACCCGAGACAGCCGGATTTCTTCCATAGGGATAAAAGTCCGGTACTCTACCTGGCTGAGCTACGGGCCCTTCAAAAGCTAAGGATACACAGCCTAGTAATCTGTTTTAATCACTATAAATATTAATCTAACTTTAAAATCAATAAGATAAAGCGAACATTGAGATTTAATTGATTTATAATAATTATCTTATTTTATTTTAGTGTTCGTAGCATGTTTCTAACACTTTACATAAGTTTTTTTTATCATAAAAGATAAGAAAAGTAATAAAAATACGATATCCTAAATTATCCTACCAAATATTTTAAACATATGTTTCCAAAGTTGTATTAGTTTTACTTAGCTTATAGATATATGTACCCTTTATTGGTTATCATTAAACGTATTTATAATGAGTTCTAAATTTTACATTTCTGGATCGAACGTATTATAGCATCATTTGATCTTCTCTAACATAGTATGCTTATCAATTCGATATATAGCATGCAGCATGTAACGTTTCTCACAGAGAGCCAAAACTTGGTTACATTTCAAAATTTCATTTTCAAAAAACCGTCAAAAGTTGACGTTATTATCCTACAATATCTTACGATATTCCCATAGCCATTAAAAATTTTGGTAATAAAAGATTTTACCAGATCAATCTTATTATTATGATTGATGACATGAATTTGTATAATATAGCAATATTCCTATAACCAAATGATCGTATTTTTAGTCATTATACCAATATTCAATAATGTAAGACAATATTATCCCAAAAATATAGATTTTTCAAATTCAAGTAAATTTGTAAGATTAGCAAACTCTCCTTTGCGTATTTTAGTAAATAGTCCAATAGCGGACACAATCTATACCGATTAGAGATATCAGGTGAGAAATATTTCTTGAACAAATTCTATCCACTATCCATGTATTTGTCTGAATCGCCATAACAAGTAAACGTTTTCTTACTGAAAAAACTTGTTCATTATGTTAAGGGAACAAGAATTTTAATACTGTGGCTGCAGAAAATGATATTGCTATATTCCAGTATTTGCTATCTATTTCCATATTTTTTGCTTCTAATATCGTATCATAGAGTGAAGCATGTACCTAAGCAAATTCTCGTGATACTGACGATGGGGATAATACTTGACTCATGATTTTCTCAATTAGATTATTCCATTCTGAGAAGTAGGCAACTTATAAGCGGTTTTATCTGATTCATATTCAGAATCTTCAATTGATACAGTATTATAAGATAAAATACTCGTATTTCCTAATAAAATAGCGATATAGAAAATGAAATGCCTCCGATCTAAAAAATCGTACTTTTTCTATATTATCATATAGTATGTGATATATCTTCCATTTGAAACTTGTTTGTAGATGAGTCAATTTAATTCCATTTTATTGCTAATCAGCAATTTTATTAATATTGAACCTATTTTAATTAACCAAGTATAATGACTTCACATTAGCAAAAGAAAAATATTTTAAGTGCTTTAATAAAACATCCTTAATGCGCCCGGGTAGTATAGAGATGTTTTGACGATTATTGTTTAATCCAACATCGTATATTCCGGTCAGTATGGGGGACTGTCACTCCTTCGACCCGGGTTCGAATCCCGGCCCGGGCGCTTTTTTAGATTATAACATTTAATGTACGAGTATCAAATGTAAAGATGATAAGACCACCAGATATTCTTTTACACTTGAGACTAGTATTAGATTGAATAAAAATATTTAGGAGAAATTACAAAGATTATAGAAAATATATAAGATATTCAATCATCCGCAGTCAAGACTTTTAAAACAGGAAATACATTGATTGTACCTCTTCTGGATTTTGTTTAATAAGATTCTTTATTTTGTAACTTTATTCTATATTCGGCCTCTATTCTATATTCGACCGAGATTAACATTGTTTTTTATTATTT
>DATGZA010000065.1:0-26713 GCA_035297365.1 Nitrososphaeraceae archaeon
CATTATATTTCCATGAAGTTCAACAATATTTTTGCTGCCAGCTCTTCTATGCAATCCATCTATATTTTGTGTCAAAATGGTGGTATTTTTCAACCTTTCAATTTCTGCTATTGTTAAATGTCCAAGATTGGGTTCGCAACCTAAAATCAGTTTTTGTCTATCCTGATAAAATTCCCACACCAATTTAGGATCCTCATAAAATCCGGATATAGATGCAAGTTTCATAGGATCGTATTTTTTCCACAGACCTCCAGGACCTCTAAAGGTTGGTATACCACTTTCTTCTGATATCCCGGCTCCAGTCAGAAAAACAAAATTATCTGAATTTTTGAGAATGGATTTTAGAGACTCTTGCGTCATTTATTTAATATTTCAGCTACAAATATTTATTTTAGCCTCTTCTAGGATATTATATTGTTTTCTGCAGATAAGATTCAGATCGAATCTATCTCCGCTTACTTTTTTTATGAAGAATTTATGTATCATAATATCAAAATTTCTTTTATTTCATAATCAGATTGATGAAATTATTTTATAAAGAAAATATTGAATTTATTTATGAAAAAAGTACTTTGTGAAGATATGTATTATTTCATGTTTTCTTTTATCTTATCAACAATTTGTCTCATCGTATTACTGTCTAGATGTGGCCTATTTTTTTTAAACAATGAATGAATAGGACCACCGCCATCCCCATATGTTCTTGGGATGACATGAATATGAACATGAGGTATCTCTTGTCCTGCTTCTCTTCCATTATGAATTGCTATGGTGGAACTATTTACGTTCAAGGATCTTTCTAAGGGTTCTGTTATTTTCAACAACAGATCAAATAATCCTATCGAACATGCTTTGCTCATCTGATTAATTTTTGAGTAGTGAGTTTTTGGGATAATAAGAGTATGACCTACTGCTAGTGGATATGCATCAAGAAATGCTAAAGCTTGGTCATTTTCAGTGATAAAATTAGTTGGGATTTCATTTCTGACAATCTTACAAAAAATACATGGTTGTTCATACATACCAAATTTATCAAAATTAAATAATAAAATCATTTATTTTTTAAAATGTCAAGGCAGGCTACGACTCTCCTGAAGTCTAGATCTATCTGAACTTTGTCTTAAATTCTTTATTTGACTTCAATTAACTAATTATTTCTCTATAACTGATTTGATATATCTTAAATGTTTAGATATTTGATTGATATAAAACTAATTCTTTTTTTTAAAAACTAATATCCATTAATCTACATTGATTTAATATTTTTTTACTAGATAAGATTGATTAATCATTATAAATAAACCTTCATTAATATAACCTATTTCTAATATAAAATATATATTAAAAATATGGGAAGATACAGGAACCACTCTAGTTCAGCTAATAATGGTCTACTAATGCGATTACTAGGATATGCTTTAACTAAATTTATTATTCCGTTTGTCATTCTAATAATGCGAGCAATAGCATATGCCATAATTACATTTATTATTCCGTTTGTCATTAATTTGATAAAAACAAAACTCGGTGATCAACAACGTCTTTTATGTACTAAATGTCATAGAAAATTAGAAGTAATTGATAAAGGCAATCTTTATTGCAGAAATTGCAAAATAATTAAATTTGATCCCTATTAATTAGCAGAAACTTTAAATTCATTAATTTTATTAACCTAAAACATTTAATTTTTCTACAGAAATGTTGACATCTAATTACTAGAAATAATAACGGTAATCTTAATCATGATTTTAAGTAAAATTAACTAAAAATACTTTTACTGATTTTGAATTGTATAATTTATTATGTTCTCAAATCAAAGTTGTGATTGAAAATTTGTCTTGGAAAAATGAACACAATAAAAAACTTTTAATTAGTGTTGTAAATATAAAAAAATTTGTAGAATTAAAAATCTAACCGATGTAAAGAAATTTAACAAATATTTATGATATAGTAATAAAAGGCATCATATCATCAATGATAAAATGCATTAGAAGAAACAGGCTTTCAAAGATTTCATATACTCATTTTCGTTAGATCGCAATTTTTGCCATTTAATTTTTTTATTTACAACATTTTTTTACTTCATTTTCTTTTTTTGTTCTTTTTATACAATAAAATAACTATCACAACTGTATCATCTTATTAAAATTATTTCCATAAAAATGATTGAATCTCTTGAAAATAACAAGACATTGTTTATTATCAAAATAATAATTTGATCCTGAAATATATTCGATAATAATATCTTTATCGTCAGTACATAATAGTGGTTTGCCACATAAGGAACAGACTGATTCAGAAAGATTTGTAATATTCATATCCATGTTTTACTCTTATATAAAAAAACGAGAGAATCATCACAATCGCCATCATCATGATATTTGTGAATATATAGTGGAAGGATATCGCTATCTTGTTCCTTTCCTTTCATGACTTCAAAATCTAAAGTTTTCCATCTCCTTCCAAGAAATTCTGCTTGAGATAATTGCATATACTACAGTTGACATACTGAAATATAAAGCATATTATGTTTTTGGTTAACATATGAAAAATAAATCACCTGATCAGTTAACGTACATTAAGTCAAATATATGATATTGCCATAAAAAAAAGGTTAATTTGTATTTAGATACATTATTCAAGACAAAGCTTACTACGGTATCTTTACAATTTCCAAAAACATAAACGTCAGCTCCTGATTTATCTATCAAGACATTATCACCATTTTCTCTAACCTAATACCATCTCCTTTCTCGCCAACAAGGATTTCATTATCACCTCTATCGTACAATACATCGTTTCGTTCAAATTCAAAGGATCTTGCCAGTTGATGGAGAACTTTTTTGTGAACACATCGGTAATAATACCTATTTATTATTAAGATTTTTTATCAAAAATGACCTGAACTATTCTTACGACGTTATTTGAATAATTAGCCACCCATTACAGGTGGTTGTCGTAATAGCCATAGCTTCTTCTGATCATAAAATGACATTTGTTGTTCATCTGACTGTTCAAAATTGAGGTCATAGTGTGCATACAGAGCTAAAATTACAGGGGATCGAGACAAACCTGATTCTCCTGGAGTAGCATAGAGTATAGAGTCTCCGTCGTCTCCACAAATAAACTGGCCTAAATTTGACTTCCAGAATATCCTAGGACTAATAACTATATCATATAATGGATGTTTTTTGTATTTAGAACCTGTTATTGTAGTAGGTGAACAATTATTAGTTTCTCTTAACGCAGTAAATTTTATAATTTCCGACGTAATTAGATAACTCTTTGAAATATTTATTCGCACAGGGTTGTTAAAAGCTCTAAAAAGTATTCTTAAATTGCAGATATTACAACTTTTTTTTGTTTTTATTGACACAAGATTACCATATCTTTCAGCAATTATCAATCCATTATTTTCGGTCTCAAAATTATCAACGGTTGTAGACGATAAACATAAATCATTTTTTTCACAAGAATCAGAATAGTCTTTTTGTAATGAGATCCTAGCTTTGCATAAACTTTTTAGAAATTTTTTGAAAATTGTTATTTCTATATTTATTAGAAATTTGTATTGTTTTTTCCCCTTAAAAGATTTTAACCCAATTTGAGTGGCAGTTAAAAAAATTTTGATATTTTTCTTGGCCTGATTATTTTTGATGTCATTCAACTGAGGATAGAAAAGTACGCAATTTCCAGTATCCCTTGTCATATACTCTGCATTCGTACCATATCCAATTTTGAAAGCGCCGTTTTCCTTATCTTCCTGTTCTATCTTCCAATTTATTTTAGAGTCCGCTGGCAACTTAAAAATATGACTTTGTTGATGTCTGCATAGTGCTTTTATGATAACATGACTTTTTACATCCAATTTAATTGAAATAGCATCTCTGATTCCAAAACTGATTTCATTAATTGGAAAGGCAATATCAATATCACAATAACGATGTATTTCATAATCAACAGAGTAAAGATAATTGGATTCACTAACATGATCATCCTCATAATTACCAGCACCATAATGTGATATATTATTAAACACTAGATTATTGAATACAGATTATTATTAATTAAGTATAGCTATGTTATTTATGTCAGCAACCAAATTTATAGTTGATAATTCAATCAAATTCTTTTTTTATTATTTAAGATTGATGAAATTTTATAACGTTTGGAGAAATTTAGATCTATTAAAAATCAATGACAGAGGATAATCATGACATTCAACTTCAATGTGAAAGATATCATAATACTGAATTCATCTCTGAAAGATAAACTAGATTAAGCAACCTTCTGATAAAAATAAGATTTCTCTATTCTATAGCACATGTTACGACTTTCTCTAGTAACCAAATTTTCTCAAAAGAGATAATATATGTAAATATAGATTCTTCTTTATTAGTATAAACTGCAAAATATTTCTCTGTATCTTGTGTAGAATCTTTTTTTGTATCCAATACCATAGCTTTTTCTAAATCTACTAACATTATCATGGCGTCTGTTTTCAAAGGTTTTTCAAAGTATCTCAAATTTATATTTGGATTTTTAAATATTAACCTCTGTAAATTATTGTCTTTAACAAATGCAGATACATGCAGCAAAATTCTAATGAATAGTCCTTCATTCGCTCTTTTATTAACAAGATATAACAGATCTTTTATTTCTGTCGCTTCCAACCACTTAGGTGCACAAATCAGGATACTTATTTCGCTTTTTGAATAATTTATCAATTCAAAAAGAAGAGTGTGAATTCTTTCTTTATGTTCTATATTTTCTATAAATGGCTTATTTTCTCCTAAAAATTCCTTAAAATTTCCTCTAGAAGAAATTACCTGTCTATTGGATTCATCTGCATTAAACGTATCATCAAGGTCTTTATTTAGTAAATGACTGAGTTTGTAGTACCAAATCAAAGCTGCGCTTAGAAACAAATATGCAAATGCATATATCAAATTCCATAGCCACTCAGTAACCAAAATAAGATCATCACTAATAGTTGATGTATATGTATATCCAAAGTCTGCAATTGTTACCAATGTCATTGAAACACAGAATAACATCCAATGATAAATGAAAGGATCTTTTTTTGGTAACTTGTAAATAATAAGAAGAGCAGAAATAAGCAAGATTGTATCCAATACATAGTACAAGATATTGATAGCAATTTCTAAAGATTCAGAATTGAAATCAATTCCATTGATTATCATATGAACGGTTGTTACTACAGGAATTAAAGAAACCACAAAAGATACAAAAATAATAGTGCTACGAGAAATCGATTTATTCTTATTAACAACATTAAACGATTTGTAAATATGATAAATGAGGAAACCGTATCCTATAAAATAAAACAATTCTGCAATAGACGGGTAAGGAACAGGAATATTTAGTACCGATTGATAGAACAAGTATGTAGCTTCGCCCAAAAACCAAAAAACTATGCCGATTAAAACAGCTTTGAACTTTCTGATCTCCATTTTTTTAATATGAGTAGTTATCAAAAGCAGCGATATCGCCGTACATATACCTAAAAATATTAATGTGACCATACTATTGTATTTATTAGTTTTTTCTATATCAATCAAATAGATTATTAAATAGATAAAAAATGTGCTTACGGCAGCAGTTAGTAAAAAACCAGAGAACAGATATTTTAATTCATATTTTACTCTGAATAGGACATCTGTTTTTGAACTTTCGAGATTATACAACTATTTGTTATATATTACTGATCCAATGATAATTATTTATTCTTTTTTCCATTCTTTTTTCCAGTATGATTTTCTCGTGTTTCTAATGTACTATTATTTTTTTCAACCAAAAATATTGAATTAAAAAAATTTCAAATAACATATTCGATGTTTACCTAGAAGACATGTTTATTATTATCAGACTTTTTGTAATTTGTATCAACAATAATATTTTACTCAAATTTTTCGGCGCCGAAAAATTTTTGTTTGAAAAAATTACACATCCTGAAGTAAAATGATAGAAAAAATATACAAAAAATGAAAATGAAAATAATGATAACGAAAATAATGGAAATGGAAAAAAATTATCTAGATTTTCTTTTTCTCTTTTAGCAAGATATCTATCTGACTATGAAGCATGTTTTTGTGCTGCATCAATATCTCATACACGGTCCAGTTATCCTCAACATCTTCAATTATGGAGGCCAGTTTATTCATTGCTACTCTCACTGCAATGATAGCCTTGTCAAAAGATTTCTGCGTCCTTGCATCAATATCAACGATCTTGGTTTGAAAATCAAAGATTTCTTCAGGATGCTCGGAGTTTTTCATCTCATCTTTTAACATACGTACCTGTCTTGAAGAAAGCTTTCTCTTTTTAATCAATTCAGCCAATTTAGATTGAATTTCTTTCTCTTTTATTGGAAGCAATTCCTCTGCAAGACTTGGTTTTATCTCGTTGTTTGAGATTGATTCGATTAGAGTTTCGGGAAAAGTTAACATCCTTATGCGTTTATCAATATAACTTGCACTTTTACCCAATTTTGTAGCAAGCTCAGATATTCCACCCCAACCGTAGGTAGATACGTAATCTTTGAATGCACGTGCTTCATCTATTGGATTTAGATTTTTAGAGTGAATATTTTCCATCAGGGATACTTCAAAAGCATCTTTGTCATCAAGTTCTACAACATGACAGAGAATTTTACGCCATCCAAGCATTTTACAAGCATTGTATCTTCTTGTACCAGCAACAATTTCGTATTTTGAATCATCAGTCATCCTTACAATTATAGGCTGAAGAAGACCTTTTTCCTTTATAGAATAACATAATTCATGCATATCCTCATGCAGATTATTTCTGTAATAGTACTTGAATGGTTTAATCTTTGAGATGTCTACATTCTCTAGGACTCCAATTACACTGTTTGAAGTGGAATGGATTTTTTGCATGTGAAATATTCAGTTACAGACTATATAACCTTGTTGGACCTACGTAAGAACTATAAAAAGAATTATTTTTTATTTTCTAGTCATTTGTTTCTAATTTTTCTATAAGTGCGTAAATCTTGCTTGTAAATGGATGTTCAGGATATAGCAAACTGGTAAGAAATTCTTTTTGACTAAACTGGATATCACAATAACATGGTATTTCTGAAATAATATCCAGATTTATGTCGCGGGATAATTTTTGCAATGTACTTTGTTGAGTTTGTTGAGAAGAAAAAGAAGACCCATCTTTTCCTTTATTATTTAATGTTATCAATGGATGATGCTGCTCTGGAGGAATGGTACAGTAACCGGAACCTCTATTTAGTAAAAGATAACACATTGTTCCAAATTTAGTAAATGAGCCATAAATCTCACTGGCCATTCTTTTGGTACCGTCAACATCAAGGTCACCCATTTTCAATGTCAAAAGAACGACGTCGGAAACAGCAAGAGCATTGATTGACCAATATCTCACTCCTGGACTTGTGTCGATGATGATAAAATCAGCATTTTTTTTCATTATCAGTTCTTCTCTTAATAGTATAAAGTTTCTAAGGAATTGCATTTGAGAACCTTGTTTAGATATGTTTCCATCCAGTTTGTAAATTTCTTCCTTATTGGAGTTTGCCATACTTACAAATAATTTACCTTTTATATCAGATGAAATTGTTTTAGTAATATCAATACAAATGTCATCAACTGAGGCATTACCGAAAAGAAAATCATTTATCCATTTTTTTGGATCTTTTAAGTCAAAATATGAACCCAAACTTGGAGCATAAACATCGAGATCTAAAAGAAATACCCTATATCCTTTCTTTGCCAATAGTACACTGAGATTGGTTGCTATTGTTGTCTTGCCTGTTCCACCTTTGTAAGAATGAAAAGCAATGCATCTAGTCATTTCCTTACAGAAAAAGGTGCCATAAACCCACTAATAAATGTGTGATAGATATATCGGGATTATACTTCATTTTTCATACTAGTACTTTTTCGATATGTTTCAAGAGCTCATCTATTGAGATAGGCTTTTGTATAAAGCACTTATGATCCATATTTGGGTATTCCTCTAATAATCCTTCATAATATGCCTTAAATGAAGTTATGAAACAGACTCTCAGATTGGTATCTATTTTTTTTAATTCCTGAACTAGTTCAAATCCGTTCATTCCTTGCATTCTGATGTCTATAAGAGATAAATCGTAAATTCCAGGTTTAAAATTATTTAAAGCAATTTCAGGATCATTAAAGGTATCAACGCTATAACCACTGTTTTCTAATCCTAACTTGAAGGATAAAGTAGTACCTTGATCATCGTCAACAATGAGGATCTTCTTTTTTTCCATAATGAAAACTCGTTTACAAAATTTAATAATGATTATATATAAAAATATTTACCACAAAAAATATAGAATTGTAACTATGAAGTTTAAAACGAATTGGAAACTGACTGACTGACTGACTGACATTATGGAAAAAGGAAACCGGAAATTGCAGGAAACGTAGAAAGATGATTAAAGAAAGCTATTTTTCTGTTTTTATAGGGATAGTAAAACTAAATGTCGCACCTTTGTCTTGATTATTCTCTGCCCATATCTTTCCGCCATGTTTTTCTATTATATTTTTGCAAATATATAGTCCTAGTCCTGTTCCTGATTTTGAACCCGTTACAAACTTTGTAAATAGCTTATCTTTTATCTTTGATGGAATACCAGGACCGTTATCTGTGATCTTTACAAGCACATCGTTATTTTGTCTCTGTACCGATACAATTACTTGGCCTTCTTCTAAAATCTTTATGGCATTATTGATAATATTTAAAAGAACTTGGTTTACACGTAATTTGTCCGCAACCAGTCTAACTGACTTTTCTTTACTCTTTAAAACTAAACTAATATTTTTACCTTTGGTTTGATTTTCCCAGTCACTTAATAGATCTCTTAAAGATTCCATTAAATCAAATTCTTCAAGATTAAGAGTTAAAAGCTGACCATCGATACGAGCCACATCTAAAAGATTATCCGTAAGAAACTGAAGTTTTTTAGCATTGCTGACAATTATCCTAAGTAAGTCCTCCTTCTTATCAGGATCAAGGTTCTTGTTAGAAAGCATAACTTCGGCAAGACCTAAAATAGGCTGAATTGGATTTCGTATCTCGTGTGCTGCTTCATTAATAAATTGTCTTTGTGTCTGGCTTGTCTCTTTTAATTGCTGGTAGAGGTCATCTGCTTTTTTATAGATATCAGCCTGTTTCCACAAATTCTCGAATATAGACACATAATATAATACTGTTGACTTGCTATTTGAATACGTGGATAATCCAATCGCATCAATAGAATCTTCGGCTGAATCTTTTTCTAGTTCAACTGCAAGAGAGAAACTTCTATCAATTATTAAAATAGTGATTTTGAGATGCAATGGTTCTGGTAAATACTTTATATCTATTGCATAATCATTTTTCAGATTATCAACGGTTGTTTGTATTTTTTCATCGAAAGGAGTTAGAATTCTAATATTAACATTTTTTGATGGATCCTCTTTTATCTTTTTTATAATGGAAAATCCGTCTGCTTGATTTATTCGCCTGTAAAAGGCATTTGCAGAAGAAAATAGTAACAGAACTTCTTTTTCTGCGGATCGAACCAGTTTAATAGCCGTTGCTAGTGCCTCTTGAGGATTCTTGATTACTTGGATATAATGTTCTTTTGATTCAATATCTATTTCTCTTATTTCATCATAGGAAGGTACAACTTTGTTCCAAAAAGGATCTGAAATAATTTCTGTATTTCCTGTAAAACTTGTAATATTTTTTCCATAAAAATGGTCAAGTCTTTTGAACATGGTGACACATTGATTTGTATCAAAAAAATACTTAGATCCAGAAATAGATTCTTGAATAATTTCGTTAGGGTCCCTATTTATTAGAGATTTGCCACACAGGGAACATTTGAATTCAGTTTTGTTATTTGAAGTATTTATATGATTACTCATCATTTTCCACGAGGTACAATATTAAATATATATAATTTCTATCTTTTTTAAACTATTTGAATTATAAAGTAAATTTGATATTGCTAATGAGAAGAGGTTACCAGATCCATGCAGAATTCATTGCCATAAATTCCTGAAAACCTTTCAAAGAGAATTTTACAATTTTTTTTATCAAAAAGAAACTCGTATGTAGTATCGTCTATGGATCTGAGGGTTTTTATAAGGGTATCAGTATTTTCTATTGTACAACCACATAAACTACATTTCAATTTCAGTATAATATATAATGGTCATTAACAAATATAAAGGCTAGTATAAATTTTTATTTATAGCATAATTAAAATTCAATTTACAGTATATCTTATTTTACGATCACAGATAACAATATTATTGTATTTTTCCATATAACTATTATCACATGAAACAGCAATTAATAAAAAAGAATCCTATTAAAGTAAATCCATGATGTTTCTCATAGCTTCTTTGAACAAACAATTCCATAACGTAATAATCCGTTATTAAGACAATTACATTCTAGAATACTTCTATCTTGCTCTTCATCAATATGTACCCTTAAAATTGGATCGCTGATATCTTCATGTAATCTATCCAATCGTATTATTCCCTCCTCATAAGATTTTTTTACATTCAGACTGACATCTTTGGTACTGACATCACCATATCCAGCAAGTTGTAAGAGTAGACTGATTTGATCCAGTGAGCAAAGATCGATACAAGATTTTTTGCAGATCTTGGTTAATAGCTCGTTTCCATCAGTAGAAATGTAACCATTTCTAGAAAAATAATCAGAGATTATTAGTCGTCCACCTTTTTTAAGAACTCGAAAGGCTTCCTTCACGAAATTGTTCTTATCAAGAGCATAACAAAAACTCTCGATAGCTATCACAACATCAAAGGATTCTTGGTCAAATTTTAGATCAGTAATATCCATTGTTTCAAAAGTTACCATACTATCTATTTTTTTATCTGCTGAAAGTTTTTTTGCCAGAAAGATCTCATTGTCAACTAAAGAAACACCTTTGACTTTACATCCTCTATTCTGTGCCCACCAGATGGAGCTCCCTCCTACTCCACATCCAGCATCCAAAACTAGATCACCTTCCTGAAGTTTAGCTGCGTCTGAAACAATTTCGTTCAATTTCAAAAGTGATTCTTCATGAGAAATTTCCTTTTCATCGTCTTCGTAATATCCCATGTGTAGAGCAAGGTTATCATAATTTCCCCAAATATCAAGATACAGTTTATGATATATCTCATAAAATTTGTAAACTTCATTTATCCTATTTTCATGAGTATATTCCAAATTATATATCACGATGGTTTTCCTCCACTAGCTTTAAGAATAAAATCATATTTTGTACTAAAGCCTATTATAAAAATATGATAAGGTTATTATAGGTAGGTGTATTGGTACTAATCTAAAATATGTCTTTTAGTTTTTTCTTGAACTGATATAAAAATAAGTATGCATGTGTATAATAAAGATTCCAAAAATTCCCAAAACACCTCCGAATAATGCCAGTATCACGTTATCTGGAAGAGTATTTTGAATTGCTAAACGAGTTAGAAGAATTTGAATAATCAATGTTAACAATATTCGTGATGAAGCAATTGTGGACGTTAAAGAAGCACCAATCCTCTTCAATCCTTCAACATATAGAATGGTTCCTAGTAATGGTAACAGAGAAAAAATAAAAAATATATACCAATAAGATACAAGTGATTGAAAGGATAATTCCGGGGAGAATATCATCATGATTACAATCAATATTGATCCCGATATCAGTAGACACATTCCAGAAATTTCTATTGGAGAGTGTCTTGTTGACAACCTTGTCAAAAAGAAAACTGCAAGTGCAAAGAAGATTGCTGAAAAAACGGCTTCTATATCACCAAATTCAATAGAAAATTGAAATAGATCAAAATTAACCCTTAAAATTGGAACACCTATACTATTATCAACTATACTATTGTCACTTAATAGTACTATGACAAAACCAGTAATAGCTACTGCTACTCCAGTAAATTGTACTTTATTCAGTCTTTCATGTAAAAACAATCTTGCTAAGAATAATATTGTTATTGTTTCCATTGGACCAGACAAAAGACTTTCTTTTGAAGCTCCGATTCTACTTACTGCATCATACCATGTAAAAATACCCATTGAAAGAAAGATGGAAGCGGGAATGAAATCCTTCCAAGATTTAAAAATAGAAAATTTCTTCTTTGTAAAGATAATTGACGATAAAAGAAGTAGTGTTCCTGACATAGCAATACTAAAAGCTGAAATTGACAAAGGAGAGATTCCTAGTAAGCGAGTAAGATACTCTATGAGGATAGATTCTATTGATAAAACAAATGCAAATAAAAAAACTATCCACGATCTTTTAATCAATTACTAATTACTAGTAGTCTAGATTTCCATCTAAAAATAAACCTTGCTAAGCAAAAAAATTGCCTATAGATGACACATAGTACCATAAATTCCATAATGCCACATACCAATTTTGTAGTTGAAAGATAGATATATTATATAATATCGGTATTTAAAATAGTATATTGAATTACAATAACATATTCATTAATGAAAAAATATATAGTTCTAAAATAGAGATATATATGATATAAATAACTCATTAGAAAAAATCTCTACGGCATATTCATATTCATGTTCATATTTGACTGTCCATCCATCATATTCATATTCATGTTCATATTCGTTCTAGTTTTCAAATTGAAGGCATCTTGCAATTCTGGATGTATAGTTAGGTGCACCAACCTCATCAGATCTCCAGCAGATCCAACATTTGATAAAATACTATGCAAATTGTCTATGTCCTTTTCCAATTTATCTAACAACAAAGAATCAGTTTTGGATTCAACAGAAACCGAGTCTGTGGATTTTAAATAATTAAATATATTTTTCACCTCCATGGTCAATGCAAGAGCTGTCTCATAATTATCATAATTGAAAATTGTATTATTTGTTGAAATGAGTTTTTGATATTGCTTATAGTTAGGACTGGAGTAGTTGATAGGAATATTAGAATTTATATATTTTTTAAAATGATCCAAAACACCCAAGTTAGACATATTGGTTAAATCAACATCCAAAATAATTGCTGAGGCGTATTCACGTAGAATTTGATCAATTAGATCAGCTGTTACTAAAGAGTGAATAGTACTGTTTTTACTAGATATCTCCTTGTTGTATCTTTTAATAAAATCGTTATCATCGACTATATCATCGTCAACGTAATAGACATCATTTACTAGCCTCGCAGCATTGTCAGAGTGATCCATTGATAGTGTTATATTTACTGGAAAATTCTTCTTTGCAAGTTCTAGCTGAATCGCTGCTTGTTTTGACATCGCAAGAAATGTTACAGAATCATCAGAAGTAAAACTATGACCAAATGCATAGTGATGGTTGTCAGTATCAGTATTTGAAATACTATTCAAAGAGAAAATTAAACCTATTCCAAATAAAGTGGATAAAAGTGAGGTATTATGATTGGTATAATAATGGCTACTACTCATAAACTACGAACTAGAAATTAATTTTCTCTAATAAAACTATTTTGAAATAAAATTTGTTGGATATCTTCCAAGGCAGTTTATTAAACGAAATAAATCTAGTGTTTAAATTTATTTATAGGATTTGTTTATAAAAAAATATGCCAGTAATTCAAATTACTATGAACGAGGGAAGGAGTATTGAACAAAAAAGAGAATTGGTAAAGGTTTTAACAAGGGAAACAGCTCGCATATTACAAGCTAAAGAAGAAAACATGAGAATACTAATTTACGAGATATCAAAAGAGAATTGGGGCAACGGCGGAATCCTAGGATCTGACTTTTAACTTTAAATCGAAAAGATCGCTTAATTTTCTTATTTTATGCCTAAATTACATATACAAAAATTGAGGACAAAGTAAAAGTCTACCAGAGAAATTTATACCAACCAAAAATCTTTATACATCTACTGATAATAATATTTATAAAATTCAAATGTTTGTCTTTATTCATACCGACAATCATAAAAATCAATTAACTACACATACACAATACCTGCGAATTCCTTTTTTGTCTCGGTAAAAATAATCTTTCCGACATATTCATCGATTCCTAGATCTTGTGCTATCTTTGAGGGTTCGTTACCTAATATCGATTCAATGGTGAATCCTGCATTATTTAATGCATCTTTTAAGCCTCGAGATATTTTTATCAGACTGATTCTGTTGTCATTAGTCATTACCTGTTTATTTATGAACATCGTAGAACAAAAATTTATCCTATATACTATATTTAAAATACTTAGATCTATATATCATGAATTATAACACGTAAAAAAACAGCATAAAACATATGTTGGTTGTCATTTAAGATTAAAATGCAATTTGAACGATATATTAGATGTATATTTTGACGATTTGAATATGAAAATCTATATCCGTTTAGATTGTTCATGGTCTCCAGAAACTGTAAAGAAAATTGTTATGAATTTACCTATTAAAACGTACATGAACCAATGGGGAGAAGAACTCTATAGCGACGATACAAAAATCGATGTCAAATACGAAAATCCGAAAAAAGAAGTAGAAATTTTTGATGTTGCTTTCTGGCCTGAAGGAAAAGCAATTTGCTTATTTTTTGGTTTAACCCCAATAAGCAAAACCGATAAGATATTACCTTATTCACCGGTAAATATTATTGGAAGAGTAATTAATCCCGATCAAAATATTATAGAAGTTTTAAAACACAAAAACAGAATGCGTGTGACTATTAGCAAAAGTTCACAATAAGATGATATTTCATTACCATTTCCAAACAATTTTTAGAAGAGCTGATTCAATCAATAATAAAATACAGTATAATTGTCTTTAAGATGTTGTTACATTTGAAAGGAATAATTTTTGATATGGATGGAGTATTGGTTGATTCTATGCCATCTCATTCCCGGGCATGGCAATTGGCTTTTGAAAATGTAGCAAATATTCAAGTAGAAAGTAAACTCATTTACAAAAATGAGGGAAGAAGGGGAATGGAATTAGTAAGAGAGATTCTTGCTACTAAAAGTATTTATGTTACAGATATATCCATCATAGAGAAAATAGTTAGAAAAAAGAGTGAGATTTTTAAAAATATAGGTAGTTTCAAGTTATTTCCGGGTGTTAAAAAGGTAATATCCAGTTTACCTTGTAGAAAGGCAGTAGTTAGCGGGTCTACAAAGTCTGACGTTTTTAATATCATAAATCATAGCTTTGGAAATAAGATATTTGATGTCTTGGTGACTGCAGATGATATTGCCAATGGAAAACCAAATCCTATGCCGTTTATCAAAGCTTTACAAGAACTAGGTTTAGAACCAGAAAATACTCTTGTAGTTGAAAATGCACCTTTAGGGGTACTGGCTTCAATAAATGCAGGAATAGAATGTATTGTGACATTAAATAATACTCCTTTATCCTATGATGATTTTAAACCCATGATTTCAAATCACAGAATATTTAGTAATTTGAAATCTGCAAATAAATTATTGATTAATTGGTGTATTAAATAATAATAGCAAGGATCAAATCTGAAATCGAGAATAGTATAAAATTATTTATCAGAACTAAAAAGAAAACAAAATAAGGTAAAAGATATTGGAAGAATACTGGATCAACCTGTATTTTTCGCAAAAGATACTTTTTTACCTTGAAATTTTGGATCAAACCAGCGAGGTTCAATCTT
This sequence comes from Nitrososphaeraceae archaeon, assembly GCA_035297365.1. Taxonomy (GTDB): domain Archaea; phylum Thermoproteota; class Nitrososphaeria; order Nitrososphaerales; family Nitrososphaeraceae; genus TH1177. The sequence continues at coordinate 15,708 of DATGZA010000065.1, forward strand.
TGAGAAAATTACAGAGCCCATCACACCCATGACAGTACCTATAGCTATAGTAAAAAAAGATAGTGGCACAAGGGTATTTAGAAAGGTTGGTAATACTCCATTAATTGAATCTAAATTGGCATTTAATGCATTCCCATAGGTCCATGTAATCATAGGGTAATTGAAAAAATAAAAAACCGAACCCATTATTGCTCCCACCGCCAGTTTATTATACTTAAATTTTAATTCATTTTTGAACAATCTAGAATTCAATATAATATCCGAAAGAAGAGATGCGCTTAAAATAGTAACAATGTACCACGGCAAAACAGGTGACAATAGACCATTAGCAGGGATTATGTCTGCAAAAATATTAATAACAAGCAATAGTGACGCAATGACAAATCCACTGCCAAAACCATTATTTAACGCTTTAGAGGAACTTAAAAATATTATAGAATTGATTAATGGAAGGGATATGCTAGCAATTATTGTTGCACTATAAGAATCGAGATTAAAGTTAAAAAAATCGGAATCAGAAAATGGCAATACAAACATGAAAGTATACCATATAGATGTATACCACAATGATGTAAGAGAAGGAATTAGAAAGAATTGTATTAAACGCTTTCTTTTCGGGATATAATTCATTAATCTATATAATCCCATGAATACTGCAACGGAATTCACTAACATTCCCGTAACCAAAGTAACATGTGATGGACTCAAAAGACCATCAAAGCCAAAGGTGTTATGCCATAGAAAATCAGAAGGACCTGCAATAACAGCCAACGAAGATCCTATTAACAAAAGCTTGAATGCTCCTGCAAGAGATGTATTTTTTATTTCCTGGCTTCTCATTAAGATACAACCCAATAAAGCAGAAAGCGAGATTAGACCAACTCCAGTATATAGCATAGTATGAGATGGTGTAAAGAATGATTCTGGTTCTTGTAGAATATGGGATGTTACATCCCAACTACCTCCACTAATTTGTACAAGAGAACCGATTGAAGATACAATTAGAATAAAAAGAGATATTTCAAAACGAGAGTGCGACAGAAAAACAGATTTTGCACTGCTAATATTCATAACAAATCTAATTTGATAGAACTAATAAGGATAACTAAAAAGAGTATGAAGAGATTTTTTATATGGATGGATACTTTTAATATCTAAAATGACAATAACAACCTCTAATAGTAAAAGTAAAAGCTGACAGTTAATTAAAAATCTATCAAAATTTCACTTCTAGTGGTTGGACCCGTAAAAAAATAGTATCGCTTTTCTGATATGCCAAATAACAAAAAGCATGTTTGAAAGATTACCTGTCGACAGATGTTTGCCCAAATATATAATTTATAGGATAATACAAGTAATTTGATTATAAAAGAAACATATAGAAACAACAATAATAATTATTTCATGGATGGCAAAAATCATCAATCATGGTATTATTTTTGTTGTGATGTCAATATTTTTTGTTACATGCACGTTGGGATCTGTAAATGCTCAAAGCTCTAACAATACAGAAAAAGAGGATTTATCCCTTAACGGCTTGTTTGACCTAGTTGAAAATTCCGTTGTACAGATAACTAAAACAATACCCTCTGTAAATCCATTTGGTCCAAACAATGAGAATAGTACTTCTCTAGGATCAGGATTCATTTACAGCAAGGATGGACATATAGTTACAAATAATCATGTAGTAGAACATGCAAAATCTGTAGATGTGACTTTCATTAACGGTGATAGATATACTGCTAATGTAACTGGGACGGATGTTTTTAGCGATTTAGCTGTAATCAAGATTAATGAAAATGTTACAAAATTACCCTTGGTATTAACTCTTGGAAATTCATCTCAGCTTAAGGTCGGAGATCAAGTAGTTGCAATAGGAAATCCATTTGGATTAGAAGGATCGATGACAACAGGTATCGTAAGTCAAATAGGCAGGCTTTTGTCTGTTGATGATAAAGGATTTTCAATTCCAAATGCAATTCAGACTGATGCATCTATTAATCCAGGCAACTCTGGAGGGCCATTATTAGATATGAAAGGTCAGGTAATAGGGGTAAATACTGCTGGAATTTTTCCAGGAGGAATTGGACTTGCTGTTCCTTCCAATACTGTAGCGCGCATAATTCCAGTACTTATTGAACACGGAAATTATACCCATCCATGGCTTGGAATAACAGGAACCACGCTTACATCAGACCTCGCCAAGAGAGAACATTTGGATAGAAGTCAAAAAGGTGTTATACTTGACACTATAGTAAAGGCAAGTCCTGCTGATTTGGCTGGATTAAATGGAAGTGTGGTAAATCAATATGGTGAAAAGAGAGGAGGAGATCTGATTACTGCTATAGATGGAAAGCCAATATTAAAAATTGAAGACTTGATTTCTTACTTGGAGATCAATAAAGCTGTAAACGAGAATGCCACTTTATCTATATATAGAGATGGAGAGATTTTGGAAAAAGATGTTATGTTGAAGAGTAGACCAGTACCCACACCACCTATCAATCAAACGAAGAGTTAGAAAACCTTTATTTTCCTATCTTTATTTTTGATTGAATTTCTAATTTTTTTGTTTATTAACTATCAAGTATTAGAATTATTATAATAAAATTTACATCCATACAAATATAATTCCATTCATTATATTTGTTAGACTAGGCTAACATTTATTTATGCATGAAAGCTATTATATTTGTATGAATTTATCTAAATCCATTATCATTCTTTTTTCTTTAGCATTCATTTTTATAGTTTATACCGGTATCAAATTAGTTAATCCAAATATATCATCTCACTCTCAAGAAGAAAAGGTACAAAGAATTATTGGAGGTCACACGCCTGGATATAGCACTTCAACAACAAATGGGGAACTTATTGATCCAATTTCTCAAATGATACCAATCGAAGATGCAGTGATAGATCCTGATAAATACTTGAGAGATTTTAATTATGGAAGAGTATCAGTCTCAGATAATGGCACGACAATAAGAGATTTTACAATTGTAGCTTCTGATCAAGACATAAAGCAAATTTCACCAGGTGTATTTTATAATGTTTGGACATTTAATGGAACAGTACCTGGACCAACAATCCGTGCTGTTGAAGGAGATATTGTGAGGATCAATTTCATAAACAATGGATCGAAATTTCATACAATGCATTTTCATGGGATTCATAAGGCAGAAATGGATGGAGTATTTGAAGGGGTAGCTCCGGGAGGAAAATTTACTTATGAATTTATAGCTGAGCCGTTCGGAGTTTTTCCATATCACTGTCATATCCAACCACTGGAAGAACACATAGTTCATGGTTTGTATGGAGTTTACATAGTAGATCCCAAAATTCCTAGACCTGAAGCTGATGAGATGGTCATGGTAATGAATGGTTATGATACTGATTTTGATACTGAAAATAACTTCTATACTGTAAATGGCATTCCGTATTATTACATGCATCATCCTATTCAGATTAAGAAAAATGATCTAGTTAGAATTTATCTAGTAAATATGCTGGAATTTGACCCCATTAATAATTTCCATTTACATGCAAATCTTTATAATGTATACAAGACCGGAACAAAAACAACTCCAGACGAATATACAGATATGATAACCATGAGTCAGGGAGAAAGAAGTATCTTGGAATTCAAATACATGTATCCCGGAAAATATATGTTTCATGCTCACAAGACGGAATTTGCTGAGAAGGGATGGATGGGTTTATTTCTCGTAAAAGAATCAGTTAATGAAAAAAATAATACAAGCTACACAAATACTGCCGATACTCTGTATGACGAAAATGACGAGAACTTGAGTATTGGAACCTATAATAAGATAACGCAAAAAGAATCAGCAGCAAAGATTCTGAAAAATTTAACCAATGGAGGTAACTAAAAAGAATGAAAGACATAGAGAACAAACAAGAAAAAAAAGAAAGTAAAAACAATATAGAATTCTCTAAAAAAAAGATATTTCTCTATGGTATAATTCCTTTTATCATACTAGCAGCTCTAATTGCTTTTATCTTAAGTCCAAATAGTCAAGTCTTTCTGAATGCAGGAATAGCACTACCAAATCTTACAATAGAAAAAATAGAATTTCAACAAGATTTTATAATTGCACATGTCAGAAATACAGGACAGTTCGATACTGTTATTTCGCAGGCCGATATAAATGATAGAATTCATCCTGCGGGTGTAGAACCATCTAAACACCTTTTAAGATTTGAATCAGCAAAAATAACCATTCCATTTTCTTGGAATGTAGGCGAACCCTATGAGATAGGAATTACAACAAGTGATGGTACAAGATTTAGCAAAATCATTGACGCCGCTGCTCCGACTCCAAATCCAAATTATGAACAATTCTCGATATTTGCCATCATAGGTACATACGTCGGAATCATACCAATACTGATAGGTTTATTGTGGTATCCCTTTATAAAAAAGTTAAATCAGAATAAGTATAATTTCTTTCTAAGTCTTACTGTAGGATTACTAGTCTTTCTTGGAATTGATGCCTTGTTAGAAAGTAATGAGATTGTAGTCTCAAATGTTTCTAAAATCTTTAATGGACAAATGCTTATCATAATAGGATGTATTATCACTTTTCTGGGACTAATCTACATCTCAAATAGATTTACACAAAGAACTCAAAAGAGTAAATCGTTAATTGAAGATAAGAATACAGACTACAACGAATCTGTGTCATCATTTTCATCCATGTCCACCAGGCAAGAACAAAAAGACATCATCAAACCAATTACATTGTCTTTGATGATAGCCATAAGCATAGGATTGCATAACTTTGGAGAAGGATTGGCTATTGGTTCTGCAATTTTGATCGGCGAGGTTGCACTGAGTACTTTTCTTATAGTAGGTTTTACCATTCATAACACAACAGAGGGTTTAGCAATAGTTGCACCATTGACTAAAAGCGGAAAGATAACGATACGAAAATTAATAATGCTTGGAGTAATAGCAGGTGGACCAACAATAATTGGAGCTTGGATTGGAGGCTTCCTTTATCATCCCATTGCTTCCGTGATCTTCTTGGCCATAGGAGCCGGTGCAATCTTTCAGGTAGCATATCAAGTATATTCATGGTTTTCATCCTATCTAGGAAATAAAAATACTTTGACAAATGGATATATTATCAGCGGATTTATTGTAGGGATAATGATTATGTATCTAACAGGATTATTTATATAAAAAAAAAGGAGATGAAAGAGGTAATCCGAAATTGAATATAATGAATACAAAAGGTCTATCGAGTAGCAGCAAAAGTATCAAAGAAAGTACTAGATTGACTTCCATACGTAATGCTAATTCCTCCAAGAAATATACAAAAGATAGAACTCCAAGGATGGAGGATTACCTTGAAGTTATTTATGAATTAGTCCAAAGCAAAGGATATGCAACAACCGTAGACATATCTCAGTATCTGAATGTAAGTTCTCCAAGTGTCACAAAAATGGTACAAAGATTGGATGAAGCAGAGATGCTTATTTATGAAAAATATAGAGGAATAAGATTGACTGAACATGGGATTTCTATCGCTATTAGTATTAGAAATAGACACGGGCTTTTATCAGAATTTTTCAGATTAATAGGTGTTGATGAAAATACTGCAAATGAAGATGCAGAAGGTCTCGAACACCATTTACATCCAGAAAGTATAAAGAAATTAGAAAAATTGGTAAATATTATGAAAAACAATCCAGATATCTTAGATATTTGAATTACTTTTTAAATTAAAAAAGAAAAAATCAAATTAAGCGAATTTATTGCGATTTATGGTTACAAAATAAAATTACAAAAGAACATAATTCCTAGTATCAGAAAAAATAATTTATAAAAAAACTAAAAATAAAAAATGTTCTTGTTTTACAAAATTTTATTGATGTTTCATTATCTGGTGTTAATTGGTTAATTGGTTGAATTCTCAATTTATTTTTTTCTTGCTTTGTTAATCATATCACGAAAATTCACATAAACTAATTTACATAGACTCGATAGCTCCTCGATTTGGGATAGATTTTTGGGCATGATAGAATCTACTGGTATTTTGGAATCCTCAATTTCTTTTGAATATTGATTTATCCAATCCTTTATCATATTGACATCTACTTCAATATGAAACTGTATTCCTATAGCATTCTTGATCCTAAACGCTTGAACATAGTCACGTGATTTTGCTAAAATGGTAGAACCATCTGGAAGATGAAATGTGTCTCCATGCCATTGAAAAATTTTAACGTTGTTTGTAGATAAACCACTAAATATTTCTCTTTTACCATCATTAGTTATTTCTATATCATACCAGCCAATCTCTTTTGTTTTTCCAGCATGAACGCTACCTCCTAAAGCTTGCGCAATTAATTGAGATCCTAGACAAATCCCCAAGGTTGGAATATTCATGTCAACTGCTTTATTTATCAAATTTTGCTCCTCTTGTAAATATTCGTAATTATCATAAACAGACATTGGACCACCCAAGATTACGATGCCTGAATAATCAGAGATATTTTGAAAAATATTTTTTATGTTTCTAGCATCAATCACAGAAATATCATATTTATCAGATTCAAAAAGTTTTTTAAACCGGCCTAGGTGTTCACATTGAATATTTTGAACTACTAAAATACTATCTTTCACGGGAAGAGATAAAGACAAATTCAAGAAAGATACAAGCTTTTAGAATATAAAGCTATCAAAGATCAGAAAATAAAGGTAAATCAGATCACATCAACTTTAAACAGATAAATTTATAATAATTTTGTCTGTATATAAAAATTCAAAATAGTAAAGTGACTTAAAATTAAAGTTTTTGTTCCAAAATTTAAACTATTTTGGGTTATTTAATCAAGAATTATATCTATTTTCTAAAAACATCAATCTGAAAAAATAACAGATATTCAAGTTATAGATGCCTATTTTTGTAGACATCCAGAAGATTTCCTTTCTAGAGAACAATGTAGATGAATTAATAGATCGATCAAGGATGAGTTTGGCGTCACACATATTGCATTTTTTTCAATAGAGATGAGATAAAGCTATCGTATTTTAGATGCATCTAACAAAAAACCAGAAGAATAATTCATTTTAAGATCGATATAAATCTGAGTGGATCATCGAAGTTAAGACTGCTAAAAAGACTAGGAATTAATCCTAGAATAGGATAAACACAAAATAAAAATAGAATCAACTTGGCTTTATATCAGTAATTGAACATATTATATATCTTTAAAACTTTTTCAATAAACAGTTTTTTGTTTTGCTTGGTCTTGTGTATAGGAAATAAATAGCTATGAATCTTTTGTGGAAATAATTTTATATTATTTGAAATACGTTGTTTAAAATAAAGTTGCAAAAATACATATACGTAACATTTGAATTAGATAATGCTTTTTATTCAACTGATTGAGTCGATTTACCAATAGATTTATCGTTAGTGCTCCAATAGAAAAAGTTTGGAATTTTTATACAGATATAAAACATTTGGAAATTATCACTCCACAAAAACTAAATTTAAAAGTTATCGATACAACAAATGATAAAATTTCTACAGGACAGGAATGTACTATATCTGCAAAAATGCTAACACGAAAGAGATGGCGTTCTAAAATTGTAGCATGTTCCCCCTATGAATACACAGATGAAATGTTAGAAGGACCTTTTAAGAAATGGAAGCATGTTCATAAATTTAATGAAATTAGCAGGAATGAGACAGAAATTATAGATGAAATCGATTTTGAATTATCTTATGGAATAATTGGAAGATTAGCAAATTTTTACATAATACATGTTCTTGAAAAAATATTTGAAAATAGGAGAGTAGCTACCAAAATTCACCTAGATAAAAAATATTGATAGATTGACATCACAAGCCATGAATTACAATCATATCTTTTTTAATTTGGGAAAGTTTTTTGAACTAATTATATGAAAGATTATTTTTCGTTTGAATAGTAGATTGTCCTTTGGTTGTATATTGTATCTTATTATTGTGTATGACTCATAACTTTATTATTAGTTAGGATGTCATCTTGTAAATGATGGTTTTATATCCTATTATGATTCCATAGAAAAACATTTACAAAATACTAAAAAATCAATTTATTGTCAAATCACAAGTACATTTAAAGGGAGAAACACTCTAACAATTCATGGATAGAAATAATGGTTATTATAGTAGATGAAAAATTGATGATTAATCACCATCAGGATAAAAAACTAGCAAATGTAACGGTAACTGGAGAAATAAGATTTTCTCCACAAGAATTGTATCAAATGAATACATCCGAGAAAAGATTATTTAAATTAAAATGTGAATTATGGGGACAAGATATGATTGCTAAAGATAAGTTATATACATTTAATCCATTAAAATATTATCCAGGTGTCTCTCAGAATATATCCGAAACATTTACATTCAAAGAAATATTATCAGAAGGCGTTTTAGATGAAGATTTAGGAAAAAATGAGGTATATGCTAAGCTTATTTTGACCAATCTATCTACGGGAAATCAAGTTGTAGATAAAACCAACACTGTAAGTTTAGGAAAAAGTAAAGAATATGCTAAGCTTATTTTGACCAATCTATCTACGGGAATACTTTATTGTGTAGCCCATTTCATAAATCATTTTTTATACATTTAGTGGATAAGATATAGTTACCCGACATATTTTTCAATATAGTCTAGGTAAAGCTGGTAGAAATATCTACAAATCCACTGAGTATTATTTTGTATTTTGTTGACCTCCTCGTATTTTGATGGATTTTTAACAGGAATATCGTAATTGCAAAGTATTTTATAGAAAGTAAACCAATAAAAATAAGCTTTGAATAATTTTTATTTGTGTAATTAGTCGTATTAAAGAATTAAATATATTTTGGCTGAAAGTTCATGACTGATTTTCATATATTACTTATACTCATAGAAAAACATAACTGTCCACGATATAAAATTTAACCAAATTTAGTTATCTGATATATATAGAATAATATTAATAAGTATATAATGAAAGTAGCATTAATTGTCCCTCAATTTGGAATAAATTCAACAAAGGAAAAATTAATTATATTTATACAACTAGCGAAAAAAGAAAAATTTGAATCATTTTGTGTTTCTGATCGAATGTTATATCCTCTGAATCCTCAACAACCATATCTGGGAACTCCAGATAAAAGAGAATGGCCTGATTATTTTTAGAACGTCTTAGATCCATTAACAACACTAGCATTTATTACAGCTAATACTTCAAACGCAAAATTGGGAACCTGTATTATTGACATGCTTTTTCATATTCCTGTAACCCTTTCTAAAGAATTTACTACGATTGACATCTTATCAGGAGTCAGGATATTTTGTGGTTTAGGGATGGATGCTCAAAGGATGAATACCTTACAGCAAATATTCCTTATGTGAAAAGAGGAGAAAGATCAAACGAAATTCTTCAAGTGATGAAAAAGATATGGATAGAGGATATTGTAGAATTTGACGTAAAATTTTATAAAATTAGTTTTTTTCATCTTTGAAATTTATTATGGAATGATTGCCATCACAAAATGGTTTATTATTGGATGTGCCACATCTACAAAGTGTATAATGTTCTTTTGACGCATCATCTGGAAATTCCTCTCCTACTAGTTCTATTCCACCAGTAATATAATATGGCCCATCTTTACTTACCTTAACCAACTGTTTTCCATCGTAATCTCTATATTCAATACCATCAACTGAATAACTAAGCGCACCTGAAGGACATTTTTTTATTGTTTCAATAATTTCTTTAGTTATTGCTCGATCTGGATCTATCCAGGGTCTTTTATTTAAACTGAATACTGATGATAAATTATTTACACATTCAGCTGCATGGGAACATATCCTCCTATTATCATGAATAGTAATTTTGCTGCCTACGTAACTTTTTCTTTTTGAACTGGTCTTGTTGTTATTATTGTCGGCATTTTTGCTTGAAAACCTTGTTACACCATGAGTTCCATCACAAAAAGGCTTATTCCTTGAAGCCCCACATCTACATAATGCTATTCCTTGAATATTTGATAGTTTTTCACCCTTGGAATTTTCTAGATTTTCTATAACTTTAATTTCTCTATCATTGATTAAATATAATGGGCCGTTTGGTAATGGTACAATCATTGGTTTATTATCGGTTTTTTTACTATTATTCTCCAATGTTAATATAATAATTTATCACTACTCTAATTTATCTTTCATTTTTTTTATTTATGTTCAATAACTATTTGATTTCATTTTATTTATTTTATATAGATCTTATCTTCATAACACCATTTCCAGTCTTCTCCAGGTTCGTATGATTTTATAATTGGATGACGTGTTTCTTGAAAGTGTTTTGTTCCATGTTTATTGATTGAAGAATCACAACAGCCAACATGACCACATGAAAGACAAAGACGTAAATGCACCCATTTAGAGCCAATTTTTTCACATTCTTCACAACCTTTTGTATTTCCATTTATGTTATCATTAACTTGATCAATGTGCGAACATCTATTTTGATTCATAACTTTATAGAGAGGTTTAATTTATATAAATATAGAGTAATCAATTACCAAAAAAATAGTTTATTTAAAAGAACCTAAATTATAAACACATTACAAAAATGAATATTTAAGTTATTTTAAATGATGATTAGTCATACAATCAGCAAATATGAAAATGAGATCAGGTGAAAATATTGAAAAACCCTAAGGAATGATCTTGTTCTTTATACCTATTAGTTCGATTCTGGAAATTTTATCTCCTGCTAACATTTCTTCTAATTAATGGATAAAACTACGCATCGTATTAAGGATATTCCAAATTATTAGAGAAGAAATAGTCAAGACTTTTAAAACAGGAAATACATTGATTGTACCTCTTCTGGATTTTGTTTAATAAGATTCTTTATTTTGTAACTTTATTCTATATTCGGCCTCTATTCTATATTCGACCGAGATTAACATTGTTTTTTATTATTT
>DATGZA010000066.1:0-2176 GCA_035297365.1 Nitrososphaeraceae archaeon
GGAAAGAACCCGTATGTAGCAGAGATGTACAAGCTAGCATTGGAAGGAAAACTGTACAGCAGATCTATTCCATAGAAAATCAAGACTTCAATCCACTCTTTTTTTATTTTTTTGTATTTGTTGTTAGTGTTAAAGTTATTATATTGATAGTCTAAAAAATTATTCAATACAAAGATACCTGAATAAATATTAAATATTAAATATGTGCATGCGATCTTTCTAACAGGGTTATTGGACCAATGTTATATCTGTGGATCAAAATTTGGTAATATTACATGTGCATACTGTAATCAAAATACATGTTCATCTTGTTTGATTGAATCGGAAAGAAAATGTAAAAGATGTGCAATCTCTAAAAAACGACGATCCGGCTTCCTAAGAAGAAACATTCCATTCATATTGATGATGGTTGCCATATGGTTTTTTGTTTCAGGCCTGTATCCTTTTCCGTATTTTTATGCTGTAGGAAAACCAGTTGATGAGGCGATAATGCAACCGGTTCTCATAGCTACGGCCATTTTTATGATTCCATTCATATTTATAATGATTGCATGGAGAAAAAGACCACCGTATTAAGAGCAGCTTCTAAATATATTGTAATATATTCTACAATTTTTAAAGATTAAATAAATAAGAAAATCAATTATGTGATAATCTTGCAAAAAGTGTTTTTACAATATGATAAAGGATCAATCATTATATCTGGACTAGCTCAAATTCCATATACAATATTTGATCATAGAACTAATCAATTAAGAGCACAAGGATTTTACTATTCAAATATTATCTCGTTTTTACAGCAAAGTGGTATTGAATATGAAGATCGTGTTATGGATATAATTCCAACACCATCTCTTACTATAGCTGATTCAAATATTGCACTATCTTTAAGAACATATCAAAAAAAAGCCATAGAAAATTGGGTGAGCGCAGATAAAAAAGGATGTATAATTTTACCTACTGGGTCGGGAAAAACAATTATAGCTGTCAAGATAATTGAATTAATAAACTCTTCAGCTATTATCATTGTACCAACAATAGATCTAATGGATCAGTGGATGAAGGTTCTTTCAATATATTTCAAAAATCTAAAAATAGGAAATATAGGAGGAGGAAACTCAAATATTAGTGGTATAACAGTTTCTACATACGATTCTGCATTTCTTAAAGCACATCTAATAGGAAACAAATTTTCTCTACTTATTTTCGATGAATTGCATCATCTAGCTGCACCAGGATATAGGACTATTGCAGAGCAATTTGCCTCTCGATATAGATTAGGTCTAACTGCTACTTATGAAAGAGAAGATAATCTCCATCTAGAATTTCCAAAGTTAGTTGGAGGCATAGTGTTTCAATCACATGTTAATGATTTAACTAAAGAGAAACACTTGGCATCTTTTGTTGTAGAACGGAGATTTGTAAAGTTATTACCAGAAGAAAAAATAGAATATAATCAAAATTACGAGTTATATCAAACTCTATTAAAAAAAATTGGGATTAAATTACGCGGTCAAATGGGGTTGCAGAAATTAATAATGATTTCAGGAAAAAACAAAGATGCAAGAGAAGCCTTACTTGCTAGGAATAAAGCTTTAGATATTGCTCTAAACAGTCAGTCCAAGGTGGAAGAATTAAGAAAGATCCTTAATGAAAACCATGGATTAAAAACGATAATATTTACACAACATAATAAATTGGTATATACAATCTCCGACAAATTTTTAATTCCATTTATAACCCATAAATCAAGTAAACAGGAAAGGGAAGATACCTTAAATGGCTTTAAAGACAATAGGTATAATGCTATAGTAACATCCAAAGTATTGGATGAAGGTGTAGATGTTCCAGAAGCGGAATTGGGTATAATAGTTAGTGGTACTGGTAGTAAAAGGGAGTTCATTCAACGTTTAGGACGTCTGTTAAGAACTAAACCAGATTCAAATAAAAGAGCGAAATTAATAGAATTAATTTCTTCTGAAACACATGAAATTAACACAAGTGCTAGGAGGAAGCAAGCTCTTAAAAATATTTGATAAAGTGTAACTATAATTGATAGATGAATTATTTTTAAAAAACTAAAAATGAAATAAAATATTTAAATTATATCTTTATCTTACATATTAACTCAAATCACATCAAAAAGAATTAAATTAACTCGTTAATATGTTAGATT
>DATGZA010000067.1:0-64639 GCA_035297365.1 Nitrososphaeraceae archaeon
TGACAGGGAACAAGAAAGTAAATAAATACAGAGAAGAATACATCATTATCATCAATCGTATGTTCTGTTTCTATTCTAATGATCAAGGATTGTTAGAAAGAAATAGCACCTTATAGATGAATAAATATCGTTAAACTAACAGTACCATTCAAAACTATAGATTTTTTAAATATATTTAATAGTATAATAAAGCAAAGTAGTTTAGATATGTTTATGTCTATATCCTTAGCATAATCATCTATTCGTATTTTATGTGTATAAAAAATATTTTATTAATAATAGTTGATAGAAATAAGTTATATTTATACATTCATCAGATATTTAATTAAATTATTTAAAACTGAGAAAATAAAATAAAAGGATTTCTTATTTATATCACTTCATTCATAATGACCATGGTCTGCTTTTGGATCATATGGTATAAAGTAATTGTTCAAGAATCTATAATCAATTCCTGCAGAAACTATGTGTTTATCTTCTTGCATAGGACCTTTATCTAGTATAAATGATGCAGGTATTGCTACATGTTTAAACCAAGCCACTAATTCAGGATGTTTTTCTCCACTGTCCGTTTTTACTAATTCATGATAGTGAACATATCCTTGTTTAGCGAATTCATAAGCAGTTGTATTTGTCCAAGGTGCGATTATAACATCTACTAAATATAGTAATTCATTACCTTTAGTATCAGAAGACCACCAGTTTTGCTCTCCAAACGGACCGATATTATAATGAAGTCCATATAGATGATGTGGTGTATCCTGCCACCAATAATGACCAGGCGCATCTTTTGTACCATTTGCACCGTCTGAAGGACCATCAAAATAATACCCTACATTATCAATTTTAACCACTAATCCATGTGTAAAAGTTTGTGATTCTTGATAATTATTTAGCGAAGAATAATTGTTTGATGATATATATGTTTCATTATTAACGGAATGAGTCATTCCAGATGAAGAATTTGTATTTAAATTTAGAGCAAATATTTCGCTACTATTAACATTTAGTATTCCTGCTAGAATTGGAATTACCGTTACTATGATTATTAAATTTAGATATTTCATATACTCTATAAACATCATCATTCTTATAAATAATAAGATTTCGTTAATAAAATAAAAAGTAATAACTATGAAATATTACTACAAATAGATTAAATTAATAAGCTAAAGTTGAATCGTGCTAAATAAAATTTTAAAAATCGATCATAACGTTATGACTCAAATGGACAATTGACTACTATACTAGCAATTCGTGTTATTATATCACCTTGTTTTGCATGTTCCATTATTCTTCAAGTGTTGTGAGAAATTGCGTTTACATGAGATCTTTTGATGTTGCATTTAATATTCTCCAGATAGGAAAATGCATTAACAGCTGCTTTAGTAGATCGAATATTTGCCTGAAATGCAATTGAACCAGTTCGATTTATTACATTTGTAAATATAGAGATCTTACGATGAGCCAGTTTTACTTTACAAATAATTCTCCTAACTTGTCTGCAATCTTTTTGACTGAAACATTAGCAAGCTATATAATAACGATCAGTCATCAGGAGCAAATCCTCTAGTGGCAACAAAAATAGCTTGCATTTTCTTGTTATCAATATCACAGTACTTGACCTCCACCGTATAGAGTTTCATCAGTTAATGTTTTATAGTCTGGACCTATTGAAAATGAGAATACGTTGCAATGGAGACTTTCTTACTTCTATTATTACATGTATAGTAGAGGATCATATAATACAAGGTCTTAAAGAGAAGCGTATTAGAAGATGGAGACCGGAAAACAAGACAAGGAGTGTAATGGAATTATTGACTACACAAATATTGCATTAGCAGAACTATACTGAAACTACAATCTGAATCCAAATGTATTATACAGTTGGAAGCAGAAATTCATATAAAGTGGCAGGATGATACTTTCAGGTTAGAGTAAAGACGATACGATAAGCAGGAATAAGGAAATAGAGATTGAGCCACTAAAGAAGATCATTGATGAACGAACAATAGCAAAAGATGCATTTAAAAAAAGGATAGAAACATGGAAGAGGGAATGATAGGGCCCTTGGTAAGGACGATGTTAAACAACAGAAGAATGAGCATTAGAAAGACAAGGACATATTCTTGTTGTAATAAACATATGTACTACAACAACAGACAAATTCATTATAGAAATTACATTGCATTATCTCACCAACAACAATAGAGGTTTTTATTACTATTATCAAAACTCATAATTATTTAGAAACTTGGAACAATTATATTACTATTAGACACTTCTCATTTTAAATATCTTCCATATTATTGCGCAATATTAATAAAGGAACCATTAGATACCAAAAATTATGAATATTTTTAAATTCTATAAATAGAATATATATACAGCTCTAAATATTGATAATGCTTATTAAAAATCTTTTAATATAATTACATAATAATAAATAATTACTATTAGAACAGATATTATTATTGTTATATTATTTGCCAACTATAAATTCCAGATTCCAGATAATTTACATAATCATACATAAAAAACATAATTAACAAATATTCACCTCTAATAAGTTAACATTGGAAAAATATTAGATAATTTAAATATGGAGGCATTTAAAAACGAACGTATATATAAAAGGATTATGTAAGGAATATTCCAAAATCTTTATATTTTCTTTCTTTGATAGTAAGAATTGCTATAAATGAGTTCTATTCAAAGCACTAGGAGTAATAAAAAAAGATCATAAAATGTTCGAAGATATCGATAAAAATTTGAAGAACGTAATAACACCACAGAAGCAAGCAAACAAAATTCATATCCCTAATTTGGACGATGGAGAATTTGCTTTTGTGGAATGGTTAAATTCAGAAGATAAAAACTCTTCTGCTAACCATATGATACTTAAAAGATATGAAAAAGATAAAGAATCTATTATAAATGATAATACTCTACAATCTGACGTGATAATAACCATCAATGATGGTGTTCCATTCTGTACATATTGTAAAGACGATAGTTGTGCACATGTAGGATTTACGATATGTGTAATGCAATTATTTGAAAGAAAAGGAATTCTGATTGGTGAAGATGAAAGTATTTTAAATTTATTAAAGGACTAAGATAATTAATACTGGCATCTGATTTATTATTAATTTTTTTATCTATCTATCTTTTTCTTTTTCTTCATTTTTTAGATGATAGTATCTTATCTGGTAGTTTCCAACCCAGTTTAATCATATAAGGCGAGATAAATGTTGTAATTATGGTCATTGCTCCTATCATGGGAAGAAGAAATGCACTTGTAAGACCTGTATCTGCTCCACCTTTTGCAACAACAAGTGCTAGTTCTCCTCCTGATGAAGATAAACCAAAAGCTGCCTTCATAGAAGTTGCTGAACTAAATCGTTGCGATTTTGATGAGAGAAATACCGTAAGAAATTTAGCAGAAATTGAAACTATTACCAAGATTGAAGCTGGAATAATAAATACCACTAATAACGACATGTCCATTAGTGCACCAACAGATACAAAAAATATTGCTCCGAACATATCTCTAATTGGAGTTGCTAAAATTCTTGTAACTGCATGAACTTTTGATTCTGCTATCAGTACACCAGCAAAGAATGCACCTGTTGCTACCGAGATTCCTATTTGATAAGATATAAAGGATAACCCAAATGCCACTCCTAGAACCACTAGTATCAGAACCTCATGTTGATTGAATTTGCCAATATAATTGATAAATTTTGGTATAGTTTTTGATCCTAAAAACAAGACTCCAAAAATAAATGCAATTGTTATACTAATAGATATTAAAATATCAACAATTGATAGGTCCCCTGATGACGAACTAACAGATTGTAATACTGCCAACATTGAGATAATTAGGATGTCTTCCATTACTGCTACTCCCAAGACTATATAGGATGCCTCTTCCTTGATTATATCTAGCTCTTCTAATACCTTCATAATAATGATGGTACTAGTAACTGAAATTGCAAGTGCAACAAATGCGGAATCGAAAAGTGAAAAATTTAGGAGAAAGAAACTTACAGAAAAACCTACCGCAAATGTTCCAAACGCTTCTGATGTTGCTATTGTTAATGCTTTCTTTCCAATCTTGCGTAGTTTGTCTATAGGAAATTCCATACCAACAACAAATAACAAAAGAATTATACCCATTTCTGCAAACAAATTCAAAATATCTGGATTTAATATTAAACTAAATGGTGGAGTATGTGGGCCGATGATTATTCCCGCAAGGATATAACCAATAACTAGCGGTTGTTTAAATTTAAATGAGATGAACGCCATGACAGACGCAATAATCATAATAACTGAAAAATCTTGGATGAACTGTCCGACCTCAATACCAACAACCATTATAAACAAACTATAAAAAAAAGGGTATAAGAACTAAAGGAATTCAAAATTAAATATATTTATAGATAAATACTACAAGAATACCCAAAAACCAATATGTTATCTTGTTTACTACAACGGATGTTGATAATACTCTTTCCAGTTTATGTTCTTTTAGCAGTCTGCAATAAAATCCAAAAATATCTGTAATCCAGAGTACATTTATCCAAGAAAGCATCAAATAATAGATACTTTCTTGCCAGTTTTGTACCAATCAACGTAAAAAAATCTATTTTGTCATACAATAAAGTGTTGTATCAATTTAGTTACAGATTTATATAAAAATCATTATAGAACTTTGAAACATTATATTTTTATCAAGTCAACTGAATTATTTATGCTTTTATTCTTTGTTTATCTATAGAACTTACAGATTATTTTTTATATTTCTTCTATCGGTATAATTTCGTAGTATATTATCCATTTTTTCATTAAAGAAATCTCTTGATATTATAAATAAGAACTTTATAATATCTTAATTTGAACATAATTAAAAAGATAAAAAATAATATCAGAATTTATATAAATTCGATTTGGAATAAATATTACTTTACATCCTTTTTAATATAATTGCAAAAAATATATGTATACATTCCATGTATTATTATGATTTAACGGTCACGTATAAACAATATCCTTCAACAAAATTTTAATTCGGTGTGGATAATATTTTTGTATATTACTCCACTTTCTCAGTTGCCAATACATTTTTAAATTACTGCATATCTAAATTAATTAAGGAATGATCAGATTTAGGTAAAAGAAAAGTTTTGAATGAGGCTGAGCTTAAGGAGCTTGTAATGCCGCATGAAGGAGAAATGTTCGGAAGGGTTATCAAACTAGTAGGAGGAGATAACGTTATTGTAAAGTGTACTGATGGAAAAATTCGTACATGTCGTATTCGTGGAAAAATTAAAAGACGAATGTGGATCAGAGAAAATGATCTAGTTCTTCTTGCTCCATGGGATTTTCAATCTGACAAAGCTGATATTGTCTGGAGGTATATTGCCGCCCACGCTGACAAATTAGAACAAGAGGGTCATCTACAAGGGTTGAATAAATAGATATTTATTGTAACTATTTTATCGATTGCTTCTCCCAATTTATTGCAATTTGATCTTTAACCAATAACGCTTTATCTTTTAAATTCTCACATGAATGTTATTTCTTTTTAAGAATCTTTTTACTTTATTTATGGTTGATTTTTCATAATGAAATATCGAGGCAGCTAATGCTGCATCTACATTGGTCTTTTTAAAGACTTCTAGCATATGCATAGCTTTACCACAGCCACCAGAAGCTATTACAGGAATGCTTACTGTCTTACAAATAACATCATTCAATTTCAAATCATATCCTTCTTCTGTTCCATCTGCATCAATACTTGTCAAAAGGATTTCACCGGCACCTAATTTTTCTACTTGTCGCGCCCATTCTATAGCATCTATACCAGTACCCTCTTTTCCACCGTAAATTCTTACCTCAAACCAGTATTTTTTAATCAGATTGTTCTTATCATATTCTTTTATTATATTCTTTTTTTTGGTATCTAAATCATTATATTTTTTTTTAACGTCGATCGCAACAACTATGCATTGTCTTCCAAAAATAGACATCAGCTCTGTGATTAGTTCAGGATTCTTCACCGCAGAAGTATTGATAGAGACTTTATCTGCTCCGCTTAATAATATATCTCTCGCATCCTCAAGTCTCCTGATTCCGCCACCTACTGTAAATGGAATATCTATTACCCTCGCTACATTTCGTACTACTTTCTTTATTATCTCGCGTTTCTGTTGTGACGCTGTGATATCCAAGAAGACCAGTTCATCTGCTCCTTGTTGTGTGTATCTATTAGCAAATTCTACCGGATCGCCAGCATCCTTTACTTCTTTAAACTTTATTCCCTTAACTACTCTTCCATTATCTACATCCAAACAAGGTATGATTCTCTTTGCTAATGTCATAATTCAGACAACCGTTCTTGCTTTTTTTACATCTATTTTTCCATCATAAATGGACTTTCCAAGGATAACAGCGGAACAACCAATATTTTTTACCCTTATAATATCTTCAATACTTGAAATTCCCCCACTAGCAATTATTTTTGAACCGAAAATATTTGATGCATAAGATAGCATGTTTATATCAGGTCCATTTAAAGTACCATCCCTTTCTACTGTAGTTAACAGAAATTCTTTGATTCCTTTTGCCATAAAGAGCTTTACTGCTTCAATTACTTTAAATCCAGAGGACTGTCTCCATCCATCAATCATTACTATTCCCTTATTTTGATCTATTGAAACAATTATCTTCTCCAATTTTTCTTTTGGAACTTGTTGAAAGACATTTGGCTGTTTATATGCGAATGTACCGATCACAATTTTTTCTGCATTTCCATACAACATCTCATTAATAGCTTCAATTGATCTTATTCCGCCTGCCACTTGAACAGGAATTTTTACTGATTCTATAATTTTCAATACTATATCTTTGTTGTTTTTGTTGTCATTCCATCCTGTTCTTAATGTAGCATCCAGATCTACAACATGTATTCTGTCAACTTCATAACTTTCAAAATTTTTTGCAATTTCAATAGGATTATCACTATAAACAATTTTGTTTTGCGGATCTCCCTTAATCAATCTTACAACTTTTCCCTCAAGAATATCAATAGCAGGTATTATTTTCATTTTTTATTATCACACACATTCAAAAAATTTTTAATTATTTTTTCCCCGTTACTACCAGATTTTTCAGGATGAAATTGTGTTCCAAATATATTGTCTTTTTCGATAACAACGGGAATATCTTCTCCATAAATAGATTTGGCAACTATTATATCTTTATTCACAGGAACAATATAATATGAATGAACAAAATATACCCATGCCTCATTTTCTATTCCATGTAAAATTTTGCTATCTTTATTAGTTATATCAAGATTGTTCCAACCCATATGTGGAATTTTAACTTTCTTTTTAGGTAGCATAATCACATTACCATCAAAAATTCTCAATCCTTCTAATTCTCCTTCTTCACTATTTAAAAATAACATTTCCATTCCTAGGCAAATTCCAAGTACGGGAATTTTCCTGTCTACGAGATCACAAAAATTTTCTCTGTATGGTTCAATTGATCTTATTGCAGGATCAAAATTTCCAACTCCTGGAAGAATCAATCCATTATATCTATTAACATTTTTTAAGGTTTTAATAATTGAAACCTGTTTAGCTCCATTTCTTTCTAACGCACATTTCAGACTATATAGATTGCCAGCACCATAATCAAAAATTGCTATTTTACTCACTATCTACATTACACCTTTTGTACTTGGGATGTCAGTTTGTTTGGAATCTATCTTAGCAGCCATTCGAAATGCTACTGCAAAAGCCTTCATCGCCGCTTCAATCTTGTGGTGATCGTTCTCTCCATATTGAACATACACGTGAATACATCCATTTATATTTTGTAATAAACTCTCAATGAAATGTTCTAAATCTTCCTTGGATACTCCTTCCACTTCTTTTCTTGCAAGTCCTAAATTCAATTTAGAATATTGCCTTTTAACAAGATCAATCGATGAAACAGCCAATGATTCATCCATAGGAATAGTAGCATATCCAAATCTACTAATTTTTGTCCTATCTGATAGAGCATTATTTATTGCTTGACCAATAGTTATTGCTACATCTTCTATTAAGTGATGAGATATTTTGTCGTTTGATTTTGCTTCCAAGTTGATATCTGTCATACTATGTTTACCAAATGTTGATACGAGGTGATCAATAAACGGATATCCTGTTCTAATGTTAACTGATCCTGTTCCATCGATATTAACTTCTACTTTAATATTCGTCTCTTTGGTATTCCTTTCTTTCTTCATATGCCTCATGTAAGATACACTGGTATCAGGAGAATCAGAATTCAACTAAGTATATTTTTATCATACTTTATTTAATACATTTGGTAAATTGTTAATGCTTTTAATAATAAAATCTGCATTTTTATCTTTAAATTTTTTAATTAATTCTTGTTGATTAGTGCTACAGCCATATACTCCACAAAAAAATACTTTTGTTCTTTCACCTTTTTTCCTCTTTGTTAAATTTATCTCTCTTTCGGCTCTTTTAGCCATTATTGAATCCTCAATCGAATCTCCACAATATATTATATGGTCATTAAAACCCATACATTTCATTACTCTTATCAAACCATGTGGATTTGGTTTGGCATATCTTCTTTTTTCATCTTCAAGAAATATGCTCTTATTACCATTTAACAATATGAATTTTCTATCTAATGAAAACTTAGCAGCTATCTTACTCCTTCCAGAAACCATTGCAATCTTGCCATTGAATTTATTCGACAAAGCTTTAATAGTTTTGTTAGTAATTATTATCTTGTCATTTTCTATTAATGGTTTACCAAAATAATAATTTGTATCAAATCCATACTTCATTCTAAATAATTTTTGTCCATAAAAAAATTCATCAAATACCGTAGAAACTATGCTCTTTCCAACTGGTCCAGGATAATTCAAATCTTTTCTAATTTTATCAAAATCAAAATCATCTTTCTCTGACAATTTTTTACTAGAGTAATTTAATGATTTTTTCAAAAATTTTTCGACGGAGATTATTCCACTTTCATCCGAATTCTCTGCTGTTCTAAAAAGAAATCTTTTCAAATCATCATTTTGGAAATTAGAATTTAATAACAAAGTAAGAGTAATAGCATAACTTGTATCTGTATCGTTGTTAAATCCTCCTGACTGTCTAAATCTCGAAATTATATTGTCTGAAACAATATTTTTAGAACGATATTTTTTCAAATAATTTGTTATAAATTGTGTTGTTTTTTTTATCGCTTCGTTATAAGATTTTCTGACATCTATCAATACTCCATCAATATCAACAATAATAGAAGTTACTCGAATGTTGTTATATTTTATATTTGAGGAAATGAAATCTGTTTCTGTTATTTTTTTATACATTATATACTTTCTGTAATACTTTCAGAAACCTATCATTCATTTCTTTCGTTCCAATTGTTACTCTAATATATCTTCCTTCTCTGCCTTCAATTTTTCCTAATGCTTTTACCCTGATTTTTTCCTTTTCTAATGTTTCTAGAATTGTGATATATTTATGAATATCTATGATCTGGATGAAAATAAAATTAGCATCGCTTTTAAAAACTCGGATTCGATTGTTTGTAGATTTCAAATAGTCATATATACGTTCTCTTTCCTTTTTAATTACTTTTACAACATCTTTAATATAGTCAGAATTTTTCAAAATTTCAGTGCCTATACCCAGCGATAAGGTATTAATAGGATAGGGGGATTGTATAACTGATTTGAAAATATTTGTAAATTTCTCATTGGAAATACAATAACCCAATCTTGCCCCTGCCAAACCAACTGCTTTTGATAATGTCCTCAAAACTATGACATTGTCTTTTTTTATTATATTCGTAGCAATCGAATAATCAGCAAATTCTACATATGCCTCATCTATTATTATTAGCTTATCATCTAACTGATTAATAATTTCCAATAATTGTGCTTTTTCTATCTGATTTCCTGTAGGATTATTTGGTGAACAAATATATATTATTTGAGATTTTTTTGCACTCTTGATGAATTCTGGTTTATCCAGAGAGTTATCTTCCTTTCGAAGGGGTACTTTATCTACTGCAACAGAATAAAGCTTACATCTATCTACAAAGTATGTAAATGTAGGAGTAAAAGTAGTTACTCGATTCTTTTTTCCAAAAATTGATAATACCAGATCTATTATCTGATCAGAACCATTGCCTATCGATAAATACTTTTTACTTATTTTTGTGTATTGTGATAATTGCATGTAGAAGTCTTCAACCTGCTGTAATGGGTATTCTCTTAGATCAACTTCTTTTGATACTTTTAATGAAATATCTCTAATGAAGTCACTTTTTAAAACAAGATTTTCATTAGAGTCTAGTTTTATTCCATCATTTTTTTTAGGTTTGATATATGCTTCAATTTTGACTAATTCATCAAATTTTTTTTCAAGCCAATTTTCCATAACTAATTTTCATCTCATTTTTTCTTTATTGTTTGTGAAATATCTGTGAGTCTTTCCTTAAATGCTTCATAATGATTGACAAGTCCTTCTTCTTGTGTTATTGTTTTGATAAAAGGTTCTATTTTTTTTAGGTCATTTTTGGTAGATTTTATAATAGTTGAAAACCTAATAAAGTCTAATACGGAAAGTGATGCACGCGATTTCCCAAAACCCATGGTAGGAAGAACGTGATTGGAGCCTAAACAATAATCGCTTGCAGATGAAGGTGTATTTTCGCCAATTAGTATTAGACCCGCAGAGTTAATTTTTCTTGATATATCTAACTCTTTTATAGACATAATTTGTAAATGTTCTGGAGCTATCTCATTAACAAAATCTATCGCTAAATCATCATTTTCAGCTATGGCAATAAATCCATTTTTATTTAAACTTTCTGAAACAAATTCTTTACGTGATATATTTTTTTTCAGAATTTTATTGACCTCATTTTGTACTTTATCAGCAAATTCCAATGAATTTGTAACTACTCCACATAGTGTGTCTTTGCTGTGTTCTGCCTGAGAAACTAAATCTAACGCAACATACCTAGGATTCGTTTCTGAACTCGCATAAATAACCAATTCTGTTGGACCAGCCATCATATCTATTGATACTTTGTTTGAAACCAATAACTTTGCCATTGTAACGAAAATTCCTCCTGGTCCAACTATTTTGTCAACACTCTTGATACTATGTGTACCAAAAGCTAATGCTGCTATACCTTGCGCTCCTCCTACCTTGTAAAATTCATTTATGCCACAAATATCTGCTGCAACCAATGTTAAAGGGTCTACATTTCCGTTCTTTTGTGGAGGAGAAATAGCCACAAGTCTTTTTACACCAGCCAGTTTTGCTGGTGTTGCACACATAACCAATGTACTAGGATATCTTGCAAGTCCTCCTGGAATATAACAACCAACACTTGAAATTGGTTGAACAAATCGTTTAATCCTTCTATTGTTTGAATATAAAGAGGATATTTTTTTAATATGTTCTAGAAAAATAATATCATTTTCAATTAACGTCTCTCTTATTTTGTATATAGTTTTAACTTGTTCATCTGTGACTTGTTCGTAAGCGTCTTTTATTTCATCTTTATTTACTCTTATTGAATCAATCATAACTCTGTCATATTCTTCTGTGTATTTTTTAAGAGCATGATCTCCATCCTTCCTTACATTACCTATTATTTCTCCTATCTTTTTGGTAATCTCTTCAGAAAAATTATCGATTGTATTATATCTTATATTCTCTACATCATCTTTAGGATTTTTGATAATTATTTTTTTAATCAACTAACTATCTTCTTTATCTATCTTTATTTCTTCAAAAGGCAATATCTGTGTTGGTTGTAGTACTACCAATCCTTGAGCAATTTTTCTCATAACTGGAACAATTTTTATGAATTCATTCTTATCGATTATTGTATTAACTCCGTACCACCCTTCCTCACTCAAAGCACTGATTGTTGGACGTTTCAATGCGGGCAGTCTACCAAGTAGCTCATCTAAATTCTCCTTCTTGACATTTACAAAAATATGAAGTTTTTTTCTTGCTTCGACAACTCCTCTCAACAAGGCGATCATATCTATAATTTTTTCTCTTTTTTTATCGTCTTGTATAGACTGTTTGTTCGCTATAACAACAGAACTTGATTCCATTATATTATCTATTATTTTTAGATTATTTTGGATCAAAGTTGTTCCAGTTTCTGTAATATCGCATATTGCATCAACATCCTCAGGCGGTTTAGCCTCCGTTGCGCCAAAAGAAAGGAAAATTTCTACATTCTTATTTTCTCCAATTCTTATCCATGGTGTAATTATCATTGGATCACTATCTCCATAATATTTTTTATATGCTGAATTGGATTTTATATGATCTGCTATTGTTGTAAGGTATTCAGAAGATATTCTTAAGGGTTTTTTGTTTTTTGCATATTCAGCGATCATATCATCCAAATTGTTAAACTGAAAATTTTCAGGAATTGCAATCACCTGTTTAACTTTGCCATACTCTAAATCTAGCAATATTTTTACATCCGCTCTTGCTTCCTTTATCCAGTCCTTTCCAGTGATACCTATATCGTATAGTCCTTCTTGTACATAAGTGGGAATTTCCTGTGGTCTTAGAAGTTTAACCTCTATTTCAGGATCACTCAGTTTTATTCTATATGTTCTTGATTTGCCACTGACTTTTTGCCAAGCCTCTTCTAATATCTTAAAAGTTGCCTCTTCAATAGTTCCCTTTGGTACAGCGAATTTAACTACAGCAGGCATAAATGTACAAGGAAAAATTGTTTATCCGATATATATCTAATTATCTAATTGTTGAGACTAAATTCTGTTTGAATTCAATAATTCAATTATCTCTTTAGCCTTGCTTACACTAACATTTTTTTCTTTTATTAGTCTTTCAGCTATAAGACACACTTGATTTTCTTCTGCTCCAGCTGTAAGAGCTATATTTCTCGCATGTAATTTCATATGACCCTCCTGAATTCCTTCATTAGCCAATGCCCTGATAGCGGCAAAATTTTGAGCCAAACCTATTGCAACAAAAATCAATGCAAGTTCCTTGACATTTTTTATATCCAGAATCTTTAATACAACTTTTACTATTGGATGTACCGATACTATTCCTCCAATAATTCCAATAGCCATAGGTATCTCTATTTCTCCAACCAAGTCTCCATCTTTAGATTTATACCATTTTGTTAATGATCTATACTTTCCATCTCTTGCAGCATATGCATGTATAGACGCTTCAAGAGCTCGAAAATCTTGTCCAGTTGCTATTGCTAAAGCATCAATACCATTCATTATCCCCTTATTATGAGTAACTGCTCGAAATGTATCAGAATATGCGAAAGCATAAGCTAAGAGAATTCTATTTACGCCTTCAGATCCACCTATCATCTCTTTGGGAAAAGTTGCTTTACATCTTGCCAATCTATTTACAGAATAATTTGATAATATTTTGAGAACTACTTCTCCATTGGATAATTTTTCAATCTTCGGAGCAATCGATTCACACATAGTATTGATAACATTAGCCCCCATCGCATCTTTTGTATCAACTATTAATTCTATTATTATCATATAACCCATATTGTTAATACTCTCATCTAATATCTCGCGAACCTGAATATCTTTAGCTACTACAGTTCTACTGCTCAAATTTGCGATCTTTAAAAGTTCCTCTTTATTATCTGTAATTATTTTTTTTACACGTTCTCTCTCCTTCTTACTTGCAAATAGATCTTTGTGATTCCTCTTTCTTGCTACTAGCTGAATTTGTCCTATCATTATTGATTCATCAGCTTCAGCTATGAAACCTCCTCGCATATTGGCGATCTTAGCCGCATTACTTGCCGCGGCAATAACTGAAGGTTCTTCTATCGAAACTGGTATCAAATATTTTTTTCCATTAATTACAAAATTCGTAGCAATTCCTAATGGAATCGGTATTATTCCTATTGCATTCTCTACCATATTGTTAATTTTGTTAAAAGAAAAATTTTTGGGCAAATCTTTTAATAATTGTAAATCCTTTTTTTTTATTTTAGTTTCATTTTGAATATAATCTAGTCTCTCATCCAGATCTAATTCATAAAATTTTTTTAATGAATTATTGTTTCGCTGCATTTTATCTTTTTTCACAAATTAACTAAGGTTTGAGTATTTTTAAAATCTTATCGTCGTTGTCTTGAGGAATACCTCTTCCATCCGTGTTACTTGTCAAAATGTATAAAGAACCATCATTTCCCTCAACTACGTCTCTTAGCCTTCCATAACCTACCAATACGTTATTCTGTTCATGTGAATCGATGTCTATTTGCCTTAAATGAGATCCCTTTAAGGTAGTGATGATAAGATCATTTTTATATCCTAATTTATTGGATGATGCAAAAGTTATTCCACTAGGTGCTATGGCGGGATTAAAGCAGAAAATAGCCTTTTCAAAATCCTTTGTTCCTTCACATTTTACGTTAGGCCATCCGTAATTTTTTCCTGGTATTATTAAATTTATTTCATCAAAACCAGATGGACCATGTTCGGATACATACATACTTTTGTTTTCTGGATCCCATGAAATTCCTTGAATGTTTCTATGTCCCAGTGAATATACAGGTGAATTCTTGAAAGGATTATCTTCTGGAATTGTTCCGTCTAAATTAACACGTAATATCTTGCCGGCAAGTGAAGAAAGATTTTGTGCAAGCTGTGGGTTCGAAGCATCTCCTGTTGGGATATATAATTTATTGTCTGGTCCAATCTTTATTCTTCCTCCGTTATTATATAAAGATCCTGGTATAGAATCAATTATTATTTTTGAATCTATAATTTTGTTATCTTTTTCTTTTAAAAGAAGCACTTTGTTAAAGAGCTCGTTTCCATTGGTATAAGTATGATAAATATACATTAGATGATTCTCAGTAAAATTAGGATGTAATACAATTCCTAATAGCCCCGAACCTCCCTTTTGTTCTACTCTTATGAATGCAACTGGTTCGTCAAGAATATTTCCATTAGTATCTATCGTCCGTATTTTTCCATCTCTTTCGGTAAAAAAAATCCTATTATCTTTAGATATATCAATGGCCCAGGGAGAGTTTAGATTTTCTGCAATGATCTCTATTCCCTTATTGGAGCCAGTTTTATTTAGTAATGATTCTGGTTCTGGTAGAGGAATAGTAGTGTCAGATGGTGTCATAAGAATTGTTACAATACCAACCATTGCCACAAATATCGCTATAATAAATAATCTTTTATCCATTTTTTAAACTGATTAATATAGACGTTATCTGAAGCATAATAAATTTCATTTTCAAAAATCATAATTCATCTATCCAGAAAATCATTTTTAAAAAAAAGCGCAGATGAGGAGATTTGAACTCCTGCTCGCCCGAAGGCGAATCGGCTTGCTCTTAACCTTGAAGATTACTCAAGGCCGACGCATTATTGTGTTCCTAATGGAAGACCACTCTGCCACATCTGCACAACAAATAAGCTAAATTACTTATTATTATATTTTAATGATATACTTTATCAAAGCCGATTGATATTTATTTTATTTCAAATATATTCAAAAACTGTGAATATTAAAAAAGTAGAATAGTACTATTGATAACTACTGTCCCATTTTCAATTTAAATGTTGAAAATCAAAATAAATGTATATTGTTGTCTAAATTAAAAAATATAAGATAGTGATTCATAGGATTATCAAATTTTGGTCTATCATTGATAATTTTAATTTATAAACATGGACTAACATCTACTAATGTGTATATCAGCTCGAAACAAAGTAAATAAACATATATTGATGTTCATTACAAAAACTTAATTACTTTAAATAATCAGCTAAAATATAAAATGATTCCAATTAATAGACCATGGATTGATGATGAAGAGAAACAAGAAGTTATGCGGGTTCTTGATGAAAATATTCTTACAAGTGCATCTAGAGAAGGTGGCAAGAGAGTACAAGAATTTGAATTATCTCTGAGAGGTTTTTTGAACGTCAAGCATGTGATTTCTGTAAATTCTGGTACAGCTGCTTTACATGCTTCTTTACTTGCTATAGGTATTAACCCTGGAGATGAAGTGTTACTTCCATCATTTACATTTGTAGCTACCGCAAATTCTGTTATTGCAGCAGGTGCAAAACCAGTTTTTGTGGATATTAATAAAAAAGATTATACAATTGATATTCCAGACTTAAAGAAAAAAATTACTAAGAATACAAAGGCCGTGATTCCTGTTCATTTATATGGTCATCCAGCTGATTTAGATGAACTGACAGAAATTTCAAAACAAAATTCTTTCGACATTATAGAAGATGCTTGTCAATCTTTAGGTTCTACTTATAAAAATAAACAAACTGGAACCTTTGGTAAATTAGGATGTTTCAGTTTTTATGCTAGTAAGGTTTTAACAGCCGGAGAAGGAGGAGCAATTGTAACAAACGATGATGAAATTGCAGACACATTAAAAATGATAAGAAATCATGGAATGGTCGAAGGGTATGATACACGTATTCCTGGATTTAATTATCGACTTCCCGAACTAAGCGCTGCTCTTGCAAAGATGCAAATGAGGAAAATAAACCAAATATTAGAAATTCGAAGAAGAAATTCTCAATTATTGTCCAATTTCATTGAAAAATCAATTTCAAATTTTCAAGTATTAAATACTCCTAAAGAAAATAATACCAAAAAATTTAATTGGTATCTTTATACATTGGGTTTCATCGGAAAAAACAGTTCTGAATTAAGGGAACATATAAAGAAAAAGATGATTGAACGTGGAATAGGCGTTTCAGTATACTACGATCCTTCAGTTCATCTTACTCCATATTATAAACAATTTAGTATTCAAGGAAGTCTGCCCAATACTGAATCAGCTAGTAAAACAGTATTATCATTTCCTGTACATCCATATGTTACAGAAACTGATGTTGAAAATATGGTAAATATATTAAAGGGAGAATTATCAAATTTTATTTGATTTTTTTTAATAATTTATAATTATTAATTGGTATAGAACCAAAAATTATTTTTTATTTTGAAAGAACAAACTTTTTTATAATACTATGTGGATTATGCAACAGGAATGGCATTAGATACTGGTGATACTGCATGGATGATTGTTGCAACAGGTCTTGTAATGTTGATGACACCCGGGCTGGGATTCTTTGAAGCTGGTTTAATAAGATTCAAAAATGGTCTTTCGGCAATTATGCACACATTTTCTGGATTAGCAATCGTTTCAACTCTCTGGTTTATCGTTGGATTCACGCTAACCTTTGGACCCGATCAAGGAGGCTTAATAGGAGGTCTAGATCATGTCTTCTATCATGGCGTCGGGACTCACGAAGCATTTAGTGATCTTGTTCCAACAATTCCAGGAGTAACCTTCGCTACATATCAGATGATGTTCGCGGTAATTACTCCGCTTTTAATATCCGGTGCATATGCAGAGAGACTAAGATATAGCGCATTTTTCATCTTTACAGTGGCTTGGAGCTTGTTTGTCTACTTCCCACTGGCGCATTGGATCTGGGGAGGAGGATGGCTTGCACAACTAGGAGTATGGGACTTTGCAGGGGGTATAGTTATACATACTAGTGCTGGTATGGCTTCTCTTGCGGCCGGACTTGTACTTGGAAGAAGGAAGAACTTTGGTCCACAAATAATGATACCACATAATCTGCCTTTAGCTGTAATAGGAGCAACAATGCTGTGGCTTGGTTGGTTTGGATTCAATGCGGGTAGTGCATTAGCGGCAAATGGTGTTGCAGGACAAGCTTTACTAAACTCTCAAATTGCTGCTTCTCTGTGTACGTTAGTTTGGCTGTTCTTGTCATGGAAGCGGTCCGGAAAACCATCTGTAGCTGCTGTTATCAACGGTGCAATCTCGGGACTTGCAGGAATTACTCCAGCTGCAGGATACATAACGGGAGAAGCATCATTTGTACTAGGAATAGTTCTTGGTTTCGGATCTTACTATGGTATAGTGTTCTTCAAGGAGAGACTAAAAATAGATGATGCATTGGATGTAAGTTCAGTTCACGGTGTAACAGGTATACTCGGAGCACTAGCAATCGGTATAGCCGCTACTCCAGCTATATATCCTAATGGACCTGTAGGCTGGCTATATGGAAATCCAGCTCAATTGGGTATACAAGCATTCGGTATCCTCGTGGCGGCAGCATTTGGATTCGCAGTAACATATGCAATATTCAAGATATTAGATAAGATAACCAGACTAAGAGTATCAGATGATGAAGAAGAAGCAGGCCTAGATATAACACAACATGCAGAGAAGTCGTTCAACGACTAATCCTCTTTTTTTATTTCATTATAAAAATAATATTGCAATAATTTTTTAATCTAAAATTATTAAAACGTTTCTCGATTCATTTTGAACTATTTATATTTCTAGGTTCTTTAACTCCTGTCAAATTTTATTTCACATATGATTTATATAATATACTATCATGGATAAATTCAGATATAAATGCCAATAGATCCAGAATTTCCAAACAATTATCAAGTAATTGGTAAGATCAAATTAGGTGAAGGTGAACAATTCCACTTCAGATGGGGACCAGGTAAACAGGCAGAAGCAGCAGAAAATGAAGAAGTAAAGGCAGCGTATACTGCAC
The DNA here is from genome assembly GCA_035297365.1 of Nitrososphaeraceae archaeon. Lineage (GTDB taxonomy): Archaea > Thermoproteota > Nitrososphaeria > Nitrososphaerales > Nitrososphaeraceae > TH1177. The sequence goes on from DATGZA010000067.1 coordinate 18,704, forward strand.
GTGGAGAGGAACAAGTTCCATTGGGTGTAAGTGGTACAATGGTAGCCGTTGATTGGGATTCATGTGTTGCAGATGGTGCATGCATCGAGGCCTGTCCGGTTCAAGTATTTCAATGGTATAGAACTGAACATGATGTTCCTGCGAAAGATGCTCATGAACAACCCTGGGAAGGAACAGGTTCTTCTGTTAAAGAAGAGAGAAAGGATTACACCGATAAAGCAGATCCAATTAGAGAACATGATTGTATATGGTGTATGGCATGTGTTTCAGTATGTCCTCCTCAAGCAATTAAAGTAGATCAATCCTCTCTAGAATTCCATGAAAAGGCATCTGGAACCTTCAACGAATCACTTTCAAAAGGAAGCGCTCCACCACCGCACGCTCACTAAATTCTTTTTTTTATTTCGACATAAATAATAAATTAGAAATAGATTAAGGCTATCGTTATATAAACAGAATAATTTATTTTTAACAAATGTCATCGATTGCTTGTTTCTTATTACCTCATAAAAATTAAATAGGCATATGTTCTTCTTTTAGGAGTATATCCCTTTTAGGTGTTAGTGTTGGTTGTAGTTACTGATTCATATATGGGAATTTTTTTGCCTAGTGATTTAAGTACAAGACTCTCTGATTTTATAAATAAAAAGCGGGAATTTCCATTTATAGAAAAAGACGAAATAATAGGTACATACTATTTGTTTGGCAAAAATCATAAAATTACGGAATCATTGGACATATTATCAGTTCATAGTATTGCAAAAAAAACAATGGAACGAACATTAAGCAATATTAAAATTTTTAAAAGTTTCCAGCATACAAAAATTAATTCTGATTTTATTAGGGAAGGATACATAAAGAGAATATTGCAGATATCTATCGAAAATAAAGAATTTAATTATCAAAAAATGGATATGCGTATTTTAAGAGATCCTACTATCCTGTCAAGCTGTTTTGAACAACATATTGTTTATTATAAACAAGACTACTTTTTTCATTTAATCAAACAACCATTAGAAAAGTCAATAATACCATCTAATTTGGTGGATAAACTTGAAGGAAGAATGTTGATGGTTGGATACAATGTCTCAGATGATCAAAAGCTACAATATGCAAACATACTTGAACCTTTTTTTGAATGGCTACAAAAGATCGATTAATAAAAATTATAGACAGAATTTAAATTTTAATTTATTTAATTGATATATCATTTAATGATCCGTATTAAATTTAAAAGTTAAAATTTATGATTCTCTCTCGTCGGATGACATTTTATTTTGTCAGTGTATTAAAACTTGATAGATGTTGTCTGATGTTTGTAGAAGAGTTATTTTGAAAGGACCATTTTATCCAAATTATTTTTGACCATGATTTAATTTTGCATCGTTATAATATCATAACGTACATTAAACAGAAGAAATCTCTAATAATATGTGGGGATCCAAACTAAAGCAAATTACGAATTATTACTAGATAGACTTTACAATAAACTAGGTACAACTTCAAAAAAAGAAATCTCTAGATTAGAATTACCGCAACCACAGATAATTTGGGTTGGCCAAAGAACAATTTTTAGAAATTTTATGGAATTTCCAAAAGCATTACGACGGGAGCCAGAAAAAATATTACTTTATTTAAATAAAGAGCTTGCCTCTGCTGGATATATTATTGGCGATAGGGTTATCTTTCTTGGCCGTAAAGAACGCTCTTCATTTGGTGCTTTACTAGATAGATATGTAAAGGATTATGTTATCTGTCCAGTTTGTAGTAGTCATGACACCAGAACGGAAAAAAACAAGAAATTGGGGTTTTTGTTGTGCGAAGCGTGTGGGGCCAAATCTTCAATAAAGGGTAATTATGCATAGTTATTTTCAAATCCGTTTATAGTCTCAAGATAAAATACAGAATGTTAATTTATTAAATTTATTTGCAAATTTAAAAATGAAATTATATTTGAGAGGATTTTGAAAAAAATTATATAATTATAATAAAAATTACAATAATAGCTTTTATCTATCCTTCTAAATATATCTTCAATTTGTTCTCAATTTGTACTTTAGATAACGCACCAATAATTCTATCGACAACTTCTCCGTACTTGAAGATTATCATAGTAGGAATACTTTGAATACCAAATCTATTAGATATTTGGGGATTTTCATCTACATTGATTTTTGCAAAGACAATTTTACCTGAGTACTCTTTTGCTAATTGTTCGATTATGGGTGAGATTATCCTGCACGGTCCACACCAAGTTGCCCAAAAATCTACTAACATCAACGGAAATTTATTTTTTTCCTGATCAAAATTTGAATCATTTAAGGGTATTGGTCCAGTAATTTTTTTTAATTTTGCAGTAATTTCTACCCTCTTTTGCAACTCATTCATTTTTTTCTTCATAATAGCCGCAATTTCGTCATCTGAAGAAGAAACCATATCATTTTTATTTGCTAATTTAGACTTAATTTGTCTTATGTTTTATCTTACGCGTAAGTTGTATCTACATTTATAGCGATATCTAATTATTTTGCTTGCTTTCTTAATATCAGATTATGGTCAATAATAATCAAAGTATAATAGAACCCCAAGAACCCCAAGAACCCCAAGAACCCCAAATGAAAGTCGATAATTATGAATCCTTAAACAAAGAACTAAACAAAACTAAAATTGAGTTAGAGAAAACAAAAGAAGAGTCAGAAATTACTCTTAATAAATTAAAATATTTGATGGCAGATTTCGATAATTACAGAAAACAAATCGAAAAACAGATGAATTCGACTATAGAGACAAACAAAGCAAATATTTTGGCCAAATTTTTGAATATTCTAGATGATTATGAAAGGGCATTAGACGTAATAAAGAAAAATCAGGATATTGATCCAGTTTTGATAGATGGCTTGGATGGAATTATTAAGAATTTTTATAGCGCCTTGTTATCAGAAGGCGTAATAAAAATTGAAACCATTGGGACATTATTCGATCCTAATAAACATCATATAGTGAGTTTTTCATATACTGATAATAAAGATGAAAATATAATAACTGAGGAAATACGTACTGGTTATATGATGAATGACAAAGTCTTAAGACCAAGCCTAGTAATAATATCGAAAAAAAAATATAATCAACAAGAAGTAGGTAACTCAAATTAATAAGGTGAATATTGATCATGGGAAAAGTTATTGGTATAGATTTAGGAACTAGTAATTCTGCAGCAGCTGCTATGATTGGTGGAAAACCAACAATAATTCAGGCCGCCGAAGGAGCTTCAATAGGAGGAAAAGCATTTCCATCTGTGGTAGCTTTCACTAATACAGGTGATCTATTAGTTGGAGAGCCTGCTAGAAGACAGATGGTATCGAATCCAGAGGGAACTGTCATGGCTGCAAAAAGGAAGATGGGTACAGATTTTAGATTTAACGTAGGTGGGAAAAATTATTCTCCACAACAAATATCGTCTTTCATTTTACAGAAAATTAAAAAAGATTCCGAGGCATTTTTGGGTGACGTTGTAGACAAAGCTGTCATCACCGTTCCAGCATATTTCAATGATAATCAAAGACAAGCCACAAAAGATGCTGGTGAAATAGCTGGTTTGCAAGTTGTCAGAATTATTAACGAACCTACCGCTGCTTCACTTGCATATGGTTTGGATAAGATTCAAAAAGATCTAAAGATCATGGTCTTTGATTTTGGAGGAGGGACATTAGATGTAACAATAATGGAAATGGGGGGAGGAGTTTTTCAGGTCAAAAGTACTTCTGGTGATACACAACTTGGAGGAACTGATATGGACAACGCCATTATAGAATATATTTTGCAAGAGTTTAAACAGCAATCTGGTTTAGATGTTAGAAATGATAAAGCAGCTATGATGAGAATAAGAGAAGCTGCAGAAAAATCAAAGATCGAGTTATCAAATCTTGTTTCTACAGAAATTAACTTACCATTTCTCTCTTATGATCAATCTACTGGTCCAAAAAATCTTATTATGAATTTAACTAGATCTAAACTTGAGGAACTTTTAAGACCAATAGTAGAAAAGTGTAAAGGTCCTATGATGCAAGCAATCCAGGACGCAAAACATGTTCCAAGTGACATAGACAAAATTATTATGATAGGAGGACCAACAAGGATGCCAATAGTAAGACAATTCGTTGAAACAGTAATGGGCAAAGAACCAGAAAGAGGGGTAGATCCTATGGAGGCAGTAGCTATGGGTGCTGCAATACAAGGCGCTATAATTTCCGGAGATGTTTCAACAGATATTCTTCTAGTGGATGTTACCCCGTTGACATTGGGTCTTGAAGTACTTGGAGGTATAAAAGAAACATTAATTGAAAGAAATACTACTATACCAACGAAGAAAAGCAAAGTTTTCACAACTGCAGCTGATTATCAATCTGCCGTTACTATTCACGTGGTTCAAGGAGAAAGGCCTATGGCTGCAGATTGTGTCTCTTTAGGCACATTCAATTTGGCAGGAATACCTCCCGCACCTAGAGGAGTTCCTCAAATTGAGGTAACTTTTGATATTGATGCAAATGGTATATTAAATGTCACTGCAAAAGATTTGGGAACATCCAAAGAAGCAAAAATCACAATTACCGCAAGTACAAAATTATCTAAAGATGAAATAGATAGATTAAAGAAAGAATCAGAACAATATACGGAAGCTGACAAGAAAAAGAAAGAAGAGGCAGAACTTAAAAACGAAGCAGAAAATATTGTTTATTCAGCTGAAAAACTAATTAATCAAGATTTCAAAGATAAAATTAAACCAGAACAGACTGAAAAAATTAACAAATCGATACACGATTTAAAAGATGCTTTATCTAGTAACAATCTTGAAGATATAAAGAACAAAATTCAAAATACAAAAACTCTATTAGCAGAAGTAAGTACAGAAATTTATAAAAATATTGGAGCATCAACAGGCGGAGGACCTACAGGCGGAGGACCTACAGGCGGAGGAACAACAAGTGACACAACTCAAGAAAATAGTACAGGTCAGGGAACCAATCAAGAATCAAATACTGACAATTCAAATGAAAAAACATCATAAGCAGGGTCATAAATTTAATCAAAACAAACTAGATATCATATGTTTCGTCCAACTATAATTTTATTATTTTTCAGTGAGTAGGTTAATGACAAGTAAAAAAGATTATTATGAGGTTTTAGGAGTACAAAAAACTGCTACTAAAGATGAAATTAAAAATAGTTATCGTAAACTAGCTTTAAAATTTCATCCTGACAGAAATAAGTCTTCCGAGGCTGAAGAGAAATTTAAAGAAATTTCAGAAGCATATGCCGTTCTTTCTGATGATGACAAAAGAAAACGATATGATACATATGGTCACGTTGGCACTGATGAAGCGTTTAGAGGCTCTGAAGCCAATTTCGAGGAAATATTCAAAGATATGGGTTTTGGGGGCTTTGCAAAAACGATATTCGAGCAAATGTTTGGTGGCAGAGGAGGATTTACATCGGGAGATCCATTTGCTGGCTTTAGCTTTAATATAGGAGGAAGTGAAAGAAGGCAAGGCCGCGATATCTTGTATGATGTTGAACTCTCTTTAGAAGATGTTTTGAAGGGAAGAAAAGATGAAATCGAGGTGCCAAAGTTTGACAAATGTAGTGATTGTAATGGAACAGGAGCATCAAAAGGAAGCAAACCTAAAGTTTGTAGTGTATGTAATGGACGGGGACAAACACGTAGAGTATATAATCAAAATCGGTTTTCAACATTTATTTCGTTGGAAACATGCCAAAGTTGTAATGGAAAAGGCGAAGTTATTGAGAATCCATGTAATACGTGTAGAGGATCTGGTAAAATTAAGGTAAAAAAGAAACTTAAAATTAGTATTCCTTCTGGTGTCGAAGATGGGATGACATTACAATTAAGTGGGGAAGGAGAATACTCTGATGTTGGTTCTCCAGGAGATCTATTGATCCGAGTACATGTACTTCCACATCAATTATTTGAAAGGTTAGATGATGGACACATATTACATGATTTGACTCTTGATTATACAAGTCTAGTTTTGGGAACAGAAGTAAAAGTTCCGACTCTACAAGGAAATGAAAAATTAAAAATTGCACCTGGAACATCTGTTGATACCATCTTGAGACTTAAAGGAAAGGGATTACCAAGATATGGAAGTTATGGAAAAGGCGATCAACTGGTCAGAGTTCATGTTCGTATTCCAAATATACTGACAGATAAACAGAAATGGCTTTTGAAGGAATTGGATAAAGAATTTCAACAGGAATAACTTTTTAATATCTGATAAGATTTCTTATTTTTATGACATATCCATTTGACGAATGGTTCAGAAAAAGAAGACTTGGAAGTTGGTTTCCAGATATTGATACTATGATGCGAGAAATGGAAAAAATGATGGGAGAAGCATTTCAACATTTTGAACAACCAGTGCCAAAAAAATTCATAAAAGAACGTAAATTAGATGACGGTTCAACTATAAAAGAATATGGACCTATAGTATACGGCTATTCAGTAAAAATTGGCGAAGATGGAAAACCAATAATAAGAAAATTTGGTAACATAGATGCTTTTTCTCATACTCTTGCAAGTGACTCAACAGAAATACAAGATGAAAGGGAACCTCTAATTGATGTGATAATGGGCAAAGAAGAAATAAAAGTTGTTGCGGAAATGCCTGGAGTTGAAAAAGAAGATTTACGATTAAATGCTAATGAAAACACCCTAACAATTTCATCTTCAACTTCATCTAAGCAACGTTACCATAAAAAAATTGATTTTCCAGAGCCAGTAGAACCGACAACAGGACGATCGCAGTATAGGAATGGAGTATTAGAAATAACATTTAAAAAGAAAAATATTATTAGTAGTGGAGTCCAGATCAATATCGAATAAATCTAATCTTACTAAAAGTTATTTTATTTTTAAACAATTTTTTATCATATTCAATTTAGTTTTTTATGTCTTTCAAATTATGTGTTGAATTGAAGGGAGCATTTTCTTAAAATCATAATCCTACATGATATTAGTTCAAAATTCTAATTTATTCTAAATTATAATTGAAAAATAATAAAAATAGAAACTGTGAAAAATATATAGTATAAAAGCGTCTTTTTTTATCTTTATGATTGAATTTACTATTTCATCTCAATCGACTCTTTTAGCTTTTCTTATAGGACTATCAGCTACTATACTCACTAGATACAGTAGTATTCCACAAATAATTAAGGGTTTAAAGACAAGAAAGATGGATGATGTCTCATTTTGGCTAGTTTTTTATTTAACAGTTGGCTTATTTTTATATGTTATTTATGGAGTTATCATAGATGATCTGATAATTATTTGGGGAAATGCCGTAGGTGTTATTACAAATTTGGTGTTAATTGGCTTGAAAATAAGATATTCTGCTAAACCGTTTGGATAATATTTCTGCAACTAACAACTCTAATTGATTTGAAATACTTGTAAAATACTGATGTGGTTAAAAAAAGCTGAGCTATGATTATATTTTTTTTTAGTATTGATGTTAAAAACCGCTAATTCTAATGTTATTAAAGATCTTTCATTTTGAGCTCGAAAAAACGGATAAAGATAGAATTAGAAGATAGCGAAGGAGATAAATATAACCTTTCGTTAGAGGGAAATTTTTCAAAAGAGAAGATTGTACATATAATGGAATTAATGGATATAGTTCAATCTGGTAGAAAACCATCTAATAATATTACGAGCTTTATTACAGATAATGATAAAGAAATATTATCTGTGGATTCAAAGATATGGAATGTAATAGAGCAATCATTTAGTAGAATATCTTTTACTTCTTCAGATATTGCTCAATTGTACGAAGAAAGATATAAAGAGCCAATTAAGTTGAGTGTAATTTCCACATATTTATCGAGATATTGTACAAAAGGAAAATTACTCAGAACAAAAAGGCTTAGAGAATATGTATATTCTCTTCCAATATCATCTTCAAAAGATTTATCTTGTAATAACAGTCAAAATTGTTTTTCCTCTACAACCCATTATAACAATTTGTATAATATTGACAATAAGACCATTCACGATCTTAAAAATTAATTTTCCTGATTATTGTATATAGTATAATTTGTTGTAAATTATATCATTTTTTATGTCTATGGAATCAATTTTTATAATCCTTGTTCAATAGATGGATAGAGTTTATTATTTTATTTTATAATATTTTGCTAGCAATTTTTTTAAAAGTCTCCGAATCCACCACCATCGAAACCACCAAAATCTCCGGTATCTCCACTATCCATCTCAGAGCTTGTTTCTCCTCCAGCAGCTTCTGTTCCAGAGTCGCCAGCCATAGAATGTTCCATAGGAGTCAATGCCATACCTACAAATGACATCATTGTCATAAAAAATAGAATATCTGTTATACCCATAAACAACATTAATGGCATCCACGATCTATTAGCTTCCATAAACGTTTCTAATTGTGCTTTATTGCCTTGACCATTGTTGTAAATCTGTTGAGCTTTACGCCATTTTTGTTCCAACTCTTCTTTCTTAGCATTTAAAAGTCTAATGCCAGTTTCTGTTATTGAAATTTCTATTTTTTTGTTACTGAAAAAACTCCTTTTCTCTTTTTTTATTACCAGTCTTTGGGATATTAAATCATTTGATATCAATTCAACTTCCTCTCTAGCAAGTTTTGTTATTTTTGAAATCTTATTGAGATCCTTAATTCCTCTAGCTAATGCATCCAAAACGATGAAATGGCGAGGACTTTCATTAGTTTTAATACCAGAAGACACTCTACTTAATATTAAATAACTAGTAATTTAAATCCTTTTTTTACTCGTAATTGAATAACGTTTAAATCTCTATTTGAGTATTGATCTATATCGTTTTTACTTCATCATCTCCTTTATATTCTGTTTTTGTGGATTTTATGTTATGTGCAAATCTGATTATATATGGAGATGCAAAAGCCGTTATGATTGTTACTACGCTTAATATTGGAAGAACTGAGGAGGTAATAGCACCAACATCCTGTCCTCCTTTCGCAATGACAAGAGACATCTCTCCTTTTGCACTTGCTAATCCTAATCCTGCCTTGAGTCGATCTATGTTGTCAAATTTAGATTTAGCTAATACTGCTAAAACCAGCAGCAGTTTTGATGCAAACGCTGTTAATATCAATATCATTGCTGGAATTATGAACATCGGTATAACAGAAATATTGACCAAAGCTCCTATGGATATAAAGAATAAAGCAGAAAATATATCTCTTAAAGGTATAGTAATAACTTTTGCAACTGTAGCACTTTTTGATTCGGCAACTAGAACTCCGGCTAAGAATGCCCCAATTACTACTGATAAACCTAAAATATTGGCAATAAAAGATAATCCAAATGCAAGTCCCATGATTACAATTAGAAGCAAAGCATAATCATTGGTTTTTCCAATTTTATCTATCAAATTTGGTAAAAATCTTGAACCGAGAATAAGAATAGTACCGATGAATACTATTGCAATAGCGATCGAAATCGAGATCGATATAATAGAAATATTGTCTGTACCTGAGGCTGCTGCTATGGATTGAAGTATGGCCAAAGTTGTAACCGCTATAATGTCTTCAACGATTAAAACACCAAGAATCAATATCGATGATCGCTCCTTTATTTTTCCCATTTCTTCCAGTATCTTTATTGTGACAACTGTACTTGTTATTGACATTGCTAAGGCCAAAAACATTGAATCAAAAACTGTAAAACCTAAATTTTGAGCAACAAAAAAAGTAATCAACATTGTTCCTATCGATTCAGTCAATCCCACTATCATAGAAATTCTTCCTATTTGTCTCAGTTTAGCTATTGGGAATTCAATTCCTATAACAAATAAAAGAACAATTATTCCAAGTTCTGCGAATACATTTATCGTTTCTACATTTTTGATAAGTGAAAAAGGAGGTGTATATGGACCAATAATCATTCCAGCTAATAAATATCCGACAACCATTGATTGTTTTAATTTATGTGTTATGAAAAGCATAACAGCTGCCATTACCATAATAACTGCAAAATCTTGTACGATGAATTCAGATGATCCTAAATTAGTAAATGATAATGCATTAAAAACAACACTTGGCAAAAAAATATCCATGATCCAAATTAAATATAAACATCTAAAATAAAAATTAAGAGGCTAAATTCCTAGCTAAAAATTTTAGTATTAATAATTTCTAATTGTTACCTTTAGTTTACTTTTTAACGAAATTTAATAAAAATACTATACCAGAGCCAACTAATCCGATATAGGAAAATATTTGGTTGTATGAAAATAAAATAGCGGATCCTATAAACAAAGCAGAAGAAAAGATGCTTACCGCTATAATCCTGTTATGTTTGTTAACGGTTTTAGTTCGAGAATCTTGATTCTCTAAATATGTTTTTAGCATTTCTGACAAATTAGATGAGATTTCTATATTTTTTAAGAATTTTTGAAACGAAAATTTTAATTCTTCAATATACGCCTCTTTTAAAAGACCTTCTTGTTCTAATAAATTTGATAAAACTTTGGCAAATTGAAATTTAATTCTATGTTGATTATAAATTCCTTCCAAAATTGAAGTCATTCTCATGTATAATGCTAGGTTTTTGGGTAATCTAAATGGAAATTTACTTAATGTCTTGTTAGATAGATCCATCAATGATTTAACTTCCATCCTGTCAACTTTTTTTCCATGCAAAGATCTAATGCTCAATTCTAATGCTTTTTCTACTACACTACGATTAACCGTGTGTTCTAGAGTTCCCAATTGTATAAGTACATCCACAGTTCTGATAGGGTCCTTATCTATTAGCCCAAGATATAGTCTAATTAACAGAAGTCTTGTTTCATTATCCAGTCTTCCAACCATTCCAAAATCATACAGAATAATAGATCCATCATCTTTGACTGCTATATTTCCTGGATGAGGATCGGAATGAAAAATGCTATTTCTTAATAACATTTTAAAAAAAATATGATGTAGAAGTATAACTAATTTTTGTCTATCTATACCCATTTTATCTAATGATTTTATATCTGTAATTTTTATACCCGGTACATATTCTGTAGTGATGATATGTTTTGAAGTCATTTCAGGCAATAAATTAGGAATCACAATATTTTCTTCATTTTTTAAATTTTTTTTAATAGCTAACAAATTTTTTGCTTCCTTTAAGTAATCCATTTCTTCATAGATTGTCTCAATAAATTGTGAAAACATACCTTCTACCGAGAAGCGCAAGTTAGGATCAATAAATCTAGTTCCAATAGGAATAAGTCTTTTCATAATTGAAATGTCATTTTCAATAATTTGTTCTATATTCGGTCTTGCAACTTTTACAACAACATCTTTTCCTCTGTATTTTGCATGATATACTTGTCCAAGACTTGCTCCAGAAAAAGCTTCGATATTAAATGATTCAAAAATTAAGTCTATTTGTCCCAATTCTTCTTCAATAGTTTTTTTGACTTTCTCAAAAGGTTCAACTGGTACGTCGTCTTGTAATGTCGAAAGAACTTCTAGATATGGTTGTGGTAATATATCTGAACGGGATGATAACCATTGACCCAATTTTATATATGAAGGTCCCAATTCAATGAATACTTTTAATGCCATTTTTGCATGGCTTTTATATTTACTTTCATCAATATCTTTTCCTTCTTTTTTTACCCATTCTCTTCTGTCTCTTCTAAAATTGATCATTATAGGTAATAATTTAATAATGATTCTTATGATCTGTGTTTTAGAACTTTTTTTACCCATTCTCTTAGTCTTCAATATTTATTCGGGAACTTTTTTTGGTGATGCTAAAAATATGTTTAGATACAAAATACGTTGTGATTCCTGTCAAAGTACCCATTATCGCTGCCTTTGAGATAGCAGATGAGGTTTTGTCATTTTCACTTTTTTTCTTATTATAATATGATCTTCCTATTTTGCTACCAAAAGATGATGCTAAAATTAAGCATATTATTTCTTCTGGAGAATCTTTTATTAAATGTCCGATAGGATCCTCTCTAGGATCTACACTGTCCATGTGTAGACTATAATAGTCATTATATTCTCTGATATGTAAATTTCCATATCTATATTGTTTTTTTGCATTTTTTCTACTACCTAAAACTGTTTTATCATAATCCATTATTGGTCTGACAGATTTAGGAACTAAAATATTCCTATCACAGTCAATGAAATTCATCCATATACTTTTTCATAAATGTCATATAAAATTAACTTATTTTTAGCTATAATGAATATTCCCTTCAGTATTGAGAATTAATATTATTCTAGGAAAGAATATTTTACGTGTAGAGATGAAAAATATATGAAAGACATCAAATTATTAAGCAGTAAGAAAGTTTATTCAGGAAAAATATCTGTTCGAATGGATGAATTTGTGCTGGAAGGAAAAAGAATTCAAAAAGAAGTTGTTGAACATTCTCCTTCTGTTGGTATTATTCCAATTCTCCCAAATAATGAGATATTCTTGATCACTCAATATAGACGTGCTGCAGGAAAGGTTCTATTAGAAATTCCAGCAGGAAAAATTGAAAATGGAGAAAACAAAGAACAAGCTGCAAAACGAGAATTATTAGAAGAAATAGGATACTCAGGAAAATTTACTTTTTTGACTCAATGGTATTTAGCACCGGGATATGACACGGAATTGATGTATATTTTCTTGGTAACTAATTTAAAAAAGAGATATCATAAACAATGTTTGGACGATGATGAAAATATTAAATTGAAAAAATATTCATTTCAAACTGCCATTAAAAAATGTGTAACAGGTGAAATAGTTGATTGCAAGACAGTTGCTGCATTATTTCTTTATAAAGAATATATTGAATTATTTAATAAAAGAATACGAAAATTAAATAACAATCAAAGATGATTCTTTGTAAACTTAGATAATATTCGATGAACAAATTTAGTATTCAGCATTTCCATTCTTTTAGGCGTTCTAATAGGATTTATTATGATAATATTCAAGAATTTCGAAAGTATATCAAATAAGATAAAAACGTTTACTTCAGTTATAGTTTCTCATGTTCAAGTAGAATCTTTTTGTTCTAAAATACTAGAATATTTTTATGTGATGTGTACTACTTATAGCAAGAGAATTTAGTCTAACGTACCAAATTATAACAACTATGAAGTATTTTTAGAATTGAACTTTTTTGATAGGCTATTGTTTTCAAAACTTCAATCTAGAGTAGGCTTCAACAGGATCTCTATTAAGAACAAAATAACTTATAATATTCCATAACTAATCTTGTTCTTGAATTAATCTTATCGTTTTATGTAGTTAAGGTTAAGATAGCTTGTGCTAGATCTCCTTTTGAATCGGTTAGTGCTTGAATTGCCTTCTCTTTTGATACATTTGCCTGCTGCATTACTAAGACTATATCTTCATCTTTAAATGATGGTATCTCTCTCTGTTTTTCTTCGATATCCGTTGCTATTATTTGGAAAATTGTACTATCTTTTCCTTTCATTTCAATTACCTGTGGTTTTATTAAAAATAATTCCTTTGTTTCAGTTTTAATTATTACTTCTTCTATTCCGTCCATTTCATTCATTTCTAGACCCATTTTTCCGAGCATTCTACGCATCTCCCTATTTCCACCACGCATCATTTCTTATTACCTCATTTATCTGGGGAATTTCTGCTTTTTATTCCTTCTCTAATCTTTATCGCTACACCGTGCTGAAGTTTGTTCATAAATAAATGTGAGCATATTGACTTTCCAACTGCTAATACTTTTTTATCTCTATCAATCACTACTACCTCAGAACCAATATTGATATTGTTTCCACACCACTCTACATGTTTACAAAATAACGATTTTCCTTTAATGATGAATGGTATTGCTTCTTCTTTGGGTATCACACAATTTTGTTTAAATTCTTTATATTCCATCATCTTCTCAGCGCCAAATATTGTTAAGGCTAAATGACCATCCTTGCGCAATGTGGCAAATAATTTAGAACCAATACTAAAATTCTTTATTCTACCTGTTTTTTTAGAGAATTCACACTGGATTTCTGGAAGCTCATCCCTTACCTCTGTATCAAAAATGAGCTTTATATGACCAGTTAATTTTCTTTTGGGATCTAATAATAATGGTTTCAATGATTTTGAATATACTTATTAACAAAATATTTATCTTTCTTATTTTCTTTTTTTTATAAAGCATTAAAAATGACTTTTCCCATCACGATAAATTTTAGTATATACAAAAATTGGAAAAGTACACGAAATAAATAATTTAATATTCTAAAGTTATATAGAATATTTCATATATGATATCTGATTTTGGTAAGTCAATTTATACAAATTTTTTGTTATTATATTACTGTCTTTGATATTTACCTTGACTAAGATGTGGTAAGATGAGTTGTGTCAACTGCCCGAATTAGTGATTAGTGTAAGTTAAGTATCTCATATTTCATCATTAGCTTCTTTTACGCATAGAAAACTAATAAGATCGCAGGAAAATAATACCAAACTATATTTACATCTCAAAAAGAAAAAGACTTTATTTCTTGCTCTATGTATTGTTGATATATGTCATCTTTTTGTGAATTATGTGGTAATCCAATACAAGGTCTAAAAACTGTTATTATCGATGGTAGTCTTTTTAATGTATGTTTATCTTGTTCTAAACGAGGGAAGGCATATCAACCGTCTACTGCAAAAAAACAAGTTGTAAAACAAACACAAGGTACGCCTTCACCTAAAAAACCTTCCATGATTAGGTATAATAAAATTGATATTTTTGATGAGAGTGTATTGAAACCGGAGTTTGCCAAAATTATACATCAAGCTAGGATGAAAAAAGGTTACACTCAAGAATATGTTGCTAACAAGATTAACGAAAAAGTCATCTTGTTTAAAAAAATAGAAAGCGGAGGAATTAAACCAGATGAATTATTATGTAAGAAAATAGAACGTTTTCTGGGTATTCAGTTGTATCAAAGACTAGTTGAAGAAGATGATGAAGATGAAACTTGAATGAATGTTACTAATGCAATTTTAATAACGTATCCTACGGAAGAATCGATCAACGAAGCTTTATCATTATCTGAAGCAGCTGGTTATAAGATTGAAAAAATAGTCAAACAGAAACATATAACAAAATCAAAATATGGGATAGGAAAAGGTAAGGCTCAAGAAGTTAATGACATGCTGAAAGAACTAAAAATAAACGTTATTATCTTTGATGAAGTTTTAAAGCCTAGTCAACAATATAATTTAGCAAGTTTATGTAAGAAAGATGTTATAGATAGGGAGCGTATCATTTTAGAGATCTTCGAACGCAGGGCAAGTAATTCGGAATCTCGTATTCAGATCAAATTAGCCCAATTAAGATACGAAACGATAAGAATCCGTGAAAAAGTTCGACTAGCTAAAATGGGAGAACAACCCGGTTTTTTTGGTCTAGGCAAATACGATGCAGATGTTTATATGTTAGATGTCAAATCGCGTATGTCTGTTTTAAAGAAGAAATTAGAGAAAGAAGAGAAAAGGAGAAATTTATATCGCATTCAAAGAAACAAAATAGGTATTCCTATAATTTCATTGGTTGGTTATACTTCAGCTGGGAAGACTACTTTATTTAATACTTTGACCGGA
This sequence comes from Nitrososphaeraceae archaeon, assembly GCA_035297365.1. GTDB lineage: Archaea > Thermoproteota > Nitrososphaeria > Nitrososphaerales > Nitrososphaeraceae > TH1177. Next base: position 34,373 of record DATGZA010000067.1, read on the forward strand.
GAATCCAAGATTACTGGACAGGGAATGTTCACTACATTATCTACATTTACACGTGCTATGAATCTTAATGAAAACAAAGTATTGGTAACAGATACAGTTGGTTTCATTAATAAGTTACCTGCTTATATGATAGATGCTTTTAAATCAACTTTACATGAACTATTATTTTCAAAACTTATATTATTAGTGATAGATATTAGTCAAAAAATAAAAGATATCAGAATTAAATTGAATAGTTCTCTTCATATAATGAATGAATTACAAGTTCCCACCGGTAAAATAATTTATTTACTGAATAAAATTGATTTAACTGATCTCAATGATGCTTATGATAAATCGATTGATTTAGGATTATCTAATTCTGAACATATAGTTTTGCCAATTTCATCTACTAATGGACATAATATCAATAAATTAAAAGATTTAATTGAGACCATCATATGTGGAAATAAAATTGCTGCGAAAAACAATAGGAAATTTTTCAAATGAATATTGCTATACTTCGTTTAGGACATAGATTAGTTAGAGATTATCGTACTACAACTCATGTGGCCTTGGTAGCAAGAGCTTTTGGTTGCAGCAAGCTTTACATGACTGATATTGACGATTCAATAAAATCAACTTTAGCTGACGTAAATAATAGATGGGGAGACAATAAGTTCAATTTCGAAATTGAACTAGTTACTAATTGGAAGAATATTCTAAAGAGATGGAAGGAAAAGGGCGGAACAGTTCTTCATCTTACCATGTATGGAATAAATATTGACGATGTTATTCCAGCAATAAAGAAGAATATCGATCAAATTCTTATAGTTATAGGAGCAGAAAAGGTTCCAAGTGAAGTTTATAGAATATCCGATTATAATATTGCCGTAGGCAATCAACCACATTCCGAAATAGCTGCTCTTGCGATAACGTTAGATAGAATATTTGAAGGAAAACAACTAAAATTCGATTTTGAATCTGCAAAAATGAAGATAATACCTTCATCAAATGGAAAATCTATAGAGAAAATTTAGTATACATAACACCATATTTATTGATTTTAAATTGTACTAAGTAAAAATTGTTTTTAAAAATAATAGTATCATGTACTAACTATTAATTCTATTTCTAAAAAAATTTGGATTTCAAATCTTTTCATTATTATTTAACCAAAAAATTATCCATTTAATAAACTATAATATTTATACAATAACTTGCCATAGTATTGAAAGTCTATTGTTTTAAAATACCATTCCACAAAAAATATAAGGTTTCAAACAACTCAATAATATATTGAAGACAAAAGATTTCATGAAAATTAAGCAAAAACCAAAGTCTTTTACTAGACCTGATGAAAAATGGGGTTTAGAAAAGGAAACTGACACTTTTGCTAATCAAGTTAAATTATATCGTCAAGAAAAATTATCTGATGATGATTTTAGAAGATATAGACTTCAACATGGTGCATATGGTTCCAGGTTGCGTCCAGATTACAGTATGATACGTATCAAAGTTCCTGGTGGTGAAATTACTCCAAACCAGCTTGAGAAGATCGCACAATTATCAGAATCTTTTTCTATAGGATCTGCTCATGTTTCAACTAGACAAAATATTCAGCTACATTGGGTACAATTAGAAGATGTAAGTGAGGTTATGAGGGGATTAGTTGAAGTTGGTTTGACCACTAGAGAAGCCTGTGGTAATACTGTAAGAAATATCATGTGTAGCCATTTTGCTGGTGTCTGTTCTGGAGAAATGTTTGATGCTACTCCTTATTCCAAAGCACTAGCAAAGTTCTTTTTACGTAATCCTATATCTCAAAATTTACCACGTAAATTCAAAATTAATTTTGGTTGCTGTGATAATCACGGTCTTGTTAGGATAGCAGACATAGGTTTGATTCCTGATATAAAAGATGGAAAAAAAGGATTTAGAATATATCTTGGTGGCGGTCTAGGAGCCGCTTCATTTATAGGTCATCTGTTGGAAGATTTTACTCCAGAAGACCATCTTCTATCAACTTGTATGGCTACTATCAGGATATTTGACAGACATGGAAATAGAGAAAACATGGCTAGAAATAGAATGCGATATTTGGTAAATGAAATGGGATGGGAGAAATTTCAAAAATTAATCTTGAAGGAAAGAAAAATAATGCAGATGACAATTTCTGAATCTACACGCGATCTTTTTGCAATACAACAATTCAACTATGATTCTTTCCAGATGTCACTTTCCAAAGCCCCCAAGTTAAATAGTAAATTGCCACTTGTCAGCGAATCCATTTCCTTAGATAGCTCTGGATATGATCGCTGGTTACACACAAATACTGTAACACAGAAGCAGAAAGGATACTTTACAATATTTGTAACCTTAGGAGCAGGTGATATAACTGCAAATCAACTAAGATCTTTGGCCGTACTTATTCGCGACTTTTCTATTGAAGGTGTTGCAAGAAATACACCACAACAAAATTTCGCAATACGATATGTTCATTACAATGATTTGTCCAAGGTTTATAAAAGATTAAATGGTAGTGGATTGGCAAATCCTGGTGCGTTGACAATAACGTCAGCAGTAGGTTGTTCGGGTACTACATCTTGCAATCTAGCAATCACCAATTCTCACAGATTAGCAAAGGAAGTGCAACGTAATCTTTTAGAGCTAGGTTTTGATATTGATGACAGTCTTCGTACCTCGACAATCAAAATAAGTGGATGTCCTAATTCCTGTGGACAACACGAAATTGCAACCATCGGATTTTTTGGTGGTGCGGCAAGAATAGGTGATACAATGGCACCAGTATATACCATGCTGTTTGGAGGAAGCTCAGGGGAAGAATCTAAATTGGGGAAAGCCATTATGCGTGTACCTGCCAAAAGAGTCATAGAAGTTATTCAGAAAATAGTGGAATTATATAAACAAGAAAAATCTAATGAACCATTGAGCTTGTGGATAGATCATATTTTGGCTGGTAATGCAAATGGTACTATAAAAAGTATAGAAGATATTAAAACTGCTCTGATTCCAATAGTGCAACTTACTCCATCTGAAGATTCTCCTGATTTATATCAGGATTACGGAAACGATATTAAATTTAGTGCAAAAACTGCCAGGGGCGAATGCGCCGCTTGAAAAAAAGTGTTACAATAAAAGAAAATATTAAAAAAAATACACAAAACCGATATAAGAGGCATGTAATACCACCAAAAGATTCTGTTACGAAAAGACAGGAATTAAAAAAGTCATATTCACCACTTCCAATAATCTGTGATGTAGATACATTAAGAACATTAATCAGAAAAAAATCTGTTAGGGTTGTAGATGTTCGTAGATCCGAAGACTATAAGAAAGCACATATTCCCACTGCAGTCTCATTACCTCTTGCAAAAATAATTTCTAATGATACTCCTGAGCAGATCATAAAAATATTGGAAGATATTGGAGTATCAAATGAAACTCCACTAGTTGTTTATGATGATACTTTTGGAGCTTTAGCTGCAAGAGTAGCATGGACCTTTCAATATGTCGGACATGATAATACCTCGTTACTTGAAATGACTTTTACGAATTGGAAAAATCTTGGTTTAGAAATAGAAAAAAAGATTAATACTTTTCCTAGAAAAGTCCATTCTCTAAAATTAAATCAATCTATTCATGCAGATGCGAACTATGTGGAATCTACACATAATAATCCTAACAAGATCTTGATAGATTCTAGAGAACGACTAAACTTTTTAACAGAACATATTCCAAACGCAAAAAATATTCCATATACAATGTTGGGAACCGTTGACAACATTTTGCGACCAGTGCAAGATCTGAAACGTTTTATTGAAAATAGGGGAATTGAACCAGATTCTGAAGTGATTACTTACTGTGGAAGTGTAGGTACGTTATCTGGGCTAGCATACTATGCATTAAAATTGGCTGGAGTCAAAAATGTAAAATTATATTCTAAATCATTTAAAGATTGGAAAGCATTAGGTAAGCCAAAAATAGAATTTAAGGATGCAAATTATTGGGATTTATCAGCTGAATGATATCTAAGGATTTAATTGGTCGAGGATGGATTTTATCCTATAATTATGTTATAGAGATCCATTATTTTCCCTGACTCCTGAAAACTTCAACATGTAAAAAGCTTGGTCTATCGACGAAAAAGTTAACCAAATCTTAATTAAAAGTAATTTTTAATCACTTCTCGTAAATTAAGAAATTGGTATCTCACTACCACTCTTTTTAAGAGGAATACGCAAAGTAACTATCCCATCTAAATAATTGGCAGTTCCAGTTATTTCTTCGTCTTCAACTGAGAAAGGTAAAATTATTTTCTTATTTATCTTGGTAGGTCTATGTTTAAAGTAAACTGTACTTGTGCTATCCTCGTTATTGTCTTTTCTATTTGCTTTTATTGAAAGTATATTCTTTGTTATTCTAAGGTCAATATCCTTTTTATCGAATCCAGGTAAATCAATAATAATCAATAAATCTTTTCCATTATCTAGCATATCTACAGGAGGAAGGACAAATTCATAAAATTCCTTCGATTTGTTATTAATTTCTTTCATTACTTCTTTTGCCATGTACATCACCAATCCCATATCTAATTAATTTATACTTTGTTTGAATATAAATCCTTATTTTTACCCTTTGATATCGCATGTCATTGAATTGTTTATATCTATCTTTAATGACCTGATTTTGTGGCAAATATCGTTCCAGATATCGATCGTCAAGCCGGTATAGACTGTTATTGTACAGAATTCCCAGGCATAAATGGGAAAATAAAAGAAAAAAATAATGATTTCTATGTTTCCGAATTGATAAATGAATCTTTTTTAAAATCTCCTTATTTCTCTTCTCAACAGAATAAAACTAATAAATTCCCTCTTTTTTTGTTACAAAAAAATGGCTTGGATTCAAATCATGCTTTAATAGAGATCAAAAAGAAAACAGGATTAAATCTAAAAATATTAGGTATCAAGGATGCAAAGGCCATAACAGTTCAATATGCAAGTGCGGAAAATACAAAGAACTTTCCAAGAGATATTCAAACTTCAAAAATTCGACTATCTTTATTAGGATTTTTGAGCAAACCCTTGTCCAAATCTATACTCATTGGAAACAATTTTGAGATAAGAATTCATAACGTATTAGAAGATGATCTGAGTTTATTTTCATCAGAAATAAACAAAATAGCTAATTTTTATGGATTGCAACGATTTGGAAGCGAACGTATGGTGACACATTTAGTTGGAAAAGCTATTTTAAAAAGACAATTTGATAAAGCAATAGAATATTTACTTTGTTATACTTCTATATATGATTCCAAATTCTCAAAAGAGATCAGAGAAAAGAGTCGAGATCCAAAAAATTATCCTATTCTGATCAAAAATATCCCAAAAGGCATGGATTTAGAAAGAAAAATAATGTCTGTTCTTGCTGATGGAAAAGGGCCGATTTTTGCATTAAGGTCTCTCCCAATATCCATCAGAAGACTATTTGTTCATGCCTATCAATCCTATGTTTATAATAAGTGCCTTAGTACAGCAATCCTTAAAGGTGAAGATATTCATATATGCAATAATGGAGATCTATGTTTCGAAATAGAAAAACCATTGATTTTTGGAAAAATAAAAAAATTTAGCAAAGTTGATTCATATGAAAATATCATTCCAGCAATACGCCTTGTTGGATATAACTTTCAAGCAGGAAAGGATAGTAGATTTGATAATATAATTAGAAGAATTTTACATGATGATGAAATATTGCCAAGTAATTTCTACATAAAAGAATTGCAGGAACTAAGTCTACAGACTGGATTTAGACAGACATCTTTATGTTGTACTGATTTCATGTATTCAGAATCAACTATTCTTTCCTTCAAATTGCCAAAGGGATCATATGCAACGACTTTGTTAAGAGAATTAATAAAACCTAAAGATCCAATTAAGTGCGGATTTTAAAAATATAGAATTTGATATTTATTAAAGGAAACTAGATGATATAACTTCAATTGTACTTTTGATAAAACGGATTTCAGGCATTTCAAAGATGAAAGAAAATAATGAATTATGTTTATGTGTTAAAGAAATTCAAATCAAAAACAATTCCAACAACAAATCACTAGTGTTTCCTAGAATCAAATAATTACTCAATCCAATAAAAACGCAAAAAGTTATTGCTACCAACACAAAGATAAAGTATATCATTAAAATAAAATTGATTGTATCCTTAAATTGAGGTATGAAATAAGATATAAAGAAAAGTAACTATTAACTGGGTTTATGTAATTATTTTGAAATCTATTTCTTTTCTCTTTAGAAACTCTATCAAAAGTTCTGAATGTTTCTCATTTTCCAATTCTAAGCTTAAATAAACTCCTGCTGTTCCTGCAGCGATATTTGAACTGAGTCTATCATGTATTACCTCAACAATATTTACGCTTAGATCAGAAATACCGTCTACAACAGTTTTCAAAGCTCCAGGTTTGTCTGGTAATTGTATAAAAATTTTTAACATTCTGTTCATTTGCATAAGTCCTTTTGCCACTACCTGTCCAAGTAGATACATATCAACATTGCCTCCTGAAAGAATTGATACAACTTTTTTATTTTTATTTTTGTGACCATTGGCCATTAAATAAGCTAAACTTACTGCACCCGCAGGTTCGATGACTAACTTCGATCTTTCCATTAATAGAAACATAGTTTTTACTATGGAACTATCATCAACTAATACTACATCGTCAAGATATTTTTTTGCTATTTCAAAAGTTAAATTTCCTGGCGATTTTACTGCAATTCCATCAGCTATACTAAATTCACCTTTTTTTGTCTGAATCGATCCTTTCTCTAAAGATTCTTTCATTGCAGGAAATGCCTTCGATTCAACACCAATAATTCTAACATTTCTTTTTTTCTCTTTTATTGCTATAGCAACCCCGCCAGCAAGACCCCCTCCACCTACAGGAAGATAAACCTCATCCAAGTCAGGTAGATCTTCCATTAACTCTAAACCTATAGAACCTTGTCCAGCTATTACCTTGGGATCATCAAAGGCATGTATTATAGTCTTGTTCTCCTTTCTTGCCATTTCCTTTGCAATTATCCAAGCCTCATCATAGTCAGAACCTCTCAGAATAACTTGTGCATTATAAGATCTTGTTGCAGCAATTTTTGCAGGAGATGCATTAATTGGCATTACAATTGTACATGGAACATTTCTTATACCCGCCGCATAAGCTACACCTTGAGCATGATTACCTGCTGATGCAGCTATGATTCCATATTTTATTTCTTCCTCAGATAAAGATTGGATCTTGTAAAGTGCTCCTCTTACTTTAAAGGATCCTGTTTTTTGCAAAGCCTCATTTTTCAAGAAAACATTCGTACCTATAATTTTAGAAAAAGTATTAGATTTATAGAGAGGAGTTTTTCCAACAAAGCTTTTTAATACTTCTCTACTTCTTAGAATATCCTCATAGACCGGAAATTTTTTTGTTTCTAAATTTAAATCACTGCTCATTATATTAAAGAATAGATTTTCATTTCTAATTATAATTTGCTATTTTATTAAAAAAAGAAGATTAACTGGATACTAGTTTTAATATACGAACTATTTCATTTAATTTTTCAAGAATACTTTCTGTCGTTGCTTTTTTAATTATTTTTGTATTTATGTAGGGATCTCTTATACCACTTTTTTTATTACTGATACCTTCTATTTCGAAATAAGATATAATTCCTTCCTCTCCTTGCATCAATCTGTTGTAATCTATTCCAATTGTAGATATTCTGTACAGCTCTCTAACCATATCGTTTAACTCTGATACTAAACACTCTCTCTTTCTGTTCAAAATCGTTATTTCTGGAAACTCTTTTTCATGTCGTAAGGCAATCTTTTCCAATCTTGACGTTAGTTGAGGATCCTCAAATAATATTGTGAATAATTCTTCAAAATTTAGCATATCTTTCCCACTTTTTTTCAATTCTTCTTTTATTGTTTCATTTCCTTTTTCTGTTAATAAAGAAAAACTTTCAAATTGTTGTTGATTGAGTTTTATTAATTCTTTTTGTATTTCAATAACTCTTTTATCAACATTGTAGAATGATAATGCATGAAATTGTATCCCAAAATATCCATAAATATAAAATTTATCTATGGTAGTTGAAATCTGAAAAAATAAACGATGCAAATCATCAGTCTTAGATTCAGAAATATCAGATATAATCCACCCATCTAGTACTTTCAAAAAGCTTTGAAACAAATTCCCAATTTCTCTTGGATCGAATGTTTCTGAAGAGGTAATAGTTCCATCTCCTAACATGACATTAACCTTTTGCATGATCAATTTAGGTTTCAGAAATGTTATAAATTCATAGTTAATCCTATCTACTTCTTTATTAATATTTGAAACGAATTCATCGTCTCCTTTTAAAGGTAGTCGCATTTTAGATAATTATAATTATTTAACTTTAAAATAGATTTTGAAAAACTTTTAGTCTATATATTCTCAATAGCTTTGGTAAATATCTTATCTATTAGGCAATAATTTGGTTAAAAAAAAATAAAACTAAAATATTAATTAAAACAAGATAAATTAATGCCCACAGCATATATTTTGGTTAATTGTACTTTAGGCTCGGAAGAAAAAATAATTAGCGAATTGACAACGTTGTCAGATGTGAAGGAAGTAAGAGGAACCTATGGCGTTCATGATGTGTTTGTTAAAGTTCGATCCAGTGATACTGAATCAATGAATAACACGATCACAAACAAGATAAGGAAAATCCCTGGTATCACCTCAACAGTTACTTTAGTAGTAATAGAGGAACAAGGTGGTAAAGAAAGTCTTTAATCGAATTTTATTTATTTTAGCAATTCTAAATCGTTATTCTATGACTTAGTTTTTCTATCCTCTTCCTTTATTTTCTTTATTTCATAAATTATTAGTATAGTACTTCCAACAATAATTGACCATCCAATAAATGCAACAATAATATGATAGTTATATACCGGGATCAAAAACGAAGCTAATGCTATCGAAGCTCCTATCCACCAACTTACTATTAGCAATTGAAGACTAATTTTAGTAACTAATTTTATCAACCTCTCAGATCCTCGTCAAATCCGCTAAAATAACCTAAGATTTTGCCGCATTTTGCACACTTATAATATTCACTGAAATCAAAATTATTGTATAATCTGAATGAGAATGAATCACTATGTGAGCAAAATAATCTTCTAAGTAGTTGTATTATAACATTCAATAATACGATCCTAATGTGAGTAGTATAATATATTATTAATTAATGCCGTCGGTGAGATTTGAGCTCACGACAGCTCGGTCTTCAGCTTCACCCTCGTGATTACCATAACGAGTCGAGTGCTCTCCCAGGCTGAGCTACGACGGCATTTAAATAACTAAATTAATTTCATCAATATATAATTCTATTTTGATTCACGAATTTTCTGTTTTATATAAAATTTATATTGTTGAATATTCATATAAAATCAAATTTATAATATTTCTATAAAAATAAAAGTAATTTTATTAATAACTTTTTTAACATAACTATATATCTAAAACTAAATAAAGATTAAAAATAATTTGCTAGGAGATAAGCAAATGAATAATTCAGTTAATCCTGAATCCAATCAAGTTATAGAAACTGCAGAGGAAAGGAAAAAAAGATTTCTTCTGGAATTTGATATGCCTTTCAAATGTGATAAATGCAATGAAAGGTTCAAGAAAAAAAAATACCTTCGAGAACACAAGGCAGAGGTACATTCATACTAAGTCTCTATAATCAACATTATAATATACTTGTATTCCATAATTGAGTATCGATAATATTTATTGCTATAACAGTATTTATTGCTATAACAGGATTTTATTAATGATATATGAAGATTTATACAAAGACAGGTGATAATGGATATACTGGTCTTATAGGTGGCCAAAGAATACCAAAGAATGATGCAAGAATAATATGTTATGGAAGCGTTGATGAGCTTAATTCTTATGTCGGATTATGTATTTCGATTTTGCTACAAAGACAAAATTCCGCATTTTTTTTCCAAGATCTGATAGAATTACTTACCTCATTACAGAATGATCTCTTTGTTATGGGATCAGATCTTGCTGATCCCGACTTGAAAAAACCATCTTCTATTAGGGTAAAAAAAGAGATGATAGATAATCTAGAAAATAAAATCGACATGTATGAAAGTGAACTTGATCCGATAACGTTTTTTATATTGCCAGGCGGTTCTGTAGAATCAGCACATCTTCAAATTGCTAGAAGTATTACTAGGAGAGCAGAAACGAAAGTTTCAAAATTACTTTTTACTTCAGCTGAAACAGTGAATAATTTGATACTTGTCTATTTAAACAGATTCTCTGATTTGTTGTTTGTCATAGCTAGATTGATAAATAAAAGATTAGGTGTATCCGATGTTGCATGGAAATCTTAATATAATTAAGGAATCTACAATCAGAAAGTAGTGTCTTTAAATGGGACAAATACGAAATGTTGCTATAATCATAGTGATTACTGTTATAATGGGAATTATTACAATATTATTAGCCCATCTTTTTGACATCTTTCTAAAACCGTTGATGATGTCTATCTTTTCATCAGATTTAATCATGATATCTTATATCATTCAGCCAAGTGATTTGTCTTGGTATATTACACTTAAATGAATAAAAAGATAAAACCCATGTTTTTTTCTTATATTGTATGTATACACCAAATGATGTTAAAGATGGTAATAGACTTATTGATGTTAGTAATAGTGTAAGTAACAACGGATCCCATGATGTAGACATTGATACTTTTATTCAATCCATATTTAGATTAAAGAAAATAAAAAGAACAGGATGGCTTGCGAAAGGAAAAATACTTAATGGAGAATCTATTGCTGATCACAGCTATTCCTTATCTGCACTCTGTATGGTTTTTTCTGATATTTTAGGTCTGGATACTGCAAAAGTAATGAAGATGTGTATAATACACGATCTGGCCGAATCAATAATGGGTGATATTATGCCAGATGAAATTCCTGAGAAGGAAAAAAAGATAAAGGAAAATAAAGTTATGAAATCCATATTGTTTTCCCTTCCTGTTTCCGTCAGGATAGATTACATTGGAATATGGAGAGAATTCTTGTTAAATAGATCAGAAGAGGCCCGATTAGTTCATAAAATGGATAAGTTAGAAATGTTGTTACAAGCAAGAGAGTATTTCCTTCAGGGTTATCCAATCAGATATTTAGAACAATTCTTCAAATCTATAGAAAAATATTGTAATCAGGAAGATAATCCATCAATATATGGGATTTTAGGTATTTCAAATATCTTGAAAAATTTAAAATACTCTTTGGATAAAAAATAATGTATATAAAATGCATTATTTTATGGCGTTAAAACTTGGAGAGAAAAGAGTTAAACAGGCACGAGATCTTCTACAACTCTATACGGGAAATGCAATGCCAGCTCTTGCCCTAAAAGATACTAAATTAAATGACTGGTCTCCGGTAGGAGAAGAGAATCTTGTTGCAGTGGTTCAAGAATCCAATGGATATATGATAGTGTTATGTGATAGTAATGGGATAGCAAAAACTATAGCACAATGGTTTTCAGAAGAAGATAAGAATAATATTATTTTAAAAATAAAAGAAGAGCAGAATTTACAGGAATATTTTGGAAAATTATCTTTACCTATATAATTAACCCTTAAGTACCCATTACTGTATCTAACAATGTAATTTGGCGAAAAAAATAGAACAGGAAATAGAAGTTAAAGGTCATTTGATTGATTCAATGATCCTGACTAATATTTTCGATAAGATCATGGATCTAAAAGGTGATTTCAAAGTTATTGAATTTAACGTCGGTCGAAAGAAAACATCTCCTAGTTATGCCAGACTAGTAATAAGCGGCAAGGACCAAAAACACCTAGATGAGATATTAGAAGCTGTTTATAGAGAAGGTGCTCAACCAATCACTACAAAAGATGTCTTGTTGGAACCATCTCCAACAAATATGGTTATGCCAGATTTGTTTTATAGTACTACTAATAAACCAACACAGATTTATTATGGTGGAAAATGGATCGATGTCAAAAATATTATGATGGATAAGTGTATAGTGATTGATGCACAAAAAAATATTGCCGAATGTAAAATGATAAGAGATATAAAAAAAGGAGATCTTGTAGTAGTAAAAGAAAGAGGCATAAGAATTATCCCAGAAGAAAGACCGCGTCAGGGAGTCGATATATTTCAGTTTATGAGTAGTAGCTCATCTAGTGAGAGACCAACCCAACATATTATCAAAAAAGTAGCAAACGATATTTATGAAGTAAAACAAAAAAAAGGTAAAATAGTTGCCGTAGGAGGACCAGTAATAGTACACTCTGGAGGTTCACAATCCTTAGCCAAATTAATAAGTATGGGCTATATTGACGGATTACTTGCTGGAAATGCATTAGCGGTTCATGATATTGAAAATGCATTATTGGGTACTTCTCTTGGAATGAATATCGATGATGGAACTTTAGCAGTACGAGGACACAGAAATCATATGCAGTCGATCAATGAAGTTTTTAAATACGGTTCAATAAAGAAGATGGTTGAAAAGGGATCTCTAACGAAAGGAATTATGTATGAATGTATTAAAAATAATATTCCATATGTATTGTCTGGATCTATAAGAGACGATGGTCCTATTCCAGATGTAGTTACTGATATTGTTGAGGCTCAAAGGAAATATAAAGAAATTTTGAAGGATGTAAAAATGGTAATAATGCTTTCATCAATGTTGCATTCAATTGCCGTAGGAAATATGTTACCCTCATATGTAAAAGTAATTGCAGTTGATATAAATCAATCTGTTGTCACAAAGCTATTGGATAGAGGTACAACTCAAGCTATTGGAATAGTAACTGATGTGGGTGTATTTCTTCCAATGATATTGCAACATTTAAAAGATTTTTCAAACTAGTATATTAGTCTAGGAAATATTGTTCTTGAATCTACAACATATTTTTGATAACGATAATTTATTTTTTTATTTGATATTTTAATTCTAAATTTGTTCTAATTTTTTTCTTATTAACTTCAGAGTAATCTTAGGATCTGCTCTTCCGCGAGTAGCCATCATCACTTTTCCCAATAGAAAATTAATGGCATTGATATTTTTTTTTGTATCAATTACTGCGTTTTTTCCCTCCTCAAATATTTTGTTAATCGTTTCATTGAGGATTTGTTCATCTGTAATCATAGTAACCTCTTTTCTATTTATTAACTTTGAAGGCAATTCTCCAGTTTTAATAATTTTGCCAATAATATTTTTAGCAGTTGTTCTATTAATTTTGTTATTATCAACCAATTTTGCAATTTCTGCGATATGGTTAGCATTGATCTTCATGTTTTCTAGAGACTTTTTCCCAGATGAATCATAATCCGCGAAAGCCAAAATATCACTAACTATCCAATTTGATATTGATACCGGAGAATTATATATATTGACCGCAGATTCAAAGAGGTCTCCTAATTCCTTATTATCAATAAGTATTTGAGATACATGTTCTGATAATCCGAAGTTATTAATAAATCTAGATTTTCTATCATCCGGAAGTTCTGGAATCTGAAGAGAAGCAATGTATTTTTCTTCTACCATGATTTTTGGTATATCCGGTTCTAGAAAATATCGATAATCTTCTTCTTCTTCTTTCGATCTTGATTGCTTTGTTATCTTCCTTTTATCATCCCAATGACGAGTTTCTGCCTTTATCTTAATCTCATGTAAATTCATTGTTTGCTGTCTTGTTATCTCGTACGCAAGGGCTTTCTCTACGTCTCCGAACGATCCAACATTTTTTATTTCAACTTTTTTTCCATCTCCAATAGAGACATTAGCGTCACATCTAACAGATCCTTCCAAGTCTGTATTACATACACCTAAATGTTCCAGTATTGATGTCATTTTATTGAGAAATAATCTTACATCTTTTGGGTCAGTAAAATCAGGTTCAGTTACTATTTCTATAAGTGCAACACCAGATCTATTGTAATCAATTAATGCTTGTTGTCTGCCCTCTTCAAAAATAAGCCGACCTGGGTCCTCCTCTAATTGAATTCTTCTAATTCTTGTCTTTTTGTTATTTCCATAGAATACAATACCATTTTTTCCAATACTCGTATCGGTTTCATTGGAATCATATTGTGTAATCTGAAAATTTTTTGGCAGATCGGGATAAAAATAATTTTTCCTTGAAAACATAGTTATTTCTGGTACTTTACAATTTAGGGCTTTCGAGATCATGATGGCATGTTCTAGTGCCTTTTTATTCAAAATAGGCAGACTTCCTGGTAAACCTATACAGACTGGACATATATTTTCGTTGATGTCTTTTCCTCGATAGTTTGAATAGCACGAACAAAATAATTTACTATTCAATTCTGTTAGCTGGCAGTGTATCTCAAGACCAATTTTAACTGGAAGGACCATTATAGATCTGGATATGAATTAATATTAATAGATTTTTCAAATAATTCACTTGAATTAAATAGTTTATCTTCTTGCAATTCATCTGCCATTATTTGAATTCCTATTGGAAGACCATCTTTGAATCCAGCAGGAATAGATATAGCTGGAATCCCAGATAAATTGGCTAAAACGGTATTTACATCTATCAGATACATCATCAATGGATCATCTATCTTTTCTCCAATTTTAAACGGAAGAACAGGAACAGTTGGAGATAGTAATAAATCATATTTCTTGAACAATTGCTTTAATTCCGTCTTTATCATAGATCTAGCTTTCTGGGCTTTAAGGTAATATTTTCCGTAGTATCCAGAAGACAATACATATGTACCAACTATTATTCTACGTTTAACCTCATTTCCAAAATTTCCTCTTGCTTTTGAAAAATAAACATTCCATTCATATTCCTCAGGATCTAATTCAAAACCATATCGTATGTTATCATATCTTGCAAGGTTACTGCTAGCTTCGGCTGTGGCTATAGTATAATATGAGGCAAGTGCATATTCTGTAGATTTCAATGAGGTCTCTTCACACTCAAAGTCTAGATTCTTAAAAACGTCCAATGAAGAATAAACACACTTGGAAACATCTACATCAGCTCCGTCAATTAATTCTTTTATTAGTCCTATTTTTATCTTCTTATTATTGTAGAATTTATTATTTACTGTATTACGATTATGTAGGTTGTTGTCTAAAGTAGTATTATCATTAAAGTCTTTTCCAGAAATAATAGAAAATATTTCTCTGACATCTGAAACATTTTTACCAATAGGACCAATTTGTTCCAAGCTGTTAGAATATGAAATAAGGCCGTATCTACTAACCAAACCATATGTAGGTTTCAATCCTACGACAGAACAAAAACTGGATGGACATCGTATCGATCCCCCGGTGTCTGAACCTAGTGATACAGTACACATTTGTGCTGCAACACTTGCTGCACTTCCCCCAGAAGACCCTCCACAAACATAATCTGTCTTCCATGGATTTCGTGTCAAACCAAAATAACTCCATTCTGTAGTTGACCCCATTGCAAATTCATCCAAGTTTACCTTTCCTATAATTATTGCATCCTTGTCTAGGAGTCTTTTTACTACGGTGGCATTATATGGAGGAACATATTCTGATAACATTTTTGAGGCACAGGTAGTTTTTAGATTTATTGTACTTATATTATCTTTAACTCCTATACCTATTCCAGCTAAAGACCCAACAGGATCTCCCCTTTTTATCTTATTATCGATCTCTTTTGCTTGGTTTAAGACATTCTTATTAAGTGTTATAAATACATTAATCTTTTTGTCTATCTTTTCTATTCTATCCAGTAACGAAGAAACATATTCTTCAGCAGTAAAATATCTATTTCTAATACCCTCTACTACATCCTGAACATCTAATTTCGGCAAATTTGACATACTAATTCATCTGTGGACCTCTGACAAATTTGTCTTTTTTATTTTTTATGACCTTCTGTATGTCTCTATCAAATTCATTAACTTTATCTTCTCTTAAATCTGAAATTTTCTTTATCATTGAGTACGACTCCATTTCAATTAAAGATATTTCATCTAATTTATCCAAATATCCAACAATCTTTTCAATCTGTTTTACATATGTTTCATACTCTTCTTCAGATAGTTCTATTTTGGAAAGTTTACTGAGATGTTTAAGTTCGTCTTTTGTGATCATATTCTAAAGATCCTTTCCATTAAGGAGATAATCTATCAATATCTCTTGGATATAATATAGTATCTCTAATATTATCTACCTTAGTAATCGTCATTAATAATCTTTCAAGACCTATACCACATCCTGCATGAGGAGGTACTCCATAATCAAAAATACGCAAATGATAATCAAAGGAATTCAAATTGAGGCCTTTTTTTTTCATCCTGTTTACAAGAATATCTTTATTACTAATTCTTGTACTTCCAGAAGATATTTCTAAAGAACCATACATTAAATCAAATGACTCGCAAATTTTAGGATCTGATATCTTTTCTTTAACATAAAATGGTTTCGTAGATGATGGCCAATCCACTATAAAGTAAAATCCATTTAACTTCTCATCTTGAAGTTTGTTAATTAGCTGTGGTGAGATATCGTCTCCCCATCTAATCCTCTCACCAGATTCTCTTAATCTTTCTATCATATCTGAATATTTGTATCTGGGAAAAGATTCAGTACCAGTATTATCAATCATTACATTGTTGATTATATTTGAATCTATTTCAAGCTCGGCAATTTCTTTCGAGTTATTTTCCTTTAATGACTTTATTACATATTTGATAAATTTTTCCAACATTATCATGATATCATTATAATCCACAAAAGCTTTTTCGATATCTATAGAAGTAGCTTCAGATAAGTGTCTATTTGTACGAGAGGGTTCTGCCCTAAAGATAGGACCTATTTCAAAAACATTCTCAAAAGATAGTGTCAATTGTTCTTTGTATATCTGAGGACTCTGTGCCATAAATGCTTCTCTGTCATAGTAAAATATTGGAAATAATGCTGTACCTCCTTCAGATGCTGTGGCAATAATCTTTGGAGTGTTAACCTCTATAAATCTTTCATTAGCTAAAAATTCTCTAGTAAATTTTAGTACAGAATCTCGAATAATAAAAATATTTTGTAGATGTTTTCTTCTGAGATCAATAGCTCTAAAGTCTAATCTTGTATCTATACCAGCTGGATCCTTATGTTGAATCATAAATGGAGGCGCTTTAATAGGAATAGAAAATATTTTAAGTTCAAGCGGCATTATCTCTACACCGTTTGGAGCTTTTTTCTGTGATATTACCTTTCCACGAATGGCCATAGAAGTATGTTCCCTTATTTTGGATATTTGATAATATATATCGTCTGAACATTGTCCTTTTTTAGCTATAACTTGTAAATCTCCTTCCTTGTCTCTTAACATTATAAATTGAATATTTCCATGATCTCTAACACTTGAAACCCATCCCATCAAAGTAACAATTTTTCCTTCAAAGGAAGGGTCAATGTCAGAAGAATATTGATTTTTTCTCCATTTTCCCAATTCTTCTTCCTTTAACATTTCATCCAATTTCAAAACCTAGATATTGTATAAGATTTATACAACACTAATTTATTTTTTATATAATGTTTTACGGAGTTATTAAAAAATTTAATTATACAATTCATAAATTCACCAGAAAATTCCTTTTTCCGGCAAAAATTATTTTCAATAAAAGGTAAATTTAAAGTCTTCCAAAATTATTAGTAAAAACTATCTTTAATCACATACTATTTTTAAAATTATATTTTTTTTATTAGTATAGTTCAAATATCCTTATTCATATTTTCAGATTATGGGAAACAATGAGAATCTACTTCATGTAGATAAGGATTCTTGGGAAGCAGAAGTGATAAATTCCCAATTACCTGTTTTTGTTGATTTTTGGGCAGAATGGTGTGGTCCATGTAGAATGGTCGGTCCAGCAGTAGAACAACTTTCAAAAATTCTAGATGGAAAAGTTAAAATTGCAAAGGTCAACGTTGATGAAAATCAAGAGATTGCTGTAAAATACGGTATCCATTCCATCCCTTCGCTATTGTTATTTAAAAATGGAAATGAGATTGCAAGAACGGTAGGTGCGGCGCCTAAAGAAGCTTATCAAAAATTTATTGAAGAATCGCTTGCAAAGAACTAGCTACTCTTATTTTCTTTCAATTCATTTCTTAATTTTTTTTAAAATATTTTTCAAAAAGGCATTAATATAGACTATTATATCCGTAGCATTAGTTGGGCAAGAAAGAAATATCTACTCTATTTTCATCCGATCCTGATAAATATTATAGGGTTTCATTATTTGATAGAGTAGGATTCAAACGTCATAAGTGTGTAAATTGTGGAAAATTCTTCTGGTCTATCTTAGATAAAGACATATGTCCAGATCATGAAAAATATGATTTTATTGGAAATTCTCCTACTACTAAAAGGTTTGATTATGTTAATGCTTGGAAGGAGGTAGAAAAATATTTCCTATCAGAAAAACACTCTATAGTCAGAAGATATCCAGTAGTTTGTAGATGGCGTGAAGATCTCTATTTCACGATCGCGTCAATCGTAGATTTTCAAAGAATAATTGGCGATAAAGTTATTTTTGAATTACCATCAAATCCTCTAGTTGTACCCCAAATGTGTTTGAGATTCAATGACGTTGAAAATGTTGGGGTAAGTGGAAGACATTATACTAGTTTTTGTATGATAGGTCAAACATGTAATGCGAATATTCCTGGAGGTTATTGGAAAGATAGATGCATTGAATTAGATTTTAATTTACTTACAAAAGTTTTGGGAATAAATCAAAAAGAGATAACTTTTGTAGAGGATGTCTGGATGGGAGCTGGAGCTTTTGGATATTCTCTAGAATATTTTGTTCGCGGTTTAGAACTTGGAAACGCTGTATTCACTGAATTTGAAGGAGATGAAAACAATTACAGAATAATGAAGAACAAAATTATTGACATGGGTGCAGGACTAGAAAGATTTTCATGGATAACTATGGGAACGCCAACAAGCTATGATTGTTGTTTCGGATCTGTTATCCAATATATGGAGAATCTTACGGGAGCGGATAGAGATAAAGAATTACTCTCAAATTACTTCAAGTTAGTCTCAAAGAACTTTAATGATATGTCTGATTCTCAATCCAATAAGATCAAAATTCTAAAACAAATAATTGCTAAAGAAATGAATATTTCATTCGAACAGCTCGACAAAATTGTTTCCCCATATGAGGCAATTTATACTATAGCTGATCACAGTAGAACACTTCTATTTGCTATTTCTGATGGTTCTCTACCATCAAATGTAGGAGGTGGCTATAATTTAAGAATTCTCTTGCGAAGAATCCTTTCAATAATTGAAAGATTTGCATGGGATATAAAAATTGAAGAATTAATGGATTTACATATAAGATACCTAAAAAATATGTATCCTGAATTAGAAGAATATCAGAAGGAAGTTCATACAATTCTCAAGTTGGAATCAGAAAGATATAGTAGTACTAGAAACCGCATGAATGATATTGCTAATGATATAAAAAGGACACAAAAACAACTTACTGTAGAAGAACTTATAACCTTGTATGAATCTGATGGTATTACACCAGATTTTCTAAAGGAAGTTAAAGTCATAACTGAAATACCATCCAATTTTTATGTCAAATTAGCGGAGCTCCACAGTTATACTCAAAAATCAAATACTATGGACCCTTTAAAGGGATTTGATGAACAATTACCTCCAACAAAACTGCTATATTATGAAGATCCTCTTATGAGAGATTTTTCAGCCAAAGTCGTTAAAATTATTAACGGAAACTATGTAATATTAGATAAAACAGCATTTTATCCTAGAGGAGGAGGTCAGGAACCAGATAACGGAATTATATCTGAGTCAAAAGTATTAGAGGTTGTTAAACATAGAGATCTTGTTCTTCATAGATTAGAAAAATTATCTTCTATTAAAGAAGGTTTGATTGTGAATTGTAGGATCGATTCCAAAAGACGTGATTCTATCACCAAACATCATACTGCGACTCACATATTAAATTCATCATCAAGATCTAATCTTGGATCTTGGGTATGGCAAAATTCAGCGTTTAAGGATGTGAATTATGGGCGACTTGATATAACACATCATTCTGCTCTAACTAAAGAGCAGGTAGAAAGGATTGAAAATACTGCTAATGATATAGTCATGAAAAACCTTGATGTTAATATCAAAGAATATGAAAGAGGAGAAAGTGAACAAAAATTCTCTTTTAGGATATATCAAGGAGGTGTTGTTCCCTCTAACAATGTTAGAATAGTGAATATAAGTAATTTTGATATTGAAGCTTGTGGAGGTACACACGTTAGTAAAACTGGTGAAATAGGATTAATAAAAATCCTAAAATCAGAAAGAATTCAAGATGGTGTTGTAAGATTGGAATTTGTAGCAGGTCAATCTGCAATAAATTTTATTAAAAACCAAGATCATAACATCTCTCTTATCACACACACATTAGGCTCTAGTAAAGAAAGATTGACAGAATCCTTTCAGCGATATTTCTACGAATCTGAAAAATTAAAAACAAAGCTAAAAGTCATTATGAGAAAAATTGCTCCAGTACTTGCACAAAATGTGTCTGATAAAGGGAAGCAAATATCAGATCAAGGTGTAAAGTTATATTCTACTTTTGATGTTGAATTAGATGAAGAATATCATATTGTTATTGGTGAAAAATCCATAGAATTGGATCCCCTTCTGTTATATATATCTCTGATATCTAAAGAAAATGGAATACGGGTAATAGTGTTCGTAGGTGAAGAAGCAAGAAGATATGGTTATCATGCGGGCAAAATTGCCAAGGATTTTTCTGTTAGGTTAGGAGGTTCTGGTGGAGGAGACTCTAAATTTGGACAAGGAGGAGGCAAATTTAAAGATAAAATTGATGAGATAATTAATTTAGCAGAAAGATATGTTAACACTACTGAAATAGGTTGAGAAAAATATGAATTTTAATGAATCTGAATCAAAGTTAGAATGGAATCAAATAGAAACAAAATGGAAGTCCAAATGGAATGAGCAAAAACTTTTTGAAACAGATCCCGATGACAACAAAATAAAAAAATATTTCATTACCGTTGCTTTTCCTTATCCAAATTCTCCTCAGCATATAGGACATGGCAGAACATACACACTAGCTGATGTACATGCTCGTTATATGAGAATGAAAGGAAACAAAGTCTTGTTTCCAATGGCTTTTCATTATACTGGTACCCCCATTTTGGCCATGTCAAAAAGAGTGATATCTGGTGATAAAGATCTAATTCAAACTTTTAAAAATATTTATAATGTTCCAGAGGAAATTATCAAAACTTTTTCAGATCCTGAAAAAATAGCAAGGTATTTTCATAATGAAATTAAGCTAGGAATGCAAGATATGGGATATTCCATAGATTGGAGAAGGGAATTCACAACTATTGATAAGTTGTATTCTAAGTTTATTACCTGGCAGTTTAAAATATTACAAAAAAAAGGATTGATCGTCCAAGGATCACATCCTGTAGGGTGGTGTCCTAAAGATAATAACCCCGTCAGCCAACATGATACAGTTGGTGATGTAGAACCTGAATTTAATGAATACATTTTGATAAAGTTCAGATTATCGAATAGCGAAATTTTTCTTCCAGTTGTAACATTAAGACCAGAAACAATTTTTGGGGTTACTAATTTATGGATAAATCCAGATATTGATTATATCGAGATAGAAATTGACCAAGAAAGATGGATTGTAACCAGAGAAGCCACAAAAAAGTTAGAATTTCTTAACCATAATATTAAAATTTTAAATGTTGTAAGTGGAAAAAATCTGATCGGTAAAAATGTCATTAGTCCTATCTGTGAAAAGAATATCCAGATCTTTCCTGCAAATTTCGTTTTACCTGATACCGGTACTGGTATAGTTATGTCTGTACCTGCTCATGCTCCATTTGACTATCAAGCAATAAAAGACCTGAAGAAAGATCCACATATCTACAAAAAGGAGCTAAACTTGAATGAAATACAGCCAATCAAAATTATACAACTCAAGATTACTCATACTGAAGATAATAATAAAAATCGATCAGAATACGAGAACAAAGACTTGATATCATCTCCTACAGTTTCAGTTGAAACAGTGATCTCAAAATATGGTATAAATACTCAAATGGATCCTGCTCTAGAAAAAGCAACAAATGATTTGTATAGTATTGAATATTATAAAGGTATAATGTTACCTAATACAGGTATATATTCAGGAATGGATGTCAAAGATGCCAAGGAAAAAATAAAAATATTACTTTTTGCTAAAAACCAAGCAGAAATATTTTATGAATTTGTAAATCAACCTATCACATGTAGATGCGGGAGTGAATGTGTTGTAAAATTATTGAATGACCAATGGTTCATTAATTATGGTGATACAGAATGGAAGAATAAAGTTCACAATTATATTGATTCTATGAGTATAATTCCTGAAGAACTAAGACAGGAATTTCATAACGTCGTTGATTGGCTAAAAGAGCGGGCATGTGCAAGAAAATCAGGATTAGGTACTAAACTTCCTTGGGATCGCGAATGGATTATAGAAAGTCTCTCTGATTCGGTGGTCTATATGGCATATTATACTATCTCGAAGTTTGTTAATAGTGAAAACCATTCATTAAATCAATATATTGATGAAATAGATGAATCCTTCTTTGATTTTATTTTATTTGGTGTAGGAGACATCAATGATATTGAAAGACGATGTAAAATTGATAAATCGTTACTAGAAAAACTACGAAAAGAATTTATCTATTTTTATCCTGTTGATTGTAGACATTCAGGACGTGATTTAGTACCTAATCACCTATCTTTTTTTATTTTTAATCATGTAGCTATATTTGAGAAGAAATATTGGCCCAAGCAAATGGTCATAAATGGTTCTGTACTTATGGAAGGTAAAAAAATGTCCAAGTCACTAGGAAATATAATTGCAATTAGAACAGTTATCCAAAACTATGGAGCAGACACAATAAGATTATCTATCCTTATTTCTGCTGAACTTCTTCAAGACGCCGATTTCTCATTTGAAACAGCGAAATCCATTCGGTCTAAGCTATATGACCTATATAATCAAGCTCTTGATTCGTCCTACAAAAGCTCTGTAGATAAAACATTTATTCAGAAATTACAGGAATTTAAATCATCTATCAGGAATGATCAATTTGAAGATTTTTTATATTCTTATCTTGAAGAAAAAGAAAATTTTCTTGAATTAGAAGATAAATGGATGATAAATAAGTTACAGAGGTTCATTCATAATGTTACTGAATCCATGGAAGCTTTAAGAGTACGAGAAGCATTGCATCATTTGTTGTATGTTTTTGATCAGGATATTCAATGGTATAAAAAATGGTCACTTTCAAAAGGAAGAGAGGAAAACCATTATGTCAATATTATTTTTTTACTTTCTATGTCTTTAAGAATAAAGATGCTTTCTCCATTCGCTCCTTTTATTTCAGAAGAAATTTGGGAAAAATTTGGTAATAAGAAATCTATTAATTTATCAAGGTGGCCAATTGTTCATAAAGAAAAAATTGATCCTCTTGTGGAAGAATCAGAAGAATTTATCAAGAATCTGATAGATGATATTAACAAAATAATCAAGATAACCAAAAAGATCCCAAGTACAGTTTATATTTATTGTTCTTCAATTAAAAAACAAATAATATATAATCAAATTTTAGCATCTATAACAATAGAAAACCAAACAAATTTTGGAAATATCATGAAAAATCTTATTAATAATCCTGAAACTTCTGAAGCTAAACATGATCCTTCTTTAGTAAAGAAGATAATTGAAGATATTCTATCAGCGTCTGCAGAGTCGCGAAGTAATAGATTACAAATAAAGGTATTAGATGAATCTTTTATTATTGAGGATGGTAAGGAGTTAATATCTACAGAAATAACAAAAAACAATCCTGTCAAGATTATTGTTTATTCAGAGAACGATCCACAAAGATTTGATCCAAAACAACGATCAAAATTTTCAAGACCGTACAAACCCGCAATCTATTTGGACTGAAATCTATTTAGATCCATATCTTTTATTTTTTATTGATATGTATATCGATGATATCATATATAGACTAAATCCACTTATCGTCATTATTAATCCATACAGAGAAAGAGCTCCTCTCTCTTGATAATACCCTATCCCAAGAAGTAATGCACCCATTATTAAGATTCCAATTCCAGCTCTTGCAGAACCAGACATCTCGATTTTATTTTTCAATAGTGCTAGAATATTGATTTCTCTCAATATATTTTTATTTTTGATTTAATCTAGATTTTGTGTTAATGAAAATTGCTGTGGTTGGTATAGGAGTAGCCGGAGCCTATCTAATGAATCAATTTAATGATACACACGACATTCAAATTACTGGATTTGAACGAATGAAAGAAGAAGAACATGATGCAGTTTGTGCATGGGCGACATGTAAGAATGTCATGGTAAATTACGCAAAAAAATGTGGTCTTAATTTCGATGATTATATTCTACATGATGGAAAAAATATGAGGGTCGACCTGAATGAAGACACTCATGTTGATATAGGTTTAAGAGGAATGATCAGTTACGATAAATTAAAACTTATACAAGATATGGTAAAAGGAAGTGAAATCCATTTCGGTAAAGCTCCAAAAAAAGAAGTATTAGAATCTGAATTTGATCTGATAATTGATTCGACTGGTTTTCACAGAAATTATCTTCCAAGGTTGGATTATGAGATGTGGATCCCCTGTGTTCAATATAAAGTCAAGTATGAAAATAACAATCTCCCGTTTGATGATTTTTATCTTAAAGGCTTTCCTTCAATGTCAGGTTATTTCTGGTATTTTCCTTTAGGAAATGGCTATGCTCATATAGGAGCAGGCGATTTTACCAGGAAAAACCATAACCTCTTTTTGGAACAATTTCTCAAACAATACAAGTGTCATATTATTAAGAAAAATGGCAGACCAGTTAGAATAAGCCCTCCTTCAAAATCAGAACCATTCAATGATGGCATAAAGACAATTGGAGTTGGAGAATCAATAGGAACCGTATATCCATTGCTTGGAGAAGGGATAATCCCATCTACAATATGTGCAGATCTCTTTATAGAAAACTACAACGATTTCGAATCATATCGTAAAAAAGTTTTGAAATATTTCAGTATTTATTCTCTGGTTTTCAAATTTATTATAATGAAGATAAGAGGAACTTTTAATCTCGTAAAGAATTCTTATGATCTGCTACGTATTTATAATCATATGAAAAATAACGAGGATCGTTATGGAATGAAAATCAAAGTAATAGATATGATGAAAGTCGCGAAAGTATGATTATTTGTTAGTATTTTCAAAATATTCTATATTATTTCTCTTTTATAAATTTTCGTCACAGTTATAAGTGATTCAAAATAGTTTAATAATGATGAGCGAAGACCCCAACTCCCAAAGAATAGCTATTGAACAGCGTATAAACGAACTAGCTCAACATTCTAGGACTTTGGAACTCTATCTTAATGAGATAATTGGAAGGGAAGTTACGGTTACAAAGTTAATTGAAGAAGCTCGTCTTGCATCTTATGCTCTTCAAAATATTCCAGCCGGACAAGAAAATGAAACCTTGATGCCAATTGGAATTGGTGTCTTTATAAAAGCCAATGTTCACTCTCTAGACACCTTACTAGTCAATGTTGGTGCAGGGATTACTTTAGAAAAAACACGAGCAGATACATTAAATTATATAGAATCTAGAATGAAAGAATTCGAGATAGCAATAAATCAATTAACAAATCAAAAAAGACAGATAACTACACAACTTGAACAAATTCAAATTCAGGTAAACTCCATGTTGCATCAAACATCGTCCTAAATAGAAGTAAATACCTAAAAAAATATAGTAATTTGAATAAGCTGATCCAAAATGTTTGATAAATTAAAAAAAGCATTTTCCAATGCTATTTCGGATATAGGTAAAAAAGAAATAACAAAAAAGGATCTTGAAAATACTTTATTTGACCTAGAAATTGCATTATTAGAAAGTGACGTTGCTCAGGAAGTCATCGCTGATATTTCTAATAGCCTTAAAGAGAAATTATTAGGATTGACTTTAGAAAAGGGTCAAACTGCAGAAGAAATCATTGAGTTAAATCTTAAGAGATCTATTTATGACATTCTTTCCAAATCAGGAAGTCTCGATCTAGTAAAGATTATTAAAACAAAAAAAGAAAGACAAGAAGGTCCTTATATTGTAGTGTTTTTAGGAATTAATGGAACAGGAAAAACAACTACAGTTGCAAAAATTGCGAATCTTCTTCGCAAAAACGATATTTCTGTTGTTTTAGCTGCTAGTGATACTCATAGAGCGGGAGCAATAGAACAATTACATGAACATGCCAAAAGACTATCATTAAAAATGATATATCAACGCTATGGTGCAGATCCTTCGGCTGTTGCAAGGGATGCAGTTGAATATGGAAAAAAACATAGAGTTGATGCAATATTGATAGATACAGCAGGGCGAATGCAAACTGCAAAGAATCTTATGGATGAGATTAGTAAAATTGTGCAAGTTGTCAAGCCAGATTTAAAAATATTTATAGGAGATTCCCTAGCAGGAAATGACGCTATTTTTCAAGCAACAGAATTCTATTCTTATACAAAATTTGATGGAGCTATATTAACAAAGACTGATGCAGATTCAAAAGGAGGTTCAATAATCTCAATTTCATATTTAACATCTAAACCTATTATGTATCTGGGTATAGGTCAGAATTATGATGATATAATTCCTTTTGATCTTGATCAATTTATCGAATCATTATTTAGTTCCACACTTTCTGCAGAAACCAAAAAAACTACTATAAATACAAATTCTAGTCATCATGATATAAGAAAAGAGTTATCAGATCAAAAACCAACAAAAACTTTAGACAAGGAGATTTATTCAGAAGAAATTGTTAAAAATATTACATATAGTTCTAATTCAAAAAATGATTTATCTGTTGATAAATCTTCATATGCATCTAAATCTGAAGGATTTGTTACCGAACAACAAACACACAACCATCAAATTCAAAACAATGAGGAAATAACTGGTAAAAAAACAGAAAATGATAAAAAAACAGAAAAAGAAAATAACATCTATAAAATTTCTGATTCTGTTAAGAATGAATCGTGTGACAAGGAGTTAGGCAAAATATCTGAAAAAGAATTTTCCAAAACTATAAATGAATATGATAAAAAAACCGATCAGCTTGAAGAAAAGAAGAATAAAAAGAAAAGTTTTTTATCTATATTTGGAAAACGTAAGTCTGCAAGTTCTGAAATTCATCAAGTACAACGTAACAACGAAACAACTGAAGTCAAATCCATCTTAAGAAAAAATGATGATTTTGGTAAGGATGACAAAGATAAAAAAAATGATAAGAAAAACGAAAACACAGAAAATGATGTGGTATACCTTACAGACGATGATTTAGATGAAATACTTAAGGAATAAAAATATACTTAGTTTACAGGACCTGGATTTAAACGAGATCAGTATACTATTAGATCTTGCAGCAGGCCTTAAAAAAGAATTCAGATCAGGAAAATCAAAACCATTACTAAAAGGAAAAATATTGGGAATGATTTTTCAAAAACCTTCTACTCGTACAAGAGTGAGTTTTGAGACAGGTATGTTACAACTTGGTGGTCATGCAATATTCTTGGGTTCAAATGATATACAATTGGCAAAAGGAGAAAGTATAGAAGATACTGCAAAAACTTTGTCATTGTATTTGGATTGCATTATGGCACGAGTATATGATCACAGTGATATTGAAAAATTATCAATTTTTTCAATCATTCCAGTTATAAACGGTCTGTCAGATCTTTTTCACCCTTGCCAAATACTTGCAGATCTTTTAACTATAAGAGAACATAAAACTAAATTAAAAGGCTTAAGTCTTGCGTGGATAGGAGATGGTTTCAATATTTGTAACGATTTTCTTATAGGTTGTGCCAAAACCGGTATAAATATGACGGCAGCCTGTCCAAAAGGATACGAACCATTAAATTGGATAGTAAAACTTTCAAAAGAAGAAGGAAAAAAAACTGGATCTCAAATTTCGGTCGTAAATGATCCAATTAATGCTGTGAAAGACGCTGATATTGTTGTAACAGACACTTTTGTTTCACTTGGAAAGGATGATGAAAAAATCCAAAGAGAACAAATTTTTCTTCCAAAATATCAAGTAAATTCAGAACTTTTAAGGTACGCAAAAAATGATGTTATTTTTATGCATTGTTTACCTGCAAAAAGAGGTCAAGAAGTCACCTCGGAAATAATAGATGGAAAATCATCTGTTGTTTGGGATGAAGCTGAAAATCGGATACATGTACAAAAAGCATTGTTGTGTATGTTAATGAAAGCTTTTTAAATTATATTAATTTTTTTTGCCAATTGAATATAATTAAAGATCGAATTCATTTGGAAAGCTAATTTAACTATCTTAAATTTATAGAAAAATAAAATTTAGTTAAACGGTCTAATGTATAAATTCCCTAAAGATCAATCTTATAAGTATTACAAGCTTTAATGTGTTAGGATCTACATTTTGGATTTTTTTTAATTTTAATCTACGAAAAAAATAGATTTAATATTGCAAAAATAATTACTAAAAGTTTGTTTGTAAAAAATCATAAACCAAAAATTATTTTCCATTTAAAAAAGAAAAGAAAGGTCATTTACGGTCCTTTAATCGGCCGCGCCCTGTTTTCCTTGGAGCTATGATTCCCACTTTTCTACCTGGTGGTGTATTTCTGCTGACAGAGGATTGACGACCTATATGTTGATGTCTTCCACCTCCGTGAGGATGATAAACTGCTGCTTGAGCAATTCCCCTGACTTTTGGATATAATTTACCATGTGCCTTCATGTATTTTGCTTTGTTTCCAGCTTTTAGGAAAGGCTTATCCGTTCTTCCTGCACCAGCTATAGTTCCTATCATAGCACGACACTTTTGATTAATAGTCATAAATTTTCCTGAAGGTAATTTTATTGTCACACCTTCAGTCGAATGGGAAAATACAACAGCCGAAGAACCAGCAGCCTTAATCAATTTTCCTCCATCTCCTGCATTCCTTTCTATATTGCAAATTATGGTTCCATCTGGGATAGATTCTAACGATAAAATATTTCTTGAAGTTGCAGGAGTACCATCTCCAGTTTGTATAATATTTCCTACAGCTGTACCTTCAGCTGCTGGAATAAAAGACATTATATCCTTATCAAATTTTACCTTAGCTAAGGGAGCGTCTCTTCCTCTTTCGTGAACTATATCAACTACAGTACCAGAGTGTTTTTCATCTAATTTAAAATTTGGATATTTAGCTGCAGCAATCTTTCCTACTTTAATTGCTCTAAATTGTTTACCTCCTCGTCCTCTTCTACGTACTAGTGGTCGTTTTCCCAAAGTTAATCTAAAAGAATCGATCTATTTAGGTGATTTTAACTTTTGTGTTTTAAAAAAATTAAAACGACAAATAATATATTGATAATGTCTATATCGAGTAAGTAACATTCAATTTTTTTATATTATATTAAATAAAAAATATTCTTATGAATTTCTATTTTATATATATTATTATGAAACCAACCAAAGATTATTATGTGATTTTAATTGATAAAATTTAAGTGTATTGAGTAAGAATACTCTATCCCTTAAAGTACTAGAGGCATACACACGTGATGTAGGTCGCGGAATTGCTCGAATTGATTATGACACTATGGATTCTTTAGCTGTTTCTACTGGTGATGTTGTAGAAATCAGAGGAAAGCGAAGAACCACTGCAAAATGTCTACCACTTTATCCTTCAGATGAAGGAAAAGGTATCATCAGAATTGATGGTCTTGTAAGAAATAATTCTGGAATTGCGATAGGTGATACAGTTTTTATTAGAAAAATTAATGCTATAAATGCAGAAAAAATTTTACTTTCTCCTCTTGAAGCCATTCCTCCAATAGATGAACGTTATCTTGCAGATGCACTGGAAAGTGTTCCAATTATCAAGGGAGATAACGTCATGGTTCCATACTTTGGAGGACGTCTAACATTTCAAGTTATTGGTGTTACACCTG
>DATGZA010000068.1:0-5681 GCA_035297365.1 Nitrososphaeraceae archaeon
TAAACTTCATCCAAATCATCTATCGGAAATCTAAGTGTAGATTTTATCAATTTTACTATAGGAATATAAATTGATTGAGTGTTATTACCAATATTATCTATAAAGTTGAAGTCTCCTGTCATTTTATTTAATTCAATAAACCTCTTATTTGGTTTATCTTGAATTACATGATAATGAGAAATAACGCCTCCAACTATTCCTGTGTGAATAAACAGTATTTCTTTATTTTGATATGTAATATTATAAAGTAATGGGGTTATAGTCATAAAGGATTGCGATGTATAGAGTACAACACTTAACATATCTTTAAGATTTTCGTATTGTAAATATGTCGTAAACCATTCAGCTTGTGACATATAATAAGTAATGTCAGAGGTTTATTTTATACTTATGATAACTAGATTTCATTTTACTTGTGTACTAGATTTGAAAAGAATAGAGTACCATTTCTTATTACTATATAATCTAGTATGGTTCCAGATATCATAGTATGCCTACATGTTAACCTATTCATTTCACTCTATACCTAGACATGATTTCTATTGTTATTATAGTCAATGATTCAGAATGATAGAATATTACAACATTAGATAAAGTTCCTACTAACCATAGATATATTAAAATCGCATTTAAAAAATGATTAGGATGGAAACAGGAAGTCAAGAGTTCAGTCCCAGAATCAAAATAACCGTATATCATACTTTTCTATATGTTCAATTATCAATTTTAATGTTAAAATATCATGATTCTTGTTTGTCCTCATGAAAATAGAAACTAACCTAATAAGTTCATGTAGATATTTAATATATTCTTAGTTAGATTCTGTCTTATTATAATCAGTTTGATACTTTAGATAAGTCTCTATAACTCTTTTGATTTTATTTTCATTATCTTCAGGTCTAACCAGTTTTGCAATATTCAACACTTTTCTTATATCTTTTTCATCTTTCTCAAGTAACAATTGTGCAATTAACGCTGATAAAATTGACGGAAGATGGAATTTTGATGTAAGTAAAGTAACACAAATTTTAATAAATTCTCTATCAGAATATTCTTGCAAGTTATATACACTAAATCTTGATCGTAAAGGCTTGGTTAACCGTTCTATGCTATTTGATGTAGCAAATATCTTTGGATTATCCATTTTAAATTTGATACTTGTCTCTTTTTTTGTTATATTTACTTCTCCGGTCTCCATCAGACTATAAAAAACTGCTTGATCCTTTCTGTTTATTTTATCAATTTCATCAATAAGGATTATTCTTGCATTTCTATGATTTGTTAAATCATGTATTATTCCTGGTCCACTACTGTTGGCAGCATCATAATATATACAATCTTTGACCTTTTCATGTATGCATTGTAGTAAGAGGGATTTTGCAGTAGCTGGAGGTCCTACAAGTAAGATGTTTACATTATGTTCTGATACTATTGCTCTATACATAATTTCTTTTAGATCATTATATGAATAAATTTCCTGGAAAAAATCTAAAGCCTTTTCCTCTAATGTGTAAATATGTGGTTGGTGTTTTTGCTCATGTCTTGAATTATCTTTTCTGAAGGAATGAAATATCAATATACACTATATAACAGATTATTATTTAGATATAGTGTTTTCAATGCTATTTTATATATCTCTTTTTTTGAGCTAAATTTGAGTCAGAATACAAATCCGGTATATTCTACTATATTTTTATATATAAAGAATACAAAATTTGTGATCTCAACCAGTCTGTCTTTTACAAAAAACAATTTTTTTTCCAGGTAATCAATTCAATATATCATAAGTCTATTAATATTATTATTTGTTGGGAAAAATTTAAAAATATAAAAATTTTATGAGGAAGTATACGGGTAATTCTTGTTGACGGCAAAAATGTTTTAAAAAAAGATTTTTACATCATACCAAATTGAGTTAGTGGATTAATTTTAAGATAGAACTAAGAGAAGATGTTATGTATTTGCTTTTAATGTATCTTATCCCAGAAATTTAAATTTTTTATATCTTTCAAGATGATAATATAATAAATGAGAGCTCACAAATAGCGGAGAAATTACAACACATTTTACATAAGGCATGGATTTGATCCTCTCAAGCATCATAGAGAGAGCTTCAAGTATCATGAAAGATTACCATCTGGGTACAAAGTAAATCAGACATGGGGTGGTTTACATAAGGCTTGGGTAGGCTATTGTATAGCCAGAGACAAATTTGAACCGGAAAAGGAGATTTATTATGCAAAAGTAATACAAAAATTACAAAAGGAATTAGGTTTGGAAGTTTCAGAATTTGAATGTTTAACTTAATTATAACTTAAGTGAAAAAACGCTGAATTTTTGCTATCTAATTACTCATGATTTTAGTACATTCTGTATTTTCATCCATTACAGGTAGATCAAGAATTCCAGATGTTACATTATTTAATACATCAATACGCAATTCAAGAAGTTGCAATTCATTTCTGTCAGAGTGTACACCATAATTATTTAGAAAAATATACCGTACATATGGATATGAATTTTGGAGAGGAAATATTGCTAATATGTACAGCTATCAATAAGCATAAAATCAATTCAATTCTTGGTAAATAAATGGGTAGAGTATCAATAGTAATTGGATATAATTTGGTCTCAGCATGTGACAGTTTTAATGTGACAATGTCACATGAAGAAACAATTTTTAAACCAGAGAGAACTATTTTCTTGTTTTATTACATTATGGAAAGATTAAAGCATTTTAAAAGTCGCATACTAACGTAAAATTATCTATTTTCTACATGTCTTTCCTTTTACCATATTATATGCGATCGTAAAAATATAGGCTAAAACCTCTTTCCATGTTACAACAAAAGCATTAAAACTGATTTTATAATTATGAAATGGAAAAGTTACTTCTAACAACAAAAAAAAGACTTTCTAATGAGTCAAGTAGCAGGATTTAGATTATTTCAGAGAAGTGTAATACCGTTTAAGTTTAAATTCTATTTTATTTAAACCTTTTAAATCAATTAGAATGATATGTCATAAATACTAGAAATGCATAATGCTCACTTTTACACATTTATAATTGCATAAATTGAGCTCAAGGATGCATAATAATAAAAAAATAGCTTCTAATATTCAAGATTCAGAAATAAAAAATAACTATAATGATTCTTTTAACGATACAGAGATAGAAAGAGAAAATAGGTTGTCATTGATAATTACATTACATAGTAAAGGTTTTCTCAGTCAAGATAGCAGAAAAATTAAAAATTAATCAATCAACCGTATCAAGGGATTTAAAAATTATTAAAAAAGAGGCACGAAACATGATAGATAAATACACTAAAGAGGAGATACCTTTTGAATACCTTCGTTTTATTAACGGAATGGATAAAATTACATCGACAACATGGAATATCATAGAAGGAGAAAATCCAATTCCTGATATCAAATTTAAGATTCAAGCACTGTCTTTATTGAAGGAATGTTATGAGAACCGTATTAAAATATTGATTGGAGGGTCTGATACCGATATGAATGCAAAAAAGCATTTGAAAAAATCCATAACGATGAAAAAATGGAAAATAATCCTATGAGGAAAATATATGAATCAAGGCAGGGCATGACATCTTTGTAAAAATATCAATTAGGATTATTAAGTGGATTCTGTGTTGAAATAACAATAAAAATGTCAATAAATAAGATTTTAAAATTGAAATTTTAATCTAAGCATGATTAAAAAATATGCTCAATTTGGAGTCAAAGGAATAATTGAGCTATTATGAATATAATAATATGAAGTATTACCTGAGACATGATAAAACATTCTAAATATAGGATATTACAGATAACAAATATTAGATATCAGTTAATATGTAAAACACATAATTAAAATCAATACTGTGATTTATTATGATTATCTTGAATTATAAAAATTTTTCACAAATCCTCTTTGCAAGTTTGATTATTTGTTTATTAAATATAAATATAATTTTCTAAATAAATTACAAATTATTAGATAATACAATGGAAATACATAAAGCTAGGATTTTATACTTGTATATTGTGAATAGTTATCAACATAATAATCGAAGTTCTCGAATCATCTTTTTGACTGAATTAAATCAATGCTGTTTCAATGTAAATGAAAAGGTGAAACTTTTAGTATCGTGACAAGTATGTTAAGTGATATTGAAAAACTGGTTGTAGAAACAATAAGGATGAGGTTAACTACTCAACAGGCTTTAAAATATCTGAGAGATCATGAATTTCCTGTTTCTAGAGCTACATACTTCAGACATAAAAGAAGAGTTGAAGGAAAGAAACTAGAACGAGTCTACCATATAGCAAAACTAGGATTTGTTGACCAACATTTTCAAAGAATAGACGGTCTAGAAATAATAGAGAAAAAGATGTGGCAAGAGTATAACAGAGAACACCCATTTAAACGAATTCAAATTCTAAAAGACTTTATCAAAAATGGAATGTATATTTCAAAATAATTATTATTTTTAGTTAGTTGATAAATTCAAATAAAGAATAAAGTTCCATAATAAGATCAAGAATGTTCTAGAACATTTAAGATTCTGTATTTAATTAGATCTATAGCCTATATATTGCAAGGTGTATCCAGAACAAAAAAGTTTGGATTTAGCACAATACATTCTGCATAGAATAAAGCATGAAGAAAATTTTAATGTCGATTCCATTAAAAAAGAGTTTGACAATGACGTAAATTTTGTCAAATCTATGTTGGACTTTCTGAAAGAGTTAGAATGGATAACAGAGGATCAGAATGGAAAATATAGTATGACATCTCAGGGACAGGAAAATTCATTGTGTCATTTGAGATCCTGAATATCAACCCCATATAAATTCATAATAGCTCTGGAGCAATAAAATTATAACTATATTTTTTTTATTTTTTGTAAAATCGGAAATGGGCCGGAGACGTAAACTTCACAGGTAACCCTTGACGTGTATATCCTTCTCAGTGGAAATCCTTCAACTTATGCAGAAACTTAAAGTCAGAAATGAGACATACGATCACCTTCTACGCAGAACGCTGGCAGAATGGCAGGACCTGCAGGAGTACCGCCTGGACATGGACCGAGTGATCAGGTTGAAGGTTAAGTAGATAGCAACCCTGGAAAATGAATTGAAGGAAAAAAGACCCATTTTTAATTCAATTTCTTCATATATTTATTTATAAATTTAAGTTTATTTTTTTCAAAGTACACAATTTTTTATTATCTTCTATTATTGTAAAAAGTTTATTAGTGTCTAATATCATCTCAATTTTGGGTTCTATTCCATATTCTACTGTGGCGTAAGAGTAAGAGTTTGAGATTCTATCTATCTACTAAAAAATATAATATTTGAAAATTATTTATTTATAAATTTATAAATCTATTACTCTAGCGATATTCTTTTAGTGTTACTGTATGCGGATAAGAGGAGTGTTCAACTTCCGACGGGTATGTTATAAATATAATTCATTTCACTTTTATACGATTTTGTAATATTGATATATCAATAATTATATTTGATACACGATAATAACATATCATGAAATTTACAAAAATTATTGAAACCAGTATATATTCTTCCAATCTAAAACAAATGAAGGATTTTTATATCGATATTTTGGGATTGGATCTTGTTTCAGAAGAAAAAGACAGACATGTATTTTTAAA
>DATGZA010000069.1:0-2343 GCA_035297365.1 Nitrososphaeraceae archaeon
TAACTACTGTTTCCCTTGTTGTTGTTTTTTTCTCTTCCTCCTTTGATGATGCATTATTATTCTGTGCAATAACTGATGAAAATTCACTAAAGAAAGAAATGGCAAAAGCTGTAGTTAGGCCAGCCATTAAAAGAATAGAAATTAATATGATTTTATAACGTATCATAGGAATAGTAATGTTGGTCTATATAATAAATGTTAGTCTATGCTAACATTATTAACATATACTAAGCATATCAAAAGAATTAGAAAAGGCAGCAAATATTTATATCTGCAACCTTAAAAACCAAATTTTTAGGCCTACGATTCTCTTTTTGGTCCTTTAGGCAGCCTATCTATCAATAATTCATACAGAAGATATTTTACCTTGTCCTAAACCTTCAAAAGTATTACTAGAAAATAGGAAATACAGTTAGTATTATAGTAATTGATGTTGTTTAAGGTATTGACAATACTAGATTGAAAAGTACTCAAAAGTATTAGCAGCATTAGAAATAATGTAATTACTATTATTAACTAGACATAGCAATATTGTTGATATAATAGTTGATTATCCAATTTAAATATATTTTCATTGTCTATTTTTAAAATTAATTTTATGATTTTCTTCAATCCATGACAAATTATTTCCAATCATATTTACAAAATTTTATATTATGATTTAATATATGCCATAACCTTTCAATGAATATATCAGTAAATAAAACTATAGTGAATTTGGAGTCTTTTCTATTTGTTTCTA
Organism: Nitrososphaeraceae archaeon; assembly: GCA_035297365.1. Lineage (GTDB taxonomy): Archaea > Thermoproteota > Nitrososphaeria > Nitrososphaerales > Nitrososphaeraceae > TH1177. Next base: position 743 of record DATGZA010000069.1, read on the forward strand.
CCAATGATAATGTTGATAATTTACAATAGGTTAAAAATATAGCATTATTAGAGTAATTTTATTTTAAATTTTTGCTTATATTATATAGAAACGTGATCATCTTAAATTAATGTGATTGTTTAGAAGTTTTGATATTATTTTGGGCTCTTAATTTAAGCAGTAAAAGATATAGCTAAGAACACTCTATTTATGATATGAAAATTAAATTTGAAAGAAATAAAGAACATCCACCTTTATTGTAATGTATTCTCTTTATCTTTACTTTCTTGGTTTAAGTTTGCGTAATACATCTAAAGCATTAATAATTTTCAAGGACGAAAGAAAGAGTTACGTGTCTATATGGAATTGGATACAAAGGTTTGGATCCTGCCAGATCTATAAAAGGAAAAGAGTATCAGCATTCATAATAGATGAAACTATTATTCAAATTGGTAACCAACATTTCTGGCTATGGTTTTGTATTGAACCAGTACACAGTTCTGTGCTTGGAATCTATATATCTGAAGAAAGAAATATGCTTGTTGCTGAAAAATTCATTAGATCTCTTGTATTACAATATGGAAAACATACAGTGTATACACAGATGGAGGTACATGGTATGATGAAGCATGTAACGTAATTGGATTAAAACATTATCTACATTCTTCAATAGAGAAAAGTTTGATGGAAAGAATCAATCAATATTTTAAGGATAGAATTGAGTCTTTTGATGATTACTATCCATGTATGCAAAAAGAGGAATGTAATCTATTACATGTACATAACTGGATACAATTCTTTGTATCTATGTATAATGATACAATAACAAATAATAATAATGATTTTGAGTTAGAGGAGGTGAGAATATTATCTTAAATTAACAGAGCCTTGATATGGATGAAAATAATATCTTAACATGTCTATAACTAACAATTGATAAAAATTTTTTTATTGTTAATATTATTGAGAATTTACTCTACCAATGAAAAATTCTCTCAGATAACTAAAGAATATAATAAACTTTTATTTCCGTCTATAAATCTAATCTAACAAATGATCCTAGATTTTAGTTAAAATAACTTCTTACTGTATCAGTTTGACTTATTGTTTAAATTATTTCTTCACAAGAAGGGATTATGATAATTATATCTTTTTAATAATCTTATTCTACATTAATAACAATTACCATATTTACAAATTTGAAGAGGAGAAATTTTGTATACTAATTATTCTGGATTTTGTTGTTGTTGATTTAGACCCCATCTATCTCGTACTTTTTCTTCAATTTTTATAAATACTATTCTATCAAATATTAAACCTATTGTAAAAATTACTATCATTGTTGCAATTATCTGACTCATATTTGAGAACTCTCTCCCTACTGATAATATATAGCCTAATCCTACAAGAGTAGTAATCAACATTTCAGCTCCAATAAGAGCATGCCATGCAAATGACCAGGCTTGTCTCATACCCATTATTAAAGAAGGTGTTGCAGCAGGAATTAACACATGTCTGAATAGAGAAAAGCCTTTTGCACCCATATTTTTAGCAGCTCGTAAATATATTGGTGGAACATTTCTAATTCCGGTATAAGTTGAAAGCATTACTGAAAAAACGCA
>DATGZA010000070.1:0-6652 GCA_035297365.1 Nitrososphaeraceae archaeon
AAAAGTAAAATGGTTACATAAAGATATTCCAATTAATGAATTCAATGATATAGCTAAAAAGTCTCTACACTGGCGAAGAACTGTATATAAAATACAAAAGCAGGAGGCTCTAGAGTCAATTAAAAAAGCAATGAAAAAATATGCAATATTCGACGGGTTTGTTAAGGAACCATTATTTGAAGATAAAAATTTAAAACAATATGAGGAATTAGTGACTACATTAGAAAAACTTTCCCAATCTATCTTCATATCAGAACAAAAACTAAAAAATATCCAACAACTATTGAAAGAGAAAAAACAGGTAATATTTTATGGTCCACCTGGAACAAGTAAAACTTTTGTGGCGAAAAAATTTTCAGAATACTTCGTTAATGGCAAGAAAGAGAATATAGAAATAGTACAATTTCATCCATCCTACAGCTACGAAGATTTTATTGAAGGTATAAAACCTAGGCTATCAATCGAAGGGGAAGCAACTGGATTTATTAAACAACCTGGTATACTCAAAAATCTTGTTGATAAATGTATCAAAAACCCGAATGAAAATTTTGTTCTCATAATAGACGAGATAAATCTAGGAAACATTTCTAAAATCTTTGGAGAACTGATTTACTTATTAGAATATAGAAATGAAAAAGTTCGTTTAACATACTCTCCAAATGAAGAATTCTATATTCCTAATAACCTTTACATTATTGGTATAATGAACAGTGCTGACCGTTCCATAGCCTTTGTTGATTATGCACTGAGACGTAGATTCTATTTCATTGATTTTTACCCGGATGCAGAAAATGAAGATATTCTCAAAAAATGGTTTATAAAAAACAGGATAAAAGAATACTATCAGAATAACGTGTTAGAAATGATGAGAGAAATCAATATTGAAATTTCGAATAAATTAGGTAGAGAATATCAAATAGGATATTCTTATTTTATGCATAGCCTCGATTATGAAAAAGTTAAAAGAATAATTGATTATGCGATTATTCCTTTGGTAGAACAATACTTTTTTGGCAAAAAAGAAAGTGTAGGTGTTATTAAAAATATTTGTGGTACTTATTTGATTAAACTCCAAGACTTTGAAAATGGAAAAGAAAGGTCATTATCAAGTTCTTTAGAATCGTTTTCATCTTAGATGTAAATATGGGCGAATAAGAATAAAACAATTAAAATGATGATATGTTGTCCAAGAAATTAATCAAAGTCTCAGAATACTACAAATCTACCACATCACTAGAAGCAGATGAAAGACTCTCTATCGAAGAACTAGAGATTCTAGAAAAAGAGTTTTCCAAGTATATTGAGGTAATATCTAAACATTCTGGCGCTCAGCTAATACAGACACAAGAATATGTTGGTTACATAATTCTTCCAAACCATATAATTAGCATAACCCCGAAAATACCACAAATTAGCTTTATTAACATGTTAAGATATGCAATTGGTTTAGTTAAAATAATCCCAGATTACTTTGAATTATCAGAAGATGTAAATTACTACGACATTATTGTACTATTTTTTCTTGAAGAGCTTGAAAAGTTACTATATAAAGGATTAAATGGTGGCTACAAAATCTATGAGGACAATTTATCTTGTATTAGAGGAAAAATTCTGTTCAAGGAAGATTTAAACCAAAATTACAACAGAGGTGACAAAGTGTTTTGTTCATACTCGGAATTAACTACAGATATTCTTGAAAATAGAATAATAAAATATACTCTCTATTATTTGTCACAAGGTTATTTTTTAGATAATACCATAGATTCAAAATTGCTAAACTATTATAATAGACTAGAGCAAATAGATTTAGTTCCTATTTCCTCCGATACATTCAAAATAATAGAATACACACCTTTAAACGAACATTACCGAATAATTCTGGCTCTGTCTGAACTTTTGTTAAGAGATGCATCACTAGATGAAGAAACATTGGGGAAAAAGACAGCAATATCTTTTCTTGTTGATATGAATGCACTATTTGAAAAATTTGTTGTACGTCTCTTTCAAGAGAAAATGGAAACAGAAAAACTAAGTGTAGAAGAACAGAAAGTCGAATATGCTGATATAACTAGTAACGAATTGCAGTTAAAACTGGATATTCTCATAAGCTACAAGAAAAAACCAACCCTAATTTTAGATACAAAATACAAGGAATTTGAGGGTACACCAGAAATCTCTCATGTTGCACAGCTGACATTATATTCAAACAGTACAGGAGTAGAGAATTGCTGTTTAATCTATGCAGGAAAGCCAAAAGTAGAAACTCATACTTATTTTTTACATCATGGTATTAAATTGAATATATTATCTTTTGATTTACAGGCCTCTAATAGATATGAATTTGAAAGTAAATGTAACAACTTTATAAATTCTGTAAATTTGCTTCTTCAACCCATAATAGACAAGGAGAAGAGTTAACTATTTTTAAAGATAATTTTTTATTTTTTTAGAAAAAGAAATAACATACTATGTCACCAAATAAACGAGCAAGTGATTGTCTTCCACTCCTAAAAAAACCAAAATTACTTTTTATGGTGGAATCCATGAGATTGGTGGGAATAAATTTCTGGTAGAAGATAAAGGAACTAGAATTTTCCTTGATTTTGGTCAGCAAATAGGCAAATTCAATAACTATTTTTCTGAATTTGTATCTCCAAGAATAGCTAATTGTATGGGTGATTTATTTGAATTTGAACTTCTACCACAACTCAAAGGATTATACAGAAAAGACTACTCTAAACATATGTGTTTTGGTGATTATAAAGATGAAACATATATCCAAGCAGTTTTACTAACTCATGCACATCTTGACCACTGTGCATATATCCACTATCTCAGACCGGATATTCCAATTTACTGTTCTGAACCTACAAAATTGATAATGCAGTGTCTTCAGGATATAGGAGGAGAAGAAGATTATATCGACTGCTATGAAAATTTTGTTACATATAAAAACAAGAAAGGTGAACTATCAAGAAGAACTGGAGAATACGTAAAGATACCAAGACAAATCAAACTTTTTGAAGATTATAAAGAATTTTCAATTGATTCTATCGGTGTGGAACCTTTACCAGTAGACCATTCACTTCCAGGAGTTTGTGGATTTATAGTTCACACATCTAACGGGTCAATAGCCTATACAGGAGATATTAGATTTCATGGAAGGAGAACTAAAAGCAGTGAAAAATTTATTGAAAGATTCAAGGAATCTGATATCAATGTTTTGTTATGTGAAGGAACAAGAATAAAAGAAGAATTTTCAAACACCGAGTTAGATGTAGAATCTGATGTTAAAACCATAATAAACAGTACAGAAAATTTAGTTCTATGCAATTATCCTCCAAGGGATTTGGATAGACTTTTATCCATTTACAACGCAATAAAAGAAACATCGTCACGTTATTTTATAATAGATTTAAAACAAGCGTATCTTTTGAAATTATTTCATAATTCTGAAAAGTGGAAAGATGTTTATCCAAGACCTGATGACAAAAACATAAAGATATACATTCCAAGAAGAGGATGGGGACTAATAGATAAAGATGTTAACATTTGTACTTCCATAAACAGGTAACAGAATCATCTAGCAAAATGCATAAAATCTACATTGACTTTTTTGCTGTTTCTACCGGAATATGTCTCTGATACAAATGAATTCATCAAAATATTTGACTGAGATACTAACAAGAAAAAAACTTCTATCCTACAAAAGATGCCTCAATCTTTTATGTTAATTTTTGAATTTTATGGAATTAAATAAATAGTTCATCAAGTCGGAATCTTTTTCAAAATTATCTTTTAACGTAGAATATTTAAATTCATATCCCAAATTATTGTGAATCATACTTACTACCTGAGTTTGGTATATGCCGTCAGAATACCCAAAAGTTGATGCTGGTTTTTCATCAATATCTAGACTAGTTAAAGGCTCTACCATTTTTATACCATCTCTCTCATCATAAATCTCATATAACGTATCACCAAATTCCATGGAATCTATAGAGAAGAGGTAGGGATGTTCTTTTATCATCACCTCAAAATTTCGTGTTCCTTGATAAAATTCCAATTTATTTAATCCTTTGTCTATTTCCCATTTACTGGGATAATCTATAACAAAGCTTTTAGCTGAATCATAATAAGTTTCATAATTTTGTTTAGCTGGACTTGATGTTAAATTATATTTCCATGATTCTACTCCTTTTTTGAAAGACTTCGCAAATAATTTACACAAATTATCCTGTATTCCCTTTTTTTTACAATCTTCCATGTATTGGTCTTCACCAAGTTCAAAAAATTTTTCGACGCCTTCTTCTGCCATTTTTTCTATTGAATCATCAGACTGTGCTTCTGTACTAGGAATAACGCACAACGCGACCATAAGACTGGATACAAGTATAATCATCAAAACTGAAATAATTGCTACTCTTGTTTCCATTGTTGGTTGTTTTTGTATAGTAACCATGCTAAAAAATTCTTCGTATACTATTAAAAGACATGTACAGTAAAGAACTATATACTTAGTGGTAGAGCATTAAGGACTATGTAAATGCATATATGATGCTTAACTAAGAATGTGAGCGAGAATAAATCTCATCATTAATGACATAAACAAGACAACGAACAGAGGTCTCAATTCCCACCTCCCCTATTGAATCATTATTCATAAAATTTTAAAATAAACAAAAATTAACTCAAGATATCTAAAAACAATTTTTACAGGCCCTCACTACTCATTCAAAAATAGATTTCAATCCTATAATAGTTCGATTAAAACTGTGCAAGGAAGTTACTACACCAGTCATTACAGCGTTATTTCAATCCTATAATAGTTCGATTAAAACTCAAAATGAAATTCCCATAAGCTTCCTATAATTATATGCTTGGTTTTCACAATTGTTATTTTCATTGAAATTTGCTTTTTGAACATAAATTTTTCAAATAAAGTGATAGAATTAGTGTCACGAAAATCTTTAATTTGCTTGTCTTTAAACGGAACATAGGATCTTTTATACTGTATAAATTCTTCATATTTTTTATAAAGATTTTTTTCAATTTGCGAAATAAATAAATCTAAGGAAAATTCTTTCTTCCAATAATAATAATTATATTTTTTTTCTGCAGCAAGCATTTTAGAAGGAATTCGGATAATTATAGGCGTTTCAGTTTTTAATATAAAATTTTTTAATGGTGGAACTTGAACTGAAAAAAATTAAGCTATCAAATAAAAGCTCATTTTACCAAAATAAATCAAATCTCCGGTACGTTTTAATAAAATTTTATAGATATATTCTACAAGCTCATCATCTGGAGAAGAAATCAACAAATAATAGATTTTATTTTTATTCAGTATTTTATTATATGGGAAAATATTTGAAAAACAGAAGAATTTGTATCCTTTTTTATCATGGATATTATGAAATTTACTGTATCTGATAATATTATAAATAAAGCCTTGTGTATCATAATAATAGTCATTCTTGTAATAGATATCAGTTGATGGCTGCAATGTTAATAAAATCCTCATCTAACCATTTCTTTAACAGCTTTGATAAAATAAAAACGTAGAGAATATTTTATTAAAATCATGCTCGATTATTTGAAGAAAAAGTATGTTATTTCTTTTTCTGAGAAAATATATAATTGTCTTTCAAAAAAATCGTTAATCCTCCTCATTCTGCATCATTGGTTGAAGAAGCAAATTTACAACATTTATGAATTCATTACATTTACTTTCAAATTCATGTTTATTAGAAGCCTGTAAATCTAGAGATAATACATGTAATTTAATATCCTGATATAGTTGATAAAATTGATTGTATCTTTCTTTATTTCCTATGTAAATTAACTGTATCCTAATTAGATGAAAAAGAGAGATTAATTTTTAAATATGTTAATGTTTTTGCATAGGTCTATCCAATCTTCATGGTCAATATCCTTGACCTCATCATCCTCACATATTGAATCTTCTAAACTTGCTACATCATCCATAAACTCTTGTTCTTGTTCTTTATCTTCTATTTCACATCTACCATCTTCCCATTCTCCGTCATATTCAGAACACCTTGATTCTGCATATTCTTCAACTTCTTCTATCGCTGTATATACAGATGGTACTGAAATCATTGCAGTAGAAAAGAATAATACAAATATAAGAATGGCTATTTTTTGGTTTAGTAATCATTGTAATATTTGTATTATAGATACTTTTAACTTTTTTTACGTTGAATATCTGTAAATAAATTATGAGTCCTATTTTGTTATAGTATATATTATTAAATTGCAAAGCTTAAATTCCTTTTTAAGAGAAATAATAAATCGAATTATAATACAATATGTTTTTGTGCTTGAAGATCTTGATTTCTTAGATATTAAAGATATACAAAATTATGTTAATCAGTATAATGGAGAAAAATCTTTTCAGATATGTTAAAATTAATATTTATAGGATGATTAAGTTGGTCGTTATGTTGATGATCTTCTTTATAGCGTCTATTTTAAGTATCTTTTAATGCTAAAATTAAGCTCCCGTTACCTTTATTTTTCCGTGAATCCAAGCATTCTTTATTTCATCCAACTCATAGGATTTGTGCCTTCTTCTCTCAACTACGTAACCAGTTTTCGAATGATAAAAAATAATCATATCATCTGGATA
>DATGZA010000071.1:0-21464 GCA_035297365.1 Nitrososphaeraceae archaeon
AACGCGAAAAAGATCTTATTTGATGCAATTAATGAAAACATGGATTCAACCTTTAATACAATAAGACAAGAATTAAAAAATTATACCAAGAAACCAGAATACAAAAAAACTCTGGAAAGAATGGTCAACCATGCAAAAAACAATTTGGGTAAGAACGTAGTAATTCATTCTAATGCTGAGGATAGTATGACCATCAAAGCTATGAACGTAACACTTGGAGCAACTATAGACACCGTGGGCGGGATTCTAGCAGAGGACAATAATGGAACACGAGAGATAGATCTGACCTTTGAAGAGTTATTAAGAACTCATGAAGATGAAGTAAAAAGTTTTCTTCTTGAGAGAATGATAAAGTAGTAATGACAACCTCATCATATGCCTCTTCTTTTGGAAGATTGCAGGCACTCTCAATGAGCTTTTTATCTAAGGATTTTATATTAAGTCTTGCTCAAGCTAAAGATGTTGCTGAAATTATTAGAATGCTTGAATCTACATCCTATGGTCCAGAAATAGAAAAAGCAGCAGCTCTCTATTCGCCGCCAGAACTTTTAGATGTAGCTCTAAATAGACATATAGTCGATATAAACAAAATTGCTCTTGAAGCTACACCGTTCAGTGGAAGGGCTGCGGTCAGAGCCTATCTTTTAAAGTGGGATATTCATAATATAGAATTAATTTTATCTTCAAAAAAAGTAGGACGTGCAATAACGGAAACAGAACATTTTCTGGTATCTAGTAGAAATGTTCCTGCGGGAATCTCAGCAGGAAATATTGCACATGATGAAATGAAAATTATTTTGTCGCAAACCAATGTAGAGGGCGTTGTCAATCAACTCATAAAGTATAGATATGGAACTATATTGATGCAACATCTTGATGCTTATCAAAAAACAGCCGACCTTGGTCCCATGATGGCTGATCTTCAATCATATTATTATAAGTCATTACTTGAATCCTTAAAGTTTTTTCAAGGTGATGAGGGAGTAATTAGAGAATTATTTAGAGCACAAATAGATAAAAAGAACATTTTAAATGTATTAAAAGCCAGGGATTCCAATCTGGATCGAGAATTGTTAAATAAACACCTTATCGAAGGGGGGAATATTCCATTGAATATCTTGCTTGATATTTTTGGATCAAAAAATATTAATGAATTTGTAGGGAAAATACAAGAATACTACAAGTTAGATGATCTATTGGAAACTTTTATCAAGACCAACAGTCTAATAGATTTTGAGGTGGCGTTGGATAAATTTATTATTAAAACATATGTAAAAAGATTGAAAAATATATCACTCTCAATAGGAACAATTTTTCATTTTATTTTAACTGCAGAATCTGAATGGGACAACATAAAAAGAATAGCTTATGGAAAGCGTTATGACATCCCTGTTGAACGTATAAAATCAATGCTGCTTTTGGAGTGAAAAAAAATGTCAACTAAACAAAAATCAGAATCAGATGGTGCTATTGCTGTGATAGGTGAAAGAGAACTTGTAATGGGCTATCGCCTATTAGGAATAGATGATGTTTATATAGTAAATAAAGCAGATGAGGCTCTGAAAACTATGGAAAGTATTTTCTTCTCCCGTAAGTTTAACTTGATAATCGCTAGTCAGTTTGTTAGTGCATCTCTTCCACACGTATTCAGAACAAGGGTCGAAGCATCTATTGAACCATTGGTTTTATTTATGCCCTCTTTAAAAGGAAGTGTTCAGGAAGAATCAATATCTACATTGGCTAAACGTGTACTTGGGATAAGTATTAAAATGGGTTGATGAAGGAGTGAATTATTAGTATGTCAACTGCTATTGTTTCGAGAATTTCGGGTCCAGTAGTTGTAGCAACAGATGTTGAAGCAGCAAAAATGTATGATGTTGTAAGAATTGGAGACTTAGGCCTACTCGGAGAAATTATCCGTCTTGAGGGTAATAAGGCCACAATACAGGTATACGAAGATACAACAGGACTTAGACCCGGAGAAAAAGTAATCAATACAAAGAGACCTCTATCAATGCAGCTTGGACCAGGATTGTTAACATCCATTTATGATGGAATTCAGCGTCCACTCGATGTATTAAGGCAGAAAAGCGGTGATTTTATCAGTAGAGGCAATATAATTCCCGCTTTAGACGAACATAAGAAATGGGATTTTGTCCCGATCAAGAAAAATGGTGAAAACGTTTCTCCAGGTGAAATAATTGGAGAAGTTCAAGAAACTCCATTAATAAGTCACAAAATAATGATTCCATTTGATATTAGTGGTCAACTTTCTGAAATAACAGAAGGGAAATACACAGTTAATGAAAATGTTGCACAAGTAAAAACAAATACCGGTACTGAGGATATTGGTTTATCAAGTTGGTGGATGGTGAGAATCCCAAGACCTGTTCTTCGCAAACTTCCACCAGAGTCTCCCTTGCTTACAGGACAGCGTGTTCTTGATACCTTTTTTCCAGTAGCAAAGGGTGGTACGGCAGCGATTCCAGGACCATTTGGAAGTGGAAAAACAGTAACTCAACAGCAACTTGCAAAGTGGGCAGACAGTAGTGTTATTGTTTACATTGGATGCGGCGAAAGAGGAAACGAAATGACTGAAATTCTCACTACTTTTCCAAAATTGGAAGATCCAAAGTCAAAAAGACCATTGATGGAGAGAACAATTCTCGTTGCAAATACCTCTAACATGCCCGTTGCAGCCCGGGAAGCAAGTATCTATACCGGAATTACCATGGGTGAATATTATAGAGACATGGGCTATGATGTGGCCTTGATGGCAGATAGTACATCAAGGTGGGCCGAAGCATTGAGAGAAATCTCAGGCAGGCTAGAAGAAATGCCTGGAGAGGAAGGATATCCAGCTTACCTTGGAAGAAGACTAGCGGAATTTTATGAAAGGGGAGGAAAGGCAGTAGTAATATCTCCCGAAGAGCGGGTCGGTTCTCTGACTTTAGTTGGTGCAGTATCTCCACCAGGTGGAGATTTTTCTGAACCTGTTTCACAGAATACTTTAAGAGTGACAAGGGTATTTTGGGCACTCGATGCCAATTTAGCCTCAAGAAGGCACTTTCCATCTATCAACTGGCTAACAAGTTATTCCTTGTATGCTGATGATATGACTAACTGGTACAACAATAATGTCTCTCCTGAATGGATTCCCCAACGGAAGGAAGCTTTAGAAATTTTACAAAGGGAGTCAGAATTACAGGAAATTGTTCAACTGATAGGATATGATGCATTACCTGAACCTGAAAAAGGTATTTTGGATACTGCAAGATCTATTCGAGAAGACTATCTTCAACAAAGTGCTTATGATGAGGTCGATACTTACACCTCTATCAAAAAACAGAATTTGATGCTTTCTATGATCTTAGAATTTGGAAGAATGGAAGCTGAAGCTATCAAGAAAGGTGTTCCATCCTCAAAAGTTGGTGCCCTTGAGGTACGAAAACTTTTATCAAAGATTAAATGGACAAAGGAAGAGGAGGTTGAACATTTAGTTAATGAGATCAAGATAAATATGAAACAACAGTTTGATAATTTGTTGCTGGAGGTAACACTTTAGAAATGTCAAATGTAGCATTTAAAACGCTCTCCAAGATAGCTGGTCCATTGATATTTGTTGAGGGTGTTGATAATGCAGCATATGGTGAGATGGTAGAAATAAAGTTAGCCGATGGAGAACGTCGTTTAGGACAGGTACTTGATACAAAACAAGGCTTGGCAGTTGTTCAAGTATTTGGAGCCACATATGGACTTGCTACTAGTGGAACTTCAACAAAATTCTTGGGAGAAACTGCAATGATTTCCGTATCTGACGAAATGCTCGGAAGAACTTTTGATGGATTGGGAAAACCAAGAGACAATGGACCAAAAATTATATCTAAACAAAGATACGATTTGGTAGGTTCTGGAATAAATCCTTATTCTAGAGAAGAACCATCTGAATTTATCCAGACAGGCATGTCTAACATAGACGGCATGAATACTCTTGTCAGAGGACAGAAACTTCCTATTTTTTCCGGTGCTGGCTTACCACATAATCTACTAGCAACACAGATTGCTAGACAAGCTAAAGTTCTTGGAACCTCCGAAAGTTTTTCTGTAGTATTTGCTGCAATGGGTATTACAAGTGAAGAAGCTAATTTCTTCGTAAAGCAGTTTGAAGAAAGCGGAGCACTTGGTAGAAGTGTTCTTTTCCTAAATCTATCATCTGATCCTTCAATGGAACGTATACTTACTCCAAGACTTGCGCTAACAACTGCAGAATTTCTTGCCTATGAACGCGAGATGCATGTCCTAGTTATAATGACTGACATGACCAATTATTGCGAAGCTCTACGAGAAATTTCTGCAGCACGTGAAGAGGTCCCTGGAAGAAGGGGATACCCGGGTTATATGTATACAGATCTGTCGTCAATTTATGAACGTGCAGGAAAAATTAAAGGTAGAAAAGGTTCCGTTACACAAATTCCCATTCTTGCTATGCCTGCAGATGATATTACACATCCTATACCCGATCTTACTGGGTATATTACAGAAGGTCAGATAGTTTTGAGCAGAGATCTGCACAGATTGAATATTCAACCTCCAGTTGATGTACTAACGAGTCTCTCCAGATTAATGAATCAAGGGATCGGTACTGGTAGAACAAGGGAAGATCACAGAAGTCTCGCTGATCAGCTCTATGCCGTATATGCCCAAGGAAAAGATGCCAGGGGATTGGCTGCAATAGTCGGAGAGGAAGCATTAAGTGACACTGATAGAAAATTTGTTAAAATTGCTAATAATTTTGAACGTAAATTCGTAAATCAGGGAGTAAATGAAAATAGATCGATTGAACAGACTCTAGATATTGGGTGGGACCTCATAAGTGATCTGCCAGAATCCGAATTGAAACGTATAAAGTCGGAATTTATTACAAAATATAGAAAGAAGGCTCTAGTAGAAACAGGGACAGAAGGAGCATGATTGCTGCATAATGACCATCGCTACTGATATTAGACCAACTCGCCTTGAATATATACGTACAAAACGTCGAATTTTGATTGCAAAGAAAGGCTTGAATCTCCTAAAACTAAAACGTCAAGCATTAATTCTTGAATTCTTTAATACGAGCAAGACTGCAGCGGCTTTAAGAGGTAGTTTACAGTCTGAACTGATAAAAGGCTATGAAAGTATCAGAATGGCTGAGATGCTGGCTGGTACAATGCAACTCGAAAATGAGGCGATGAAAATATCGCAAATGAAAAATTTGCAGATAAAATCCAAGAGTATAATGGGTGTTCACATCCCAAAGCTTACAGGTGGGGAAAGAGAATTGCTTGCTGAACATTTACTTGAACTCCCAACATCTATCAACGAAGCATTAAGAACCTTCCAAAAGATTCACAAAATTGTTTTAGAGGTAGCGGAAAAAGAAACCGCATTGAGGAAATTGCTTTATGAAATAGAGAGAACAAAGCGCAAGTCTAATGCAATAGAAAATATCTTGATTCCCAAATTACTATCTGCAGTGAAATTCATTACTTTTAGACTTGATGAGATGGAACGGGATACATTCATTATGTTGAAAACTGTAAAGAGGAAAATGGGAGAAAGAGAAGAAATGATTCGAAAGAAGGAGGAAATAAAAGTTCATGTATAATAATTATAATAATAATAAAAATAATAATAAAAATAAAAACACCAGAGGAAATTTTGCAAATGACAAGCAAAAAAAGTTTTATATCATTGGAAGAGCCTTTAAGATTGGAAATATCATCGGGGCAACAGTTTTGTTATTCTTTATAGGTAAACAATTTTTAGGAGCATAAAAATATGTCAAATTCTCAGGAAGATTATTTATCTATACTAAAGCGAATTAAAGAAAAGGAAGATCAAGTACAGGTGGAAATTGAAAAACATAGACATTCTATTGAGAAAGATATAAAAGATTTACAAGAAGATCTAGAAAACGTCATCTCTGAAACAAAGATAGAAGGAAAAAAAATGGTGGATGAAAATGTTAAACATGCTAAGCAGGAAGCTTCTAAAGAGGCTGAGCAGATTATTGGGGATGCAGAAAAAAAATCCAAATCAATCTCTTTCAATTCCGACAAACAAAATATAATGAAAATAATAGAAATTCTGCTTTCTAAAATGTGAATAGGATGAGATACTAACATGTCAACGATACTTAAACCAGTTCCTATGGCTCGAGTAGCTGTAGTAGGCCTAAAAAAATTTAGACAACAAATATTTACTATTTTACATGAAATGAATATAATACAGCTCGAACCTCTTTCAAAAGCAACAGATTCCTTTCTATCTAGAGAACGTGAGAGTGAATTACATAATGAAATTTCTGATCAACTACTGAGGATTAAAGGATTACTTGGTTCTCTTCCACCAACAAAAATAGTCGGGAAATCTGGATTTTTGTCATTAAATGAATTGATTTCTACAATAAAGTCTCTCGATATAGATAGTAAAATTGCGTCTCTGGAAAGGGAAAAGGATGATCTCACTACACAGAAAAGAGAGACAGAAAACAATATCAACCTGGTCGAAGAGTTTTCTTTCTTTCATGAAGATTTCGATATTTTAAATCTATCCTTCGCCCGTTCGTACTTTGGACGTGTTGCATCTGATAAATTTCCAGAATTTAGGAAGGAATTAGAATCTGAAAGTCCGGACATCATGATATATTCTAAAGAGACTGATAAAATAACACATTTTGTTCTTATTATTACTCCAACCTTTAGATCGGCTTCCTTGGCGTCATCGGTTAATTCACATAATGTACATTTAGAAGCAGTTCCAAAACTTAAAGGCAAACCAGAAATTATTATTCAAAATCAGAAAAATATTAACGAGACTCTATCATCAAAATTAAATCAAATCAATAATCAGCTGTCTGAAATTTCCAAAATGCATTACAAATTTCTGAAAGGCGCAGAAGAACAACTTGAGATAGAAAACAGAAAACTAGAGATCATTGATCATCTAGGAGTAACAGAAGATGCTTTTGCATTGGAAGGATGGATACCAAAATCAAAAATAGAAAACCTAAGAACAGCTTTTAAAAAACATACTGAGGGAACAATTTTGCATGATTTGGAGAGTAAAGAAAATCCTCCAACTCTTCAGGCCACCCCAAAAAAATTGAAAGTTTATGAATCATTTGTTAGGTTTTACTCTTTGCCATCAGGTAAAGAGTTCGATCCAACGGTGATGTTCGCCCTCATTTTTCCATTTTTTTATGGTATGATG
Source organism: Nitrososphaeraceae archaeon (assembly GCA_035297365.1). Classification (GTDB taxonomy): domain Archaea; phylum Thermoproteota; class Nitrososphaeria; order Nitrososphaerales; family Nitrososphaeraceae; genus TH1177. The sequence continues at coordinate 7,255 of DATGZA010000071.1, forward strand.
ATAGGTGATGTGGGATACGGTATAGTTATATTACTTGTCTCTAAATGGGTCATAAGAAGGGTAGAAGGTGGTAAGCGTAATTTTACCATAATGCCAAAATTTTTACGGAATTTTGCAAAGACAATCTTAAGACCTACACAAATGGTGAAGCTAGCCAAGGCAATAATTCCTGGATGTATTTTTACAATTGTACTTGGATTCTGTTTTAATCTTTATTTTGGATTCCACTTAAATCAATACCTGTTCTCATTTCTAAATGATACATTTGGGTTCAGCTTGCCGCCTGACGGTGCGCTGCTCGACCCGATTAGTACATTCGGACTACGTAAATTATTGCTAATAAGCGGGTATATAGGTCTGGGTATGGTTTCATTTGGGCTTGTACTAGGAATATTAAATGCTTTAAGGGAAGGACAGAAAAAACACGCAATCGGCAAAATTGGATGGCTTGCGTTTGGCTGGGGAATATCTCTTTTAGGATTGGCACTCATAGGACATCAAAATATAAATCCCACAGGCAGTATGACGGGAGCTGTTTATTTTGCAGTGATACTCGGGGGGTTAGGATTGATGTTTTACGGTGAAGGTGTCCGGGCTATGATGGAATTACCTTCGATAATTAGTCATATACTTTCCTATACTAGAATTGTAGGAATAATGCTTGCATCAATTATACTCGCTGATGTAATTGATCATATTTTTCTTAGAACCATAGATAACCCACTTCCACATGTTATTCTAGGAATATCAATCTTCTTTATAGGTCACATTTTCAATATCATCCTTGGGGTATTCGAACCAGGCATTCAGGGTGCTAGGTTGATTTATGTTGAATTCTTTTCAAAATTTTATCATGGTAACGGAAAACCTTACAAGCCTTTTGGGAGAAAAAGAAAATTCACATTTGATCAATATAATGTTGAAACGACCACAGGATAATTTTTTTTATCTTTTTTGAAAAGTAATGGTTATTTTATTTGACTGTGTTAATTTTTAGACAAAATTTCAAACAAGATGCTACTTTCCTGAGTATATTTTTTACCATTCGAGATTTTAATATGTACCAGCAACTATTTGATGGAAAAAGATATATCAATTAAAGTACTTTTATAAATAAATATAAAACGAGAATCTGATTATAAAATAAAAGATACCGAAAAGCCTATATAAAATATTTACATAAAATATAATGTATTCTAAGAATTAATAATATAATGAATTCAGTAATAAACTGATTTTCTTATTTTGTCAATCATTTATATCAAATTTATGTCTATAAACAATACTCTTATTTAATAATTATCAACATCAAAGTAATCTATTTTTTTATATCATTGGATATAATTTCCTGTATATTATACCATGAATTTGGTCTTTACGATCTTACTAATCTTGGAGGATCTTACTTATCTTGGAGGAAGTTTGTAGCGGCTTATTTTTTCTTCTTTTTCATTTTATGGTATTGATCGCCTTTAATTATTTTATGTTCTACTTACTCACAGTGATATGTCTTATCAGGATTTCAGAATTATCCAATTACTTTGTATAATTGAGATATGTGAATATTTTGATTGTTCCTTGATGAATAATTTCAAGTCATTATCTTTTTAGAAAAAACATGTATTTGCTTGTGAGGAAGATTACTAATTATAAATTTTAAATCATTTATTTCATACATATAAGTTACGATCATGTACTATTATAAATCAACATCGGAGAGTGACCCAAGAAATGGAATAAGTATATGATTTTAATGAACTGAAAAGTTATTCAATTTCAAGAACTGGTAATTCATCTTTAAAAACCATTAATCACTAATGATGGAAACGACGTTTCAAAGCAGTTTACTATGGAATATCTCTCTTTTGGAGGAGCAGGATAGTGCTTTTACGTTTATCAGAAGATTCAAAAATACCTGAAAATGTATCCTTAGAAGAGGATAATAAGACCTTAGAAATTGAAGGTAAAAATTTGAAAGTTAACAAAGATGTGAAAAAGGAAAACAGAAAATATAGAAGTGCGAAGATTTGGAATGTAAAAACAAATTCTCATATAAATTCAGAACAGGTAATATCGATGAGCTAATAATTAAACAGACAAATCAAAATAATTTTGATCTATTGGTTTTAACAACTTTACACAGATTCACTCGTGGACACGATCTCTTTCAATGAGGTTTGGAAAAATAATCAGTAATAGAAAGATGTTATGTTTAATAATACCATGACATTTATATTATTAAAATAATCTAACCAAGTCCAAGCTTTTTAAATTTTAAATGGACAATATATTTGAAAGGATTTTGCTTATATTTTGATGGCAACGTTTTATTTATAACATCATCGTATATGGTTTAGACGTTTGAATATTAAAATCACTAAATTTTAAGGAAGGTAGTATGAATAATACCATGTAACTTCGGAAATAACTGCTAAGTGGTTCTCTTTATAAAATTTGACACCCAATTTTAGATTTAGTACATGTTAATGTAATCTGAATAATATTTTTTTAGGTTGTTCCAAAAAAAAATTTTTGATCAGAATATCAATAAAACTTAGAGTGCACCTCTTCCTGTATTTATGACTATGTAGTGCTATGACGGTACAAATTATTTCTATTATTTGTGTGTACTAGTTATATTCTCTCTTGACTATTAATTACAATTTTCTTTCAATTAGTATATTCTCTTAAATATTACTTTAGCTAATATATTATAAGATGATAGAGGTTAGCCCTATCCGAGAGGGTTATCATACAGTAACTCCGTGTTTGGTAGTAAAAAATGGGAATGAAGCTATAGAATTTTATAAACGAGCGTTCAATATTGTTGAAAGCTTTAGAAATTATGCACCAGATGAAAAGAGAATAATGTATGCAGAGTTAAAACTTGGCGATTCTATAATTATATTATCTGACGAATTTCCTGACATGGGTTGTTACTCTCCGTTATCTATTGGTGGAAGTGCTGTATCTTTATATGTTTACGTTCTTGATGCAGATAAAGTATTTAATGAGGCATTATTAGCTGGTGCACAGGAGATAGTACGTGTAATGGACGCACCTTGGGGAGACAGATGTGGACAGTTAAAAGACCCTTATGGTCATATTTGGTCGATAGCTACACATAAAATAGATATGTCTCCAGAGGAAATGGAAAAAGAATGTAGAAAATCGCTCTCAAAGCTACAAAGACCTCTAAAAAATCAGCAACAATATGAGTGAATAAATAAATGATGCTCGCTCTTATTGACCAATGTTTCGATTATTATTAAAGAAATATGACACACATTCGAGATATTATTATTTTGACCTAATCTATTCCTGATGAAAGTTGGAGTTCATGCATAGTTCGAGAGTTTAGAGGGAAGAATATGATATGTCCAAGTTGTTAGTCTTATAACGCAGACTAGGATCGTAACTTCCAGTCATACCAACAGTACTTTTGCAAGCAATATGAAAGAGATTTCAATGACAAAACAGCAGTTACGATTCAGATCATTGGATATTCTAACAAATTAGTTTTCTTTATGTTGATTACGATTAGAAACGTATAATTATATGGCATTTATTTGTATTAGTAAATTTTCTTTCTAAAAAAGAATATAATTTATTTACAAAAAGAGCAGAAAGAAAACCTGGACTAAAAAATATGAGATATTGGAACAATTTATAAAAAATCAACGCTTTCTATTCAATATTTTATTTTGCTAGCTTAAACGATTTTATTTGTCCAGCATTTTTCTAATTTCTTCGACTACCATTTTTTCTTGCATGATTGTGACGTGGATTTCTGATATCATTTTATTTTGGTTTTCAATAATTTCATGAAAGCGAAGATCTTGTCGTTTGTCTAGTACCATTATTAATAATCCAATTCCTAATGCAATAATTATCTGAATATCGGTATCTTCAATTGTCTCAGGCATATTTGTAAACCATAGTATTATTGCTATCATACCCAAGATTGCTAGACCTACAATAACGTAACTCATCTCGTTCATAGCTTTTATTGGGATTATCATATATTTATAGAATGTATCTTTGTCAAAAGTAAATTTTTAATAATTCAAATTTGTATATATGTGATTAACTATGCCATTTAAATAATATTTTGAATACTTCGATATTTCAATATAATCGACACTTGTCTGGGGATTGAAAGGATAGAATCCAAATATCATCTTTTTAATACATTTGATCGTACTTATAACTGGTAACTAATTCTAGAATGTATCCTTGACTAATTAATTTATGAATTAGGATTGTTCAAATGGTTACCATATTATATTTAGATATCTAGGATTAAATAATTATTGTAAAGAACAACTATTTGTTTCTTTACATTATATTTCTAGTAAAATAAAAATTGATTAATAGGATAAAAGGAAAAAAAATCTTACCCTTCTTATTGTTCTGTATTCTGTTCTGATGCAGGACTTTCTGTATTCTGTTCTGATGCAGGACTTACTATTTCTCCTATAGCATGTCCTCTACCTATCTTTTTAATTTTTATTCTTACATTATCTTCCACTTTAGTTCCATCTACAAAAATAACTAAACCTTGGATTCTTGCAATACCTGCATTGCCTTGTCTACTCATTGCTTCAATTTTTACGTCGTACTCTTGATCTATTTCAACTGGAGCAGGGGGATATCTTCTATATGGAGAAAAACTGCGGTTACCATAACTTCGGTTGGAACCTCCTCCGCCATATGATCCTTCATTACTTCTAACAAAGAACTCTGTTCTCAAACTTAGATTTTTCAAAGTTAATCATAATAAATATTTGAGATATTTCAACCTTCACTTTTTAAAAAAACCGGTTACTCTCCGGAATAGATAATATTATGCCATGTCTGTTATTGATAATCTATTCCTATTTTCTTCAAGGCTACTTCAAATTTTGAAAAAAATTAGCTTTTTATCAACTTTGCATTAATTCTTTTATTGATCATTTGCATGAATGTGTTCCAAAATCTTCTTTCACGTATAACACCAAAAAAGGTCCTATTATATATGCCCTAATCTTATAATAATACGTTCATTTTGAATGCAAACAGATATCCAATGAGGGACTGGCATGTCAAAAACATGCAAAATACTATTGTAAAATATTTAACCGGCCTTCCTGAAAATCCAACTCGATATCAGAGGATGTTGCACAAAAGATATGGTGGATTGGACAAAGTATGTAATCGAATCAGGTATGATTTGAAACATGGAGTAAAGAATGAAGAAGTTTTCTCTTTTTTTGACAAGGTAAAAACAGATTCTGATTTTTCTGATCTCCGAAAAATAGATGGATATTCTTTCCGTTTAAATGAGATACAGGAACGTTTTACAGGAATAACCTGACAAAAATCTTTTCTACTATTTTCTTTCACTTATTTTTTAACCCTTTTGTTTTTAGAAATACAGAATTTATCCAAAGCAATTCATTCAAAGTCATGATAATATTTGACTTAGTATCGGTAAGGAATTATCTATAGAGAAATTTAAACTGTTTCAAAAACTATTCCGTATATTGTATTCAATTATTCTATAAATAGACTGATTTGTTCTAATTTTTAATTTTATTTAAAATCTTATCTTTATAATTTGATATTATTTATTAATTTTCAAAAAGAATCATCTTAATAATTGTCGAGTATCTTTGTCATATGATCTTTTGGATAGGGAAACTTTATCTATCCATTCGCCAATACCTCCCCCACACTTGCTACATTTTAATATAGTCAAGTGGCTTGATACTTTGAAAACTTCCATTACTTTATTGGTATGAGAATTATTACAACTGCATTCTTGCATTGCCACAAATTATATATGCTTGCGAATAAAAAAATAATTTGATAATCTTCTCTTTATCTATGTAATAAAAGATTTGATTAGAAATAATATATAGGACCAAAAGCAAAAGATATGAAAATTACATTCGAATTTTGTAAAAAGATATTTCTTCCTTTTACTGGGCCTAATGCAATAATTCAAATATTCTTTAGGAATTAAAATTTTCTAGGATTTGAAAATAATCAATTACCTTATTATTTCGGCAATTTTATTAGCCTGTTTGATCATTCTATTCCTTATTTACAAGGAACAAAATAAACCCCCTTATGCGTTAGAAATAGATGCAATTAAGGATAAAACTGACATTTCAGGAACTTTTTACAGAGTTAAGGTTTCTAATACTGGTATGCAGCCATTAACAGGTATTGAGGTGATATTAGGAAAGAATGATATCCAGAGAATGAATATTCTCCAACCAGGAGAATTTTTCTTTTTCTACCCAAGACCGGATACCCAAATCGATGATGTTAAAGTAACTACTAAGGAGGGTATAATTAAAGAGAGTGAATATCGATCACCCTTAAAAGGTATAGGTTTACCTGGAAGCGGTCGTTAATATTTTTCATGTCCGGTGAATAAAAATGTTACCAAGCTAACAACTTCTTTTATTATTTTATTGTTGTTACGATGTAATTCATTTTTTATGATATTTCCATTCGTTTTTTACTTGCTCTTTTTTATTATGGGTGTTTTGTTATTACCAATGTCATACCCTTTCTGCCTAAGATATTTTAAAGTTAATTTGTAAATGAGTTCATCATGATCTACATATTCAAGTACTTTAGACCATGATATCTCCTGATTGGTTTCAATTTCTTTAGCTAAGTGTTCTGTAACAGAAACCGCATCCTGTTTGCATTGCTCGAATGTTTTCCCATTTCTATATGCAGTTTTATGAATTTTACAGCTATTGTCTTTATTCATATTATATGAACTCTGTATTGATATTTAAGATACATCTTATTTAATTTGATCTATTCTATCGTAGAATATTATAACAACGATACATTATAAATGAAAAGATAATCATTTGCTTTCAAAAATTAACTTTAAATTTTACTCATGCTAGCTATAGCTATTCTAGTACTAAATGAGACTGGAAAAGAATATTTCATTTAGTTTCTACATTATAGATATGAAATTACATCATATTAGTTCTATACGGATTCTTTGATTTAGGTGGGTTAAATTCAACGTTTTTTTACCTTACTCCACGGTAGTATAATATTTTTGACAATTTCTATGTCATTTTTTTTATTGTTCAGTTCAAATATTCATTTAGGAGCAAAATATGATAAAAGGATCATAAACACAATTTTTAAATTCCTTCAGATGATATGACGTCTATAAATACTTATTTAGGTCATATTTTGTTTTTAATTTATTCCTTTGCCAGTTTACTTTTCTGAAAAGTTATAAATTCATTCACACTTCACAAATTCCTTATAGGTCACACATTTTATTAAAGGTCTAAAAATATAAAATTTAACTATTTTAATCTAATTAAAATAATTCAGTATTTGTTGAAAAAAATAATTAGTAGGAATACTTAAGATATATTGACCATTTTCCAAACATCACTGACTCTAAAAAGCTTTTATCTGCCATTTTTTAAGAATAAATATGAGCTATCCAAATAGACTACATTCCTACGTTCCACTTAATAGGCTTTCTCGGTTTTTAACCATTGTGCTTTGTATTGGTATGCTATTTAATCTGATTTCTATAGTAATGAGCATTATTTTATTCACTGCATCAGGAGACGGCAATTTTGGCCTAAATTCAAATACGACTAATGGCTCTGGTCATGTTTCAATTTTTTCTTCAGATTTTACCTACTTGTATGGCGCCTTATATTCAATGGTATTTCTAACGATATCTATTATCTTTCTATATTGGTTCTATAGATCTTACAACAATCTTTATTCATTAGAAGTACATGGTCTGAAATTTTCACCAATAAAGGCCGTAGCATATTGTATCATTCCTATTATTAATCTCTGGAAACCTTATTACATTATGAAAGAAATTTGGACTTTTAGCCAAGCTACTAGTCTTTCAAATGAATTCTCTTCAGGTTATTCGCACTCTAATGTTAAACGCTGGTGGGTTTTGTTTCTTTTTTCGATATTTTTTCCTCTCATAGGCGGATCCTTATTTTCGCAACCAATTTCAAACGTTATAACAAATATAGCTTTAATTTTGGTTTCTGTCATGCTTATTTCAATATCAAGAGAAATAACAATAGGACAAGAAAAAAGATATAATAGTATGAATAATACTCGATAGTTCAACAAATTAAAAACACGGTATATATTTATCCATAAGTGTCTTTTTTAGTGTAATATACAAATATTGTCAGTTTATTATTAAAGAAAATTAAAGAATCAATTATTAATTTATTTTCAGATTATTTTTTGGATTTAATATCTACTTATACATTTGATAAACTTTTCTAGGTGTAAATAGGAATGTAGTATATTTACTAAATTTTTAAAATATCTGAATATTTATAGAGAATTTTTTCACAGATTAATCTTACTGTATTCATATAAATGATAATCTATTGTTATTATCTGTGGCGAACAGGTTATCGATATCCGAAGACAACCAAGTATTGAAAAAGATTAGTCCAGAAGCTAGATATCAGGAATATAAATCACAATGGTATTTTCACCAAAGCTCATGGTACAGAAGAAATAACGGACAGGGGAATTATGATGGAATGGGATGTAATCAATTTACTGGTTGTATACCAGAATGTAAATTTTACAACAGTTTTGGTATGCTGAATGAACATGAAGGCTTTGACTAAAAGACCAGTAATTATGTTAGGATTGTTTAATTATTTTTAATTCTTTTTAATCTTCAAATTTTAGAAAGTACTACTTGTAAAAAAAGAAATCATTTATGATACTCGACGCAAAATTGACCTTTTTTAACATGGAACGCGAAATGTATGGTAACATACTAAAATATTGGAAATAGTAAATTACATGAAAAGAATTATTAAATTCTGTAGAGTTTTCTTTTTTTAGCATCTTCTCACATTTACGTCGTTAATTTTTTGTCTGTTTTGTATTGCTAAAAGAAATATATTAGAGATTTCTATGATCAACTCATCTTACTTGTTATAGAGATCTGTTTGTCATGCGATAATTGATATACAAAATAAAATCTATTGAAAATAATTTGCGTTGACTTTTCGTATAAAAGACCATTTTCGGGATAATGCTTCACCATTCTCTTTCTTGGCTTTCAACTAATATTTAGGATTTTTCAAAAAATAAATTTTATCATACATAAATAGCTTTCCTAAAATCTATCTAATGAATATTTCTATGCATTTTATGTTACAATTTTTAGATATAATCACATCTAGATAAATAAAGAAGCTACAAAAAAAATGTGCTTTTAAATGTAAAATTTATTTAATATTTTTCATGTATTTTGTAAGACTTTAATGTAAAATATAATTTATTTTAGTCGGACCCTTTTTTTTCTTTTTGAAAGAAAGATTTTGAATAATCTACCCAATATCTGGCCATCCTTTCTGTAATTTTTACAGATTCTTTGTATAATAGATTCATATTTTCAACGGTACCTACTAATTCTTTATATAATTCACTCATCCTTTGAGTATTTTTCAGAGATTCTTTCTGTAACTCCCCAATCCGTTGGATGTCTTTTATAAATTCTCCATATTGTTCCATCCAATTTGTTGAATATTTTTGCCAAAATTCTATCATGGAAGTAAAAGGATTAGGAATAGGACTGTCTATTGACTGTTCGTTATTTTTTTCATCATTTTTTTTTATTTTACCGGCCATGTTCCTGTATGTCAAAATATTATAGACATCCAAGATTTAATTCTTTTTTAAGAAATTAAAATAAATAGACGAAAATCATTGCTACGATCTTATTATTTCTTTTGTTGAAGACAATATTAAAAGGTAATTTAAGAGGCCATTTCAGACTACCAAAAACAGATAGTTTCATGAATCTAATCTATCCACATATCGATATGTACAAAAGTGTCTGTCTTTTTATCAAATTGACTTATCATTCCATACCCGCTTTTTCCACCAACAAATTCATAGGAAAAGTAAAATAATATAAATAGTTCCGATGTTCCTTCTTTTGCCTTTTTTATCATTGCTTCTTTTATGAAAACCCAGTATCTTTTCTCCATACCTGGAAGGAGAGGTCCAATACTGAATTTATCTATCTTATTTTCTTTATTTTTGCTATCCAAAGAATTGTTTTTCGTGAAGGTTGACACAAAATCTTTTTTCGGGATCGAATCTGCTACTATGGAAAATGCTGTAACGTTAGATGCGGGTATTTCTCCAAAATTTTTTATTTTAATAAAATACTGCTTGTTATCATTTTCACTTCTCATAAATTCTATTCCACCGTGAGGACCTACCCAGGGTCTAAACCTTACTTCTGCTTGTAATTTACTCACTTTAGCTAACTCTGCGAAATCTTTTACCGTTTTCGCTAAAAGTATGATAATTATTACTTCAAGAAAAATACTTATTACTTCTGCATATTCCTTTATAGTTCCTATTGTTACTCCTTTATCCTGTTCAGATTCAGAATACTTAGTTTCCATATTGTCTGGGTTTGTGTTTTCTATTGCCTTGGGTATGTTGTTTTGACCAAAAAGTTCAAGCGGCAACAAAAGAATCAAAAGTATAGTTGATTGTATAATAATCAAACAAATTAATTTAATCCAATTTATTTGGTTATAGTTAGTAAACAATAGCTTTATTCATTGTTGGTATCAAGTTCGCTTACTTATTTTTTTCCAAATTTCCTTCAAATCTTTCTTTCTATATCTAAATCGTTTCACGCAGAAAATTCTTAAAATACATGAACGTTGATAGACTGCTAAAGCATGAAACTATGACAAAAGAACCATCATTTTTATAAAACAATTTTGCTGCTGACTATTTTAATATCGTATTCCACTAAAATATATACAATATACATTATCTTTTAGGATGTTTTTATATAATAATGTGAATACCAATCTGGTTTATTTTTTTGGCGTATTTTAATGAATTTTTAATAAATTTATTTATAGATCATAGTTTGTATACTTTATCATTTTGCATAATTAGAAAGCTATAACCATATTCCTCTTATCTAGGACAATTCGTTATACATTTGCTAAATTATAGCATATTATCTGAAAAGCCGTTATTGTTAAGGGCTTTTAACTGGATTGCAATTATCGAAATTGATTCAATATACAACAATATATTAGATAAAACATTTATCCAAAAAGAAGAGAATCAGATATATACATGCGGGAGGAAGACAATTCAAAAATTCAGTAAAGGACGGATTTCTAATAATTCTTGTATATTACAAATCATACACAAGTAACCAATTCATTATCATGATTTTTGTTTGACCTAGGTCATAGGAACATATATAGAGATGTACGATATATGAAATTGGTAAAAAGTTATGTTCCACTACCTCCAAAGTTATACAATTTTACAAGAAGATTAGAAACTTTAGATAAAGGAAGTAGAGATTTGCTTTGGAGGATTTAAAGATAGTAAATTATTGAATAAAACATTAGGAGATGACCGTAGTTAATTACATTGATAATAAAGTGTGTATTTTATCTAATTCCAAAAAGATGTACTGGTATCATATTTTTGATCGAGCCTGTTATATCTAATTTAAAATCATTATTTTACTATCTGTAAACCCGTAAAAAATATAGCAACCACAATTTTATTTCAAAATTATATTCTTAAAGTAATAACTTAACTATAAATATTCAGGTGAATCTCTGATAATTATGCCTATTCCTGGGATTGATGTCTTATTGGGAAGAAAAATATCAAATAAAGAGATAGAGGACAATAATCTTTTCTTACTGATAGGCCCAAGGGCTGTCGGCAAGACAACTTATTGTAAAACTTTTTTGGCTGAATCCCTGGCTAATAATAACCATGTGATTTACATAAGTTCCAATATTATGTTAAAACAATTTAGAAATTTCTTTCCTAATGTTAAATCAGATACAATTCTTTCTAATTCTCTTTTTGTCAATCCTTTTCTAAAAGAGGATACAGATGATTTAAATATTCACAATAAATTAAACTTAGATAATAAATTATTCTCAACTCTTAAAGAAGTCGAGCGAAGATTTTTAGAAATAGATAAAGATAGTAAAAATAATAAAGAAGAAAACTCGCGTAGACCTGATGGTATGGAAACATCAAAAGATAAGGAGAATCTCGCGTATATTGATGGTTCAACAAGTAAAGATAGTTATAGTAATAATACCGTTTTAGTACTAGATTCAATTTCACATCTATGTACAATTTTTGACGAAAAAGATGTATTACGTTTTATTAATCTATTATCTCTCTTTCTAAAAAGCAAAGGAGTCAAATCCATATTTACGGTAAATAATCTAACACTTGATGAGAACATTATTGAAAAAGTGAGTACCTTATTTGATACAATACTGGAAATGAAAATGGAGGAAGGTAAAAACGCTGAAGATGGTAAAAGAATGATCCGAATAGCCTCTTTCACAGGAGAAAAAATACCTTCAAAATGGGTCAATATCCATACTAACGGTACTGGAAGATTGCTTTTTGAAGGACCATCTTCATCAAAGAAAGTATCCTTAATCTGTAGCGTGTGTAAGATACCAATTACTGAAAATCCAGTTTTTCACCAAGATATGGCTTTTCATAAAAATCATTTAGAAGTCTATGTTAAATTGCATGGAATTTATGGGGACTCTGGAATGACTAACATAGGACAGTCCACAGTTCTGGATGCAAACTTTTTCTTTATAGATATAGTAGGACTTTCAAATCCGTTGTTATCTGTAAGAAAACAGATACAGAAGATAGAATTACTAAACAATTTGATATCTATCTGTGCTGCTTTTCGAAAAAATACTGAAAAAAAAGTGTTGGCAACGGGTGATGGTATGGCAATAGGATTCATCTCAAACCCTGAAGCTCCTCTTGAACTAAGTATCCAGTTGCATAATGAACTACGCAAGCACAACGAAAATGCTTTTGATGATGATTCCAAACTTGGTATCAGAATTGGCTTGGCTTCTGGCTCCGTGTATATTGTCAATGATATTAACAATAATCAGAATATTTGGGGCCCTGGTATTATATTTGCAAGAAGAGTTATGGATATAGGTGATGGATGGCATATTTTGTTAGAAGGAGCACTGGCAGAAAATTTGATGCTATTAGATGATAAATATAAAGAAATCATACATTATATAGGAGATCACCAGGTAAAACATGGTCAGGTGATAAAAATGTATTCTGCTTATGATGACAAAAATTTTGGAAATTCTGAATTACCGCAAAAGTTCCAGTCTTTGACAAAAAAAGTAACATTTTAATTTAAAAATGATTATAAAACAAACATCATAATATCAAAATAAGATTATACTAATAAATAAGATTACTCATACCAATAAGCCTATTTTTTCTAATCAAATTTGCTAATTAGTATATCTAACAGAGAAAAGCTATCTTCCATCGAGTTTGCGTATAATGTCAAACTATAGTGACTAACTAAATTTGCTATATTCTGAAAAAATGGAAAATATGTAATTTAAAGCTTAAATTTTTATTGAACAGAACTTGGAAATGAATCTTTGTAAGTCAGTGTAGTAGAACTATTTTTTTTAGAAAGTAGTCAGAAAATAGGATAAATCTAACCCTGTTAGAAAATATTCAATAAGTGACCATTGGGATTATGATATTATTCTTGATTTAACAGACATCATTGATTATAATTCCATGTCAATCATTTGTTCTTCGATCTATTTCGATGACAGTAAAATCTGTACATTTGGTTATGTTTGGACTATATTCTTCCCTAATGAGTAACTCAAGAATGACTGTTTCAAGACATAATCATCTAATACAAATAATCGATATTACAACAACAGATTGTTAAATATTGGGAAGTATGTCCAAAGCAGAGCTAGATACCAATCTGCGAAACACAGTTAAAGATTCGAAGGATATAGTAAACAGAGAAAAAGAATTTGTTAAAGAGAAGACAGGATTTAGTCTGGACCCATTGAAATTGATAACACGTTGTAATGGACATTCTTTTACTCCTATCATTATAACAAGTATAGAAAGATGTGATAAAGGTGCGGGGTGTTAAAGATAAAAACAATAATACTAGAAGGTGTACACATTGACTACAAATATCACAGTAGCTAAATTGTAAAGAAAATTGAATATCAATCGAGACGTGTTCTACAACTGGAAACACAAATTCATAGATTATGATAGGATGGCACTTTCAGGTTGCAGTAAACAATACGAATAAACAA
>DATGZA010000072.1:0-11482 GCA_035297365.1 Nitrososphaeraceae archaeon
GAACGGTTTTTTCTTGATATTCAGCAATACGTTGTGTGTATGTTGGAATTTCTCGCGTAGCTTCATCAGTGGTTCTCTTTATATTATGTAAGGTGTTGTCGAGTGTCTTGCTTATTATATCTTGTTGTTGATTTAAGGTGTTATTGTAGTCTCTATTTGCTCTTTCATTGAAATTACTGTGGTCTTTGTTAAATTTAGTTGTATTTCTTTCATTAAATTCTGGTTCGTTTACAGCTATATTTTCATTTCGTTTTATTTCTTCTTTTGTTGTCATAACTATATATACGTTACTAAGCTATATAAACGTATGTAATGTTGTCCAGTGAATAGTCATATTTATGTTTGTATGATGTATTTATTTGTATAATTGAAGGTAATATATTTACAGTTACATGGATTCATCAATATTTTCTTCCAAAGCCATTTCATTAGATATTATTACTATCATTTAGATACGCCAAGAAGTCAGTATTAGGGTCAGAATCACTTTAGGGAAAGAAGGACACAGGATAGATAAAAAAAGAAGCAGATGAACCCTAGAAAAGTACTTGCTTTTCGGGCTGCAAGGAATTTTTGCACCGATTTTTAGGATAGATAAATTGGCTCACCATTTTTCCCCCAACCAGTTTCCATTAATTGCAGATTTATTTTTTTGCTTCCCATTTCTCACACCATCTACTAAGACTTTGCAAAATTGCTTCAAGATCTTTTGCTTTTGTTGTTAATCTATATTCAACTTTAAGCGGTATTTCTGGATAAATTTTTTTAGTAATTAGGCCCTCTCGTTCTAGTTCGGATAATCTATCAGATAAAACAGTGTTGCTAATATCTTTCAAACTTCTTTTTAACTCATTGAATCGAATAACATTTTTAGTACTTACGTTCTTTAATATTAGTAATGACCATCTTCTGCTTAACACATCCCAAATATTTAGTATTTTACATTTTTCTTCTAAAATTTTAGTTTCATGTTTAGAATTTAAAGATACACTATCAGACACTTTCACCATATTATAGCAGGTTATATTAAACTACCAAGTAATAAAGATTTAAGCTATTATAATCAACAAATTCTTATCTATGACTATATTCAAAAAAGTAACAAATTTTTAATTTTAACTTTTGAATAACCAAGATTTTAATAATTTTGTTAAAAGAGGCATATCACATAAGTCATTAGCAGAATTGTTATCGTAATAGCAATAACAAGTCTTATTGGAAATGGTATTCATAACAATTCTGTTAAAATATTTATTTGAGGAACCAAAGTCAACAGGAGAATTGATATTACAGGAATAGTAACAATTACCATTTTGTAACGTGGTGGAGGTTTTATAGGAATCATAGGTGAAGTTTCATCTTTAAAATACCGAATAAACCAAAATTTTAACCCTGTCAATTTTTGTACATCAGGATCGGTTTCTACTAGTTTCCTGCCAGTTTGTAACCATTCATTTCTTACTGGTGATTTCTTCCATTTTGTAAGATTATCATAATTATTAAACCTCAATATGACAACATATTCAAGTTTAGATTTATTATTATTAGTTGGCCTAATTATATCAATACCCATACTACCCTCTGTCTAGAGACTTCCTTAGAAATTCCTGAAAGCCATTGTTCAAATTCTCTAATTTTATCTTTTTTAGCTATGCGTTTAACAATCACAGTAACTGGGTTTGAATGCCTGTCCGGATTGTCATCATCATTAATATCGTTCTTTGCCATCTTTTTATTTTTAAAGCTGGTCGAAAAATAAATAGTCTTTCGTGTACAATAAATCCTCAAAAGAAAATGATATTATTAATTTTGTGAAATAAAGATTATGGTAAAAAGGTAATATCAAATTTTTTTGTTGTTTGCGTTCCGAAGGAAATTGAGAAGATATTTAACCTAATTTTCCATTTCTATAATCTTCTATGGCTTGATAGATTTCTTGTTGAGTATTCATCACAAACGGTCCATACCTTGCTATTGGTTCTCTTAAAGGAATTCCTCCAATTAGCAATAATTCAAGTGGCATTTGTGAATCATCAATAGCTTGGATATATGCTGCTTTACCGTCTTTTTCAAATATTATCAAGTTACCTTTTTCAACCATTTTATTATTATTCTGTTCAAACGCTCCTTTTCCTTTAATTACATAAGCAAAGACATTGTAGTTTTCTGGAACTGGCTGTATTATTCTGGAACCAGGTTCTAATTTAAAATGCAAATACATAATTGGAGTTATTGTATGAATTACTGCTTTTGCACCTAAGGATTCACCTGCTATAACTTTAACAGTAACATTACCATTTTCTGTAGTTCCCATTGGAATTTTTGATTGAGACATTTCTTGGTACCTTGGTTTCATCATTTTATTACGTTTAGGAAGGTTAACCCATAATTGAAAACCATGTAATCTTCCCCCATTTTTACTAAATTCTTTTTCAGGCATCTCTGAATGAATAACTCCAGAACCAGCAGTCATCCATTGTACATCTCCGGCACTAATAGTTCCAATATGACCTTGTGAATCTTTATGTTCAAATTTTCCCTCTAGCAAGTAGGTAACAGTTTCAAATCCTCTATGTGGATGATTGGGAAATCCTTTTTGCTTTCCTGGTTTTATATCTGTAGGACCTATCTCATCTAATAGCAGAAATGGATCAAATTCTGAAATGAAGCTATTTGGAAAGGATCTTTTTAATGTTACACCTTCGCCATCTTGAGTTGTTTCACTCTTTATTATTTGTAAGACTGAACGAATGGATTTGTTATTGACAGAATAATCGGAATCTAATGTAACTGCTTGATGTTTCATATCTTTTATTATATTTTGATTGTTGATTTTTGACATACTATAATATACAATTCAAGCTATTTAAGTTAAGTAGTAATTTAATACTAAGTAGGTATTTAAAATCTTACTTGAAATGATATAATTATTGGAACTAGTCAAAAATAGATACATAGTATACTACCATTATTTAAATAAATCAAATATGTATAGTAAATGTGGATAATTAATAGATGTTCCCACGTTAATCAAGTTAATGATAATATAAAGGGAAATACCACGGGGTATAAAGGATTTGAAAAAATTGGTTCAGACTGGGTCCATTTGCGTCTTTGTTTTTGATGGATAGATGTTGGTTGTTGTGATTCTTCAGTCAATAAACACGGTACAAAACACTTTCAAGAAACGACTCATACTGCTATAAAATCATACGAACCTGGTGAAAATTGGAAATGGTGTTATGAAGACAAGATCTTTATGAAATAAAATTAGTGATTTAGGGTTGAGCAATAACCAATTCTACTTTCAAGATAATAGAAGAAATAATAATTAAAAAACTGTGCTAATTTAAGATAAATTAACACCTCTTTCTTACAACCAATGTATCGTTATATAGAGAGCCAAAGAATTGTAGCCACTTGATTTACATGAAATAAATTGCATTCATTTTCTTTTTATATACATCTATAATACACATCAAATCATTCCATTCTATCTTTGAAATACTTCATAATCCTTTCAATCATCTTCTTTTCCAGTCTGGAATACAGCGATGTTTCAATCTCATCGTCTTGCAGGCCTCCGGCTACAAAATACCATCAGTTGAATATACTGTACGCTTACCATATTTTTCCGCCAAATATCAAAACATAGAAGTACAAGTGTATTTCTGTACTGATATATGAGTTCCAAGCCTGTTTTGTGTATTGGCTCGATACAAACCTGTAACCAGTAATGTTTGCTTCCAATCTGTATGATTGTCTCATCTATTATGAAAGCAGAAACAAGTTTATGCCCGTACAAATTATACTGTGCAAATTTTTGTAATTGCTTCCACACAGACGTAACTTCTTTTCTCGTCTTTAAAGATGAATAATGTCTTACTAGTATTTCTAAAAAACTCAATCCCAAAATATATAGATATCCGAAAAATACTAAGATCATTACAATGAGAATTTCATCACAAATGGAAAAAGCAATTAATGATCAAATTTCTTATGAAGCATCAGCTACCAATGCATATGTTGCTATTGGATCTTGGTGTGAAAGAACTGGATATGATGGAAGCGCAGCATTCTTTTTCGAACAAGCCAATGAAGAAAATACACACATGCTAAAGTTCATTCATTATCTTAACAATACTGGAGCCGAAGCGATAATTCCAGCGATAGAAAAGCCTCAAGGTAAATTTGATTCACTAGAATCTACTTTCCAAGCTGGTATAAAGAGTGAACAAACTGTTACAAAGCTAATTAACAATTTAGTAGAAATTGCTGAAAATGAAAAAGACCGTGCTACATACTCGTTCTTGCAATGGTTTGTAAGTGAACAAGTAGAAGAAGAGACTTTATTTCAAGCAATTCTTCAAAAGTTCGAGATAATAGGAAGAGACAAACTAGCAGTATATCAAATTGATCAATCCGTGGCCTCGATTAGATCTCAGATTATGACTAAACAAGCAGGTCAAGAACAACCTTCAGTCAACTAGGTTCACAACCTATACGATGGAATTTATCATTCTCTAACCTTCAATAATACCTCTAACCCAAATGAATAGTTCGAATAATTTCTACATTATTAAGTGACTTACTATTATATTTACAAATACACAGCTTTTCAAAAACAAATTCTCTCAAATTTTTTGTATGTTTCGAACACATTAAAAAGTTCATCGTCTATTATGGAATCACAAGAATCAAAATAACGAAACGTACACCAAACTGCTTTAAATTTAGGCTGAAAGTCATATTATTTCAAAATATTTTTTATCCATTTTCATGTTTTTTCTTTTGATTCACCTTTCTTTTCTTTGGAGTGAATCCAATTATAGAACTAATATCACAATGAAATCACTGGTTTGTGAAACAAATTTGACCTAAAAAATGGATTTGATTTTTACCAAGGCTAGATATTCGAAAGACTTGATACATTGATTGTAATAAATAAAATCCAAATAAAGTTTTTATCGCTCAATTAATATTGAAAAGCTTTTTGAACTAATAACAAATTAAAAATACAATTTTTCTATAATAATCAAAAAAGATATGATAATTTAAGTTTATAATATTGAAATTTAACAAACTATTTGTTAAATATAATATTTTAATATTCCAAACATAGATATACAAATAATGAATTACTTGAAAATTTGTTGATTGGTTAACCCTGCCCCCTCCGATAATAAAAGAAATCGTTTATGTCCTTCCTACAAATGGAT
Organism: Nitrososphaeraceae archaeon; assembly: GCA_035297365.1. Classification (GTDB taxonomy): domain Archaea; phylum Thermoproteota; class Nitrososphaeria; order Nitrososphaerales; family Nitrososphaeraceae; genus TH1177. The sequence goes on from DATGZA010000072.1 coordinate 5,220, forward strand.
AGCGTTAAGTAATACCACGCTTGGCACACTTATTGCATCGCTTGATGCGAATATTATCTTTATAGCATTACCTACTATTTCGTCAGAACTAGGTACCTCTCTATTTACTATGGTATGGATAATTATTGGATATTCTGTTGTTACCGCATCTATTCTCTTGAATTTTGGTCGTCTTGCAGATATTTTTGGCAGAGTAAAGCTTTACACTTTAGGATTTATCATATTTACATTTGGCTCAGCATTATGTAGTATATCTCAGTCAGGAGAAGAATTAGTAGTTTTTAGAATTGTTCAAGCTGTAGGTGCTGCTTTTCTTTTTTCAAATAGTGTAGCTATACTTACTGATTCATTTCCATCAAATGAAAGAGGAAAAGCATTAGGTATAAATCAAATTGCAATTGTGTTAGGTTCAATACTGGGTTTGGTTTTAGGTGGCTTTTTAACTTCATACTTAGGCTGGAGATCCATTTTTTGGATAAATATTCCAATAGGAATAATTGGAGTTGTCTTGTCCTACAAATATCTAAAAGAACTAGGGTCAATAAGAAAAGAGAAAATAGATTGGCTTGGAAATATCTCATTTGCAGGAGGATTATTTTTTATATTAGCAGGAATGACATTAAGCTCATTTGGTATCATATCTAACATTTTGATAATATTTTTACTCATTTTTGGTGGGTTATCTCTTATCATAATATTTGCCTTTATAGAGAAATTTATTTCCAAGCAATATCCTATGATTCACTTTTCACTATTTAAAATTAAATCATTCTTGGGAGGCAATATCGCCATTCTTCTCAATTCAATAGCAAGAGGTAATTTCATCTTTCTGATATCAATTTATCTGCAAGGAGTATTTATGAATTTGAGTCCTGTTGAAACTGGAATCTATCTGATTCCGGTCTCTGCTGCTTTAGCAATATTTGGACCTTTAAGTGGATGGTTATCTGATAGATACGGTTCTCGATTTTTTTCAGCACTTGGCTTATTCATAACTGGCATCGGGTTTCTATCCCTTACTCAGTTACAAATAAAAACCAATTTTGTCGAATTACTATTACCTTTTATTTTACTTGGAGCAGGAATGGGTATATTTACATCACCCAATAGAGCATCAATAATGAATAGTGTGCCTCCAAGTAGGAGAGGGGTATCAGGAAGTACAGGTACTACTTTATTTTATGTAGGCAGATCGTTGAGTGTAGGAATCTCATTTTTAATAATGACAAGTATCCTGCAACCAGAATATGTAAAAGATATAATAATAGATTTTAGAAATATTGATACAACAATAGCCACTAGTACTGTTAATACTTCCAACGAAACTCTAAACTTTGCGATATCTAATAATAATGAAACAATTGCAAATAAATTAATGTCTTCACTTCATATAATATTTTTTGTATCTTCTATTTTGGTATTTATTGCCATAATACCTGCCATAATCAAAGAAAAACGTAATATAAAATAAATCCTAAAAATATAATTCTATATTATTTTGATTTTATTTCATTTATCTAAGCAAAAAATCTTTTAAAAAATTGATGAAATATGAAAATTTAGGCTGTGTTATGGGACCAGTGGGATATGAAACAAATTTGATCTAAATTTTGATGTGATGATAATTTTACAGATTTGAACCCTGCTAGCAGATATGGTCAATTATTTATGGATAATGTAAAATATTACAACATTAAATCATCTTTCATTCTTTTGATTTGTAAGATAGGCATAAGAAATAGTTAAAGACATCATATTTATTGAAAATTACTCGACATTTAAATCTATTGAGGTTGGTAATTTATGTTCATCTTCTCTCAAGTCTCCGAGTTATTTTCAGAAATTCTATGTTCTTTAACTTGACAGAATTACCTAACACAATATTTATAATTGATAGTTGGATACTAAACTCAAATGAAGGAGCAAAGAATTTTAAGAAAATTTTGGATGACAATATTACTTTCCTTTGCTATATTTGCTCTAACTACTGCTATCACAACCACAACGAATGACAATATCAATGTAGATGCACAGACCAGAGAAAACTCCTTCGATGTAATTCTTACTTTATTTGGTGTCAATAAGAATACTGGTGATGTAATAACATTTAGTAGCTCTGAAAATATTACGCACTTCAAAATATTTGATCCCTATGATGAATTAACATATGGAGATACTTCCGAAGTCTCATTCAATTTTAATGGAACTGAGGTTAATGCAGGTGATACCTTTACAACTTGTATATTGACTATAAAAGATATAAGTGTCATATGCAAAAACGGAGAAAACTCTCCTGCAAAAAGACCTGAAATAGTTGACATTAATCTAGTTTCTGATAAGGCAACCAAAATAGAAGTTCAAAACATCATGAGCCAAGTTGTGTCAGAAGGCAAAGATGAAGATGAAGAAAACAACGACGAGGAGGAAGATGCCACAGATAAACAAGATAAAGGTAAGGAGGACACAGAAGATAAAAATCCTGTAATTGACTCAGAAATTATTCAAGTTCAACCAGGTCTATAAAAATAGTTATTACAAAATTAGTAGTTAATTTATCTATTTTTACCCATAGAATATTGTATTTATTTTTTCATCATCGATCATTTGTAGTCCAGCTAATTTTTTGTTAAGAAACACTTTAGGATTGTAGATGAAATATTTGTATTATTTAGTACTATAAAGAAGTACACAACATTTTGGAATGATTCTAAAAGAAGAAACGAGAAATATTGAAGGATACATTTTTGCATATTGTACTCAGAGGTTTAAATCGTATAAATTATATTCATCATCATCTATTATAATTTACATCTTACCGTCAGGAATTACCTTTAAATTTGCCAGTAATAATAAATGTATCTTATTTAGCATCATATACTTCATTGGAATTATAATTTCATTCTATAGAATCGAAAAATCCATTGTTCGTTTCTTATAATGATAGAGTTAGTTTTAATTTTAATATCTTTCATATTGACAATTTCCGAATATTTAGGAAATTCTTATCTTGGTCAAAATAATATATAATTTTTGTGTTTATTGAAAATGTTAATATAATTTAGTGTTCCCTTATACAATATGTGGCCAGTCATTTCCATTGCGATATTGATTCTAAAATTAGATTCAAGTATCTTTAAGTAAGAACAAATCATTAAACTTAATTGTTGTGAAATTATCATTGATCATTATGAAAACATGTAAATTCCCTACAATAATAACAAAAACCACAATATGGACATATCGGTTTTAATAAGGTTGGAGAAAATTCAAGATAACAATTCAAACATTTTATCATTTTATTGTCTATGTTAACTATTCGTACTTAGATAATCTATTTAGTTATATGAACATTATTATTATTTATGTGAATTCTTCCAATTTTCAGTTTATTCATTAATAACTTAAAGTATTACATTTATTCGTCTTTTAGATCGAGATATTCCTAACAATTGGCTCAATAAAATAGATCAGATGTAGTGTGTTATTCATTGATTAATTTTAATCTTTTTAATTAATTTAAATGTGTCAAAAGTTTCTGGATCATTAAGCAACTTTTATTTTTATCTCTAAAAAAGATGATATTATTTTTTGTATTACAAACAATTTTTAATCAAATGATTTTTACCACTCATTATTCATTATTATAAAATGCAGTATTTAAGTTTTTAAAAATCTTTAATATCCTTAATTAATAAACATATATATAAGAACAAATTATGTTAATAATAGACTTCTTTATTGTCAGATTGGCTCTTAATCAGTAGAAGGTATAACTAACGGCTCTGTTAATTTAAGAAATATTTTGCGATTAATAAACATAGAAAAAAAATTTGTTTAACACCAAATATAAAACATTATGAGTCATCAATTTATTATTTTGTCAAATAAAACCGCTACAACATAAAAATATTATTAAAGTTGAAACGAAATATTCGGAATATTGCTATAAATATATTGTCAAATCAAATTTTAGTTACTTTATTTATTAATTATATGTTATTCATTTATTAAGATATTATCGTATATCAATAGTTACTATATTTAGTCATAATTTGAATAGATTAGTTAAAGTTTATTTTTTGTATTTGTTCAATTGTTGTACTAGAGAAATCGACCATAAATTTCCTATACAATCTTAATAAACATACAGAGCTATTCAAGATTGTGAAGAATACACTCAACTTACTTTCTATTACATTTAGTTTGATGATTTCATATTTTTTTCTGATTGATTTCAAATCCTCAATATATGGACAAGAATTTCAAGTTGACCTGAGTGATTATTTCTATTCAAAACAAAATCCAACGAATTCTCAGACAACGGCTACGCCAAATTCGGAGGATGGAACTAAAGAGAATTGTATCAATAACCAAATTGAATCTGTTTTGTATTCTGACACTAATGCAAGTTCTAATTCGTATTTTTCAGATTTTCACTTTGTAAAAAAATTTGATCAAGATGGAAATTTAATAGATAGTTGGGGTACAGTAGGATCCGATGATGGACAGTTTCTGCATGCCCATGGCATAACCATCGATTCTGAAGATAATGTGTATGTTAGCGATGCAGAGAACTGTAAAATTCAGAAATTTGATGTGAGTGGAAAATTTATAACCAAATGGGGTACGAAAGGAAAAGGTCCTGGTAAATTCCTGCAACCTAAAAGTATGGATGTAGATTCTAAGAATAATGTTTATGTTGCCGAATATTCTGATCAAAATATTCAAAAATTTGATAGTGAAGGTAAATTCATAAACATGTGGGGACAAGAGGGTAAAATGAAAGGTGAATTTAAAAAGCCTTGGGGTATCGCGGTAGATTCAGGTAATAATGTTTATGTTGCGGATCAAACGCTTCCCAGAGTACAAAAGTTTGACAGCAATGGTAAATTTATAGACATGTGGAGAAAAGAAGGTAAAAAGAAAGGTGAATTTGTACATCTACACGACATAACTGTAGACTCTAAAGATAATGTTTATGTTACTGATGGTAGAGAAAATTCTAGAGTATCGGTATTTGATAGCAACGGTAAATTTATAAAAATGTGGGGAAGTGAAGGGAAAGATAAAGGTCAATTTATTGAAAATCATGGTATTGTTGTTGATTCTGAAGGAAATGTCTATGTAGTAGATACAAGAAATGTTAGAGTTCAAAAATTTGACAGCAATGGTAACTTCCTAACTATGTGGGGATCACTTGGATGTAAAGATGATCAATTTTTAATTCCTCATGATATCGCGATGGACTCTAAAGGCTATATTTATGTTACAGATAGCGGAAAATCACACTTTAGAGCAAACTACGATTGTAATCAAAGTAGTTAGTAGAAGACATCAATTATAATACTCCTTTTAAAATGTACCTAAACGTAGTTACAAACGCATTTTGTTGATATAAAAATATCTTTGCTTAAGAATATTGAAACAGATAAAAAATATAAATTTATTTTACAAGTAATATATTGATACCAATAATAAGCAGTATAACTGCTTCAAAAACAAGACAGAATTTGCATGTTAATACAAATCACAGAAGATTTTCGTATCTGCTAATCTAAGATAAGTTTATCTCCTTCTTTCAATTCAATGAAATAATTTTTTGAAATGCAATATTTTGAAATGCATTCTTATATCATTATTAGTTTAGCTTCTATCCATTGAGCATGACTGATCATTCGTTGATACAGTTATCAGGTTAACATGAAAATTACTAACCTCACTTTATAGAAGGTTCAAATCCTACAGAATCCTTCGTTGTTACAAAATTATTTTGAGTATCAGTATTGGATTTCAAAATTCTTGTTTGTCTTAATGGACTCATAAATAAATAATTAAAAAAAGTAAAGATTAATTCCTAGTTTGTATCATTGTTGCTTCATGAATTCGTCTAAAAAGAGGATTATAACCCAGAGTTCAATGGCATTAGTGGTTTCCATTACATATTGATTCTAAAAAAGGACTCGAACTTAATAAACTAGAAGCAGGTAATAAACATTACTTTATAATATACTAAACAAAGATAATTTTTGCATAACAGTATTGCCATACTATTATTTAGATTCAATTTCATTTTGTGTTTTAAGAAATGATGTATACTATACGGCACATAAATTCAATAATTAAATAAAATCTATTTTTTAATAGTTTATTGACTAGAAATTATTCATAGATAAATATTATTTTTAAAATATTGTGTTTACATATAATCTTCAATATCTTTTATATAAATCATAAAAAGCAACAATATGATAAAAATTATTTGA
>DATGZA010000073.1:0-20914 GCA_035297365.1 Nitrososphaeraceae archaeon
ATTTGGAGTTTTGTTTATCCATTTATCTAAGTGTAGATCATTTCACATTGTTATAATATAAAACCATCTAATTATTCTATCTTTTTTAATCTAATTTCACTTAAAATTGTATTCTGTATGAAGATATACACACTGGTATTATATTATTCTTAGTTAGATTAGATGTGTTATTCTATTCTAAATAATTGAAATGGAAATGGAACGTGATATACATTTTTGTCTATATTTTTATTGTCAGTACATGGGAAATTGAACAAGAATAAGACTTTTAAACATGGACATATATGGATACACATTTTACAATATCAACGATGAAATTTTGGACACGGAATCACCCATTCCAATGAATACCACCAAGATGATAGCTTCTTATATAGTTTGAAGGAATGGGCGGGCATATGATACATCGGCAAATGACACAAGTATAGTTTCTCTGTACCTAGCATTAGAAAACCATGATATCTGACAATAAGTCAATATAATAAAGGAACGAATAACCTTACTAAAGATTATAAATATAAAAAAGTGTTTGATTATTAAATATCAAAAGTGTTGTAACTTGCACTGAAATAAAATACCAAACACACAGAAAGAAATATGAAGATCTGTATCCTACTTTAGCATAATAAATGACTGACCAAAGCAATAATCAAGAAAAAATCATTGAAGAACTAAAGTCAGAAATATCCGAATTGAAAAATCAACTTCGAAGTTTAAACCTCAATTTCCCTGATAAAAAACCACAATTCATCGCAAAGATACCAAATGAAGTTTTTTTCAGATTTGTTGAAAGAAACTCAATAACATCATTAGATGATTTGAAAAATTCTGATATACTGGTAAATGGGACAATCGATTTAACAGACAAAGATATTGGAACAGGGGAGGATATGTTCCATTGTCAAATTCATATGTTAAGAATGGGTGCTGGGGACCTTTAATAAGAAATTTAATATTTTCTTGACTCATCTTGGCGTAACACGAGGTTATTATGTCATCAAAAGTTCAAAATAGTGAACCTTAGGAAACTGCTGGTCCGTCAGGAGTAATACGGATATAAGTCCAAAAATAGGAGTCTATTTTAGAGATGTTACTATGTTATATCTAGTTTTTATCATTAGAACTTATTTCAAAAAAACAGTTCCATGCTTAGAATATTTTGGCTATTGTGACGACTACTGGTTTTTTTTGATGTTTTCATAATGTAAACTTAATTCATAAAACTAGATCACAATCTTACATTCATTTAATTATTTCAGGAGAATGATGAGAACGACAAAAAAATAATTACAATTGAAGTTGAAATTCAAACACGATTAAACGTATTTTCCAAATTTTACAAATAAGAGATGATTATTAAATCTACAATATCAGTCTGTTACAGGGGTTCGTCTGGGTTACATTGTGGTAACCAAGGTCTTATTTCACAAATTGGTGGCCGCGGCGGTTGGCCAGGCTCAGTAGGACGTCTCCTCGCATGAATATTGACACTATGTGGCCGCACAGCTTGTAACCCATCTTCATCGGTTACCTTCACACTCAATCTTCTGTGAATAGGATGATCAATAGTAACAGCCCCACAACTAAAACGAATGGTTGTTGCATGATGATTGGCATTGGTGGTATAAGTTTTAACGACAGAATCACCTACACTCCATTCAACTTGCAAATTTGGTCGGAGATCATGAGAAATCAAGTTGTAGTTTGCTTCTACGAATTGCTGGCCTTCATTAACTGCCAGTCGGTCTGGTCCTAGAATCTGTAGGCTAGGTTCCCTAGGAACTTTCACCATCCACCCACCAAAAAAGACGCCTGCTTCGGATACTTCAACTCCACCGAATTCCTTATCAAAGTATGACACAAGGACCTTCTGCCCGTTATCAATCATAATTTCACGAGGCAGATAGCCATTAACATATGACCCAGCACCTCTAGCACCAGAACTAGGAAAGTCTTTGGTTGTGATGTAAATACTTTGCGCCAGAAATACAAGTCCTAAAGGTGGAAAATGCAAGATAAACAGTCCTGTAAGTAAGTTCAGAATCGACGTGTCTACATCAAGATCTTCTGAACTCGCAACCTGAATATCTCCACCAGAAGCGTTAAACGTATCAGTGATGGTAAATACAAAGTCAACATCCGGCCAGGGACGTTCGTCATAACCTGAGATACGAGTGGTAATTCTGTCTGGGCTATGAAAGTTCACTGAAAATCCAGTAAGATGGGTTGGACCATTTGGATCTTCGCGTCCATCTTCGTTAAGTACTTTTGGCCAGTTTGACCAAGATTTGTCTGCCTCTCCGCGTATATAAGATGAGTTGATGAAGAGGTTGAATACAGCACCAGTTTTGTGGATATCGAGTGCATCCATAGCACGGTTTCTTGCTTGATCCTCCTGACTACCAGGCAAAGTAGTACTGAGCCAAACGCAGATCCCGAACTTGTTGTTGACGTTACACTTGGATCTCACATCGGCGTCGATCTGATTCATGGCGAAGTGTTGTCGCAGAGCATCCGGTATTCTATCAATTCCGGGGATATCGCATGAAAAGAACTGCATTGCCCAATCTGGAACCAGTACTGGAGCGTCTCCTGGAGGTGGAGGCGAGGTAGACTGGATTCCTCGACGTGGAATACGGAAACTTCCATATAGATTAGGGTGTCGCTTAGTATCACTCCTTATTTTGATCGCAGACATTTATTTTCGGTATACCTGACTATGCGATTGTATTAAGTTTTTCTCTCGCATGTGTTCCACCTGCGCCATCTGTTACGAATAAAGCTAATTTTAAAAGGAGAATGTGTAGATTATAAAGATATTACTGAAATATCTCAAAACGCAAATGCTGATCAGTAACTTATCTCCTTCTATTTATGGAAATGAATTTGAAGATAGAGATAAAAACATATTTACTTCAATAAATTAGAAGAACAAGGAAACAAAAAGATCCCTTTCTACTAGAGACATTCCAAACGATTATGGATTTGATTATGATGGAAAAGATCGTTCATAATTCTGAAGTCATACTATTGACTGCTAAATATCTATCTTATTAGATTAGATTTAAAAGACTTGAAATAAACCAAACTGAATTAAGGAATTATTTTTATAGTTCCGATTTGTTATAGCACCCCCAGAAACATATGATGATTTTTATGTTGTTGATGGTGGTATAGTTTCGTCATCTATCGGAGTCAATTCTTCTTTAACAATTTCCGCGTTGGCATTTAGAATCACAGAAAATCTTGTCATTCTAATCTCCCCATAGAGGAGGAATCGGTAGGACAAAAACATGGTATTTCCCTAAGTGAATTCTTTCCGTACTAAATTCTAGAAGAATACTATAAGTTTTTCTAAATAACAAAAATGCTATCAGGAAGTATTAGGGAATCGGTCAGCGAAGATTTAAAGTCTCTATCTTGTACACCGACTCCTGCCGTTCTTTTGGATAGACGATTTGCCTGATATTCTCCATATTCTAATTCTATTTTTTTGTGAATTGAATGAAATTAGTAATCTTAGTAAGATCCAAAGTTGCATTTTTCTAGATAACGTATCGTAATTTATTTAATGAATTTGTAAGATAATACTGCTGAAATGATATCTTAGTTTTTGGTAGAGATCTAATATTACATTGTATGTACATATGATATATGTTTGGATTTATTTGACCTATTTGACCTTTTATTTGACCTATTTGACGAAAGCCATAAATACTTCATACCCACAAATACACCATACCAGCTACAATACCCAACAGCATTCGAATAAGCGTGATTCGTGAATGGTTAAAAGGAAGACCCAGAAATGAAATAGCATTAGAACACAACATCAGTACGGGTACAGTTTCCAATATTGTTGCAGAATGGCGCAATGAACTAGGAAGTTATGACGCTGATAGTCTTCGCGAGTTAGCATTAGCTTTAAAAAACCTGAAACTCTCTCCTGACCAATGTGCAGTGGGTTTTAGAACGGCCAGAATGATGCTAAAATCCGGAGTACATGAAGATGATTTTAACCACTTTATAAACGAGGTTTATCAGAAATGTGAATTACTAGAAATTTCACCTGATCAAATTACCATCTATTTAAATGAATTAGTAAAATTATCAAAAATTGTGTTTCCCTCACAGATTCCTGACTACCTCGAAAGCAAAAGAGAAGAAATCCAAAAAATAGATCAACAAATAAATGAAAAAAATCAAAATTTAGAGACTCTTAACGATCAAACAACGGCAGCTGAAAACCGTCTAAATAAGATGCTGGAAAATGAAAATATTTCGGAAGAAACAATTGAATGGAACTATAGAACAAAAAAAGAATTTGAAAATAACGGAATACCAGTTAACGAGATGGATTTATTTATACAGTGTGTCAAAGGTATAAAAAACCTTAATTATGATGTTAGAAAAGTTCTAGCTAAGTATTCCGAATACGAATATTTTGTTGGATTAATTGAATCACAAAAGAATATATACGAAAAAATGAAAAAGGATATTGCAGCTGCAGAATTTCAATTAGCACAGTTGAATCCACCTATAAATGACAAAAGATTAAAACTCTCTAAACTCTTCCAGCTAGAACAGATGGGATTTGATCTTGAACAATTAAGGTATTTATTGAATACAATAAAAGAAATTGCAAAAGAAAATGACATAAGAGCTAGTACTGCAGTAGAAAAGTTTTTCAATGACCTTGATGACTACGAAGAAATTGCCGGTTTTCAGAGCAAATTGAAACAGCAAAGAGAAGAGAGTAACAAATTGAGTATACAAATAGCGGCAGGAAGATCTAATTTATTAGCTCATCAATATATCGGACCAGTTTTACAGAGTTTATTAGCAAAAGGAATTACAGAAAACGACATAATCGATATTAACGCAATCTTGTCATTAATAGAACCTGATTATTTTAATAGAAATCTGCACAAACAGCAGTTAATTCAGGATCTTGAGAATTATAAAAACCTGAAAAAATTAATACAATCTCTAGATCGGTATAAAATAAATTTAGAAAGGAATAGTATTATTCTAGAAAACCACAAACAGCAATTGGAAAATTTTATAAACTTCTACCTTCTTTTTTTGTTATCATTTTTGGGGGATATCAAGTCTTCGTTGAACAGAAAGTTATATTTTGAAAATCTACACCAGATATTTTTAGTTTGTATTCTGAATCTTGCAAGAGATATGAAATTTTCTCCTAATGAAGAAAAAAAAGAAGATCGAGAAGAACGACAAAATGAAAACGATCATTCAGAAAATGATAATCATAGTAAAAGTAATGAAGCAAAATTGAAATAAAATTTTATAAAAAAGGGATACTGTAAAGCTATTGATATTTTATCTGGCATTCTAAAGGAAAAATTGACACCTTTGGCATTCTGAAAATAATAGATATGCTAATCCAATTGTATATCTACAAAACTGATACTAACATTTCTGGCGCTATAGTTCTGAAAGATACTCCCTTACATCTTTTGCTTTACTCTTGATGTTCTTATGTATTGTTCTTTCTCACGAATATTCTTCATGAATTTAATAAGTTCTTTTTGCTAACATCATATAATCTGAGTCTGAATATCATTTAATCGGAGGATGTAAGATTCGACGCATGTCAAAGTAAACGTCTAGAGGTAAAGATCTTCCTATCAAAGTATGTTAATAATACAGATCAGTGTAATGAAATATGAGATACCTATATCAAATAAAATTTATTAAATAAAATTCCCATAATCTATGAAAAATTTTACTTTACTATAAGCTTATATTTTACATCCTGAGTAAAACTGTTCTCAAAACAACTCTCATCATCTTCTGGACACTTTAAGCTAGACTTCCAGTGAACCATATGTTCACCTTTTGATAGTGGTTTAGATACAATATAATGACCGTCTGCCACAGCAATAGCAGGTCCTTCAGATGCACCAAATACTGCATCCTTGGGAAAATTCAACACAAATCCATCTGTGTGAATTCGATACTTGCTTAGATCTTCCATTTGATACTCTGTGTTATCTATTCTGAGATACAGATTGTTTACACTATTCTGATCTGTATTAGCTACTCTTGTTAAGTTTTCTATTATTTTACTCAAATCATCAACTTTTATTTTTAGAATCTGCGGGACTTCCTCATCAGAAACCTCTACATCAACTGTGAATTTTAAAGTCTGCGGGACTTCCTCATCAGAAACCTCTACAACCATCAGAGGAATAAGTATTCCTTTACCGTATGGCACAGTACAGGTTCTTTCAACTGTTTGATTATTAGGACCAGAACTGAGATAAAATACCGATGAGTTTGAATTCTCTTGGCCGTATAAACATCTTGCTCCGGTTGGATCCTTTTCAGGAGTTTGATTTTTTGGAATTGATACTAACCATTTCCAATAATTTTTAGCATGATCATCGTATGTTAATCCGTAAAGTTTGGTTTCTGGATCAAAAATTTCTATATTTGATGAATTATCAATCATAGAACCAACTGTTGATTCAGTTACATTTTTTATATTTTCATATGAATTGTTAACGTTTGCCTCTGCATCAATAGGTGAAAAACTTGAGACGATAATAATTCCTAATATGCTGTATAAAATAAAGATAGTCCTTTTATGAATTACTACTTGAACTTTCATACGCTTTGTCATGAACTTATTATCAAAATATCCTATACAAAAAGATTATCCTCAAGTTCTAACTATTCTGGTTAGCACAATTTTCCAATAGCTTCATTTTAACTAGATAGATTTAGCTGTCAATATTGCCATTCCTAATCTCTTTAATTAAATTATTTTATGACAATATGACTGATTTGATGAAAATACACTGAAAATTTCCAAAATGTTACCTGATTTTGGATAAGGTAAAAAGACACCATAAATTAAAAAAGATACTTGAATATATTGATAAACACAAAAACATCTGATTCCAATATATCTTCCAACAGTATCTTCTGAATTTATGGTATTGGAAGAGATATGAGGTATGTAAAAATGATCTACTTGTACTGCAATACTACATCATTTACAGATTTTAGAAATAAAATGTACATATCTCAACAAAAAGATTCAGTCTGAATATGAGAAATTATATATTTGCTAGAATTGATAATTAGAAAACACAACCTAGCTGGTATATCGATTGTATAATTTTTTAAATTGTCAAATGAAATCTAAAATCTCAATTTGAGAGGGAGCCATCTCTCATAATGTATTTAAAGATTTATGGGTTCAAAGTACTTTGCCTTGGCATTTTACCAGAATAAAAGTAAGATATTATTTGTAATTGATTGTTTGGCCTCGTATGTAAATTATTTTTGCTTTGTTTCCATATCTAACATCTCTAAAAGTTCACCTTCTGTTATTTCGAGCCCCAATTCATTTATCTTCTGTATTAGTTTACGAAATTCAAGTTTTGTCTTGAAATGCTGTTTCTTTGCAAATCTCTCAATTAATGCTGTTTGTTCCTTAGTTTGTGTACTAAATTCTCCAATTTGTTTTTCAGATCTTGCTTTAATTTTTTCAATTTCATTCTCAGAAGCTTCAAGCGAACTAAGAACTTTGTAATAATCTTCTTGATTAGTTATTTCTCCCGCATTTATCTTTGATTCTACGATGGATTTTAATGCTTTCATTTCACCTGGATGCATTGTAGGTTTAAGAATTAATGTTCCTCGCGGTACAACATCCAATTCCACAAGAGTTTGATTTCTGTAGCCAAAGTCACCATTTCCAAAATATCCAATTATATGTTTACCAACTTCCAATGGCTTCAAAAGAATAAAATATCCTCCAGCAACAACTTCGGTAGGGCCTGGAATATTAAAAGGAACATCAAGGATTTGACCTAGTGTTTTTCCTTCAAGAGGTTCTGGTACTTGAATAGTAAAATCATCCGTTATGACTTTATGATCTGACATCTGAATTTCCGGATGAAGCCCGTCTATTGTAACTTGATTGTTTGAAGGAGGATCGTCTCCCATTTGTATCAGCTGATTCACATAATCTTTTCTTTTTTCTGGTGTTTCAAGATGATGATGTACTCGGTCTGCAAAACTAGTGATTACGGTTATAAAAATTGCTTGATCAGAATAAACCTGTAATGCATCATTTCCTATTTTGACGAATCTATGACTATAACTGCTATATCCGTGAAAATCTATACCTCGCAAAAATATCACATCCTTTAATGATTGATTATCTGGATCATACTGAAGAAGCCATTGAATAAATTCCTTAACCAAATCACTGTATGATCTCCCATGATAATTGTCTGTAGGCTTTACAACTAGATCATTCACTTCTTGTTGATTCCTTAACATCATATTAGATTAAATATACTTATTAATAAAATTCTCTCTCAATTAGATTTATTATATATCATTTTAACATCTATTTTTTTAGGAGAATATAACTGATCCTGGGAAAGATTCGTTTTTGCTGAATGGAGGAATTAAGAACATGCCTGCAGCAGTTGCTGAAATAAATGCTTCTAATCCTCTAGTTTTTTCATAATAATTTGGATTTACTGACCTGCCAAGCCATTGCGGTAAAGTTAATATTTTCATTACATTTTGTGGTTTATTTTGAAAACTTATAAAATTTAATCCAGTCTGAAAACCAGGATTTTTCTCAGAAGGTTGTAAAAATTCGAAACCCTGTCTAAAAATCCGAAAAGATTTAAAATCTGGTTGAGAATGATTGTCTATTTTATAAGATCTATAAATGTGGCTTCTCGATAAAGATTTATAATTGCTATAACGAGCAATATTTTTTTCGTCAAATGGTTGATGTTCTCGAAATTTTTCATTTCCAGACTCGATAACTTCACTAGTACCAGATACAGGACAATTAGGATCACTTATAGGATTTCCGTTCTTATCAAATCCGATTAGAGGACATCCAGTAGTCTTTTTCCTACCTATTATTGTTTCTTGTTCAGATAAGCCCAAGGTTTCCCATTTCTGCAAATCTATGATGAATCGGATAAATGCCAAATAAGTACCGTTAATTAACCATTTGTCTTGATTAGATACTGAATTATTGATTGAAATGACTTCTTGTCTATCATTTTTTGAAATATTTGATATGCCCTCATGAAAACCCAGCCACCCACGCTGGTCGATTCGTTTAAAACCTGTATAGTATTTAGAAATATTCAAAATTGGTCTCCCTCTTTTATTGATATGTTTCCAAGTTTCGACAAGTGCAAGATTTGTAAACATTTCAGCGTCAGCTATGAACTGAATTATAATATGGTCTTCTACTGCATGATTTTTTATGGTATCTTTCGAAAAATTAATGCCAGAACCAGTTGCTATAGGTTCTCCACCTGAAATAGATGGACCCCGAAACCCTTTTTCATACATTAAATCGTTAGGTTTCCTTTTTTTAACTCCGGATACAATACCACCAAATATTTTTGGTCCATAACCAAAAAGAACAGAAAGATTTCCATGATGGCTTTGGTTGGTGTGAGTATCTACATTCTTTACCTTTCCACGCTTCAATTCTTCATACAGGTTCCATAATTCTGAAAGATCTCCTGCTAAATCTGATGAATTTACATATTTGGAAATTTTCAAAAACAGCATACAAAAAGAATTACCTAATGGTTTGTCATAATAAATTCCATCCTGCATAGTTCCCGCCATTTAATTCTTAATTATTCCTCAAGAATTTAAAATTATTGCGTTATTTTTATTAATCAAATTGATCTTCACTAATACGACTTTTTCTTAACAAGTAGTCTCAATGACGATAAATGACTACCTCATATTTTTCTACTCAATAGATATGTGGTTTATTCAATAGTCAACTGGTTTTAGTAGTGTAAGTATCACATCTAGCATAATGCAATACTATTACTAGAGAAGATGGCATTATCTAGATGTCTTGGCTAAGTAAATGACAATAAAGATTCTAGAAAAAACATACTAAAAATTGTAAATGTTATACTTTTTAATTCAGAAAACTATTGTGAATTATTTAGTAAATACACTAATTAAGGAATAGATCTATTCTTTTGGAAAAAGTACATTCGGGGAAACTGAAAATATTTTTTGAATATTTAATTCATATTTGATTTATGGTATTTTATATCCTGGATAAAAAGTGTGTATACAATCTGGCTTGTCATGGTCAATCGGATTTCCTTCACATCTCAACTTGGACTGCCACAGGGCACATGTGAACATAATTCTAGTAGCTTATACAATATCGTTACCATCTACAAACTTAACCGCAGATGCTAGAGGTATATCGTATAGTGTGTTTTCAGAGAAAGTCATCATAAATGACTCAATCTAATTTACTTTGTTAAATCTTCTATTTGATATTCTTCATCTTCTTCCCTTAGATAAATATGAGTTACACTATCCTGACATTTCTTCTCCTGTTTCAAGTCATTAATTGTCTGATTTGCAATCCCTAAAACTTCCTATTAACAAATCTCCAATCATCAGGCAAATGAATATTCCTTTACCTTTCGGCACATGACAGGTTATATCAACTTTTTTACTATTACTCCAACAATGAGAGAACCATACTGAGAAAAAATACTGTAACATTGACAGTGTTCGACCATCTGTATCCCTTTTTCCAGTTCGATCACGCCGAGGATTACTTTTTTGGCATTGATGGTAATCATTCCCAGAACAATATCACATAATTTTCTTATTTCCAGTTAAAATGGTAGGCGGATCTTAACTGAAAATTTTAGTAGTAGTGAAAATTTGTATTGATATATCTTACATTTCTTTCCAAATACTTTACCTTGCTAAAAAGATAAAGTATTGAAAACTAGATAGCAGAATACAAAAATCACAAAGAATTCTTACCTCAATAAAATTTATATATATTTAATTGGCAACAAATTTGAGTTGTCTTGATACCATTTACTTACGAGAAGAAAACAGATAAAATCAGTTCATCCACTAGCTCGACTTTTGAATATTTTAATCAAAATGATAACCCATACGGATTTACCTATGGACAATGGACAGTTAAATGGTGGAGGTGGATATGGTCAATACCGGATTCAACCAACCCGTTGAGAGATGATGATGGAACATATGCAGACATTAATCAACCAGAAAAAGATGTATGGTTTTTGGTTGGCACATGGGCTACAGAAAAGATGACAAAGGTACCTAATAGAGACGTAACAATTCCTTTTGATAGATCAATACTATTTCCTGTAATAAATTGTGAAGCTAATCCGATAGAATACCCATATCTCAAGACTGATGAAGATATTGTAAACCATGTAGTAAAGGATGAAAATACAATAGTTTTAAAAGAAGCCTATATCGATAGCATGGCAATTCCTATTCAACGTGTTCGTTCTGACCCTATTCTTTTCCCACTCAAAGTTCCTCATATGTATAATCCAAGAGGCTATGTAGACACAAAAGCTTCTGCTGATGGTTATTGGGTTTTCTTGAAACCATTACCGGTGGGCACTTATAATATAAAGTTCAGTGGTGCATGTGAAATGGGACGACTAAATACAGCCGCGAATTATAAAATTACAATTAAAAAATAATAATATCAATTAAACTCTGGTAAAAAATAATGCATTATCCCATGTCATCTGTACCCTATTTTACTCCGCAATGATAATGAGCTTATACCAAATACAGTATAAGGGAGATTTAAAAAGGATACAAAGAGATGTATATCACGCAAACTAGATCGAAAGTAATTAATATCTTAAAACATACACAAAAAAGTCTAACACAAATGGTGTAATAATGTATATGAATTGCGATAACATATTTTTAAAATAACATTGGCAAATGAAAACTTGATTCGTTTTTGACTAAATGTTATTAATAGATATTGAAAATTTAGAATATCTAAAATTATAGGATATACAATGATAAAGTAGATGCTTATACTAGATCCTCATATAGGGTAAAATGGGATTTGTATACGGTTACGTAGTTAGAAGAAATAAATTTCTACAAATAAAAACCTATATGGTAATGGTAAAGGGTTCTAGCAAATAAGAATCGTTTTTGGCAGCCTGTCAAT
The DNA here is from genome assembly GCA_035297365.1 of Nitrososphaeraceae archaeon. Classification (GTDB taxonomy): domain Archaea; phylum Thermoproteota; class Nitrososphaeria; order Nitrososphaerales; family Nitrososphaeraceae; genus TH1177. The sequence goes on from DATGZA010000073.1 coordinate 12,038, forward strand.
ATTTCCTGCCTATAAATAAATATATTTAAGTATAGATCGATTTGGATCAAATAAGATTCAGTAAACCCAAAAAGAAGATTTCATTGATAGATCTTGTATCATATTACAACTGCTCAAATATTTGTTCAGTAAGAGGTCCACTCAGAAATAATGCTAATTTAGAATCTAAACCAACATGAGAGAATTGAATGCACCAGAATATTTTTGATATCATTACATCCGAAAAAATATATGTAATATTAAATAGAATATTTTAGAATAACCATTCTAAATATATTAAAAAACAAATTTCAAATTAGAATTGGAAACAGAGAAGGATCAGCACATATTTTATCCAATCTAATTCTACATAATCTCAAAAAAGATGAAAGAAAAAATGTTTTTGTTTTAGGAATTCCTCGTGGTGGGGTTGTTGTTGCAGATATTATTGCTAAGAAATTAAAAACCTCTAATTTTGATATTGTATTACCAAGAAAATTATTAATTCCTGATAACCAAGAGAACGGATTTGGTGCAGTAATGGAAGATGAAAGTGAATATATTGATTTCAAGATGGTAGATGCTTTATCAATATCAACAGAATATATTAGAAAAGAAAAATCAAAAAAAATTGAAGAAATTAAAAGTAAATCGCTATTATATAGGAATTCTGAAAGATTACAATATCATACAAAATTAAACGACACAAATATGAACGTCATTTTAGTTGATGACGGTGCAGCAACAGGTTCTACACTTATTTCCGTTGCGAGATGGATAAGAAATAGAAATGAACATAAATTTAAACAACTAATTATAGCAATTCCAGTTGCTCCCAAAAGAACTGTAAATCTTTTAAAATCTGAATGCGATCATTTGGAAGTAATAATAAGCCCAGCAAAGTTCGAAACAGTAAGCCACTTTTATAAAGAGTTTGAACAATTAAATGATAATCAAGTTATAGAGATTTTGAAAAAATGGAAGTAAAAAAAACTGATATAGGCTTTGGTATAGCCGTTCAGATATTTGTAATGTTCAGAGTGTCGCTTTCTTAAGGACTATCTTAACTTTGAACCTATTTTAGAGGGAAGGAAACCTAGTCAATCAAGGTTTTCGTATTGAGAACCGAATTAAATTAAGAATCGAATAATACATTTGTTCACGACAAGTAAATAGATCAGATGATAAAGTATTCCCTTTATTTTCATTTACAAATGAAATAACATCGATGTTTCCTTTACTCAACTTCTTATTATCTATTCCCTGAACAAAAATTATTAACAAATCAAGGTATTTTGGAATTACTAAATATCCTTCTAAAATATACTATACCAATTCAAATGGAGTAGAAAATTTACTGCATTGATTTTCTATTTTAATTTGTATTAAAAAAAATTAATTATGTGCTGCCTCTTTAGATGATTCATTTTTATTAAATACAACATATCCTCGCACAATACCATTTAGAATTGCAAGAATTTTATTCATTGAACTAGTATATGATATGTTACTTATAAAGTTTAATTTACACTATCAGCTTGCTTTGGTTTCATCTTCTGATTTTATGAATAAATTTTGATTTTTGAGCTTTTACCCTGAATTCATGTTTCTCCATAGATCAAATAATGTTAAGTATTCTCTTTTATTTATCCTCTGTTTTCTTTTGTTTGTACTTATAATTGTCTTCATTTTAAGTTTTTAGTAGCTTGTTTTCTTACATTATTTCTTCTATTGTATTTTTGCAGTTTATAATTCTCTTGTTAGTTTTTAGAACTCATTTTTCATTTTGGTCTTCTGATTTCCTTTTTTTCTTTGCAATCTTAAGTTCATTCATCACATCATGTATGATTTCCATTACTTCTTTATGTTCCAAATCAACATCTCCTTTATTTCCTGATATAGTGGTACGTTTAGCAATATACTGGCATCTGTTTGCAAGTTCTTGTATCTGCTCTGCCTCTCCAATTTCTTTTAGAAAAGAAAGCTCTTTCTTAGCACTTTTGTATAATTGCTTTCTTATTTCTATATTTCGTGATATATTCTGGGCTGAGGAAAAAATCCCGATAAATAACAAGTACGATCCGACTGGCATAAATGCTGCTGTTATAAGCCCATACGGTGGATAAAAGATGTATTGCAATGTTTCGATTTCTAAGGAACCAAAGACGATTACCATTCCAATACTGGAAATCAATAGGGATTGTCGAACTTTATTGGCTGAGATTAAATTTGAAGCAATCAAGAAATATATACTGAAAAATAAAGCACCTATTTGTTTTGATATGTTCAACATCAGAACATAGAAGGTTGCAGGAATTGCTGGAGACTCTATTACGTAAGACATCGTTATATCCTGGAAATAAGGTTCGAAAGCTGATAAATAGTATATTAAAGGTATGGATATGAGCGCCAAATATTTGATTGTACCTAGTTTATAGCGATATTGCCTTAACAGTATAACAGTGGATAACCACATAAATGCGAATGACAATGTGGAAACTATATTATAAACATTGATTGTATTTTGCTTAATAGACAAGACTGGAAAGTCGGTGGCAATCGTGGCTACATTATGTTTTGTTCTATCTAAATTTATTGATATGGCGCGTGAAAAATAAGAATGAAGATATATGATGGAGATTATTATATTAATGACCAACAATGAGAACGATATCATGAAAAATATAATTACGTAATTTCTTTTTGATTTCACCCATCTTGAGAAAATGATAATCATTGAAATCAAAAAGACTAATGCTGATAAATAAGCAAGATAGATTGCAGTAGACAGTAAATTCAAGTTGTATCTATTTGAAATAAGCATTTGTAGGATTATAGCAAATATAATAGAAAAAGTTAGGATCTGACTACAGAAACAGAACCAATGAAAATATTTCATATTTATCGATAGAGTGATATAGGATTCAGCGTTTTTCTTTGCTTGATTCAATAATATAATAGAACTTAATGAAAATAGGAGTGAAAAAACTAAAAAGATCTCTACATGATTTAAGATAGGAAGATAAAATTCGGCATAGGACGCGAATTTAAAAATTGTTGAATCAAGAAATGTAATAATTATAAAAATGCAAATAAAGATAACCGAAGTCTTTTTGGTCGGATAAGAGAAGTAAGGAAGAAGTTTTCTCGTCATACTATTAAATAAGGAGGTTTTTGACACGCTTCATAATATTAAACATCACAACTAATTTAATTCATCTGTATGGCGGTTGGTTAATTTCATCTAACATTATATCATTTTTATTTCTAGACTTTCCCCCATTTGCAATATTTACAACTCGCATGTTAGATCGTAGATTCATGATTAATCCAAATCTTTTTTGATTATTCTTTCTTCAATATGAATCCCCGATAGGTGATGATATGCCTTTTTCCTCTGCTCCAAATATTAATTCTATTAATCTGCTAAAGCGGTAATATGATTTTAAATATGAACAAATGAAATAATTATTTCTTATCCTAGTCGCTGGTTCTTTATGAATATCATGGAGAAACTAAATTACATTTTAACTAGTATGATTTTGTACGAATGTTCAATATGGAAAACGAAAAAAGTGAGAGCTAATTATGTTATTATGGATGTTATCTGTTTTGAAATATTTTAGCAAAGGTTAAGAATTACCACCATCCTATTTAAAATATAAAATATGAAAATCATACTTTTTCATTATACTAGTAACAAACTGAAGTTTTTAACTTCCTTGTTTGCCACGTTGTTGGGCTCATCCTTTTTTCTTGTTTCCGGATCGTATACTGCATTTGGTACTGAATTATTTTCTAAAGATGACGAACCATTCGGAATATCGCAGGTTGATTGGCTATCAAAATACTGGAATTGGTGGGTTGCGATTTCTCCTAATGAAGTTGAAGATATAAAAACTCAAGGGGGATGTTTAATCAACAATGCAGATTCTGTTGCCATGGTTGCAGAACTAACGATTGGAAAGGTTAAACCAGTTCTTGAATGTGAGATATCCTCCAATCAAGCTATTTTAATACCATTATGGATTGCTTGGTGCGACAGTGGGAACGATGCGGACTATAAATTAGACCCACCAGAAAAAACTTGGGCCGAATGTGCAAGAGAAAGATATGATACTGGACATATAAAATCCGAAGCTAAAATCGATGGACATTCGCTTGGAAAAATGGATGTATACTCGTTACCTGACAAATCAAATAATCGAATAGTATATTTATATAACGTTACTGAAATTTACGGAAATACAAAGAACTTCACTCTTGTTTTGCCTGAAGAAAATCATAAACAGCTGAAAGCAGGAACTTATGTTGCTGGCTCGCATGGATGGATTATTTTTCTGAAACCGTTGCCTCTTGGAAAACATGAACTCATCTACTCCAACACAGTTCAGCCGATAGGAGGAATAACTGGAACAGTCAATGAAGCAGAAATTAAATATATATTAAATGTGAAATGAAACCAATTAATTTAATATTTTATTAATATAATGATAATTGACCTTATGGATAGGTAATGGATTTAGCCATCGATGGTCTCTAACTGATTAGTATGATTACGTGAAAGAAGTTACACATTATAATATTTAACTAAACAAGAACAATCTTGAGATGAAAAGGAAATTACGTTTATATACGAAACTAGATTCAGATAATATATTTACAGGAGTAAATCATTCATCATAAATGAGATGATTATTAGACTGATAATCATCAATGATGGTTATGATTTTAGTTAGAAACGTTACATAAAACAGTATTTGAAATTCACAATGCTCGAGATAGAAAAATGCTTAATCTTGAGGATTTTATTAGGTATGCCGTATGAGTATGATAAATATACGATGTATGAAGGCAATGATATAAAGTATTTTGGAGCTTCTAATAAATAAAGATAAAAACATCTTTGGTTACGTCAAATCATAAAAGTCATGAAAATAGTTAGCTAACACATTATGGATAGAACTAAAAGTTTTAATGATTACAATTCATCAACTGGAATGCAATTATGACAAAATGTTTTTACATCTAACTATAATAGATCGAAGTTATAAATAAAGATATAATGATTTCTACTAATAAAAAAATTATTTCATTTCTGCCTAGCGCGACAGAAATACTTTACGAAATAGGTGCTGGATCTCAAATAGTGGGTGTTACACATGAATGTAAATATCCGGAAGACGCAAAAACCAAACCTAAAGTGATAAATTCTTCCTTTGACGCCTCCTCTATGACAAGCAAGGAAATAGACAATAAAATTACAGACTTATTTAGTAAAACAATGGACATTTATGTGGTGAATGATAAAATATTACTGGACTTAAAACCGGACCTAATAGTAGCACAGGGAATATGTGAAGTATGTTCTCCATTCACAAAAGAGATCAAACGTGCTGTCTCAATATTGGGATATAATCCAGACATACTTATCCTGGACCCTCATAACCTAAAAGATATTTTGACTAATATTGAAGAAATAGCTAAAAAAGTAGATAAAGTCAAGTACGGTCACCAATTGATAGAATCTCTTACAAAAAGGATTAATTCAATACAAAAAATAACTAAAATTAAAACCAAGGTAAATTTACAGAGAGTGGTTTGTTTAGAGTGGATTGATCCTTTTTTTACTGCAGGTCATTGGGTCCCAGAGATGGTAGAAATAGCTGGAGGAATAAATGGTCTAAGTAAAACGGAAGAACAATCAAGACGTACTACAATAGAGAAGATAAAAGATTTTGGTCCAGATAAAATTATTCTCATGCCATGTGGATTTGATTTAGATAGAACTTTAATGGAATACAATAGAACAATAAAGAAAGACGTCGGATGGAATTCTTTGACGGCGGTAAAGAACGGAGAGGTATATGCTGTAGATGCAGGATCGTATTTTAGTAAACCAGGACCAAGAACTTTTTCCGGAGTTGAGATCTTGGCAAAGATAATTCATCCGAGTGAATTTAATTACATTACAGTTCCTTTGAATTCTTTTTTGAGGATTGATTGATCATACAAGATATTTCTATCAACATCACACAATTGTGTTTCCACTTAACAGTAATATAAAATAGATTGCTACCCAAATTTGGGCATTATTTATATTTTCTTTTTACACATGTCAAATTTGGATTTATAATGTATTACCACCTGATCTGATTGAATATTTTTTCTTTATTTTTACGTACTTTTCTAGATCATCATAAGTATTAATATATCTTGATGCGTTTATCACATCTCGGACATTCCTAGATCCCAATTCATCCCAAACTGTACTAACAATTTTCTGTTTCAAATCATGATCTTTTACCTTTACCACTCTATTACAAATACTGTTAAAATCCTCAAATGTATATTGTGGCAAGTCATATCTATCAAATCTATCTCGCAATGGCTCTATCAATTTTGAAAGCTCGTTGCAGGTAGCAAATACTTTTAGAAAACTAAATTTTAGTTCCCTGTGATTCCCTGACCTAGTATCAATTATCCTACCATCTTGCAACAAGTTTAGCAATATCTCCTGATCAATCTTTTTTAGCCTAGATATTTCATCTAACAATAATATCTTCAGTCTATTTCTATTTTCAAATAAAAGATCTCGCAATCCTGCCTTTGTCATCAAACTACAATCCAAATAAATAGAATGTTTATGATAACTATTCTCTATACATTTAAGAAATAAGGATTTTCCTATTCCTGGTTTTCCAGATAATAATATTGATGTAGAATACTCTGATAATAACGCAAGTTCTAAAAGGTACTTAATGTCAGGATAACCCACAATCTGGGCAAATATATCATTATTGTTTTCCTTCTTGCCTTGTGAACCAACTGTAACTGAATGTATTTTATTTACGAAAAATAATCTACCTAATTGAAACATTTTATAATATATCTGGCAAATTATCATAAAAATCTTTTCAAAAACATTTTTCTGAAAATTTTTCATCTTCATCCAAATCCATAAATTATAAAAATGCAGTTATCAACAAATTTAACCCAAATATTCCTATAATAGTATTAAAAAATAAGAGAACAATTCTGTAAACTTGTTCTTTAACTATTGATCTCCCCTTCGAAGACATAAAAGATGTAATCCATAACCAGAAATAATCCATCCATATATGTGAAAAGAAAAGCAAGATTAGACCATGTAGATAACCAAAATTATTTAATGAGTCAGAAATAAGTTTCAACCCGATAGTAGACCACCAAACAAGGAAAAATGGATTGAGACCTGTGAAAATCATTCCAACCGATACAGCGTTTTTGATTAGATATTTAGAATATTGATTATTTGTTTCCATGGATTTATTTTTTATTATAGGATAAATCTGCATGAACGAGAAAAATATCATGAAGATACCCCCAACTATTCCTATTATTTTCAAAATATCAGAATCAGATATAGAGACGGCAGAAAATGTGTTTACTCCGTAGAATAACAATACTAGTAATGGAAATTCTACTAGTGTATGTCCGATGGCAATTTTTAACCCCATCAATGAACCGTATTTACTACCATAAAATAGATTCACAAAAAATAAAGGTCCGGGAGAGAAGACTCCAGACGTAGAAACAATAATAACATAAAAGAAAAATTCCAATGGAGACATTCGATTTATCTTATGAACGATAATGAATAACTATATAACTTGTCATTTTGTAAGACAAAATTTAAATTCTAATAGTGAGGTTATTTTTTAATTAATGACCATCTACTCTTTATTTTTGACAGCGTACTTTTAAAGTGACCTAACGTTTCATTATCAAGAATGCAAAATTCTACAGTATCTAGAGAAGTTTTATTGTTTAACAAAAATTTTTCAGTTTCATTTAAAAGAATTTCTGCACATCTAAGTTTAGGAAAACCAAAAATACCAGAGCTGATCGCAGGAATGGAAATAGTTTTGAATTCTTTCTTAGTTGCTAGTTGCAGGGTATTGAAAATAGATTGAGATAATTTACTATCTTCGTCGCCTTCTCCCATTCTAGGTCCTACAGTATGAATTATTGCAGAACAGGGTAGGTTCCCAGAGGAGGTAATAACTGAATTTCCTACTGGAACAAATCCTATCTTGTCACTTTCCATCTGGATTATTTTTCCACCTTTTCTTACTATTGAACCAGCTATACCACTACCATGTTTTAAAAAAGAATTTGCAGCATTGACAATTACGTCAACTTTTCTTTCAGTTATATCTCCCTGTACTATAGCGATTTTTTTATTGTCTGAAAAGCTAAATTCATCCACTAAATGACCAGTCATAAATTAAAAATAAAGGTTGTTTAATAAATAAATATTCAATTCAAAGCTCATGAGCAAAGATCTTAACAATACTAAATTTTGCATAATACATATTACAGAGCTTATATACATCATAGATTTCTTATCATTTCCAAAATCTTAGGCAGAGTTTCAGTTGCCTTTCCCCTGAAGGAAAAATCCATTAAATTATTAAAAATAGTAGGTTCTGGATTCATTTCAATAAGAGTTGCACCATTTCTTTTAGCATTAAGAGGTAATGTATTCACAGGACCAACGTTCAATGAAGTTCCCACGATAAACATTACACTACAATTCCCTGAAGATTCCTCTGCTATTTTCCATGCTTGTTGATCTAATGGCTCTCCAAAGAAGACAATTTCAGGTCTTAAAATATTTTTACATGATTTACAAATTGGTGGCAAATCTTGAATATTTTTTATATCTTGCTGTTGAAATTCACCTTTAAAATTGCAGCCAGTACATTTTATTCTCATTATATTTCCATGAAGTTCAACAATATTTTTGCTGCCAGCTCTTCTATGCAATCCATCTATATTTTGTGTCAAAATGGTGGTATTTTTCAACCTTTCAATTTCTGCTATTGTTAAATGTCCAAGATTGGGTTCGCAACC
>DATGZA010000074.1:0-1590 GCA_035297365.1 Nitrososphaeraceae archaeon
CTAAAAATAATTTAGTATTATTTTCTACAGTAGGATAGTTATTGGTATCCATGCTATATGCTAATGGATTAATGTTATTTAAAGAGAAATGAAGACTTATTGTTATTACTAGAATCATAATTGCTGAAAAATATGGAACATGTTCGATTTTCATCTTTTCCATCTGTTGAATTCTTTTATTTAAGTATTCACTCTGTTCAATATCTACTTATTTTGGCTTGATAACCGAATGATTCATAAAAATACTATAATATTTATTTAATAATAAAATGGTATTTCTTTTAAAATGTAATTGAATGAAATGAAATGAAATGAAGGATATTTTACTATTTATAATATTACAAAAATTTCAGTTATGATATTCATTCTTATCATTTAGTAAAAAACTGCATAGCCTAATACTATTTGTCCGGTTACTTTATTTACTACTTATTCTATAGAATGAACAATAATATTTCCTAATAACTTTATCATATATAGTCAACTATGTATTGTTAATTTATTTTTGGTATATTCTTTGGTTTTACGTGTTCTTAAATTGATTTAAGATGTTTACATCATAAAACAGACATTATATTATTTTATTGACATGTTACTAATAAACAACATATGTTTTGGAAATGGAGAGGCGAAATCCGAAGAGAAAGATGGCATATCGGATCAGATTAATCTTGAACCGCTCTTTCATTATTATTAGCTAATTCTTTATTAATGGATTCCTCAAAGGCAGGATCACCTTTTGAAAAAATCTTTTCTAATAATGGACCATGTCATTTTCTTTAACATTTCTTGCTTTCTTTACTAAATAGTTAAGTATCTATCGATAATTGATTTTAAATCATAATTTGAAACTAACTTTTTTTGTTATAATATGAGTTACAAAAAAAGTTATACATATAATGAGAAGTTTAAAAAAGTGGTATAATAATCAATGTAATCAATATAAGAGGAAGAGCAGAAACTCCTCTTATCTCATCTTATCAATGTAACAAATTCGTGTCTACTTTGGAAAAATTTGCTATCATGTCATAAGTATTATCACTTTGTTGTTAATTATCCTAATCAAGATTACTGCTTAAATTAACAGAGGATAGCACTACATTAATGAAATCAGAAATTTGTCAATTACTAAATGTTTGTAATGAAATTTTATTGCATTTTATGGATATGTTGTTTCCATTTTATAGCCATAAGCTTATTTATTAATTAAAAGATCTTTTGTAGAGTAATTGATTTAAAGTTCCATTCAAAAATATCTTCATAATTCACCAAGATTTTTCTAGCTGTCGAGTAAGAATACATATAAATTTCTTATTATTTAGGTAGAAGATGTGAATATATATCCTCCAGCAGAACAAAGATTTTCACCTTTCGAATTTTATTCCTTAATGAGAAAAAATAGTCCTGTTGCTTTCGACGAAGAAAAAGGGCAATGGGGATTTTACCGGTATAGTGATATAGAAAAAATTTTAAGAAATAATATAAATTTTTCATCTAAATCTGGACTATTTCAAGTACCTGAAGAATATCAAGAAAACCTTAATCGTCCAAACCTTTTAAACTCAGATCCTCCATATCATAGAAAACTGC